>JBGCFD010000199.1:0-7169 GCA_045106765.1 Saprospiraceae bacterium | reverse complement strand
CTGTGAATATTTAATCCATTATTGGAATTAATTAGTTCGAGTTAAATTTATTGAAATATTTGTCATCAACCACTACCCTTCTTTTCTGGTAAAATGTTCTCTAACCAGCCCAACGATAAATCCTTTTAAAGTCTGTCCAGTATCTTCTGTTTCCAATTTCATTTTTTCATAAAGATATTGAGGGAAATCAACGGTTACTCGTTGAACGTTTTTCTTTTTATCTTTTTTTTGCAACTGTTCCAAAGCTTTCTCTTGAACTGCAGCATCCATTACTTTATTGGTTTTCTTTGAGGTTATTTTCTTTTTGATTGGCATAATTTAAATATTTTCTTTGATTAAATATGCTGTATAAATACAGCAATTCGCAGTAAAAATAAGAATAATCTGTAAATAATACAGCAGTTTACAGAAATATTACATTTTTTGCAGTATTCTAACTTAGTATTTTTTCAAGTTCATCAGTCAATTTAATGATCTCTTTTTTAGCTTTTGCATCTTTGTACTCCACTACCCCAAGTCCATCTGTTGCAGAATCAGCATAAGCCACTCGATTGTTGATATTTGATTTTAGCAGGGTAACCTCATATTCTTTGACAGCTGCTTTGATCTCTTTACTGACGTTGGTCTTTGAGACCACTCGATTTAAAACAACAAGCGCTTTTACTTTCCCGCCATTTGCTTCTTTTAAACCTCGGATTTGTTCAAAACGCTCCAAGAAGTTTTCGAAGCCTCTAAAATCATAAATACTAGGCATCAAGGGAATGACTAAATAATCACTTGCTAAGATTGTTCTATCAGCTAGCTCAGACAATTGAGGTGTCCCGTCAATGATAACAATGTCATATTTCTCTTGTAATCCCTCGACTTCTTTATTGAGTTGTTTGATACTTACTCCAAATACAGGAATTCTGATCCTATCTTCGCTTCTATTTCCAGACCATTCCATAGAAGATTGCTGTCCTAAATCGGTATCAACAATGCAAACATCATAATCTCGGTGAGCAAAACTTACTGCAAGGTTGGTGGCGATGGTGGTTTTTCCTACACCACCTTTAAGGTTGGTAACCGCAATAATCATAGCGTAATTGGTTTTTAAGAATGAAAGAATGAGGCGAATATAGTTAGTTGAGGAGACTAAAAAGTATAATTACAGAATAATGCTGTAATTATCTGTATAAATATTGTTTTATTCCATGATTTGCTGTATTTATCTGTATATATTACAGGTAGGCTGAAATTATTTTCGATATCTTAAATGCATAATAGAAAATTTGTACAAGTCAGTATTTCTTGATTTAATGTATACATCCCACTATGATAGGAACGAAGTGGAAAAATTGGATTAAAAATGATGAACTATTTTCAATTGATTTGAAATCTCGGTTTTCACAATTGAGTATTTGAATTTTTTTTAGATTTCTCGAATTGGTAGACAAATGATTATCTAAGGAATTTAATGAGATGGAATATTTTGAAATCCATAGGGCAGAGTAGAAATCTAGCTATATCATGATTAAAAGTTGATTTTCCTTTTAAAATGGATTGTGTTCGAAATGGGTGTTACTGTATTTTGCTGTAAAAATCTGTATAAAAACAGAAATATTACAGTATAACCTGTTTTTTGACATTTTAGATAAAAATTCTTTTGAGGAAAAGTATCTAGGGGAGAAAGGGAAAATTAAAATTTTAAGTTTTGGAATAATTTCTAAATACATCGTTTAATCTAAAGAATTCCCCGATGCTTGCATCGGGTGCAACAGCAGCAATGATGTCTCATAAGTGAAAAATCCCTCCACGACCAATTTTTTTTCACCATTATAGGCACATAAAAAACATAGAATTTCACCTATGTTTTCTATGTGGTGAAATTCTATATTGATATCTATGAAATTGTTTTTTTGATTCTCCGTCAGCTTGCTGCCGAGTAGTTCAATCCATAATTAAAAAGATGAGATGCATTGAATATGATGCTACTGTTATCTATTGAAGTTTGCATGAAATGCCTTTATGATTTAGATTTTATTCTAAATGATTCAAATCTTTCTTAGGGCTAAATCCTTGGGGAATATCATAATGTTTAATTGGGGCTAAAAGCAATTTGAATTTTCCATATTAAATAGGGGAGGAGCTGTAAAACGAGAATCTAAATTTTTTAGTCAAAAGAATTCCCCAATCTGCGCTCCCATCAAAACTAAAACTTTTATACTTAAGTTCTAATTTTTAATTCTTTGTCAGCTTGTTACGAGATGATTGAATAAAACTTAGTATTGCTGTAATAATACAGAATTATCATTATTTATACAGAGATATTACAGTTATTTCTGTATAAATTACAGCAAATTATATCTTCAACATTCATCTTAGGAGCTACAACTATTATCAGTTTTCTGTTTTTCGTATTTATTTACATTGATTATGCCTAAAATAATTAATACAACAGCGATTGCAATCATTACATATTCTAGAAATGGGATTTCTAAATAGGCAGAAACATTTTTTGCAGAAAGAGATATCATCATAGAAAGTGTGATGTAAACAGTAGCTCGTTCTTCTAATTTTTTCATAACTGAATTTTTCATAATAATTTTTTAGGTTAATAAAATTCTGAATGTTTATTCTATTGTATTTCTAGGATTTACTCTTGTTAACTTTTCCCATTTTTATTATGATAAAAAGGCTAAATAGTAAAACCCCAACAAATAGAATTCCTACAGTTGGACGATTACCCAAATACTCAACAATGTAATCATCAGTAAAAGCTAGAAGTAATCCAATGGCAATTGCTAAAAGAGTAAATGGACTGAATTTTTTTGAATTTGAATTTTTCATAATATTTTTTTTGATTCACTACATTAGTATTCGGTTTATTCGTTTTATTACGGTTAAAGAAAAAATTAAAATTAATTACCGACCAGTTGTAATAATTTACCGATGAACGATACTAACTAATATGCCAACGGAAAAGGATTTCAAACATATCATCGATGAGTACAATGGTATTTTGTACAAAATAGCTCGTTCCTATACTTTAGGGGAAGCTGACTTTAAAGATTTGTATCAAGAGATGTTGATACAATTATGGAAATCTTATGGTCGATTTAGAGGAGAATCCAAAATCTCAACATGGATTTATCGAGTGGTATTAAATACAGCTTTGACATTTCAAAAGAAACAGAAACGACAACAATCGAATAATCCAATTAATATTATTTCTTTTAAAATACCAGATCAAAGTAGGGTAGGAGTGGAGCAAGTCATTCAAAAAGAAGAAAAAATAGAGTTGCTTTATAAATGTATCAATCAATTGGGAAAAGACGAACGTGCAATTATTCTTTTGCACCTAGATGAAAAAAAATATGATGAGATTGCCGAAATTCTAGGATTAACTACTAACCATGTTGGAGTAAAATTATTGAGGATTAAAAAACAATTATTCAAATTATTAAATGAGCAAGGATATGGAAGAATTTGATTTAAAGAATATTTGGAAAATGTCAAATGACCAGGCTAAGGTTTATTATCAATCAATAGAACCAGAAGTATTAGAAATTTCTCGCAAAAAATCAAATGATCTATTGCAGGAAATTAAACGCAATGCAATTAATGAAACGATAACAGGTGTAATTCTGATGTTTGCTATTTTTTATTTTATGCGGAATCATCCATATGTTTGGATTTTATATTCCTGCACAGTAATATTGGTGATAACGAGTTATTTTTCAACTAAAAAATTTATTCATGAGATTAAGTCCATATCAACTCGAAATGTTGTAGAAAGTATCGGAAGTTATCACAAGGTTTTGTCAAAAGCTTTAAAGAAATTAAAATTTCTTGTCTGGATCTTTGTGCCGATAAGTTTTATTTTAGGATTACTGGCAAGTTTTACAGACAATGGAAACGATCTAGAAATTTTGACTAGATGGGATGGGATCTTATTGACGATTGGAATTTCAGTTCCTATTTTATTCGGAATGTTGTGGTTTGTTTCGAAGAAATACATTTTTTATATGTACGAAAGTCAAATCATTGAATTGAAAAAAATCTATGATGATTTAAAAAATCAAGAAAAGATTTTATAATAACTTAAAAAGGGAAAAATGTTCAACCGAAAAACTAGAGACTAAAACGTTATTTCCGTCTCTTGCTTCTAATTTAATAGTAGAAAGTACACTAGGCAATTCATCAAAATGATAAATTAGAATATCATCAAAAAATAATTGAGTTAACCCATCTTTTTGACGTATCGTAATTTTATCCAAATCATCTTTTGTAGGATGATAAAACACTTGCTGATCTTTACCATTTTCTAGTGCACCTATATATGTACCAAAATTCCGATAAATACGAACAAAGAATTTTTGGGAATCTGCTCCCCAATTTAACTCAGTAATAAAAGGTACTCCATTAATACCATTAATCTGAAATTCCATTTCAAAATTATCACCAACTGCAGCAGGAGCCTCTGCAATTCTTGGAATATTTTCTCGCTCAATTAGTAACTCTTTATCAGCTAGTGGAACATCATTAATGTTGAAATTTGGATTGCTCCAATCTGGCGCTGAAGTATTTTGGTTAAATAATTCATCTCGATAATAGTTCTTTCTAAAACCATAATAAGGAACAGGAATATTTTGTTGAGTCCCCACCAAAGGATCTCCACGCATTAGACTTTGCCAGAGTAAATTATCAAATTGATTGTTTTTGTGTTGACGATCTAATTCACAATGTCCCAATTCATGGAAAATTAAATATTCTTTTTGAGTGTCAGTCAAGTCAGGCCATTCTGATTTATCAATTACAATATGATGATCGCCTAAGTAACAATATCCACTAGCTCCATTCACAATTCTATCAGAATATTCAATCAATAAACCTGTATCACTAAAGTCAATTTCCACTCCTCGTGCTGCTCCCTCATCAATAAATCGTTGAACATATTCTTCGAAGTCTGAATTAACTGTGTATTCATTTGCATCATCTTTTTTGCATCCAAAAAATAGTAATGATGCAATCAAACCGAAAAGTGGAAGTTTTATATTTTTCATTAAATTTTCTTTTGTGTTTATTCAACAGAATTATCCGCAATTGTATTTTTGGGAAACTGCTGAACGATACTTTTGAAAAAGTCAATATGCTGACTTTTCTCTAAATTTTTATCTGTTTTAAAATGATAGTTACCTGATAATTTCACAATTACTAAATCTCGATTAGGTTGTATATATATGTGTTGATTATAAATTCCAGAAGCTAAAAAAGCACCATCAGCTTCTTGTGGAATCCACCATTGATAACCATATCCCATATCACTACTCGAAAATTCATTGACACCAGGTTGCAAATGAGGACCATCCATTGCTACCGATTTTTTAACCCAGCTTTGTGGAACAATCTGCTTGCCAAACCAATTTCCTTCCTGCAAATATAGCAGCCCATATTTCCCATAATCTCGCAAGGTAGCATTCAATCCACCCAACGCCATTTCCATTCCATCTTCATCAATAATCCATTGAGCATCATCTTCCATTCCCATGGGAGTCCAAATTTTTTCTTGCATATATTCAGTAATAGTTTTCCCTGTTGCCTTTTTCAAAACCATTCCGAGCACTTGTGTATCTATGCTAACATAATGATTGAAGGTACCAGGCTTTCGAGCATTTTTAAGACTTAAAGCAAATTTTTCGAAAGATTGCCCCAAAGCGAAATATCTTCCAAAACGATTGATATCAGAATTAAAATCACTATAATCTTCATTGAATCCTACTCCTGAACTCATTTCTAAAGCATCCTTAATAGTGACTCCTTCATAGCCTGTCCCTTTAAATTGAGGCAAGTAATCAGTAATTTGATCTTGAACACTTTTGATTTTCCTTTCTTCAATAGCAATTCCAATCATTCCAGAAACAAAAGATTTAGCCATCGACCAGGAAATATGAGTGGTTTCAGGAGTCAAACCTCTCGTGTAATTTTCAAAAATAATAGTGTCTTTATGAATAATCATTAAACCAGTCGTTAAGGACCGATCAATAAAATTTTGTACATCTACAGATTGTCCATTGCTTTGAAAAGTCTTTGGTAGTTGATGAGAAATGTTGACAGGCAAACGGGTAGGAGAAGAACTTTTGAAAAGCGTGGAAGTTTCATTGAGATCTTCCATATGAAGAAAATTTTCCACTATATTTTCTTTTTCAAAAAGACCAACCACCTTTCGCAGTTTATTTATTTTTTCATAATTAAAAAGGGCAACAACGATAAGTAATAAAATTAGGATACCAATGAATTTCAAAATTTTGCGTAGCATTTTATTAGGATTTAAGAATTTGGTGTAGGAATCTTTAAAGCTAGGAAAAAAATGATAGGAGTGAAAAACTTATTTAAGATTTTGTAATTTCCATTTTAGAAAAATTAAACATCATTTTCTTTTTATGAAAAAAACGAATGCACTTCGATTACTTGATCAAAAAAAAATTTCTTATGAGACGTTGGAATACGAATACAACGAAACAAATTTGTCCGTAAAAAAAATTGCCGGAGATAATTTTTTACAAGCGGAAAATGTGTTCAAAACATTAGTAGCAAAAGGGGACAAAAACGGGGTTTTAGTTGCGGTCATTAATGGTTCTCAAACATTGAATCTAAAATCAATTGCGAAAGTATCTGGAAATAAAAAAATCGCTTTAATTCCAGTAAAAGAATTATTGAGTTTGACAGGTTATATTCGAGGAGGTTGTTCGCCAATTGGGATGAAAAAACCTTTTCCAGTTTTCTTGGATGAATCTGCTACAGATTTTGAAACTATTTATATCAATGCTGGAATGCGAGGAATTTTGGTTAAATTAAGTCCAAATGATTTACTAAAAATTACCAATGGTCAATTTGCAAAAATAGCAGATATAGATTAAGGTATCATTTTTGGACTCAAATAGGTATCTTACTCAAAAACCAATTAGTTTACAAATGCCAAATTCTACATCTTTCTATTCTAAAATTCTCTTTTCTCTTTTCTTAATGGTTGCGACGGTTTCCTTATTGGCTCAAGTAACTCCTTTACCCAAAGCTCACTCACATAATGATTATTTTCGAAATTGTCCGTTGAAAGATGCTTTGCGACATGGGTTTACAAGCGTAGAAGCTGATGTGTTATATATTTATGGAAAACTGGTAGTTGGGCA
>JBGCFD010000198.1:0-39654 GCA_045106765.1 Saprospiraceae bacterium | reverse complement strand
CATTTCTTTGATCAAGCTAGGATCTTTTTCAATTGCATTTCCTACAACAATTACATCCGCGCCAGCTTTGACATTTTGATAAGCTTTCTCAGGAGTTCGAATTCCACCTCCAACAACTACTGGAATTTGTACCGCAGAACTAACTGCATGAATCATTGATTCCGAAATTGGATTAATTGCACCACTTCCTGCATCCATGTAAATTAATTTCAATCCAAGCATTTCCCCAGCCAATGCCGTACACAATGAAATATCGTCTTTCATCGCTGGAATCGGGTAAGTGTTACTGATATAAGAAACACTTGTTGGGATACCTCCATCGATTAACATATAACCGGTAGAAATAATTTCCAAAGGACTCATTTTTAAATAAGGAGCAGAGATCACATGTTTTCCGATCAACAAATCGGCATTCCGACCTGAGATCAAAGAAAGAAAAAGTAAAGCATCTGCTCGATAGCTGAGTTGTGTAGAATTATTTCCAGGAAATAAAATCAATGGGATATCACACGATTTCTTTATCGTTTGCAAAGTATGGTCTAGCATATTATTGACTACGAGACTTCCTCCGATAAAAAAGTAATCAACCTTTGCTTCAATAGAAAGGTTCACCGTGGCTTCCAAATTTTTAAGGCTACCTTTGTCAGGGTCAATTAAAACCACGAATTTTTTTTCGCCTTTTTGCTTTGCTTCCGTTAGAGATTGATAAATTTGGTGCTCCATGTAATCGGTAATTGTTTGCGTAAAGATAGAGTTATAATTTTGATTTTTGAATGAATGATTTTCAAATGTCAAAAACACATCTAATTTATTATTATTTAAAAATGGTTTAATTAATATTTAAAACTTGGAAGAGAATAAAGATTTTACTGAAAAAACAACGGAACTCATTGCTAGAGATTTCGAAATGGTGCTTGGTGATAAAAAACCAACGGAGCAAGAATTATTTGAAATGTTGTCAGATCAGGTGGCGTACATGATGCAATATCGATTGGATTTTTTGTTGAGTTTGATGTACCGATTGGATATTGATGAACAAAAAATTAGAATGGCACTTTCACCAAAAGCATTGATTGCACCGAATGTTGGTTTAGCGCATTTGATTTTGGAAAGACAAAAACTGCGAATTAAGATTAAGCAAGAATATGGAAAAACAGAATTAGAAGATCTGGAGGACGGATTGGAATTTTAAAATTATTCAACCGACAAAAGTGATTTACTATGAAACCATTTTTCGAAATTCCATTCTCTCTTCTTCTGTTAATCTATATTTTTCTCTAAAGCTGTCTTCAGAAGGTCGGACAAGTAAAAAGACACAAAATCCAAGAAAAAATAAGAGTAAGAAGAAATAATTTTGTTCTAAGAAAAAAAAAATAACACAAACCAAATTAGCACCTTCCAATAATGCGCTTCGCAAAATAATTGAACTTCGATAATGTTCTAATTTTCCAGCAAGTCCTTTTATGTTTTTTGCTTCTTCCATTTTATTAGTGAATAAAAGTGAACTCATAGAAACAGCACTCAACATCAAAATCGGAGCTATTAAATGAAATGGGTTACTCATATCCCAAGTAAAATTTTTCTCAGTATCAATGATCAAATAACTAATGACCAGAGCAATTAAAACTTGCCCTGCAACAAGAGCATAATAAATAATATAATTTCCCTTGAATTCATTTGCGGAAGAAACTCTTTTGGTTGCCATGATTTTTTAATTTTTATTTTTGGAAAAAAGAAACCCCCAACTGTTGGGTTGAGGGTTTCTTTTGTATAAAAATGGAATTTATTTTACTCCATGCATCATTCGTTTTAACATAGGATTAAGAACAACAAGTACTAATCCAGCAGCTATAGGAACAAATGTAAATATCAAAAAGAAAGTACTCAATGAGTAGGTTTCTGTAATATGATCAATATAACTTCCACTTAATCCTGCTAATGTATTTGCAATGAAATTGGCAACAAACCAAATCCCAAACATAAACCCTACTAATTTTGCAGGAGCTAATTTACTTACATAAGATAATCCTACAGGAGAAACGCAAAGCTCACCAAGTGTGTGAAGTAAGTAGGCAATGATTAGCCACATCATACTGACGCTTGCTGTTTTTGCCCCTTGTTCAATACCCATACTTCCATATGCCAACGCAGCAAAACCTAGCCCCAGAAGAATTAGTCCAATGGCAAACTTTATAGGCCCTGATATGTCAGGTTTAGCTTCCCAGATCCTTGAGAATAGCGGCGCAAATGCAATAATGAAAAATGAATTTAGAATACCAAACCAAGACGCAGGAACTTCTAATTCATTTGTTTTTTGTCGTACAACAGATGCTGATTGTGCATCTGTAAATTTTTGAGCTTGTTCTTCAGAAACTAATCTTAAGTTTCCTTTTGGATTTTTTCTGACAAGAAGTGCTGTTCCATCTGCAAGATCTTCATCTATTCTAAGCACATCAGTTGTTTCTGCATTTGCAATTTGAACTTCGTAAGTTTTAGTATTAAAATCTTTAGCAAGCATCCAAAAAGCAATTCCCCAAATGATGACAAAACTTGCTCCTAAAAAAAGATTAGACATCGCATATTTTGCAAAAATCTGCTTAAAGAGTGAAAATAAAACCCAAGTAACAATTGCAAGAGGCACAACTGTCAAAAGGAAATTCATCCAAAAGAAAATCGTTGCTGAAGTACCTTCGAGAATTCTATCAGTATAATCACCAGCAAAAATAGTCATAGAACCACCTGCTTGCTCAAATGCCATCCAAAAGAAAATAGTGAAAAATGCTAATACTCCAATTACAATAATTCGATCTCGAACGATATGTGCAGGAGTATTATCAACCACTTCTTCTTCCTTGTCTTCTTTATTGGCAAGATTTAAAGCTGCAGGAGATAAACCAATTTTTCCAAAAATCTTTTGTGCAAACCAAAATTGAAGCATTCCAAAAAACATAAATACACCAGCCAAACCAAATCCATAACTCCATCCTACTTTTTCACCAATGTATCCACAAAGTAAAATTCCTAAGAATGCACCTGCATTAATACCCATATAAAAAATGGTATAAGCAGAATCTTTTTTCTTACTTCCGTCTCCATATAGTTGACCAACCATAGAAGAAATATTCGGCTTAAAGAGTCCATTACCTACAATCAAACAACCTAAACCAATATAAAATGTAGTTGAGGTTTCTAATGCCATTGAGGCATGTCCAATTGTCATAATTAGTGCACCAAGAGTAACAGAATTTCTATAGCCTAATAATTTATCGGCAATGATACCTCCGAAGATTGGAGTTAAGTAAACTAGTCCTGTGTAGTAACCGTAAAGTTTAAGTGCATCTGCTCTTTCCCAGGCCCATCCATCATCCATTAATGATGATGTTAAAAAAAGCACCAAGAGTGCTCGCATTCCATAATAACTAAATCGTTCCCACATTTCTGTAAAAAACAATACGAATAATCCTACTGGATGCTCCAATACTGTTTTTTGATTATCAGGAGAACCTCCAAATTTTTCTGCCATTTTTCTTTCGTTTAATTTATAAAAGTTGATTCGTCGGACTAAAAATAGATTTTTTAAAAGAAAAATAGGTTAAAATCACTAATCTATTTTAGTTAGGAGAAAGTTAACTACATTAAAAAGGAAAGGTTAATCCTAAAAAAGATGCATAATCCCTTGAGAAAGATTATAAAATTGAGCTTCTGGAAATCGAATGCTTAATCGTTGAATAGCTAATTGACTTCTAATTCCTCGTTTGCAATAAATGACAATTGGTTGGGAAAAATCTAATAAATCAGTTCTCTTAAAAATGGATTGGAGTGGAATTAATTGACCACCAATATTGTAGGTTTCGTGTTCGTCAGGTTCGCGAACATCGATGAGTTGGAAAGGTTTTTTTTCAACTTTCCATTTTTGTAATTCTGAATAAGTCAGTTGATTCATTTCGCAAAAGTAATTAATTGGAAAGAATTGAACTATCTCTTTTCGTTACATCTTCAAAAAGTTTTTGTTGAACTTTCGCTTCCCAACCAAATCCTTTTGCCATAAATTGAATCACTCTTAAAACTTCATTTCCTTGCTCTTCCGCACGATCCAATAATTTCTCTTCGATTGCTTTTTGTTTTAAAACAGCCTTAGCACTTTTATTTAATTGAGTAAAATCTTGTGGCGTAAATTCATTGAAGAAACTCTCATCTAAACTTCGATATTTGACATCATGCTCAATGGAAATAATTTCAGGATTAGGTAAATTTCTAATGTATAAAACTTTATTAATCGAGTCTACATCAAGCGTGATTTTTTCCAAATCATAGCCTACTAAAACTTTCCCAATCACTTCTATACTTGCTTTTTTTGAAAAAGTAAAATTGGTCGGAAGTGGCAAATAGACCGTCACATTCCGATTACTTTTTTCATCATAAATTTCCTGTAACTCTGCTTCGACAGTTACTAATTTGCAAACGTCTTTGATGTTTTGAATCAAAACAGTTGCATCCGTTTCTGTAGTTATTTCTGGCTCTTGATAGTATAATTTAGCGACCCAACCACCAAGTAAGAAAATCCCTAACAATATAATTACATTTATTAATTTATTAGTCATTAGTTTTTATTTTGAGAAGTCTGATTGATAATTGACTCCTAATTTATTTTTATAAATGTAAAACAAAAAGCTGCAAGAAACCTATTTTATTCCTTGCAGCTTTTTTATTTTTCGACGAACTCGCCAATTAATATTTAAATAATTATTTCTTTGCAGTCATCTCATATTTCAATCCTTTATAATTTTTTAAAACGGCTTTTACTGAACCAACACTCACCGGTGATTCAATCAAAAGTGGAATTCGATTTTTGTCATCAGAAACATAAACCATCATTTCTTCTCCTTCTTTAAACACTCTTCCTGAGACAACTTGTGGACTAAATTTGATCGTATTAAATCGTCCTTTTCCTTTTACTTTTTTCCGGCTTTGTTTGCCCTTGTATTTTACATTGAGTGGCCAGACTTCTTTGTCCATAAAAATTTTGACTGGAAATTCTTCTCCTTCATTATAGCTTTCGAAATCAATATTTCGAGAATAATAAATGACTGAAAGCATATCATGCATACACTCCCCCATATCGTATTCTTTCTTAGTTGCTACTTCTTTAGTTTTACCTCGCAAGCTACTCGCTTTTTTATTTTTTTGATCAAAAGTAACCTCATCGTATAGTTTATATTTTCCTTCACTTACATCTCGAATAGAAGTTTTTGGCAACAAAGAATTTTTATCAATGTAAGTATCATAGTAATCTCTCACTTTAAAAAACCATTCGTAAGATTTGTAAGTTCGACCAGCAACAGCTACATGATATTGACTCCCCATATCATTTACTTTAAAAGTAACCTCACCTGCTGATAACCACATGATTCCCCAATTATAATATAATTTATAAGTAATTTCTTCTCCTCCTTGAAAAGTCTTATTTTCCATAAAACAAGGTTCGATAACTTCTTTTGGAGTCTCGATAAGAGGTAGGCTGTGAGTAGTAGAATCTGTATCAGTTGGAGGAGTTGTAAACGCCATCATACTGAAAATCAGTAAACTATATATCAGTTTTTTTATCATTGATTTTTTCATATCCTAAAGATTGAAGTACATTAATTCTAACGATAAAGATCGTACCAATTAACGCAGGAATAATTAAATTTAGTACCCAAAGTGTAAAAGTACTTGCTAGAATTCCGATTTCATTATCACTTGAAAAACCCCAAATTTCGAGTGCAATTTGACCTCTTGCAAATAGATCCCAAATCGGAGGAAGTGGAATACTTGTTTGCAATAAATAAATGGTGGCGATTCCTGCAAGACCTTTGGTAATTGAGACGTCGATTCCAAAGAATTGTAACATGAAAAAATATTGTAAGGTATAAGTTGAGTATCTCAAAAAAGAATATATCAAGGCTGATGATAAAATCGAAGAAGAGTAATTTCTTAAAACATTTACGTGTTTTACAAATCGTTTTAGCTTGTGCGCATATGGAATACGTTTAACAATTGGAATCACTAAATCAATATTGTAAAAACAAAATAACATCAAACAAGTAAACAGAATTCCTATAAAAAAAATGCTCAACCAAATCCATTGGTCAATTTCTAGAAATAGATAAATGAAAAATAGCAAACCAAGAATTCCACAACTCAACAAAACTAACAATTGACTAAAACTTCCTACGAGTGTAGCAATGACAGCCTTCCAATTATTTTCAGGTTTGACTAATAAAATTCGCCCGCCATATTCTCCAATTCGGTTAGGTGTAAAAAGAGAAAAAGTGATACCCGATAAAATAGCTTGATATGATTTTCTAAAAGATAACTTTTCAAAATCTTTGATGAGTACTTGCCATTTTAAAGTTTCAAAAGCCCAGTTGATTGGAATTAAAACGACTGTAATGATGAACCAATGAATATTATCTGTGGTGAGATTTTGTAGAAAATTCTCCCAAATCTTATCTGCATTTTCTTTTGCAAATACTTGTTGGTAAATGACATAACTTAGCAAAAAGACAATGACGACTTTTATGAAAATGTTGAAATAATTTTTATGCGTATTTTTTGTCAAAAGAAAAAATTAAGAAAATTGGTTTTTGAATAAAAAATATAACAATGTATTTACGGAGTGATAAGAATGGATTTTTCAAGTGTATAAAATTCTGTTTCAGCTAGGATTACTAAATTCGGTTTTTGCTCTGCCTTTGATTGTTTTCGAACTAAATAAATTGTAGCAGCGCCTAATTCAAGTTGACTTAAATGTTTACTAGCAATATCAATTTTTGATACATCCGTCTTTCCTTTTAATTCAAAACTTCTCGATTTGTTTTTTGCATCTTGGATCAAAAAAACAAGTGCTTCATTTTTATTAAGAGGAGCTCCTTCCCAAGATAATTTTGCCCCCTTTGATTTGCTTATCTCGCCTTCAAATGAAAAATCTAGAATTTGATTTATCTGAGCGATGTGATCTGTTTTTCCTTTCAAGGGATCTTGAAATTGAAATTTATAAGTCGGCGAAAAAGGACCATCATAAAATGCTTGATATCTAGTTCCTATTTTTGGAATCGTTCGCTCTACCATATTTCCATTATGAAAAAAAACTCCCTTTTCGATTTTGAGAGGTTTGGCTTGTTGTTGTGTCATTCCATTTTGGAAAGTAGCGGTAGCTTCTGTTTGATTTTCTTTTTGCAAAAAACGAACATAAAAATTCACAAAAGTAGATGGTTTAGATTTATCTGATTTCTCTTCTTTTGAAGCTTCTGTTTGACAGGACATTAGAAAAGTAATGATTCCAAAAAGTAAAATGCAATGTATTTTTTCCATATGAAAAGTTGATATTTTTTATGAGGTAAAGATAAATTTACTTTAATGAAAACTATAAAGTATTATTTTTTTTAGAAATGTGATTTCACAAAAAACAACAATAAATAATTGGGCCTAAAATTCATTTTTTGAAATA
Source organism: Saprospiraceae bacterium (assembly GCA_045106765.1). Taxonomy (GTDB): domain Bacteria; phylum Bacteroidota; class Bacteroidia; order Chitinophagales; family Saprospiraceae; genus CAJQQY01. The sequence goes on along the minus strand of JBGCFD010000198.1, from coordinate 32,165 downwards.
TAATATTCTTGTTACCTTTGAGCGCAATTTTTTTACCGAGCAAAAAACTTAATGAGAAGAGTACTAGTCACGGATGGTGTTCATCCACTTTTATTGGAAGGATTGGAAGGATTGGGATTTCAATGCGATTATCATCCAAAAATTGGTTTGGAGCAAGTACGTGGAATGGTATCTGATTATGAAGGTATCATCATTAATAGTAAAGTTTTAATGGATAAAGAGATGTTGGATGCAGGTAAAAAACTTGAATTTGTGGGTAGATTAGGTTCGGGAATGGAGATTATTGATTTGGAATACGCTGCGCAAAAAGGAATTGCCATCTATGGAGCACCTGAGGGAAATTGCAATGCAGTAGCAGAACATGCTCTAGGAATGTTGCTCGCCTTGGCAAATAAATTTCTTCAAGGAGATCGAGAAGTCAGGCAAAAAAATTGGCAAAGAGAAAAAAATCGAGGTTTTGAGATCATGGGACGCACAGTTGGAATTATTGGCTTCGGACATACTGGAAGTCAATTTGCCAGAAAAATGAGCGGAATAGGCGTAGAGATTTTAGCATACGACAAATACAAAACGGACTATACCAATAAATTTGAACAGGTACGAGAAACAACTTTGGAAGAAATTCTAGCCAATGCTGACATTATCAGTCTGCATTTACCCTTCACACCTGAGACCAAGCATTTGGTAAATTCTAATTTTTTAAAAAAATGTAAAGACGGAGTCATACTCATCAATACCTCGCGAGGCAATGTGGCCAAAACAAAAGATTTAATCGTTGGGTTAAAATCAGGTAAGGTAGGTGGAGCATGTTTAGATGTTTTTGAAAATGAAAAGACAGCTACGTTCTCCCAGGAAGAACACATGATGTACGATGAGCTTTATGAATTTGAAAATGTAATCTTGACACCTCACGTAGCAGGTTGGACAAAGGAATCTCTGCAAAGACTTGCTGAGGTACTTTTGAGGAAAATAACTACAGGACTTCACGAAAGAAGATAAAAATTGAAACCTGACTTATAAAATAAGTCTGGTGAGAGAAGAAAGAGAAAAGGAAGTAGATTACATTAAAAGGGAGTAAACGCCCTGAAAATGGCGTTTTTAAAAGAAAAAGAAAACATAGAAAAAGAAAACCATACTTTAAGTTAAAAAGGAAAAAAATATATTTTGGGAAAAATATATTTGAAACTACCGCATCGCTTTCAAGTAGGAAGCTGACTTTTAATGAAATCTTTTATGTCATTCTGTTGACAAGGGATTTCTATTTTTTTCAGAAATGAGACGTAATTTATTAACATTGTGGATTAATGAGGAATAGAATGTTTCTATTTTTTCCATTAATCACGAAAAGCCAATTTTTTCGCCAATAACATTTTAAAAAGAATTACTTATGGTACGAAATTTTTTACTTACACTTTCATTACTATTTGTGGCTTCTATCACCTTCGCACAAACCAGTATTTCTGGAAAAATATCTGATAAGGATACAGGTGAAGAAATGATAGCAGCTAATATACAAGTATATAAGAATGGTAATTTCATTCAAGGGGAGACCACAGATATTGATGGTAACTATAGTATGAGGATTGATCCTGGTACTTATGATTTAGAAGTATCTTATACTGGATACCCTACTCAAAAAATTACAGGAGTTGTTGCAAATGCTGGACAAAATACCAAGGTTGATGTTCAACTTTCAGTAGGAGCTGGAAATGTAATGGACGAGATTGTGGTAACAGGCTACAAAGTTCCACTTATTAAACAAGATGAAACTTCTACCGGTTCGACGGTAACAAGTGAACAAATCCGAAACTTACCTACTCGTAATATTAATGCCGTAGCAGCAGCCACAGCAGGAGCAAGTTCTTCTGATGAAGGAGGAGCGATCAGTATTAAAGGATCTCGTTCGAACGCAACGGATTACTATATTGATGGTATTCGAGTAAGTGGAAACTTACTTCCAGAATCTGAGATCGAGCAAATGCAAGTTATCACAGGTGGTATTGGAGCAAAATATGGAGATGTAACAGGAGGTATTATTTCGATTACCACTAAAGGCCCATCTGCAAAATTTTCAGGAGGAGTGGAAGCAGAGACTTCTCAATATTTAGATGCATTCGGTCATAGTTTAGTTGGAGCAAGTTTGAGTGGTCCGATTTTGAAAAAGAAAAATGAAGATGGAAGTTCTAGTTCTATTTTAGGTTTTCGTTTTTCAGGAAGATATACTCACCGAGATGATAATAGCCCAACTGCTACAGGTGTATATGTTTTAAAACCTGAAGTCTTAGCTGACCTTCAAGCTAATCCAATCGCAGATAGATTTGGAACACCATCTGGTCAATTTGTAGGTGCAGATGATGTTGAGTTATTGAAAACTCGTCCTAATGAAACTTTATCACAATTTAATGGAACCCTTAAATTAGATGCAAGAATAAGTGATGCAATAGATGTAACATTTACTGGAACTTATTTTACAGGGAAAGATTACTGGACTCCTAATAGAGCAGGAACTACATTTAATTCTCAAAACAATCCAAATGATAGTTACAATAGATACAGAGGTAACTTGAGATTTAGACATAGATTAGGAGGTTCAGGTGGTGATGTAGCAAAGAGTTCAATTGTATCTAATTTCGAATATATCATTCAAGGTGGATATGAGTATAATGATTTCTTGAGACAAGACTCACGACACGAAGATCGATTATTCAATTATGGATATATTGGTACAGTTGAAAAGGAAACTGTGGCGAATATTGAACGTGTATTTGATGCATCAGGATTGACTTTAACTCATAATGGATTTAGTGAAAATACAACGGGGTATACTTTAAATAGAGAGATCAATCCTATTTTGGCTAACTACAATAATGGAGTTACAGATTTTCAAACAGAGGATGATTTGTTTGCTCAAAATGGACAAATATTTTCTAATTCAAGTCAGATCTTTTCATTCCATACTAATGTTGGAACGGTATATAATAGATATCAAAAAAGTCAAGGAAGTTTGATTACTGCAAATGTATCAAGTTCATTTGATCTTCATCCAGGAGGAACAGACAAAGGGCGACACTCTATTGAGATTGGATTATTATATGAGCAAAGAGAACAAAGAGCATATACTGTTGCACCTAATGCTTTGTGGGTCGTAGCTGACTTTAACGATAATAGACACATTATTGGTGTAGATACTAATATTGTAGTAGGTACTCAAATTGAGGAAACGATATTTGGTCCAGTAGAGGTGGATATATATCAAACATTATTACAAAATGATGAAGGATCATTATTCTACAGATCATTAAGAGAAATTACAGGAAATACTAATAATGAATTTGTAAATGTAGATGCGATTTCTCCAGATCAGCTTTCTATTGATATGTTTGCACCAATTGAGTTGACAGATCAAGGATTAGTTTCATTTTATGGATATGATCATACTGGGGCAGCACTTGGAGCAGGAGTAACATTTGACGATTTTTTCACATCAACTAAGGTAACGAGATTCGGAAATACAATTAGAGATTTTCCGGTAGCACCTTTCCGACCAAACTATACTGCAGCATATATTCAGGATAAGTTTACTTTTAAAGATATCATCTTTAGATTAGGTGTACGTGTAGATAGATACGATGCAAATACTAAAGTATTGAAAGATCCTCTTTCATTGTATGATATCAAAGATGCGAACCAATTCTTTTCTGAAGATGCGAATTCTAATCAAGTTAGACCACTTAATATTGAAGATGATTATAAGGTATATGTAAGTGGACCAGATGATAATACAGTAAAAGCATTCCGTAATGGAAATGAGTGGTTCTTTGCAGATGGTAGTGCATCTAATGGAGGTAATGTAATTTTTGGAACTGCTCCAAGATATGTTCAATATAGTAATCCACTTGCCAATGGTAATTGGATTAAAGAAAATACTTACGATCCAAATGATGGATTTGAAGATTATAAACCGCAGATTAATGTAATGCCTCGTTTAGCATTTTCATTTCCAATTTCAGATGTGGCGAATTTCTTTGCTCACTATGATATATTGGTACAACGACCTCCTGGGAATAATATCGCAACAGCTTTGAATTATTTCTATTTTGGAGATGCTGGAAGAACGCCAGAGAGTAACCCGAACTTGAAGCCAGAAAGAACAATCGATTACGAAGTTGGTTTCCAACAAAAATTGACAAACTCTTCTGCCTTAAAAGTATCTGCTTATTATAAAGAAATGAGAGATATGATTCAGATCAGAGATTTTTTATACTTACCATCTGATTTGAATATTACATCTTACACAGGTTTCGATAATCTTGATTTTGGAACAGTAAAAGGATTCACACTCCAATATGATTTAAGAAGAACTAAGAATGTTACTTTATTAGCAGCTTATACACTTCAATTTGCAGATGGAACAGGATCTGATTCTGAATCATCAAGAAACTTAGGAAGTAGAGGGAATATTAGAAATCTTTTCCCATTATCTTTTGATGAAAGACACCGATTTAATATTGCGATGGATTACAGATATGCGTCTGGAAGAAACTATAATGGACCAATTCTTTTTGGAAAAGATATATTAGCAAATGCAGGTGCTAATCTTCAAGTTATTGCTGTATCGGGAAGACCATATACTGCTAAATTAGTTCCTGGACAATTCGGTGGTGACGGTACAGTTGGAGCATTAAATGGAGCGAGGTTACCTTGGAATTTTACAGTTAACTTGAGAGTAGATAAAAGTTTCAGATTATACACTCCACAGGAAGCTGGTAAAAATCCAATTAACTTAAACGTATATGTGAGAGTTCAGAATTTATTGGATCGAAGAAACTTATTGGGTGTTTATTCTGCCTCTGGATCCCCTACGGATGATGGATTCCTTACTTCTCCAATTGGAGAGTCTGTGTTGGAAGGTGTTACTGCAGATGGATTAGAAGAATTCTATGTTCCATCTTATACTTGGCGAATGTTGAACCCTGGATTCTTTACTTTACCACGAAGAATTTATTTAGGAGCAATTGTAGATTTTTAATAAAAAATTATAATAGTACTGTAGTTAATTTAATTGACTACAGCATTATTATAATATTAGATAAGAAATTATAAACGTAAAAAAATATAGTCATGCGTAATTTAAAATATTTACTTTCTGTGGCTTTGTTATTAGGAGTCTGGAGTATTTCTTCCGCACATGTTGGACCAAATCATGGTGGAAAGAATACAACAACAACTAATACCGCAGTAACATTGAGAATGGATTGTGCCCAAGGTACATCCAAAGTTATTCAATCGATCAATAATGTAAGAGCTATGTTATTGAATGGAGGAGATGTCTGGTGGGATTTGACTGATGGACAATATATAGTTCCTAAAGTGGAACCAGGTCTACCTGAGGTATCATCTATTTTTGCCGGAGCAGTTTGGATTGGTGGTTTCACAGGGTTGCCTGATAATCCAATTCTAAAAATGGCAGCACAAACATATCGTTCAGGAACTGCGAATGATTTTTATCCTGGACCACTTACGGATGTAGGTACAGTAGGATTTGATACTTGTGCAAATTGGAATAAACACTTTAAAGTGTTAGGAGAGAATATTGCTCTTCATATTAAAAACTGGGAAATTGCTAAAGCAGAAGGACGAACAGAACTTGACCCAGGAGAAATTCCTATTGATGTTTTAGGATGGCCAGCAGTAGGAAATGATTTTTTCTTTCAAGTTCATGGATTTGATTTGCCAGATGAATCAACCAGTTCTCAAGGGTTTGGATTTTTCTTTGATAATGCAGATGGTGTGATCCCAAATCAAATAGATGTATATGAACCACATTTAGGAGATTTTCCAAGAATTGATATTACTAATTGTGATGTTGAGACAATTAAACAAGCTCAATATGCAGATGAGATGTATTTTTGGATTTATAATGATGCAGGTGGAAATCATACTCAGTCGGGTGGAGATGTAATTAGAATGGAAGTACAAGTTCAATCTTTCGCATGGAGAACAAGTGACGAAATCAATGATATGACATTTCAAAGATATAAATTGATTAATCGTGCTCAAGATCCAATTGATAGTACATTCTTTGCGGTTTGGGTTGATCCGGATTTGGGATGTTATACAGATGATTATATTGGATCTGATACAAGTAGAAGTTTAGCTTATGTATATAATGAGGATGCATTGGATGGAACTACTGGCTGTACATGTAATGGAGGAGTGGCGACTTATTGTGATAAAATTCCATTATTAGGAGTTGATTATTTCCGAGGGCCCAATGCTCCAAAAGTATTTAATGTAATAGGACAAGATACTTTTTTGGCTAATCCTGGAAATGGGCAAGTAGTTGATACACTTGTTCCTTTGGGAATGTCTTCATTTACCTATACCAATTCAGGAATTGGAGGAGGCCCTCCAGGACAAACGGATCCAAATGTACCTGCAGAGTTTTACAACTTAATATCAGGTTCATGGACTGATGGTACTCCATTGACTTATGGCGGAGATGGATATAATTCAGGGGGTGCTGTGACTAAATATGCTTTCCCAGATGCTCCAGATGATGTAGCAGGTTGGAATATGTGTACTGCTAACCTTCCTTTTGATGATCGAAGAACGCTTCAAGCTTCAGGACCATTTACCTTGATTTCTCAAGCAGTCAATGAGTTGATCGTAGGAGTTGTATGGGTGCCAGATGTAGCACATGCTTGTCCTAATATCTCACCATTATTATCAGCAGATGATATTGCACAAGCATTGTTCGATAACTGTTTTGATATTACAGATGGGCCAGATGCACCAGATGTAGATTTCGTTGAATTGGATGAAGAAATCATTATGATTTTAACGAATGGAGATGAGTTGTCTACTAATAATTCAAGAGAAGGTTATTCGGAGATTGATTTACAAGCCCCTGGTGGTTTGGCAGATGATGTTATATCTTATAAGTTTGAAGGATACAGAATTTATCAATTGACAGAGCCAAACGTGAGCCCAGCAGAATTTAATTCAAATCCTGATAAAGCACGATTAGTTACTTCTGTTGATATAAAAAATGGAGTTTCTAAAATTTATAATTGGACTTCAGAATTTAATCCAAGTGACCCAACAGATCCTATTTGGATTCCATCACTAGAAAACGAAGGTGTTTTGGAAAATGGAATTTCTCATACATTCAGCTTAAAGACCGATCAATTCGCTGATGGAAATAATGCTTTAATTAACCATAAGAAATACTACTTCTCAGTAGTGGCATATGCTTATAATAATTACGAGCAATTTGATCCTATAGATGTTACTGGTCAAAGGAAACCATATCTTGAAGGACGTAGAAATATTGGAGATGGTGATGCTACATCATATACCGTTATTCCACGACCTATAGTTTATCAAAACTTGAATTCTAGTTATGGAGATGGGCCAATAGTTACTAGAATTGATGGAGTTGGAGTTGGAGAAAATAACATAGCTCTTTCAGCTGAAACTGAAACAGCTATCCTTAATGGTACTTCTACTGGTGAACTAATTTATCAAGCAGGAAGATCTCCTATCAATATTAAAGTTATTAATCCTTTGGAGGTAGTAGAAGGTGAATTTCAATTAACATTTACAGATCTTGATGGTAATAATGATGGCAATGGTAATCTTGATTCTGAAATGTACTGGCAATTGACTAATCTTACAGATCCATCTGCTCCAATTTATTCTGAAAGAACGATCGAAAGATTGAATGAGCAAATTTTGAGAGAATATGGTATTTCTATCAAAGTAGGTCAAACCGATGATGCAGGAGATAAAGCAGATGAATCAAATGGTGCAATTGGATATGAAGAGATTTATGCTGAGAATGATAATTGGTTTTCTAATATACCTGATGGTCCTTCACCATTTAACTTTATACAGACAGAACCAGACAATGAGGTTGATGAAGTTGCAATTACACTAGATCCAGATCAAGCTTATAGTGACTTCGGAGCATTTACTCCATATACACTAAGTGTATTTGAGGATCCAGATCTTACTACAGGTCAATATTGGTTCACTCCAGCACTAAGAGTAAAGGCTGTTTCTGGAGTTGCTCGAAATCAAAATGATCTTCAGGATTTAAATAATGTTGATATTGTTTTTACTAGTAATAAGGATCTTTGGAGTAGATGTGTTGTTGTCGAAACAGCATTACCAGAATACTATAATCCACAAACAGTCCCTGGAGGACTTGGACTAGAGACAGAGGGAGGAGCTCAGAATATTCGATTAAGAGCTGGTGAATCAGTAGGAAAAGATGGACAAGTTGATAATACAGGAACGGGTATGGGATACTTCCCTGGTTATGCAATAGATCAAGAAACTGGCGAGCGACTGAATATTTTCTTTGGAGAAAATTCAACGTATCATCCAGGAGGATTTGCTGCTGAAAATTACGAAGCCAATGGGCGAGATATGATTTGGAATCCTACAAGTGAGGTTGCATTCAATGGAGCTCCATTCCCATATAATATTATCATGGGAGGTCAACATTATATTTATGTGACGAGGCAAAAGTATGATGAATGTACGGAGATAAAAGGGTATTTTGAAAGTGGGATTAGTAATTTCCGTAAAGCATTGAGAGAAGTTACTTGGACTTCAATGCCAGTACTTAATGAAGGTGCAAGTTTAACCTCTATTGAAGAAGGTTTAATTCCTACCGATTTGAGAATTCAATTGAGAGTAGATAATTCTTATCAAGTAGAAGCTGGAACAAATCAATTCCAAGGTTATCCTACTTATCGTTTCAAATTGGACGGGTTGGGTGCTGAAGACGTTGTAGCAGGACCTGCTGCTGAGACGGCCTTAGATAATATCAATGTAGTACCTAATCCATATTATGGATATTCTGCTTATGAAATTTCTCAATTCTCAAATACAGTAAAAATAACTAACCTTCCTGCGAAGAGTACAGTTACTATTTACTCATTGGATGGTAAGTTCATCAGACAATATAACCGAGATGAAGTAGGAACTTTTGTTCCACCAAATAGACCAAGTGCAGGTATCAACACTACTCAAGTGTCTCCAGCATTAGAATGGGATATGAAGAATAGCAAAGGAATTCCTGTAGCAAGTGGAGTTTATCTAATTCATGTAGATGCAGACGGATTGGGCGAACGAGTGATCAAATGGTTTGGTGTAGCGAGAAAATTCGATCCATCAGGATTATAAAGTTAAATTACAAGGGAGGTTGATTTTAATAAATCAATTTTCCTTGTTTTTATTTCAAAAAAATCATGTTCTTATAAAAATTCTATAAACAAGCTAAAGTTGAAATTAAAAATGACTAACGAAAGTGTTAACTTTAATTTGACTTAAAAAGTAGAGTTTTTAAAAGGATTAAAACTAGTAGAATTTAATTATGAATAAATTTATATACATCCTATTTACAGTTGTTTTGTCACTTACCATGTGCCATTCAGCTTTTGCAGGGAATCCTGATAGACAAGGAGAAGCGGGTGCCTATGAACTTTTAATGAATCCATGGGCACGTTCTGCTGGACTTCATACTATGGGAACTTCATTTGTAAGTGGTGTAGAAGCGATGCGGTTAAATGTTGCAGGACTTTCTAGAGTAAAAGGAACAGAAGTGATCGTAAGCCACGCTAGGTATTTAGAAGGTACGGATATAAAAATGAATGCATTTGGACTAGCTCAAAAAGTTGGAAAAAATGGAACATTTGGATTAAGTCTTATGGCGATGGATTTTGGAGATATTCCGGTAACAACTGAAAATTCACCAGAAGGAACAGGAGGTACTTTTTCACCAAACTTCTTCAATTTAGGACTTGGTTACGGACATATTTTTGAAAATAAAATTTCTGTAGGAATTTTATTCCGAGCAATTTCTGAAAGTACTGCTGATTTGAAAGCATTTGGTTTTGCACTTGATGCTGGTGTACAATATGTATCCGGACCACAAGATAATTTCAAATTAGGATTATCATTGAGAAATGTTGGATCTCCAATGAGCTTCGGAGGCCAAGGTTTATCTCAACAATTAAACTCACCTAATGGTACTTATCAATTATCTTACGAGCAAAGACCATCAGCTTTTGAATTACCTTCTGTTTTGAATATTGGCGTATCGTATGATTTTATTTTAGGAGATAAAAATAGATTAACTGCGGTTTCTAATTTTACCTCTAATTCATTTTCAAGAGATCAGCTTGGAGCAGGAGTTGAATATGCATTCAATGAAAAATTCATGCTTAGAGGGGGATACAAATATGACCTCGGTCAAAATGATGCGCCTGACGAGAAAAATGTTTATACAGGTCTCTCTGGAGGATTATCAATTCAAGTACCAGTTAGCAAAAAATCAACGACAACTTTTGGAATTGATTATGCATTCCGAGCTTCTAATCCTTGGGGTGGAACGCATAACCTTGCAGTTAGATTAGGATTCTAGAAAATAAAGGATCCTTTAAATATTTTTTTTATTTGCTTGATTTTTACTATATTTAAGCAATGTTCACATCAAGAACGTTTCTATCGACCAGATAGAAACGTTCTTGTTTTTTATTTATCAAGTGCGGGAATGAGCCCCTTTTTTGAAAATATTGTTTTAGACAAATCATTTGATTCATTTAATGGTGAAGTCAAGAACGATTAAAAAAAGAGTTGATTTTAAGTTAAAAGAACTTAGAATTAATGATTAAAAAAACAAAAAATAAATTATCAGTTGTTTTCTCACCTAAATCCTGCAAAGCATTTTTTTTAATTTAAAAATTTATTATGAAATATAATTATCTGACACAAGAAGGATACGATAGATTACAAGCTGAGTTAGAACAGTTAAAAACAGAAGAGAGACAAAAATCTTCGGCAGCAATTGCAGAAGCAAGAGAGAAAGGAGACCTTTCTGAAAATGCAGAATATCATGCAGCAAAACATGCCCAAGGCCTTCTTGAGTTGAAAATTAATACAATGGAAAAAGAAATGGCTAATGCTCGAGTATTAGATGCGAGTCAGTTAGACAATTCAAGTGTAGTAGTACTTTCAAAAGTGAGGATGAAAAATTTGAAAGTCAATAAAGAAATTACTTACCAATTAGTTTCTCAATCTGAAGCAGATTTGAAACTCAAAAAGATTTCAGTTACCTCTCCTATCGGTTTAGGACTTTTAGGAAAAGCAGTTGGAGATGTAGCAGAGATTCAAACTCCAGGAGGAATTATTAAATTTGAAATTTTAGAAATTTTCTTTTAAATCATGGCAAGTATTTTCACCAAAATAATTAACGGAGAGATTCCTTGTCATAAAATTGCAGAGTCAGAAAATTACTTTGCTTTTTTAGATATTAATCCATGGGAGGAAGGACATACTTTAGTCATTCCCAAAAAAGAGGTGGATTATATTTTTGATTTGGATAATGAAACTTATGAAGGCTTGATGGCTTTTTCAAAAAAAGTGGCATATGCTGTTGAAAAAGCAATTCCATGTAAACGAGTTGGAGTACTGGTCGAAGGATTGGAGGTTCCACATGCTCATGTTCATTTGATACCAATTATTAAGCATTTAGTTCCAAAGCAAAAGCCAAAATATACACAGGAAGAATTGGCTAAGACTGCAGAAAGGATTAGAGCAAATTTTGAAATAAAAAAGTAAAACTCTTGAGTTCTGCTTTTTTATTTAAGATGAAATTTATATTATTTTATTCGATCAGGGTTATCTTTGATAAAACTTGCCCACCCACTATGTTTTTTTCCTCCTCCTAGAATACTACTAGATTGATAATGATGACAAATAGCAGCTGCTAATGCATCAGTTGAATCTAGATATTCTGTATCTAATTTTTGATCTAAGATATTGACAAGCATTGCTGCAACTTGTTCTTTTGAGGCATTCCCATTTCCTGTTACAGATTGTTTGATTTTCTTTGGAGCATACTCAGTCATCTCGACACCCATTGTAATTGCCGCAGCAATCGCAACACCTTGAGCTCTTCCGAGCTTCAACATAGACTGTACATTTTTTCCATAAAAAGGAGCTTCCACAGCCATATGGTCAGGATTATATCCTTTGATGATTTCCTGTAATCGTTCAAATATTTTTTTCAATTTTAATTGATGCGAACCAAGATGCTTCATCGAAACCACTCCGATGGTTAATAAACTAATTTTATTTTTTTTAGTCTCAATTACTGCATAGCCTAAATAATTAGTTCCTGGATCTACTCCTAATATTCGCTTGACTTGATTCTTCAAATTAAAATATAATTTTTTGATATAAAAATTAGACGACTTTGCTAACGGTAAGCCTAGCGTACGATCTGTCCTTTGTCAACACAGCAATCTTAGATTAAAAGTACCATTAATTTTAAAAGAAATCTTCATTGATGAATCTCGTGGTCAAGTTAAAGATGGAATCAAAAACGACCGAAAGAAGAGTTGATTTCAATTTTAACTTAAAACATGAAATTTGTCAATGGATAAAAAAAGGACAAAAATCAAATTCAGATTTTTGTCCTCTCAAAAGAATTATTAATTTTTATTTATTCTTAGGAAGCTTCTTCACTATTTCTAACGAGTAGTTGAAATCCATTTCCATGAATGTTAACTATCTCTATATTAGGATCAGGTGCTAAATATTTCCTCAACTTAGTTACAAATACATCCATACTTCGAGCAGTAAAATAATTATCCTCTGACCAGATTTTAGTCAAAGCTTCAGATCTAGGTAAGATGTCATTTTTGTACATGCAAAACATTCGAAGTAATTGAGCTTCCTTAGGTGATAACTTATTCTTACTATCCTCACCAGCACCATTACTAAATGTCAAAATTCTTAGAGGAAAATTGAAGTGGAAATTTCCAATTTCAAATTCTTTAATTTCCTCTCTTGGATCATCTTTTGCCTGACTTCTTTTTAAAATTGCTTGAATCCGGTACAATAATTCTTCAGAGTTGAATGGCTTGGTGATGTAATCATCTGCACCAATTTTAAAACCTTGAAGTACATCATCTTTCATCGTTTTTGCAGTCAAAAAGATAATAGGCATCTCAGTATCTTTTTCTCTAATTTCTTTAGCCAAAGTAAAACCATCTTTTTTAGGCATCATCACATCAAAAATGCAAAGGTCAAATTCACCTTTATTATAGCTTTCCAAGCCTGCTTCTCCATCAGTTGCCAAGGTCACATCATAATCATGCATTTCTAAATAAGAACGCAATACATCTCCAAAATTTCGATCATCTTCAACTAGTAATATTCGATTGTTTGCTGCAGTCATTTGTAATTTTTTAATTCCAAAAAATAGGATGTTTTAGTTATTGCCGACAAAAATCAGCAGTTATTTTATTCTTAGGTAAGTCCTGTGTTTTAAATCAATTTTCACTTGATCACAGAATCTGTCTAAGAACGATTTTGTTTAAATAATAATCTTAACATATGTTAAAGTTAAGGATAAATCAGTTGGTGTTCAATAGTCAGAGCAAAAATATTGAAAAGTAATCAACCTTCCGTCTCAATCGTTTGAAGCTCACTATTATATGGAAAAGTAAGAATAAAACTACTTCCTTTCCCCAGATCACTTTTAACATCTATCTGTCCTCGATGAGCATCCATCAATGCTTTTACGTAACTCAATCCCAATCCAAATCCTTTTACATCATGACGATTACCAGTATGGACTCGGTAGAACTTATCAAAAATATGTTTTAATGCTTCTCGACTCATCCCAATTCCTTTGTCCTCTATAATAACTTCAACTCCTTGTGCTACATTGCGTGTACTTACAGATATTTGTGGTTTTTCAGGAGAATATTTATTAGCATTATCCAACAAATTATTGATAATGTTAGATACATGGGTCAAATCACCATAAACATATGGATTAGTTGCTTTCATTTGAGCGATTACTCTTCCATCTTTTTTTTCTACCTGCAAGTTGGAATTTTGCACCGCTTGAGTAATAATATCATGTAAATTGATTTGTAGCATTTTGAGCTTGTACTCACGTTTATCAATCAATGCCATTTGCAAAACCTTCTCCACTTGATTGTTCATTCGTTTATTTTCTTGGCGAATGATGTCTGCAAATCTTTTTACTTTATCCGCATTTCCAGAAATCATCGGACTCGTAATCGAATCTGCAGCTAATGAAATTGTCGCAATTGGAGTTTTGAATTCATGTGTCATATTATTGATGAAATCCGTTTTCATTTCTGAAACTTTCTTTTGCTCAAAAATGACTAGGATGGTATATGAAAAACAAAACAAAATCAATCCAGTAAAAATAATCGAAGCCAAAAGTGTTTTCCAAGAGGAACTCCAAATAACACTTATTCGATTTGGAAAATGAACCATCAGCAGACCAGGTGATTCTAGTGCATAAGAGTTAGAAAATAATTCTGTTTGATAACTTGAATGATAAAGGTCATTATCCACATTTTCTATTGAAGAAGAATTCTCATTAATTACTGCATAAGAACCATTATTAATCACGAAAGAACCTTTCTGATGTGAAAAAACACCATATTGAAAATTTGCTTTAATACCTCTTTTCTTTTTTAATTCTTGTTCTAATAATCCATGCAAAACTTCCAAATTGATTCGCTCTTCCAAGGGGTGAAGGTTGAGCATTTTTTGCACCTTTTGATATTCCATTTTGTCTTGGAATTGCGAAAATCCAGAGTCATTATTTATAGAAAGTGGACTAACGGAAGTAGGAGTCAATTGTACATTTCGAAAATTTTGAGTCATAGACATTTCACTCAATACTTCGCCAGATCGAAATGATTTTCTCATTGGACCTGAAGAATATGACGCAGGAGTATTCGCTCGTAAGTTCAAGGCATTATCATAAGTTGCATTATCTTCCCAAACCTCTAATCGCTCTGCAACCTGTGTGATCGCATCTTTTACATTTCTATCGAATTGCTGTTCATTGAGTTTGATATTAAAATTGATCCAGTACAATTGCAATAATATAATTCCAATCATAGCTGCGCTCATAAGACCAATAATCGCCCAAATCGCTTTTTTATTCATTGATGTTTAGTATTGGAAAATTTTAAAAAATATCGTTCCTAAAGAATTTTATTACACAAGTTCAAATTTAGTTTTTTTGACTTTAAAAGGATTTGTCTTAGGAACAAAAAAAATCAATAGTAATCCGTAAATTTACCTAAAGAATTGGTGAAATATAAGCACAAATTTCTATCCGATTCCTACAAATTTAAATAATCAAAAGGTGCTTTGGGAATGTTTAACTAACCTTTAACGATTTTGGAAAAAAACGGAAAGTATTGATACAAAAAAGAATACGTTCTGCTAATGAAACGTTAAAGTTCAGGTGTAAGTATTCATGTAAGGATGAATAATTATGGATCACAGATAAATGAATTCCCAAAAATGTAATCCATAATTTTAAAACTTTAATCAAAAATAATTTTTAATAAAATCAAATAAATATGAACCGTTCAAAAATACAAATTTCATGGGTTTTAATATTGTTGGGATGTTTTATTTTTCCCAATAGTTCTTTTGCGCAAACAGAAACGAAAGAAAAAAAGCAAATAGTAATTGTCAAAAAAACGATTGACAAAGATGGAAATGAAGTAGTAGAAAGAATTATCAAAGAAGGAAAAGAAGCAGAAGATTTTGACGTAGCCAAATACCTCAAAGAAGATGAACATGGCGCAGCTAATGTTAATGTAGAAGTTAGAGTAACAAAAGAAGGAGAGGAAGAACCTGAGAGTGAAGAGCGAGAAATCGAAGTGACAGTTACAGGCGATGATGTAGTGATTATGGAAGGTGATGAAAAAACAATCATCAAAATTGACGGTGATGAAGAGAAAAAAGAAATCACGACTGAAGATGGAAAACAAATTATCATCATTAAGTCAGCAGGAGGAGAAAGTGATGCGTTCGAAATTTTGGAAGAATTAGATGTGGAAATGGACGGTGATAAAAAAACAGAAATCCGAATCATGAAAACTCGAAAAGGCAATGGTGCATTTTTCGGAGTGATGATTGACCCAAGTGCAGAAGGGATGGAATTATTGGATGTGGTAAAAGATAGTCCTGCTGAAAAAGCTGGTTTGAAGAAGGGAGATATTTTGCAATCAGTTAATGAACATCAAATTTCAACTTATGAAGAATTGACTAAAGTATTATCGAATTATAAACCTGGTGATTCTATCGTAGTGATGTACAGGAGAGATGGTCAAATAAATAAAGTGCAAGCGAATCTAGCCAACTCAAAAGATGTTCCAATGCAAGAAAAAATGATTTGGAAAACAGACGATGGGAAAGTAATAGAAATGGAAGAAGGGCACTTTGAAGAGGAAGGAACTGATGGCGCTAAAAAAATCAAAAAGAAAATTATTATCAAAAAAGAGAAGGATAATTAATTTTAGTTAAAGGTTAAAAAGAATGGTTCCTATTTATAAAAATAGGAATCATTCTTTTTTAAATCACACTCCCAAAGCATATCCGACAATTCATATCTTTTCCCTCGAAAAGAATAATGCCACCACTCCGTCGTAATCGGATGTAATTCCACCGCTTGCATTGTTTCCAGTAATAATTTTCGATTAGCTAAAACTTCTTTTGATAATTTCGTGTAAGCATGATGTGCCTCTTTTCCAAAATAATCAAAAGCAGTTCCCATGTCTAATTGTTTGCCATCTGCATCAACAATAGTCAAGTCAACTGCAGCACCTCGATTATGCATCGAACCTTTGGCAGGATTAGTAACGTAAAGTGGATTTTTAAATTTATTCCACAACTTTTGCTGAATGGGACGAGGACGAAAACAGTCTAGCATCTTTAAACTAAGTCCTCCTTCTTGCAACATCAAATGTGCTTCAACTATTTTTTTTGCTACTTGTGGACGAAGAAAACAACGACTGCAATCATACATTTTTTCTTTGACAAAATTATTTGTCGTAGCATATCGCATGTCGATGATGATCGTAGAATCTAAATGATGCAAGTCTGTCCATTGAGTTGTATCGTAATCGAAAACGATTGGCTTTGGAATTTCTTTTTCAGAAATAACCTCGTGAATTGTATCCGTAAGTGTTTTATCTGGAGTGTGATTATTTGAATTATTTTTGGTTTTTTCTTCACAAGCTGAAAAAAACAAAAGAAAGGAAAACAGAAAAAAGTATTTCATGATATTTTTTTTAAAATAAAAAACTCCGTGTAACTCTGCGAAAACTCTTTACAAACTCTGCGGTAAAATCATTCCCCAAACAACTCCTTCAACTTCGCATCCAAATCTGCTCCACGTAAATTCCTCGCTAAAATCCGACCTTCTTGATCCAACAAAATCGTATGTGGAATTGAAGATACTGAATACTGTTTCGCTACTTGATTTTTCCAACCTTTTAAATCGCTTACATGACTCCAAGTCAATTTATCTTTTGCAATGGCTTTTTCCCATTTATCTTTTGTCCGATCTAAACTAACTCCGAGCACCTCAAAACCTTTGCTTTTATATTTATCATACAACTTAACGACATGCGGATTTTCTCTTCGACAAGGGCCACACCAACTCGCCCAAAAATCTACCAAAACAACTTTTCCACGAAGAGAACTTAATTTCATGGGTTGACCATCAAGCGTATTTTGTTCAAAGTCAGGCGCAATTCCTCCCACCATAAAATTCTTTGCATTGTCAATATTGTTTTTCAATTCAACCATATACGGTTGATTTTCAGCGCCGTATTTTTTAAGATATTGATTGCCATAATTAATATAAGCAGGATGGTTTTTACTCTTTAAAGTTTGCACGATAGCACCCAACGCGAATCGATATGCTTGACCTTCGGCATTCATCTTTTCTAAAACATTATCCAAAGTCGTTTTCATTTTTGCTTCATCAAATTTAATGGCAACTAATGTTGTAGTGTAATCTCGGAAGGTTTCGAAAAGTGCGGGCATATGATCCATCGCAGGATCTTTTAAGTCTAAATGTGTAAAATATTCATTGATAAAATACTCCACTTCATTGGCATAACTACCTTTGTTGTTTTGAAAACTCAAGTACATTTTTGTTGCCACAATTTTTCCAACAAAAGGATGTTTCGTTTTCATGCTATTAAATAAAGCAATTTGTGCATCATCATTAGCCTTTAATTTTTTAGTAATTGCTAATTGCTCTGAAGGATTTCTAGCCGTTTTTACAAATTGACGATTTAAGTTTTTTGCTTTTGATTGATAGCCGCGAATCTGATTGATTGCAGTTTCGTAATCTGAATTGATCGGTGAATCAACAAAAGTGGATTTCCGCATATTGCTGCAACTTCCTTGTAGCGTTAAGTTTTTTTCTTTTCCTAAAATGATTGGTTTCGTCTTTCCTTGCTGTGCACCTACAAAATAAAATTGATGTTCCGAGGCAGGAAGTCTAAATGTAAATACATTGTTAGAATCTGGCATGGTTGTTTTGAAAATGGAAAAATTATATCCATCAAAACGATATAAATAAAGTGGTGTATCTTTTTTGCAATCAGCTAATTCACAAGTAAAGGTCACTTGGTCATTCGTTTTTTCAATTACTTGTTGAGCAGTTTTTTGCTGTGTTTTGCAATTTGAAAAAAATAGAATTAAAAAAAATGAAATAGAAAAGAGTGCCTGGTAATTTTTCATAATAGTATTTTACGATGAAATTAAATTTATAAATTCTTGTTCCGTCAAAACCTCCACAGTCCCCAAAGCAGTTGCTTTTTTTAATTTGCTTCCTGCCTTTTCGCCAGCTACCAAAATATTTAAATTAGAGCTAACTGCCGAAATATTTTTAGCACCTAATTCTTCCGCACGACGTTGCGCTTCTTTTCTACCCATCTGAGTTAACTTTCCGGTAAACAAAATAGTCTTGCCTGAAAGTAAGGCATCAGCTACGATTGCTTTTGGAATATCAGTTTCTGTTTGCAACATGTTAATACCGAAAGATTCCATTTTGTTAAGTAAGGCAATATTTTCTTCTTTGGAAAAAAACGCCATTACATTTTCTGCCACTTTAGGCCCAACATCTTTTATCTCGGTATAATTCTCAGCTGTCCAGTTTTGTAAGTCTTGTACTTTTTTGATTTCAGCAGCCAAAAGTTTAGAAACCTTTTTCCCTAAATGATGGATTGACAAACTATGCAAAACTCGATGAATTGGATTTTTCTTAGCTTTATCAATAGCTGTTTTTAACTTAGCTGCAGAACGTTCACCAAAGCCTTCGAGTTCTGAAATTTTTTCATAATCCAAATTATAAATATCTCCAAAATCTTTTAACCAACCTTCAGCATGAAAACGCTCCACATACGATTTTCCAAAACCATCAATATCCATTGCATCTTTTGAAACATGAAAAATCATTCGTTGAACAATCTGTGCTTCACAGTTATTTGAATTTTCGCAACGCCATGCTGCTTCATTTTCAGCTCGTGTAAGTATAGTGTTACAAGAAGGGCAATGAGTTGGGAAAATGATTTTGTTCTCGCTCCCATCTCGCAAATCTTCCATCGGTTTAACAATGTAAGGAATCACATCTCCTGCTCGTTCTACCAAAACGGTATCTCCCAACCGAAGATCTTTACTTGAAATAAAATCTGCATTGTGCAACGAAACTGAAGAGATCGTTACACCAGCCAAAGCTACTGGGTCAAGTTTTGCGACAGGTGTCACAGAGCCAATTTTTCCAATTTGGTATTCGACATCAATTAGTTTAGTAGTAGCTTGCTTCGCTTTAAATTTGAAAGCAATTGCCCAGCGAGGATGATGATTAGTGAAACCACATTTGTCTTGCAATTCCAAGCTATTCACTTTCACTACCATTCCATCAATTTCGTAATCATAGGCTTCTCGTTTCGCTTCCCAACCCAAACAAAAATCAATTGCTTCCTGAATATTTTTACAAACCTTTTTTTCGACCGTTGGAATTTTAAAACCTAAAGAACCGAGTAATTCAATCGACTCATCATGCGTCGTCAAGTTTTTCAAAACATTATTTCCATCTTTATCTAATGCCACTCCCACTTGATACACAAATGCCACTAAATTTCTTTTTGCTGCATCTTTTGGATCTTTTACTCGCAATCCTCCTGAAGCAGTATTTCGAGGATTTGCAAAAAGTGTCAATCCTTCTGCTGCTCGTTCCTGATTCATTTTTTCAAATAAATCCTTTCGGATGACAACCTCACCTCGTAACTCTACTTTTTGAATATTGTATTTTTCAAAATCAGCACGCAAAGGGACGGAAGGCATTGTTCGAGCATTGGCTGTCATCTCTTCTCCTTTTGTACCATTACCACGAGTTGCGCCTCTGACCATTTGATTATTTTCATAAACGAGTGCGATACTTCCTCCATCAAATTTTGGTTCGACCACATATTCGATATCTACATCTTCAGGTAGGTTAACCAATTTTTTAATTTGTGTATCGAAGTCATTTAAGTCATCGGCGTTGTATGAATTGCCCAACGAAAGCATCGGAACTAAGTGTTCTACTGATGGCAAATCTTCGGTCAATTCATTGGACACTCGTTGCGTTGGAGAATCTGAAGTGATGAGGGAAGGGTTTTTTGCTTCAAGCGTTTCCAATTTTTTGTATAAAGTATCATATTCAAAATCACTAATCACAGGATCATTTTGAATAGAATATTTCCATTCATGGTACACTAAAATTTTTCGCAAATCAACAATTTGATTTTCAGAAATATCTTCTGCTAACATTTTTTTAGATAAATCAACAAAGGTTCGTTGCTCGGAAGTGGAGTACATATTTTTATTTTTTTCAATTGAAATTAGAGGTTGACTCATACATTAAAAAAACAAAAATCACCACAGAATTAATTTTACTACATAGAAAACATAGTCTTTTATGAGTCTATATTTTTTATGTGGTAAAATTAATTTACAGTAGATTTTATTATGAGAAAACCGCTTTATAAGTTCATAGATTTACAAAATTAAAAAAAGCTCTTGCAAAAATGAATCTGCAAGAGCTTTTGATTTTTTTATTAAAAAAAGAAAATTAGAGCTTCAACATTTTTTTAGCGATTTGATTTTTTCCATCAGATAAAATCAAGTTATAAATTCCAGTTGGTAAATTTGCTACGTCAATTGGAGCAACATTTTCGCCAGAAGGAATCATTAATCTTTCTGTAGAAATTTGTTTTCCGTTTTGATCGAATAATTGCAAATCATAAGTGTCAGTCGTTTGAGCATTCGTTCTCAAATTTAAGACATCACTAACTGGATTTGGAAAAATGTCTAGAGCAAGGATTCTTTCTAATTCATTTAATGCATCAGGATTAGAATCAAGTGACATAGACCCCATAACTGCATTGTCGCCACTCGTATTTCCATTGTCATCTGTTGCATTTCCACCATAGTAAAAAGTAACTGTTCCATCTGCAGGAGCAGTCCATTCCATTGTGAATTCATTACTCGAACTTAATGCACTCTGTTCTGCATATTGTCTTCCTGTACCAAGTGTAGCTATTTGAACATTGGCACTTGGATTAGCCCAAGTGTTGACAGCAGTTCCATCAGAACCGTTAGCTGCATTCAACGCAACAATTTGGAAGCCATATCCAGCAGGAGTGTTGGTAGCATCGATAGTCATTTTTACATTGTAAGTTTCGCCAGGATTAAAATTGTCAGTAATAACTGTACCTGCTGCATCCGTAATTTCCAAGGTAGGAGTTACGGCAAATGATCCATTATTATGGCAAGTTTGGCAAGTTCGATTACCACTACCATTATCATTTGGTGCACCTGTATTTCCTTCAGAGGTGGCAGTAGCTCGTCCACCAGCATTACTTAGGAACAAAAATGCTCCAACCATTAAAGTAAAAAGAGTGTAGATAATTCTTAATTTCATAGATTGTGATTTAAGGTGAAAAAATTATTTATTTAAAAATCAAAATAGAGAACTTAAAATTCATTCTCCATTTATATTATACATTAAAATGATAAAAAAGGCTGCGTATTATTTTATAAAAAAAACAACGCATCGAAATTAAAAAAAAAAAAAAAGATCATTTGATTAGAGGAGAAATTAATTGTCATTTGAAATACAAAAATGGTATTCAATGCTCTCCTAGTATATTTTATAAAATATGCTAGGAAAGTGAAAATTAAGAATATAATTAGATATTTATCCTTGTCTTTTTTTATAGAAAAAAAGATGCTTTTAATCTTTCTACTTTTCAAAAAAGTCTAGATTGAAAATATAATACTTCTGAGATCATTAGAAAAAGCTAAAATATGCACAAAAAATAATATATTTGTTTTCTTAACTTTTCCCTTACCTTTTCGTAAACCTTGTATAATCTAAAAGTAGTACTTATTTTGTACTGTTTTTGCTTAATTATCAATGGATTTTATTCACTTGAGAAACTGTTTAAACAAACTAAATATTCTTTTTTTTGAAAGAAAAATTACTCATATTACTTCTTCTGGGATTATTCCAAATGAATGGATTATCCCAAAAAACTTCGGTTAAAGCAAAGACTTTGGAGCTGGAATTCTCTACCAAAGGAGGATTTTATAATGACTATGTAATTTTAGAATTGCGTTCTCCAGGTGCTCGAATTTATTATACAACTGATGGTTCGAAACCTACTCGCCGCTCAAATGTTTATCATAAACCTATCGTAATAAAATCGACAACAGCTATTCGAGCTATTGCTCGAAAAGGTCGAAGAAAGAGTAATATCAAAGGGCATACATTTTTTATAGATGAAGAGTCCACTACTTTTCCCGTTGTTTCGATGTTGGTTCCACCTCGGATTTTATTTGATGAAGAGAATGGTTTATTTATTGATGGACCAGATGCGGATTCGTCTTATGCAAAATTAGGTGCTAATTTTTGGAGTCGAAAAGAAGTAAAAATCAATTGTGAAATTTTCGAAACCAATGGAACTTGCGTCTATCGAAGTAATTCAGGTTTTCGATTGTTTGGTGGAATGAGTCGTCTATTTCCTCAAAAATCAATTGTACTAGTTGCAAGAGATAAGTATGGAAAAAAACGAATCAAACATAAAATTTTTGGAAAAGGGACTCCTAAAAAGCATAAGTATTTAGTGCTTCGAAATTCTGGAAGCGATTGGGGAAAAGCTCACTTGCGAGATAAATTTATGACAAGTTTAGTAGAAGATTGGGATTTAGAAATTCAAGATTCACGACCATCTCATGTTTATATTAATGGAAAATATTGGGGTATTTATAATATTAGAGAAAAAGTAAATCGATTCTTTTTGCAAGAACATACTGATGTGGACAAAGATAGTCTTGACTTAATGGAGCATCGGATGAATCGGAAAAGAGGTAGTGCGATCCATTATCAAAAAATGCTCAAGTTTATGAGGGAAAATGATTTGAGTGATCCAGCTAATTATGCTTACCTCAACTCATTGATGGAAGTTGAAAATTTTATTGATTATAAAGTTGCTCAGATCTTTTTTGATAATCAAGATGCAGGTGGAAATATTAAATATTGGCGGCCACAAACTCCTAGCGGAAAGTGGCGTTGGATTTTGTATGATACAGATTGGGGGTTTGGATTGCATGATGAAAAAGCCTACAAAAATAATAGCCTTGCATTTCACACAAAAGAAAAAGGTCCTGCTTGGCCGAATCCAGAATGGAGTACTTTTATTTTGAGAAAATTATTTGAGAATGAAGAGTTTGAGAAAAAATTTATCAACCGATTTTGTGATGCATTAAATACTTCATTTGAGAAAAATAATGTCGAGGCAAAATTAGATGAACATATAAGTATGTTGGTTCCTGAGATAGATAAACATTTGAAGCGATGGAACTTGAGTAGAAAAAAATGGGAATATGAATTGAAGGTCATGAAAAAATTTGGGAACGAGAGACCAAATTATTCTCGAATGCATTTGATGGGGAAATTCAATACAGGGGCAATTGTCAATCTTCAAGTAGAATCTCAAGTAGGAGGCTATGTTGTTTTGAATGAAAATGTAAAAATTGACAATGGTGTTTTTGAAGGAAAATATTTTGAACGAATTCCAATTGCGTTGCGGGCAGTTCCAAATTTTGGATACCGATTTTCACATTGGGAAGGTGTGAGTTCTGAAAGTGTTGATCCTGAATTAATTATTAATTTGAAAAAAAGAAAACGGACAATATTGAAAGCAGTTTTTGAAAAATTTGAACATCCTTTGGCTAGTCAAATTATGATTAATGAGATTAGTGCAAATAATAAAAAAACAGGCGACTGGGTAGAAATTTATAATGCTAGTGAAGAAATAATTAATGTGAATGATTGGGTTTTTGCAGATTCAAAAAATGGATTTAAACTTCCTAATGTGAATCTGGATCCGAAATCATATCTTATTCTTTGTGAAGATTCATTGGCATTTCGAAAAACTTTCCCGGATTATAATATGGCAATTATTGGAAATTTAGGTTTTGGAATCAAAAAGAAAAAAGAACAATTAGGATTGTATACCGATGAAGGAGCTTCGGTGGATAGTACAGGTTATCATATTGTTCCGTTGGATTCGACCTATACGATGAGTCTTTTGTTACCACATTTAGATAATTCAGATATGGAAAATTGGGAAATAGTGCGAGGGTACGGAACGCCAAATTCAGAGAATCCATTTTATCTACAAAGCTTAATAAAAGCACAGCAAGATTTATATTTGCGGATAGGAGTAGCAGTAGGTGTTTTATTAAGTTGTTTTATTGTTTTAAGTTTTAGAGGGCGAAACCGGAAAAAGTTGAAAGAAACGACTTAATATCTTTGAGATAATTATCTCAAAAGAAGAGAGGATGAGAATATATTTTTCATCCTCTCTTTTTTTGTTTAAATCTTTTTTAAAAATGATTTGTTTAGTTTTGGAATAAAATTTTACAAAAATGGCGAAGAAAAAAAAAGAAAAAACTGCGCTAGAAGATTTAGGATTTGGTTCGGGAGTTCAATCTAAAAAAAGGTTCATTAACAAAGATGGAAGTCTTAATGTAGAGCGAAGAGGATATACAAATTGGACACTTTATCATCAATTAACGGAGGCATCTTGGATAGGTTTTTTTATGCATGTTGTGTTTTATTATGTATTTGTGAATAGCATTTTTGCAATAATATATTTACTAATTGGAGTTGAATCTATTGGAGGAATGAACTCTGGAAATCTTTGGGAAAATTTTAGTCAAACATTTTTTTTTAGTGTGCAAACTTTTACAACGGTAGGATATGGAGCGATGAGTCCAGTTGGAATGCCTGCTAATTGGGTAGCTTCGTTGGAAGCTTTAGTTGGGCTACTTTCAGCAGCAGTTGCTACGGGATTATTGTTTTCGAGGTTTTCAAAACCTAAAGCTCAAATTCTTTACAGTAAGCATGCAGTCATTGCTCCTTTTAAAAAAGGCAATGCATTTATGCTAAGAATTGCGAATACGAGAGATAATAAGATTATGAATTTGGAAGTAAAAATTAGTGCGACATGGCATGAAGAAGTCAATGGCAAAGAGGTTAGAAAATATGCTGCTTTAAAATTAGAACGAAATCGAGTTTTTCTTTTTCCATTAAGTTGGACTATTGTTCATCCATTGAATGAAGAAAGTCCTTTTTACTCCAGCGGAGAAGAAAAATTACGAAAGATGAATGTCGAGTTTTTAGTGATGTTGGAAGGATATGATGAATCGTATAATCAAATGATTTATTCGAATACATCATATACTTGCGAGGAAATTATTTGGAATGCGAAATTTAAAATGATGTTTTATTCCGATGATGAAAGGGGAACCATTTTAGAATTAGACAAAATAAATGACGTTGAGAAAATAATGATAAATGATTAACTGTGAATGGTTAATACTACAATGGAACCATTAACCATTATTTCTAGAGAGTCTTCGTACTGTTGCCATTTCTCGATAATATTGCCGAGCTTCAATGGCAGGAGCTCCAAAATAAGTTTTGCCTCCTTCCAAAGTTTTAGAGACGCCTGATTTTGCTAAGACAATTGCGTTTGCCCCTATTCGTATACTTTGTGCTACTCCAACTTGTCCGTAAAGAGTAACGTTATCTTCTATAATCGTTTTTCCACCAATTCCAACTTGCGCTGCAAAGAGACAATTTTTGCCAACGACAACTCCGTGTCCAATGTGAATTTGACAATCTAATTTTGATCCTTCACCAATAATAGTATCTCCAGATACACCTTTACTAATAGTGCAAGCTGCTCCAATGTCAACTCGATCTTCAATAATCACTCGACCTCCTGATCGCCATTTTTTAAAACCATCTTCATTTTTTTTAAAATAAAAAGCATCTGTTCCGATGACACTTCCTGAATTAATGACGCAATGATCGCCAATGATGGTGTGTTCATGAATAATAACATTGGATTGGATATAAGTATATTTTCCAATTTTTACATTTGGTGCAATCGTTACATTTGGTTCAATGATCGCTGAAGGATGAATAATTGCTCTGTCGCTGATTTCTTGATTCAAAGGTTCGAAAGGACGAAAACTTTTAATTATTTTATTGTAAACTTCGAATGGTTGTTCACAAAATAACAATGCTTTTCCGAGAGGACAATCCACCTTTTTATTTAAAATAATAATCGAAGCTGCAGAGTTGAGTGACTTTTGAAAATATTTTTCTACATCGACAAAAGTGATGTCACCTGCCTCTACTTTATGAATTTCATTAATTCCGGAAGCAACTAGAGAAGCATCGCCAATGATTTCACAATGGTATTTTCCAGCGATTGCTTCGAGTGGAATAGGTGTATTGAATTTCATATTTTTATTTTTAAAAACCTCCCACTTTTTCAAATGAGAGGTTTTGTTAATTTTAAATTAATGTGCTTCCAACCAATCTTCACCAGTATCCATTCCAACCAAAATTGGCACTTGTAAATTCGGCATCGCATTTTTCATTTCATTTTCGATGATTGGTTTTATGGTTTCCAATTCAGGTTTGTAGACATCAAAAACCAATTCATCATGCACTTGCAAAATCATTTTGGTCTTGAAATTTCCATCTTTTAAAGCTTTATGAATTTTTATCATGGCAATCTTTATCATGTCGGCAGCGGAACCTTGGATTGGAGTATTGATTGCAATTCGTTCTGCATTGCTTCGGATCAATCCATTTCTAGAATTGATATCTCGTAATTTTCGTTTTCTTCCTAACAATGTTTTTACGTAGCCATGTTCTCTGGCGAATTCCACCGTTTCATCCATGTAATTTTTCAAACCATTATACTGTGAGAAATAGTTGGAAATTAACTCTGTCGCTTCTTTTCGTTTGATGTCTAATTGTTGAGAAAGGTTAGTTGCGCCTGCTCCGTAAATGATAGAGAAATTAACGGTTTTTGCATTTCGTCTTTCATCAGGGGTAACTTCTTCGAGTGATTTTCCATAAACTTTTGCAGCAGTAGCTTGATGAATATCATGTCCTGCTTGGAATGCTTCGAGCATAGCTTCGTCTTTGCTAATTTCAGCGATGAGACGCAATTCAATTTGCGAATAATCTGCTGCTAATAAAATATGATCTTTGTCACGAGGGACAAATGCTTTCCTTACTTTTCGACCTTGCTCTGTTCGGATTGGAATATTTTGCAAATTTGGATTATTCGAACTCAACCTTCCAGTTGCTGCTAAAGCTTGATTAAAAGAAGAATGTATACGTCCCGTTTTTGGATTAACCATATTTGGAAGCGCATCGACGTAAGTTGATTTCAATTTTGCTAAACCTCGATAGGTTTGGATTTTTTCAACAAAAGGATATGTTTTGGCAAGTTCTGTCAACTTAGATTCATCAGTTGAGAACTGACCAGTTTTTGTTTTTCTCCAGCGATAAGGAATTTCCATTTTGACAAAAAGAATTTCACCTACCTGCTTCGGTGAGGCTATATTAAATTCAACTCCAGCTTCTTCGTGAATATCTTTTTTTAAACTATCTACTTCCGCTTCTAGTTCTTTTGAGTAATTATTTAAGAATTCGGAATTTAATTTTATTCCCTCAAATTCTAAATCAACTAAAACATTGATAAGTGGCTCTTCCAATTCATCATATAGTTTTTCCAATTTTTCTTCCTTGAGAAGAGGTTGCAATTCACTTTGTAATTGTAATGTTACATCAGCATCTTCTGCAGCATACTCACCTGCTTTTTCTACTGAAACATCTCGCATGGTCAATTGCTTTTTTCCTTTTTTTCCAATCAAAGTTTCGATAGAAACACAGTCATATCCCAAGTAAGATTGAGCGAGGAAATTCATATTATGCCGTAACTCTGGTTCGAGTAGATAATGAGCGACCATCGTATCAAAATATTTCCCTTTCACTTCTACATCATACCATTTTAACATCAAGGCATCGTATTTTATATTTTGACCGACTTTAGCAATTTTTTCATTTTCGAAAAGTGGTTTGAATTCATCGACGATATTTTGTGCTTCTGTACGATCAGTTGGGACAGGAACATAATAACCTTCATGTTTTTTTATGGAAAAAGATATACCGACTAACTCGGCTTCATTGGCATCAATTCCTGTAGTTTCTGTATCGAAACAGATAGAGTTTTCTTTGGATAAAAGTTGAATTAGTGCTGTCCGTTTTTCCTGAGTGTCAGTTAATTCATATTTATGATCAACGTTAGTAATATTTTTTTCGGCTATTGAAAATTTTGGAACGAAGGCATTGTTATCTGTATAAGTGTGTTTTTTTAGTTCCGCATCACCAAATAAACTTCCTTGTGTTCCGCCTTCGTCTTTGCCCTTTTTCTTTGCTTGGGTAGTTGGCATATTGGCATCTTCGATCCCCAAGATTTGTTTTCCTAAAGTTTTAAATTCTAGTTCTCTAAAAATTTCAGTCAAAGCATTTCGATCAAATGGTTCAACTATATATTTTGTTGCATTAAACTGAACGGGAACATTTATATCAATTGTTGCGAGTACTTTTGATAATCTTCCTTGCTCTTCAAATGCGATTACTTTTTCTTTTTGCTTGCCTTTCAGTTTGTCAGTATTTTCATAAAGCCCTTCCATTGAGCCATAGAGTTTGAGTAATTTTACTGCAGTTTTTGCACCAATCCCAGGGATGCCGGGAATGTTATCTACGGCATCTCCTTGCATTCCTAAAATATCAATAACTTGATCGACTCGTTCGATATCCCACTTTTCGAGAACTTCTTTTTTTCCTAACACTTCCACATCACCACCTGACCGAGCAGGTTTATACATAAATACGGTATCTGAAACTAGCTGTGCATAATCTTTATCAGGAGTCACCATGTAAACTTCAAAACCTTCTTTCTCTGCTTGCTTCGCCAAAGTTCCAATTACATCATCAGCTTCAAAACCTTCTTTGGTGACAACTGGAATATTAAATGCTTCAATAATTTTTTTGATGTATGGGATGGCAATTGAGATTGGTTCAGGTTGAGCTTCTCGATTAGCTTTGTATTCTTTAAACATTTCATGTCGAAAAGTTGGTCCTTTCAAGTCAAAAGAAACAGCGATATGAGAAGGTTTTTGTTTGGCTAAAATATTCCATAAGTAACGAGTAAAACCAGTTACTGCTGAAACATCCATTCCCTTAGAGTTGACCAATGGACGAGTAATAAAAGAATAATGTGCTCGATAAACTAAGGCGTGACCATCAAGAAGGAATAATTTTTTTTCAGACATAGTAATTAATGATTGGTGATTAGTAGAATATAAATTGATTTCTACCTGCTGTTTCATCTTTGAGAAAAATAAGACGAGGCAAAACTAATCAAAATGAGAGGGAAAAAGAAAAGAAGAAGAGCTGTGGTGGCTGGTTTTTTTCATAAAAAAAACCCACTCCAAAAAATGAAGTGGGCCTGTAGTGAAGTGTGTTTGGGTTAGATGCAAAATAAATTGCTCCCAGTCAGGGTGCTGTTTATCTTGAAATACTATATGTCAACCCTAGCAACCAATAAGTTTGCAAAGGATTATCAGCATTTGGTAGATCTTCGAAAGCATCGA
This sequence comes from Saprospiraceae bacterium, assembly GCA_045106765.1. Lineage (GTDB taxonomy): Bacteria > Bacteroidota > Bacteroidia > Chitinophagales > Saprospiraceae > CAJQQY01. The sequence continues at coordinate 2,201 of JBGCFD010000198.1, read as the reverse complement.
TTGCAATTAATTCTGGATCTCCTCCAGTTGCGGTAAGGAAAGTGTTATAACTTTCTTGTTTGTTTTTTCTCAAACCAAATTCAAATCCAACTCCAATTCCTTTCCAAGCGGTAAAATTAATTCCATTTACCCAAGTCCAGTTAGAGAAATTATTTGCATCAGAATAACTAACGAAAGCAGAAAGATTTGACCTCCAAGCTAGTCCCATTGGAAGCGCTTGATTATAGTCAGCTACGATTTTACAACCTAAAGAAGATTCGTAGTTCACATCACTATCCGCAAAAACTAAATTGTAATTTAAAGGGTGGAAAACTACCACTAAGTTTTGGATAGGTGTCCAAGTTGCTCCAACTCCAATATCGAAATATCCAGGATTGTTGAAGTTATTTAGTAAAGTTGAACGATATTCCCCAAGAGCAGAGATTGCCCATTGATTATTTAATTTGTAACCAAACAAAGAAGTAAGGTTAATCGCATCAGCAGTTGTTTCAAAATTCGTAGAGTCAGCTGCAACTTCATTTTCTTTATCTACAATCAATTTAGTTTTGGCAACATTGATGTTTAAGCCATTTCTCCAAAAATACTTTTCTTGATTAAGATTAGCAAAAGCACCACCAGTCAATCCAAAGTTGCTTACTTTAGCATTTGGATTTCCTGCTCCTAACCATTTGTCGAATTGTGAAAAATTAGCACCAATTGTTCCAGATGCTCCGACATTCCAATCAGGATAAACGATCAGTTTCTTTTTGATGTCAGCGATTTCTCCTTCGAGTGTTTTTACCTCAGCAGTTTTTGCAGCAACCGCAGCTTTCTTTTCATCAAGCATTGTTTGCATTTCCTCAGTAGTTTGTGCACTCATAAAGTTAGCCATCAAAAAAACTAATGTAAAAAGTGTAATAAATTTCTTATTCATTTTATAAATGTTATTTGTTTTAAAAAAAGTTTTCTAAAAAAATATAGGAATGTTTAGTTATTAAAAACCTCAATTTGCTCTGATGCAAACTTGTGAAGTGGAATAATAATTTTACTGTTTTCTGTTTTTAGAGTAACAGATGATTGATCTATATCTAGAATGATTCCTTTTGTTCCATCTATAGAAATGGTATCACCCATTTTAAATTTGTTATCATTTTGTCGAGAAGCTAAAAAATTGGACATAGTCCCTTTTGATGCCAAACCATATCCCAAGGAAAATGCTAAAACAACTCCTCCTAAAATAATGGTAATCACCGTAATCATAAAGTTAGTTTCAATTCCTAATTGGCTCAAGGCACTAACTAATACAACAACTAAGATCAAAAAGAAAGCAACATTTCCAATCATCTTAGCAGATGGAATATTGAACGATTCGCAAGCTGTTTGGATGACTCCTTTAATTGCATCAGCTACTAAAAGCCCAATTCCCAATAAAATTATTGCGACTAAAACATTAGGCATATAAGCTACAAGGTCGCTCATTAATTTAGATACTGCTTCGACTTGTAAAACATCAGTTGCTAATACTGTAATTAAAAGCAAAATGATATAATAAAAGATTTTAGAAAAAACAGTACTTGGAACGATCTCAATATTATTGTCTTGAACAATGTCTATAGCATTTAATTTATCACCAAGTTTATCTACGCCAATAGTCTTTAATGCTCTCTTAATAATATTAGCGATAATTTTGGCAATGAAATATCCAATAATAAAAATTAAAAGTGCGGACCCTACTCGAGGAATTACAGATAAAAAATCAGAAATTAATTTATCAAAGTTGCTAGTACCTTCTAGTAGGTTTTTTTGAAATAAAAGTATTCTCATTTATTGGGAGTTATGTAAGTAAAAAAAGTGTAGATTGTATTGTTAATTAGATTGGTTTTGATTCTTAATGACGCATAGGAGGAACATCTTCGAAAGGATCGTTCCCTTGATCTGGCGGAGCTTTTGGTCCAGCGGAATCACCTCCTGAAAAAGTAATGAACATATCGATTGCTCTTCCTAAAAAATGATCAACTACATTTCCTACATGTCTGAGAAAAAAATAATTTGAGGAAATTTTTTTCTCTTCGAAAAAACCTGGAAAACGATCTTCGTTTTCTTCGCCTATTTTTTTAAAATTATTCATGACATAAAGCTTTACTCTTTAGTTGGGAAAAATATCCCGATACACTTTCTGTGCTTTGTGTTTGGCTCGTTTGATTTTCATCTTTATGGCACTT
>JBGCFD010000020.1:0-81927 GCA_045106765.1 Saprospiraceae bacterium | reverse complement strand
TTTCAGTAAGCGCAAGAAACTCAGCAGACTTAGCAGCTAAAGGTAAATCAGTTGGAGAAGAGATTTTGCTTTCATAAATTTCATTCTGTTCTTTTACATTTTCACAAGAGAAGAGAAGAGAAGAGAGCAAGACTGCTCCACAACATAAAATTTTTCATTTTAAAAAATTTAAAAGGTTAATATGACAATATTGCCATTGCTTATCCTACCTTTTATATATTTAAACGGTTTTGGGTAGAAAGAGCAAACCTAATCTACAGAAAAAACTTTATAATTATATTATCTAATATGAATTTTAACCTTTTTACTTAATTTACAAAATCTGACCTCTTCAAAAACAAAGGTAGTCCCTTCATTTAATTTAGATTCTCAAATAATTAAATTAAATTCTCTTTTCTACTTTCATTTTTTTCTAAAATCACTCAACATATGAAAAGGATACTATTGTTACTTTTACTTTTGACCTGTTCTTGTGCTTCAAAAAATTCCATCTCAAAAACTCAAAACAAATCAATACTTAAAGAATATTTCCCCAACGGAATTTTAAAAAGAAAACAAAGCAATAAAAAATTAGAAATTTACAATCAAAAAAAAGTCGTCCTAGAAAAGATGAGGAGAAAAGAAATTTTAATTTTTGAAAGACTATTCAAAAAGAAAAAACATGGGCGAGAAAAATTTTACAATTATAAATGGGAAAGTTTTGATGACCGAGGAATCATCAAACGAAAAATAACCTTTAATGGAGATCATTTCAATAGGAATCCATTTCCAGATAATATTCAGCAAATTGATGACTTCCTTTTTGAAAAAATTATTTTTTATTTCAATGGAAAAGAATTTAAAAAAGTGGTACTTGAATTGGAGAATAAGAAAAATTTATCTCGAAATTTAGTGGTGTATCGAAAAGAGGAAAAGAAATGGGTTAGAGAAAAAACAACTTCAATCAACAAAGTTCATGAACTGATCGAAGACTATTCAAACTAGTTCAATTTAATTTTAAAAACATATCAAAGTAAAATTATTAGATTAGCGTAATGTCAGATAAATCAAAAAAAAGGATTGCATTAATTGGATTAGGGAATATTGCTCAAAAAGCTTATTTACCAATTTTGGCCAATCATCCCAAAGTTGAACCGATCCTTTGCACAAGAAATAATCAAACCTTAAACAAACTTTCGAATCAATTTAGAATCACTAAAACCTTCTCCTATTTAGATGATCTGATCTCTGCTAAACCAGATGCAGCAATGGTTCACAGTTCAACTGAGAGTCATTCAGCCATTATATCAAAATTACTAAAAGCAAAAATTCCTGTTTTTGTAGATAAACCTTTAAGTTACTCCTTAGAAGATTCTGAAAGATTATTGGATTTAGCCACTAAAAATAAACTGCCTCTATACGTAGGATTTAATCGGAGATTTGCTCCACTAATTAAATCTTTATCAAAAGAATCAAATCCTATTCAAATATCATGGCAAAAAAATAGAATCGATTTAGCAGATAATCCAAGAGTTTTTATTTTTGATGATTTCATTCATGTAATTGATAGTCTTCGTTTTTTAGGAAAAGGATCAATTCAAAATTTGAATGTTATTTCAAGAATTAAAAATAAAAAATTAGAAAATATTCACGTCCAATGGCAACAAGGAGAAACATTTTTATTTGGAGGAATGAATCGGATTAGTGGAAAAACAGAGGAAAGAATCGAGTATTTTACACCAGGAAATAAATGGGTAATTAATGATTTAAACGCTGGAATTCATTTTACAAATGGAAAAGAAAACGCTCTAAATTTTAATAATTGGGAACCTACTTTATACAAAAGGGGATTTGTTGATATGATTGAAAATTGGATAAATGTTTTGGAAGAAAGAAGATTTAATCTTGAATCAATTGAAGATATTTGGAAGACACATGAACTGTGTGAAAATATTTTAAGTCAGGTTGAATCATTTCAAACAAGAATTCATTGATTAGACTTGTTAGTCACAAAACATAAATTGAAGTTATTTTAAAATTATTTAATCACCCAAAATCAATTCTGATTAAAAGCTATTTTAGTATTAATTCGCTTCTTTTGAACTTTAGTCTTTACTACTTGCTCTTTTTCTATAGTCAAAAGAAAGGTAGTTCCTTCATTTAATTTAGACTCCCAAATAATTAAATTACCATTCATTTTTTGTGCTAATTTTTGAGCAATATTTAATCCCATTCCAGAACCTTTATATTCGTTTCTATTATTCAATCTTTTAAAAAGAATAAAGATTTTATCAAAATACGCTTTTTCTATTCCGATTCCATTGTCTTTAAAAAAGATACAATATTGACTGGAAGTCTCTTTGCCTTCAATATGGATTTGTGGAAATACGCTTTCATTATACTTTATCCCATTTTCGATTAAGTTTTTTATAATGATAAAAAGTGCTCCCTTAGATGATTTTAAAGTGGGTAAATTTTTAATTGAAATCTCTGCATTTTTATCATTGATATAAACTTTGAGCGCATTTCTTACATCTTGTACCGTATCTTCTAGTGCTACGATTTTTTGATTCTGATCTACTTTTTCAAGATTTTGAAAAACACTTATATCTTCTACCAAATTATGTAATTGCTTTCCAGAATTAATAATAAACTCTAGATATTCATCATTTGATGAATCCTTGGTTGACTTTCTTTTTAGCAGATTGGAGAAACTAACAATTGATCTAATCGGTTCTCGCAGATCATGAGAAACGATGTAATTAAATCTTTTAAGTTCTTCATTTTTGATGTTTAATTCTTCATTTTTATCATTTAATTTTTGATTTTTATTAAAAACCATTTTATTAAAAGCACGATTCTCCTTAATCACTTTATGTGTTAAAGCAACTAAAAATAAAACACAAATAACTAGATAAGTAGGATGCTTTCTAGAAGGAAAACTGTTAATAAAAAATATGGAATCTAGTTGTATAAAATAATACGCAGCGATATAACTTAATAGAATAAAACCAATCATCATATAAGCTACTTTAGAATCGAAATAATAAATACTACATACGATCAGAAATAAAAACATGGGTTCGAATTTGGGCAAATCACCATAAAGAAGTGCTAAGAAGAAAATATAGAAGGTCGCATAAATTACCAAATAAAATCTAGCGGTCTGATGCTTTTGAAAATAATTAAGAACCAAAACTAGAGAGTGCAGTCCTATCCAGATAGATGCAATTATGTTTTCTGGAAATATATTTTGCCCTAAGGAGTTTATGACTAAATGTAAGCACCCCATCACTATACCTATTGTAACAAACTGATTGCTTAATTCAATTCTCAATTTTTCATCAAATGTATGATAGGGTTTAACTCCAGTTTTAATTATACTTGAAAAGAAATTAGATAACAGTTTATACCGTTCCATAGTAGGTTGTTAATAATTAAAAATTATTATAGGTATTTTACTGTGTTAGCGTAGAAGAATAAGTAGAGGGGAAAATTAATTTATAGTAATGAAGATATTCTAAAATATTATATTCAAAAACAATGCTAACTATCATTGACTCAATTATTTTAACGTTTATTCCTTCACAAGTCATTATCAAATATCTTTTATTCAATAGAGAACGACATTTTTTGACCCAATGAGTTAAGTAAGCACCTTCAAATTTCCTCATTCCAAAATAACCTTCATAAATTGGTGATCTACTCCTTTTCCTAATAGAAAAAAATAGATTCCCTAAGTAAGCTCAGTTAAGTCCAACTCTGAATTGTCTATTTTGCTGCGTGGATTATCACAATTCAAAGAAGACACCTACTTGTAATACTGTTTGCACATATTCTTTCTGTCAAGAAATCAAGATCCCTCCATAAAAAACGCCCTTGGAATATCCCCAAGAGCGTTTTTCATTTTCAAAAAAGAAAAAATCAAACTCATTATTTCTGTACCACTACTCTACCCAAAACTCTTCCCTCCGAACTCAACCAATACATCCCATTTCTCAAATCAGAAACATCTAATTGCATTTTTTCACTTAATCGAAAACTACGAATTCGTTGACCTAAGGCATTAAAAATATCTACTTCCAAATCTTCCCCTTCCTTAATTTCCAAAGTCAAAAAGTCTTGTGTCGGGTTTGGATAAATTTTTATTCCTAGTTCTTTCGCTAAGTCAATCGTTGCACTTCCTAGTCCATTACTCATATTAAATGTAGGTGCTTTTGTTACAAATTCTCCAGTTCCATTTGGAAAACGAGCATAACTTACATCAGTTGTTTGTGCCCCAAAAACTACTTTATCAACCACTTGCAAATTCGCATTCACCAAAAGTAATTCCTCTCCATTGGCAGACAATTTGAAATCAGCATGCAAACCTTGCTGCAAAGGATCGCTGTCTAGCCAAACAATTATATACCCTTCTCCATCAATCGTCACGTTTGGAAATTGGTATTTCGTCAAGTCATTCGCATCGTCAGTCAAGTAATATCCATTCAAATTAATACTTGTAGATGTATTGTTATAAAGTTCTACCCAATCTTCATATTCACCGTCTTGATCAGTAACTGTTGTCGAATTGGAAGCCATCAATTCATTAATAACTACATCTCCAAAAGTGGTCAAATTATAATATTCTTCCTCTGCTCGCTCTGGAGAAAATGCTCCAACATCTGAATCTGAATTCTCTGCATAAATATAATATTCAGCTCCTTCCAATCCAACGAAAATATCTCCACCATAAATTCCGTCGCCTGCTGCACCATCATTATGATTCCCATCGTCCAGCATTTCTACCTTTTGAAAAACCTCTGTCAAATTGCTTCGATAGCCTACATAAACATAATTTGCATCAGCAATTTCAGCCGTAATTGTATTGTTAGAATTAGGCGTTACATCCAATGGAAAATGTCCAATATTACTAATACTTGGAGGCGTTTTCATGAATTCTGCATGAGCTAATAAATAAGTTAACCTTTGATTCATCAACTCAGCCACTCCAGGAATATCAATCATCGCCCCATTATAATCTATTGTAGTTGTGCTATTCAAGTTGGCATTAAACTGCGCCTCAGTATAAATTTTATTTGGATCACTTGTCACCTCTCCCGAAATCAAATTAACCAACTCTTGCGCACGAGTGGCGTACCAACCACTATTGATTATTTCTTGCAACATCGTTCGATAGTGAGCAATGTATTGTCGTTTATATCTATCATCTTGTAAAATTAATTTCAATAAAGGACGAGTATCATCATTTAATCTCAGAAGCGGATCAAGATTTTGCAACTCACTCAAAGTCAAATCTGCTTGTCCTTCTTCCAGTTTTGCATCTCCTCCAAAGGTCTCATTAAAATCAGTTGGTAATGTATTAAATCGATCATTATCATCTCGAAACAAATAATAATTTTCAGGAGCAGCACCAATATAACTTTCCAAATTCACCACCAAATTCTGCATCGCCAACATCCAAATTGCTCGATCAATATTTATTGATGTTTCAATATCTCCAGTATTCGTTTCAATCGCATTAGTCAAATTAACCAACTCATCCCATCCTGCAGTTAATATTGAAGACTTATCATAATAATCTTTGTAGCATTCTACTGAAGCACCTAAATATTCTAAGGAAGATCCAATTCCTTCTGTACAACCTGCTCCTGGAGGATCAATCGTACCATCAGGACTACAATCAAAAAAAGTATTATCTCTATCCGAATTAAAACTCAAAGACATAAAACCTTTATCTACGTTTTCTACATTTACGTACAATCCATGATAACTTCCATTGACAAAAACTTTGGCATAATTCGCTCTTGGTGAAGGCATATATTGGTTAGCAATATCGTGCGATAAAACTTCTCGAACAAAGGATGGATCTTTTGCGCCATTGTTCAAAATCAAAGTTTCCGTTCCTTGATAATCATGATTTTTGAGATAGTCTAATTTGATATTAAGTGGATTTTTCCCTTGAGCCGCATCGTAAGTTGCCCCACCTCGATATCGAATTCCCACACTATCAAAACTTTCTCCATTTATTTCGACAGTCGCCAATAATCTTTCATTCATATCAGCCGCATATAAATCGTCTAATTGTTGATCCCAATTTGAACTTACGAAGGTAATCTCAATCAAAGTAAGTCCTTCTGGATTAAATAACGATTGGGAAAATGAAGTTTGTAGAAGTACTGTTATAAAAACTAAAATGCACCAGAATTTTTTCATATTAAAAATGGTTGTTTTGTTAAATTTTATTTTGAAGCTTTCAACTTTATGATATTAGTGATAAAATTAAAACGTAAAAATAACTTTTCCTTTCTTATTATTTCAAAAATGGTTAGTCAGTAATTTAGCATAATTCAATAAAAGAAAACCACTTTTAATAGATCTGATATAGAATATCAATTTAGTTGCTTTTTTTCTAAATAGGCATCCAAAATAAACTTTCATTTTTTTCTGAAAGTTATGAACTTTATTATTCCCTCAATGTTAACATAGAAAAAACTGATGAAATCAAAAATCATTATTCCCGGAGGTTCAGGTTTTATTGGAAAATATGTGGCTGATTTTTTTCTTAAAAAAGATCATAAAGTCATCATTCTTACCCGTGGTAAAGCACGAATGGAGAATGGAATTACTTACCTAAATTGGGATGGAAAAAACTTTGGAGATTGGATCAAAGAATTGGAAAGTGCAGAGATGGTTCTCAACTTAGCAGGCAAATCTGTAGATTGCAGGTACAATAAAAAAAACAAAAAGGAAATTTTAAGTTCCCGAATTGACAGTACAAAAATTATTGGAGAAGCCATTGATAATTGCACCATTCCTCCCAAACTTTGGGTCAATATGAGTACTGCCACAATTTACGAACACACCCTTGAAGGTAAAGCCAATGATGAAACAAATGGAATTATCGGTAATGATTTTTCCATGAATGTTGCCAAAGCTTGGGAGAAAACATTCAATGATTTCACCCTTTTTGCCACTCGAAAAATTGCCATGCGAACTTCCATCGTTTTAGGAAAAGAAGGAGGCGCATTGACTCATCTTGCACCACTAGTTAAGTTTGGTTTGGGTGGAAAAAATGGTTCAGGTAAACAATTCGTCAGTTGGATTCATATCGAAGACTTAACACGAATCATTGAATGGTTTATGGAAAATAAAAACGCTACTGGTGTTTACAATTGTACTAGCCCAACTCCGATTAGTAATGAGATTTTCATGGAAAAAATCAGAAATATATTTGGAATTTCAATTGGCTTACCTGCTCCAAAATGGATGATTGAAATAGGAACATTTTTGCTTCGCTCAGAATCAGAATTAGTTTTGAAAAGTAGAAAAGTTATTCCCAAAAAATTATCAGAAGAAGGATTTGAATTCAAGTTCGAAGAACTGAACAAAGCATTAAAAAATATAAATATTTAATATTTTTTTATTTGTTAAATATATATTTTTAAAATATAAAAAATACACATTATATGGTATTGGTTGGTGATAGGTGTTTTTGTAATTTTAAATCAACAAAAATAAAATTCCCATGGTTGTTAATTGCCTTAGTATAAAATCCCATTTATAACCTAAGATGATGATTAACAATAGGTGATTTGAACTAAATTTTTTAGTTCAATGAATTAGATTTAACCTTCTTCCTTGTGAAGAAGGTTTTTTTTTATACCTGCCGCAAATAAAAAAAAGCTAACCCTAATGGATTAACTTTTAATATTTTTATGTTATAATTTATAGTTGTTACACTTTTTCAAAAAAACGAAAACAAACAGAACACATCTAGATAAATTTTAACTATAGGGTTTAATTTGTAACACAATAAGAGTTTTAATTTTGAGAAACCAAGGAATAATACCTATTAACTAATTTAGCAAAATCGAACTCAAAATCTATTATCTATCTATTCACTCTCCTTTTTTAAAACACTATTATTGGGGGCATTAATTTGGGCGGTGTTAGAATTGAGGAATAGATAAATATTTATTTTGTGTTTATTTGTTTGAGTATGCGTTGAATTTGCTTTCGATGCACAAATAAATAATATTTTCATTTATTATTCAATGTAAAAAGTCTAAAAAAACCTCAAAAAACAAACAAGCAAGCTATTTTTTTTAATAAATAAAAAAAATAAAACAATCTATATCCAACTGATTATCAGTACATTGTAATCACAATAACAAATACTGACACAACAAAACACCAACTAAAATGAGTACTCCAGATATTGTTAATCTAATAATATCGCTTTCTCCAACGGAAAAACAATATTTTAAAAAATCAAATGCTTCCGATAGTGACTTTGTGCATTTGTTTGATTACATCAATAAGTTTAAAACTTATAATTCCGAAAAAGTCAAAGCTTACCTGATAAAAAAGAATGCCACAACCAAATCCAAAAAATATACTTCTGGACATTTATCCGTCTTAAAAAATTATTTACATGAAAAAATAATGGAATCACTTAGAAGTCAATATATTCCAAAAAGGACTTCCTATAATTTGGTCACTCGTGTAATTAATACTGATATTTTATTAGAAAAGGGACTTTATAGAATGGCAAAAAATGAAATTGAATCTGCCAAAAAAAAATCAGGCAAAAGTAACTTTCCAATAGAAAAATTAATGCTATTTCGGAGAGAAAGTTTAATTCAATTTTATGAAGATTATGCTCATACTACACTTCAAGATATTCACGACTTATATGAAAAAAGAATTAGTGCTGGCGAGCAACTAATTTTAGAAATTAAATATGCAAGAATCTTATCCATCCTCTCTTATCAATATTTTAAGGGAGAAAAAGATGAGGCACTACTCCTCTCATTTATCCACGAAAATCATATTCAAGATGAATCACTACCAACAGAATTCGTCACCAAATATCTTTTTCATTGGGTGCATGCTCAGATTGCAGAATTTCAAAATAAACCAGAAAAAGCCATTCATTCGTTTGAAAAATCTGTCTTAATTTGGTTAGATCATCCAGAATATATCAAAGCTCATTCTCGCATGTATTTAGGTGTTTGTAAAACTTATTTAAAATATATTTTACAACAAAAAAAATCTTATAAATTAATATTAAAGGATAAAGATTTTAAAGAAATTTTATCAAAAATTCCAACGCTTAAATTGGAAAAAGAAGTAGAAGCAAAAACCAATCAACTCTTCTTAGTTGCTCAATTATTGGCTAATCGTTTGAATAAAGATTATGATTTAATTATTCAGCATTCGTCAAAAGTTTTAACCTCGCTCGAGGAGTTAAAAACTACTAATATCTTTACCAAAGTGATGACTAATTATATTATAGCTTTGGCCTATTTCAAAAAATCAAATTTTAAAAAAGCTGCTTCTCTTTTACAAGATCTTATTTACAATGATTCCATTCATTTGAATGCTAACCCTGAATATCATTCTCATGTCTTCAAATTATTTGGAATGACTTTATATGAATTGAAAAATTTTAAATTTCTAAGAAAAGAAATCAATCGGATCAAAAAATTCAGAAAGCATTTAATTGAAAAAAAATTTTTTGATGAATTCGAAACACTTCTGTTGAATATGATTGCACAACTAATTAGTCCTAGATATTCACAAAATTTAGATGATGTTTTTGCTCGATTTTATCCTCAATTAATAGCTGTAGCAAAAGAAAATGAACTAGACGAAAATATTGAATATCAGTTTATTTTGGAATGGACTCAATTAAACGCTGTGAATGCTTCCTAAATCATATTAGAACTATACTAAATGTAGTATAATTGTAGAGTTGTTTTTTTTACCAAAAAATAAAATTTTATTATATTTACAGTCACGTTAAATATTAATGAATAACATCTAATCACGCTCTATTAAAATGGTCGCCTCTTTCAAGATGAGGCAAACGCCAGAAATTTTTAGAGATACAAGAAACTGAAATAGCCAAGTTGCCGCTTGGCTATTTTTTTTTGGAAAAAATGGAAATTGGTAGAACAGAAGTATTCAATTTTTTGATTATTATGTTTGTAATAACAATCAGAACATTCACCGAATCTTAAAATCTACCCCACCCGTATTTTTGACTCCTTCAAAATTTAATTTTTTTCCTTAAAAATTAATTCTACTGGTACTAATCCCTTAATTACGTAAAAAAAAAAATCATGATTCCTTTCTTTAAATATCAAGGTACTGGCAATGACTTCGTAATGATTGATCAGCGAAAGAAAAAATACATTCGCAAAAAAAATACAGCACTTATTAATAAAATCTGTGACCGACGATTTGGAATCGGAGCTGATGGATTAATTCTTTTGGAAAATTGTAAAGGATATGATTTTCGCATGGTTTACTTTAATGCCGATGGCAAGGAAAGTAGCATGTGTGGAAATGGAGGGAGATGCATTGCAGCATTTGCCAATCAGCTTGGAATTGTAAAATCGAAATGCCATTTCCTCGCCATAGATGGTTCGCATGAAGCTATGATAAAAAAAGATAATTGGGTTGAACTCAAAATGTCTGATGTCAAAAATATCGAAATTGGTGAAGATTATTTTTTGATGAATACTGGCTCTCCACATTATGTTGTTTTTGTCGAAGATATTGATGATATAAATGTTTTTGAAAATGGACAAGCAATTAGATATTCCAGCCGATTTAAAAAAGAAGGAGTAAATGTCAATTTTGTAGAACGCACTAAAAAAAATATTATAGTGGCTACTTACGAGCGAGGAGTTGAAGATGAAACTTTGTCTTGTGGAACTGGAGTTACCGCTGCGGCTATTGCAAATTTTCTCAAAAAATCTAACCGTAGAAAGAAACAAAATACTTCAATCAAATCAAAAGGTGGAGATTTAGTTGTGAAGTTTGAACCGAATGGAAAAACAGAGGCAAACAACATTTGGCTCTGTGGAAAAGCGGAACATGTATTTAACGGTGAATGGTTATACGGTGAATGGTTATACGGTGAATGATTATACGGTGAATGATTAATGTTCCCATTATTTTTGTTATTTACCTTAGCGACAAAAAACCACTAAAATTCTAACATTTCATGTGCTCCACGTAGCTCACCAAAAGCATGTTTATCTCCTATCGATTTGGCGATTTCCATTCCTTTCTCGTAAGCTTCAGTTGCTGAGTCAAAATCCTCAACACGCTCATATAGTTTTCCTAAATGATAATAAGTACCAATGTAATTAACATGATCAGTCGTTAATTTCAAATAATATTTTTTCGCTTTTTCGTCATTTTTCAACTTCTCATATTCCTTGGCTATAGCAAAAAGCAAAAATTCATCCTCAGGACGTTCTTTCAAAAATTGATATAATTGTTTCAGTCGATTAGAACTCTTGTTTTCAGACATTAGATTAAATTCTATGTGTTTTAAGATTAAACTAGTTTATTAAACTTACAATAAGTATTTCCATAACTCATAATTAACTGATTATCAGTTAATTAAATACGTTTTTACAAAAAAATCCAAACTTCATTTTACACTCGCTTTTTCGTCTAAAATTATCTATATTTGCACCGTTTTTGAAAAACTTTCCATTGATTTTGAGAACAATTTCAAAGGAAAACCATTTAAGAAACAGTTCAATAATCAATTAAAATTCTTGACTGCTTCTTTTGCTCTTATTTTTCACTTTGAAATCAATTATTTATCCAGATAAACTCATACTTTCAAAGCCAAAACTAAGAACAAAACAAGCTACTCAAGAATCCCAATTGATTAATGTACTATTCCTTAATCAAAAAACACATTTTTATCACAAAAAAAATCTTATCTCAATAATGAAGTTATTAGTATGTGTTACTCAAACACCAGAAACTACGGCTAATATTTCTTTCAATGCGGATAATACTGAATTCAATACGACGGGGGTTAATTTTATTATGAATCCGTATGATGAATGGTATGCTTTAGTACGTGCATTGGAATTAAAAGAAGCAGCAGGTGGATCGGTTACAATTATAAATGTTGGGCCTACGGCAAACGATACAGTTATTCGAAAAGGATTAGCTATCGGAGCTGACGATGCAGTTCGAATCAATGCTGAACCTAAAAGTTCCATGTTTGTGGCTAAGCAAATTGCTAATTATGCCAAAGAAGGAAACTTCGATATGGTCATTTTAGGAAAAGAATCTATTGATTATAATGGTGCTTCTGTCGGTGCAATGGTTGCAGAATATTTGGATATGCCTTTTATTTCTTTTGGAACAAAAATGGAAGTAGCTGGAAATACTGCTACCATCAATCGAGATATTGAAGGTGGTGAGGAAGTGGTAGAAGTAGCCACTCCATTTGTATTAAGTGCTGCCAAAGGAATGGCAGAGCAACGAATTCCAAACATGAGAGGAATCATGATGGCAAAACGAAAACCACTTAATGTAATAGAACCTATTGCTTTTGACGATCCAACAGCTGTGATTAGCTATACTTTACCTTCTGCAAAATCTGCTGTAAAGATGGTAGATCCTGAAGACATGGATGAGCTAGTAAGGTTACTTCACGAAGAAGCTAAAATTATTTAAAACAACGATTAATAATTAATCACTAGTAATTTTAGCACGATCGCAAGTTGATTTTTATTACATTCTAGAGTGTTTTGTTTTGTGAAATATCATTTTCAAAATTCAAAACTCATCATTCAAAATTAAATTTAATCATGGTTCTAGTATATGCAGAAAGTCCAAAAGGGCAATTTAAAAAATCCGCATTCGAAGCGGTGACCTATGGAAAGATGGTAGCTGATGCAATGGGTAAAACTTGTACTGCATTAGTTTTAGGAAATGCTGAAAATGCAGGTCAATTAGGAAAATATGGTGCATCAAAAGTAGTCCAAGCTAATGGTACTTTCGACAATTTTGATAGCCAAGTATTTGCAACAGTAATTGCCAATGCTGCCAAAGAAATGGGAGCAGAAGTAGTTATCGTTAATCATTCTTCTTCTGGAAAATCTCTTTTAGGAAGGTTAGCAGTAAAATTGGACGCAGGTTCTGTTTCAGGTGTTAACTCAATTCCTACAGTTGATGGAGGTTTTAAAGTAAAGAAAAATGTTTACTCTGGAAAAGCAATTGCAGAATTCGAAGTTAAAACTGCAGTTAAAGTTCTTTCATTAATGGGAAATTCTTTCCCTCCCACAGAATCAGGTGCTGACGTTTCAGTTGAGTCTATGGATGCAACTGCTCCTGCTGCAAGAGTCACCGTCAAAGCAGTTCAAACAGTTGACGGAACTGTTCCTCTTCCTGAAGCAGAATTAGTTGTATCAGCAGGACGAGGAATGAAAGGACCAGAAAACTGGGGAATCATTGAAGAATTGGCCAATATAGTTGGTGCAACAACTGCTTGTTCTCGACCAGTTGCAGATATTGGTTGGAGGCCTCACCACGAGCACGTTGGACAAACTGGAGTTGCGATTCGACCAAATCTTTATTTCGCAATCGGAATTTCAGGGGCGATTCAGCATTTAGCAGGAGTGAATAGTTCAAAAGTAATTGTAGTTATTAATAAAGATCCAGAAGCGCCATTTTTCAAAGCGGCGGACTATGGAGTTTGTGCAGATTTATTTGATGTAGTTCCTAAATTAACGGAAGCATTCAAAAAATTTAATGCAGCTAATTAATGATTAACTCTTAATGGTTAATATTCCTACAATACAAACTATTGGGAATATTAACCGTTAATCATTCATAGTTAACCATTAAAAATTATTATTTTTAGGAAAATTGTCTTCATAGGAAAAGGAAAGTATGAAAAAAATTGAATTGGACATCGTTGCTTTATCTCATAGTGTTACTCAATCACATAATTATGCCGTCGTGCTTGGAGAGCAAGATGGATCTCGAAGATTACCAATCGTAATCGGAGGATTTGAAGCGCAAGCGATCGCAGTCGCAATGGAAAGAATGACTCCCAACCGACCACTTACGCATGATCTTTTTAAAAATACATTGGAAACTTTTGAGGTAGAACTCAAAGAAGTTATCATCAATAATTTATTGGATGGTATTTTTTATGCAAGATTAATTTGCTTAAAGGATGGAGAAGAATTCGAAATAGACAGTCGAACTTCTGATGCTTTAGCTATGGCTGTTAGATTTAATTGTCCAATTTTTACTTATGAATTTATTTTGGATGCTGCGGGTGTTATTTTAGAAGATTCAGAAGATGGTGGAGGAGATGAACAAACTCCTGCAGAAAAACCAAAAGCAACTTCTAGCAAAAAAGGTAAACGTAAAAGAACCGTTGCTGGAAATACACTTTCAAGTTATACCGCTGATGAATTGTCAAAAATGTTAGAGGAAGTTCTAGCTGATGAAGATTATGAACGAGCTGCTAAAATTAGAGATGAAATTACAAGAAGAGAAGGACGCGAATCGTAATTTCTTTTATATAAAACGAAAAAACCTCCAAGGCTTTAATTAGACTTGGAGGTTTTTTCGTTTTATGAACCTTGTTATTTTGAAACGGAAGCAACTAGAGAACTTATTCTTTACGGTAATTAATACCTATTCTTACAAAAAGAAATCCTCCTCAAAAAGCCTTTATACTTAACGATGTAAAGTTTTTTTTTGAAAACAATATACACCTTTGATTATTTTTTTCAAAAAATTGCAAATGGCAAAAAAATTGCAAAGAATATTATTACCAAAAATCACATCATAATTTAATTGTTGATTTATGAAAAAGATAGACAATACCCAATCCATAATTTTAGACTTCAAAGGAAATATAATTTCAAGTGACGATATATTATTTGCAGCTAATTCGTTACCTAGTCAATGTGTTCTTGATTGGTCTCCTTTCCTAGAAAGCATTTTCCCAGCTTTGCTAAAAAAAATCAATCAGAAAAAGATAATTTTTGAAAAAATAAAAACCATTCATAGTTTTTTAAAAGGTTCTTACGATTATTCTTTTTATCAAATAGAAAAGAATCAAGTTATTTGGGTAATTTCTGATTGTTCTACCTACTATTTGGACCTTTGTAAAAGGCAACAATTTCATCATGATTGTGTCATTTTCAAGCAGGTAAATCTGGCTTAATAATATTTTCACAGTCTCCTAAGTTTCTATTTCACCAATTTTTAAAAGGCAACTTCACTAAACTAGAATTAAAATATCTATTATCAAAAGTCACCTCCTCTCCTATCCATTCAGGAATTTCAACTTCTTGTTCTTCATTTTCCAACTCAACTTCTGCTAACTCCAATCCTTCATTATCGCCTTCGAATATATCAATTTCCCATTTTAATTTTCCCATCAAAACAATAAATCGTTCCTTTTCAATTAATGGCTTTTCACAAAGTTGTAACAACTCTTTGGCTTCTTGAACTGGAATTTCATATTCAAATTCTAATCGAGTCATTCCAACTGTTTTTCCTTTGATCGTTAAAAACCCTTTTTCTCCTAAAACTCTAACTCGAACAGTTCGTTCTTTTTTAGTACTAAGATAACCTTGCTTAATAATAGTTCGAGTAGTGAATTGGGGTTTCCAATTATCATTCTTAAGAAGAAATTTTCTTTCTATTTCTTTAGGCATTTACTACTTATTTAAGAGTATATTTAAAAACTATAACAATACATTTACAAATTACCTAAAATTTCTATCACCTCTCCAACCATCTCTTTCGTCACATCCAAATGCGTCACAAACCGAACCGTCTGTGGTCCAAAAGGTGCAGCTGTAATTCCCGCTTCACCAATTTTTTCCAAAAAAGAATCAGCCGTCCAAGAATTTTTTACATCAAAAATTAAAATGTTCGTTTGCACTCGTCTGATGTTTTCTACAAAATCTAACTTTTCCAAAACACTACTAATCCGTCTTGCATTTTCATGATCTTCTTTTAATCGTTCCACATTATTATCCAAAGCATAAATTCCAGCTGCTGCTAAAAATCCAGCTTGTCGCATTCCGCCGCCCATTACTTTTCGTTGACGACGAGCTTGTTTCATCATCTTCTCATTTCCCAAAAGTAAAGACCCAACAGGCGCTCCTAATCCCTTTGATAAACAAATCGAAATACTATCAAACTCCGCTCCCCAATCCGTAGGATCATCATCTAACTCTACCAATGCATTAAAAAACCTGGCTCCATCCATATGCAATCCTAATCCTTGTTCCAAACACAACTTTCGAATTGGTCGAACCTCTTCCAAAGTATAATAACTTCCACCACCTTTGTTCGTCGTATTTTCGAGCACGACCAATTTACTTTTCGGCAACCAATCATAATCAGGTCGAATTGCAGCAGCAATTTGGTCCGCATTTAATTTCCCATAATCACCTTGTAAAAGATTCATGGGAATGCCTGAATTCGCAGCATAGCCACCAGTTTCATATTGGTAGACATGCGAGTATTCATGACAAATAACCTCTTCCAATCTGCCTGTGTGAACATTCATCGCAATCTGATTCGTCATCGTTCCCGAAGGACAAAACAATCCCGCTTCCATTCCAAAAAGTTTTGCTGCCTTTTCCTCCAAAGCATTTACAGTTGGATCCGTTCTAAAAACATCATCTCCTACTTCTGCTTTCAGCATTGCTTGAAGCATTCCTTCCGAAGGCTTTGTAACGGTATCACTTGTAAGATTTATCATAAAATATCGTGTTAATGTTTAAAAAGTATGTACGTGATAGATGAGTGTATTATATGTGTAAGTATTTATATGTTTACATGCTCATCAGAGTGTAATAACTTGGAAGAACATATACACAGAAACACTTATATACAGAAACATATAATCTCTGGGCTAAATTTATGAAAAAACCTCAGAAAGCCCTATTTTCGAGCCAAATACAAACGAAACTGAATGACAAATTTTGATGATTACGCAAAATCAGCGTTTACTGTTGACAACATTATTTTTGGATTTGATGATGGAGATTTAAAAGTCTTGCTGATCAAACGAGGTGTAGCACCCTACGAAAATCAATGGGCTCTACCAGGGAATTTTGTTTATCCAAATGAAGATTTAGATACTTCTGCCAATCGAGTCTTACAGGAATTGACTAGTTTAAAAGATGTTTATCTTGAACAAGTCCGTACTTTCGGAGCAGTAAATCGTCACCCAATGGGGCGAGTTATCACGGTCGCTTATTTCTCTTTGATAAAAATTAAAGACTATAAATTACGAGGCACCGCTCCCCTTTCTCAAAAAGCAGAATGGGTTTCGATTAAGGAAGCAACCAATCTAGCTTTCGATCATGATGAAATTTTGGATGCTTGTTTTCGTCGACTCAAACGACGAGTTCGGATGCGGCCTGTAGGTTTTGAATTACTTCCTCGAAAATTTACGCTGACCGAATTACAACATCTTTACGAAGCTATTTTAGAACCTTCTAAGGAAATTGATAAAAGGAATTTTAGAAAAAAAATCCTTTCTATGAATATCTTAATCGACCTCGGTGAAACTCAAGAAGGAGTCGCTCACCGACCTGCCAAATTATATAAATTTGATAGGAAGAAATATGAAAAATTTGTAGCGGAAGGGTATATTTTTGAAATTTAGATTGGTGATTAGTTAATCAGGTAATTGGATAATCAGGACGAGAACTATTTACATTAAATCAGAAAAAATGTCTGAAAAAAAATATACGGAAACTGAACTTATCGAAGGTGGAAAAACTATGATGGATAGTAATTTTCGTTTCATCGACGTTTTATAAATGGGTAAAAGAAAGAACTCCTGACGATGAAGAAATGCGAGCAAGAGTTTTGGAGAAAATAAAAGAAGATGAAAACGTAAAAATAATATTACAAAACAAAGTTACTGCCCAACCAAAGAAAATAGATTATCCATCTTTGATTACAGGAATTGCAATTATGGGAATTGGATATGCCCTTCACCTGATGATGTTGTCAGCAGGTTGGATTATCGGAATTGTAGTGATTGCAATGATTTTTGGTTTTCTTATGGCTTTTCAAGCAGTTTTTAAAGGGAAATAGTTACTAAGAAACTTAAGCGAACAACTATCCTGATCAACCATTTAACTAATCAACTTTCTTCGGCGTTTCAGTTTGCAAATGATATGCTTTTCCATAATCTCCTTTCTCCGCTCCTCCATTCACATGAATAAATGTTAGTAAACAAATACTAATAAATAATTGAACTGCGATAAGTACTGCAAGGATTTTTTTATGGGAAAAAAGTAACTTGACAACATACACAAATAAAAAAGGATAAGCGATAATCAAATAATGTGATCTAATTTTCACGCCACTAAAACTCATCAAAATCCCCAAACTAAAAAGTGTCGCAAGTAAATAAAACTCAGTTGCATTACTTTTATATAACAATCTATTTACAAGTTTATTTTCTTTTCGAAGCTTGTTTACATTTTGTAGCAAATAAAAAATTTGCTGCAATAATTTCAACGCCACACCTATCAAAATCAAATGCCCAACGGCCACTAAATAAGTAGGCATTCCAAACACAAAAGGCATTTTGATAAAATCCCAAAAGTGTTCTCGCAACGAATACATCGTATTCAATCCCAAAGGATCAATAAAACTATAAATGTAAAAATCAAATTTATACAGGTTCTCCCAACTTGTCGAAGAGACTCCTCGATTATAAATCATTTCATAAACCCAAGGTAACAATCCAATACTTCCAATCACACTTCCTGTAAACCAAAACCACCATTGCCATTTTACTTTTCTTTTATAGTCGAAAAAGGTGGATAATAAAAACATTCCAAAGGCAAAGAAAAATCCACTCATATGTATTTGTCCTGACATGGCTCCAATCATTCCCCAAGTAAAAGCTCCCCATTTCTTTTTTCGATAAAAATGCCCGACGATAAATAGTAAACAAAAAATCGGCAGCACATCTTGTGCCCATATTTTTCTAGAAAAAATAATATATAATGGGTTCGCTGCCAAAAGTGCTAATGCCCAATACCATTGTTGTTGTTCCTCTCCTTTAAAACTTTTTTTCACAAAAAAAATAAATCCTAACAATGCTATTACATTTAATACCTGAACACCACGAGCCATTCCCAAAGGTGTTTCCACAAAATATCCTATCAAGGAAAATACCCAAACGCTTAATCCTGGATTGATGATTCCTGCACCACTTTTCATTCCGACGCTTTGCCAGACCCCTTCGAGAGGAACAAGCATGGCGTGAGTGTACATCCACCATTCGTCGTATTTCCATTCCATGTCTTCTACCCAAATGAGGCGGAGAAGGCAGCCAATAAGAATGACTAGAGTGAATAGGTAAGTTTGTTTTTTAAAATACATTGCTATTATTTTTTGCCACAGACTTGGTCTGTGGCAAAATTACTTCAAGTTTTTTTCAAAAAATTTCTTGCTTTTTCTAAATCTTCTGGCGTATCAATTCCAAAAGAATCAAAAGGTAGTTCAGTCGTAAATATTTCCAATCCATTTTCCAACCATCGAAGTTGTTCGAGTGATTCTAATTTTTCCAAACGACTTGGCGGTAATTTTGTAATTTCCAAAAGTGAGTTTCTTCGAAAAGCATACATCCCAATGTGTTTATAAAAATTAGTAACTGACCAATTTTCTGTTTCCTCATTTCTCAAAAAAGGAATTGGGCTTCGAGAAAATAACAATGCTTTTCCGTTTTTTCCAAAAACACATTTCACCACATTTGGATTAAAAATATCTGCTTGATTTTCAATCATTTTTACACCAGTTGCAATCTCTGCATTTTCATTTTTTTCAAAAATATTGAGAACTGATTCAATTTGTTGAGGATGAATAAATGGTTCATCACCTTGAATATTTACGATGATTTCAAAGTCTTCCATGGAGGCAGCAACTTCAGCAATTCGATCCGTTCCAGTTGGATGATGAAAAGCAGTCATTTTTACTTTTCCTCCAAAAGAAATCACATGATCAAAAATTCTATCATCATCAGTTGCCACAATAATTTCGGTCAAAGAGGAAGTTTTTTGGCATTGCTCATAGACACGTTGGATCATCGTTTTCCCCTCAATTTTCACCAAAGGTTTCCCTGGAAAACGACTAGATTCAAATCTAGCGGGTATTATACCTAGAGATTTCATATTTTTGTATTGTATTTAATAACACTAGAGAAAACAGAGTAGCTATTTTTTTTCGAGAAAAACTATTCACACGGATATCATTTTTTTCAAATAAACATCAAACATATTTGTAAGAAACTGATAATCAAACATTTAAATAAACACAATTTCACATTAGCGCTCTGTGATCTTAAAATTTTTCGTACTATGAAATTTTTAACAACACTCATTTTAATACTTTTTTCCTGTTTAATTTTTGCTCATCACGGAGATAGTTTGACATATTTGACGCCGCAAGATAGTGTATTCCTTACCATCAATGAAAGTAACCAAAAAATAATTGTTCATCAATTAGAGAAAAAACAAACCATGTATTCCTTGGCGAAATTCTATGGATTGGAGTTCAACGAGGTGATGTATTATAATGAAAATTTAGAAACAGTTTCTGATATTTCTGTAGGTACTTTGATCAATATTCCTATTCCAAATAAAGCTATTAAACGTTACCAGCGAAGTGATTTTGATCCGACAAAACATGCATCGATTTATTATAAAGTAAAAAAAGGAGACACGTTGTATGGCATTGCCAAACGAATGTTTAGAATGCCTGTAGAAGATGTTCAGAAGCGAAATAATTTGGAGGGGAATAGTCTAAGTCTTGGACAATATTTGCACGTCGGCTGGATTAGCACAGAAGGAATTCCAAGAGAATATCGAAAGCTAAAACCTGTCCCACCAGAGTGGCAAGCTAGTCAATTAAATGAACGACATTACTTGCAAGCAAAAGGAATAAAAATTCAAAAAACTCAAAATGGTGTAGCTGCTTGGAATAAAAATTCAAAAAATGAAGGTAAACTTACCGCACTTCATAGTTCCGCTCCAATTAACTCAATCATTGAAGTAACCAATCCAATGAATAAACGTTCTATTTTTGTAAAAGTAATCGGACGACCTTCTAGTAAAGTCTATTATGGGCCAAATGTCAAAGTCGTTTTAACACCAAAAGTAGCGAAAATGTTAGGTGCTCGTGATCCTAGATTTTATGTAAATATTAATTTCTTGAGGTAAAGGTTGTTAAAAAAATAACATAAATAGATTACTTTTCTAAGTCAAAAAATAAGACCTTTGCAGCATCAAATTACCTATTAATTTTTCTAAAAATCCTTAACCAATTTAATGAACTATTATAATAATATCCTAGAAACGATTGGAAATACTCCTCTCGTAAAAATGAATAAAGTGATTGAAGATTGTCCTGCTTTGGTACTCTGCAAAGTGGAAACTTTTAATCCTGGTCATTCTATCAAAGATCGAATGGCGATCAAAATGCTCGAAGATGCTGAAAAACGTGGAGACATCAAACCAGGTGGAACCATCATCGAATGTACTTCCGGAAATACTGGAATGGGATTAGCCTTGGCTGCATGCGTAAAAGGTTACCGTACTATTTTTACGACAAGTGATAAACAATCGAAAGAGAAATTCGATATTTTGAGAGCGCATGGTGCTGAAGTTATCGTTTGTCCAACCAATGTAACGCCTGATGATCCACGATCCTATTATTCTGTTGCAGAAAAATTAAGTAAAGAAATTCCTAATTCTTATTGGTGTAATCAATATGATAATTTGTCCAATAGACAAGCTCATTATGAAAGTACAGGCCCAGAAGTTTGGCAGCAGACAGAGGGAAAAGTAACTCATATAATTGTTGGGGTTGGAACTGGTGGAACGATTTCAGGAACTGGAAAATACTTAAAAGAACAAAATCCAGATATTAAAATGTGGGGAATCGATACTTACGGTTCTGTATTTAAGAAATATCATGAAACAGGTGAGTTCGATGAAAAAGAAATTTATCCATATATCACGGAAGGAATTGGAGAAGATATTTTACCAAAAAATGTTGACTTTTCTGTCATTGATCATTTTGAAAAAGTATCTGATAAGGCTGGTGCGGTGATGGCTCGTCGATTGGCACGAGAGGAAGGTTTGTTTTTGGGATATTCTGCAGGATCAGCATTTGCAGGTTTGTTACAGATGAAAGATCAATTAACCAAGGATGATGTGGTAGTGGTTCTGATTCACGATCATGGAAGTCGATATGTTGGAAAATTATATAATGATGATTGGATGAGAGATCGAGGATTTTTGGAGGATGACTTGAAGGTTAAAGATGTGATTTCGAAAAAATCTGATAAAGAATTTTTGTCCATTACAAAAGATATTACTGTTCGGGAGGCTTTCAAAATGATGAAAGATCGAGATATTTCTCAAATGCCTGTGATGGAAGGAAGTGAAATTATTGGTTCGATTACAGAGACTACTGTCCTGAATTACTTGTTGGAAAATCCGATGAATAATTCTGAAAATAGAATTGAATCAATTTTAGAGCCTGCGTTTCCAATGGTGGAGGTTGATTTGCCCTGTAAGCAATTGAGTAAGTATTTTTCTAAAAAAACGCCTGCGGTGATTGCAAAAGATAAAGCTGGAATGCTTCATATTTTAACACAATATGATATTATTCAGGCAGTATAAAATAACACGTAGCGGTCTGCTTGAGCTGACCTAAAAAAAAGCGGAGCGAATTTTCTAAAAAAATGAGTGGTAAGTACAAAAGTATTTATCACTCATTTTTTATATTCAATCGACCAAGAATCTTCGAGTTCTTAATTTCCCATTTTTCATTCTCAAAAATCAACTTCATCGAAAGCATTTATCTAAAAAATTACTCACCTTGCAATCCAATCATAGTTTTATAACCTTCAATTTCCACCTCATTTGTAACGGTACCGTTAACTAAATTTATACTATACAATCTATTCGGATTAGTTTGATTTAGATTTGTCGTTCCTCCTCTACAAACGTAACTGTTGGTTGCAGTATGAATTGTTTGAAGATAGGGTGACAACTCATCTAAAGCAAGATCACTTAGTGAAAGTTGTGAAATATTAACTCCACCTTCCATCGCTTGGAGCCTTGTCAATCTAAAACCTTGAGTAGGACTCGGAACAGTAAGTGCAAAAATATCATCATTATCAAGATACTTTACAAAACCAAATAAATGCGGAATAGAATCCGTATACAAAATTTCGTCCGTATCCATATTGTATCTTGAAATTCTGTATTCAGAATCCCCGCTACTAAAGTTTTTTTGCCCTAGAAATACAAAATCATTGCTTTCTTCGAGATATATAAAATCACTAAATTGACTTTGATCTATAGATAGATTTTCTTTTATCAAGAATATTTCTTTAGAGGTTAGGTTGACAGAAAAAATATCAAGTCCATCTATAAAATAAATGATATTTTTATTCTCTCCAAAATTCAAATGCTGAGGATAATCAATACTTCCTCCTACATTTTGATTATTCAAATTAATATGAGTTGAATCGAAAGTGGTCAAATCTTGAATGACTAGTATATTTCCAAGATTAATATAAATTCTTTTTTTTGCAGCAAAATCCGTTAAGTTTCTAGTACCTATCGGTAAGTCAAGTCCTGGCCATACTTGCCCCGAACCTGCAATCGTATCAAACAAGCCTGTCTCTAGATCAATAATAGTTTCCCAATTTTGAAAGACATTATCATCAAACATAGTTGCATAAACATGACTAGCTTTATTATATGATGATGGCTTACAAAATACTGGTACTGGATCATCATCTTTACAAGAAGTTATACTAAGGATAATTACAAATGAGAATAGACAAATGTTTTTAAATAATAAGAAGGTCTTATATCCAATTTTCATAGTTAAAGTTTTATATTTTTTGAAAAAAAATTAAGTACATTAAAAAATCTCAATCTGATTTGTCACTTCATCTTCACTCGATGAATCCTTTTTAATCGTTTTAGGTAAGGTAGGAAGTACTCGTTTTGCCACTCTCAATTTATGCGTATACTTTTCCGTATCCACATTAAAAATTCCAAAGTGATCCACTTTATCTATTCGAACTTGTCCTGAAGCATGGATAATTTTTCCATCTTCTAACAATAAACCTACGTGAGTGATCGCACCTTTTCTATTTTCAAAAAAAGCTAAATCACCAGCTTGCGCTTGTTCAACAAAATCAACCATTTCTCCCACTTCAACTTGCTGGGCAGCATCACGAGGAATTTTGATTCCAATCATTTTAAAAATGACTTGGGTAAAACCAGAACAATCAATCCCGAAAGGACTACGTCCGCCCCATTGATAGGGTGCGTACAAATATCGGCGAGCAATTTTGATCAATAAATCTGAATTAGGTTCGAGATCAGAAGGAACGACGGCTTGACCACTAAAAGTAAAACTTGTTCCATTCAGACTAAAATTCATTCCATCATATTTCGGAAGAGATGCACCAATCGTCACAGGAACGGAATGTTCTTTCGTCATCGCACCTTGCATGAGTTCGATGCTACAAGCAAAATTATTTTGGTATTCTTCAAATTCGGTTGGTGTAATTGGTTTGATTTGCTTAGTATCTACCCAACCAATATAATTGTCCCATGCACATCGCACCTTCGTCCAATTTTTTTTTTTTTTATCAATCACTTCCACCATTTCACCAAATAGCAATTGAGAAACCATCTCGCTAGAGTCGGAAGAAGCACTTCGAATTGGGACCACACTTAAAGGGCAAATGCCATAGTTCATAAACTAAATTTTTAGATGCCCTAAAAATAGTCGAATTGATGGAAATTACATAATGTTTGATTAGTTATTAGTTGATCAAGTAATTAGTTGATTTGGGTAATCACTTATCAACTCGTTTCACTTCCTGCTTATAATTATCCTGAGCAAAAATAAATGAGTTCACTTTTCCATTTTCGTCTTTGACAAATTCCAATTCTATATCGACTCCAAGCATAAAAAATAAAGTTTTAGATTCGGGATAGATTCGATAAGCTGGTTGTCCAAAAGGTTGAAAATATAATTTATCTTCTTTACTAAAAATCTCTACTGCCATCATTCCACCTATTACATATTTCCCAACATACTCCTCGTAAATCTTAGAATCCACTTTGGCAATGGCTCTTGGTTTTTGTAATTCTTCACTTTCATCTAGCAGGTGTAATCCCAAATCATCAACCGAATAAGTTGAATTTGTCAAGACAACCACTCCCCTATTTTTCTCTAGATCAATCCCACAAAAACTACTGTAACCTCCTGTCCCCCCATTGTGCCATCGAATATTTTCTTTGTAAAAATGCCAACCTAAACCCATTTTTTGATCCACATCAGCTTGTAATTCTTGAGTTAATTCTACAGCAGCAGTTCTATTATTTTCCCGTAAAGTTAATTGCATAAATAAAAAACGTAGCATTTCACTTGTGGTAGATTTAAATGCACCACACCCTGAAAGTGCATCTTGAAAATCCCAATTTGGAACAACATCTCCTCCCATATGTCCAAAAGCCAATTTATCTTTTCTCCACTTACTCACCTTTATTTGAGTACTAGTAGCAAATAGTTGTCCTCCTACTTTTTTATAAAATAGTTTCTCTAGACTCAATCCACTTTGCTTAGTTAAAATATACCCAAGGAGCCCTACTCCAAGGTTTGAATATTCATGCTTGGTACCAGGTTCGCTAAGTAATTTATATTTTTCTAAAAACTCCAACAACATTTTCTCATCATAATGAGCATATGGATTCGACGGATCTTCTGCTAAGTCTAGATTATCAGGAAGCTTTGGCAAGCCAGAATTATGCGTCGCTAAATGTTTTAAAGTAATCTTAACTCCCTTATAGTCAGGCACTTTTACATTAGGTAAATATTTATCGATGGGATCATCTAATTTCATTTTTCCTTCAACAACCATTTCAGCCAAAAGCAATGAAGTGAAAACTTTTGAGATAGAGCCAATTTCATATATTGTTCTTTTCTCTACGTTTTTTCCATCTTCATAATGAGTTTTTCCATAATTATAAAAATGCATTCCGCTAGAATCAATAATTCCAACAGCAATACTTGGCGCATATCCATTGTCTACACGCTCTTGAATACTTGCTTTAAATTCTTCTGAAAATTGTGCATTCATCGAGATAGAGATTAGGAGAAAGAATAAAATAGTTCGCATGATTATTTTTTTGTAAAAAAACTAAAAGTGATTTTCTATTTGAAAAAACACAGACAAACAACAAAATTTTACAGACAGATATTTAAAAATATTCTTTTTAAACTATAATGCATTAACGGTTCTCTTCTAATTAAAAAAAAAGGAGTTAACCGTTTCCGATTAACTCCTCTTTTTTAAAATAAAAAATAATGACTTAGTTAAAAACAACTCTCTTTGTCATCACCTTTCCATCTGATTTTAAAACGACAAAGTACATTCCCTGAGTAGCAACTGAATTTCTTTCAATTGTGAAAGTTGAATTCCCATCAGGTAACTTACCTTGAAATATATCGGTCACTTTCTTTCCATTCAAATCAAATAATTCGATAGATGTATTTTTTAATTCTTTTTCTAAATCAATATTAATAACAGCTTGAGTAGAAGTTACGTTGGGTAAAATTTCCATCGACGCATTTTCTAACAATACATTTACATTACTTACGGTGACAAAATCACTTGAAAGATTGGTATTGACGGCAACATATTTATCTCCATCTTTTTTCCAGACAATGGTAACTATTTCCAAATGATCTAAATCCCAAGAGTCATATTCTGTGGTAAATGAATTCGTAAATTCATCTCCAACAGCAATATCTCCATTCATCAGCAATGCTCCAAAGTTTTCACCAGTCAAAGAACCTCGCAATACTTTTTCATGAACGGCATCATTACCTATTCCAGCCTGATACTTAACCACCCCATTTTCTACCGCATAAACGCCAAGATAATATTCTCCAGAAGCTGCTTGAAAAAATTTGGTTTTCGTATCAATCACTAATTGATCTCCTGTCAAAGATAAATTCATTCCTGCATTTGCAACGGGTGACTTTGCAGCTTCTACATCCACCATATCTTTTACCTCAGTTCTCTTTGTCGAAACATTTGAAGAGCTCGCTCCCACATCATCATTATACACATAAAAATAAGGTTGGTAAGGTGAACCGAAGTTGGAGGAGAACGCTGTTCCTGCTGCAGTCACCAATTGACCATCATGATGAGCTACAATCATTGTTGCTTTTTCTTCATTATCGATAACCAAATTTTCAAAAAAAGTCCATCCCCAGCCTCCACAAGGTGGGCACCATGTCGCAGCTATTTTGGTAACTAAAGGACGTTGTACTTCAGGCACATCTTGAGCAAAAATTACATTTGAAAAAAGGAAGATAAAAACTAATGGTAGAAATGTCTTTTTCATATTTTTAAAATTTGATTTAAAGGTTTGATTTACATTTTAGGAAATAAAAGAAAAAGACTGCATAAATCACGCCTCCTTTTATTTTTTAACAAAGGTAATTTTTTATTATTTTCATGGATGTCAATCCAAAGACTCTTTCAAAACAATATTTGAATTCCATTTTACAAAGCAGTTGATTTTTTCAAAAAAGTTACCCCTAAAGTTTATTTTCATTTATAGTCAGATTCAAATGAAATTACATTTTTTCATTATATTTGAAATATCTAATATAAAAAAACCAAAACACCCCAATGAAAACTCTTTATACACTTCTGATTGGTATTAATAACTACCCAATTGATTCTCATAAACTGAATGGTTGCATCAACGATAGAGATGCCATTCATGAATTTTTTCAACGATACTGCGAAGCCAATCAATTAAATTACCAGCCACTCCTACTGACTGATGAAGATGCTTCTCGGCAAGCAATTATCAACGGTTTTTCTCAATTCGAAAATGCAAAAAATGGAGACATCTGTATCTTTTATTATAGTGGGCATGGTTCGCAAATGCCCGCTCCCAAAGAGTTTTGGAGAGATGAGACTGATCGAAAATGTGAAACAATTGTTTGTCATGATAGCCGAATTGGACAAGGACGAGACTTGGCAGACAAAGAAATATCTTACCTAATCTGGAAAGCTACTCAAAAAAAAGAGGTACATTTTCTAGCAATTTTTGACTGTTGTCATGCAGGCACAATTACTCGAAATGTTGAAGTTATCAATCGTATGGCAGAAGAAAATACAACTCCCGTTTTTGCTAAAAAATTTGAAGGAGTTGAGTTTTATAAGTCTCAAGAAGGACAGCTAATTCCGCCTGAAGGAAGTCATATTAC
This sequence comes from Saprospiraceae bacterium, assembly GCA_045106765.1. Classification (GTDB taxonomy): domain Bacteria; phylum Bacteroidota; class Bacteroidia; order Chitinophagales; family Saprospiraceae; genus CAJQQY01. Next base: position 53,784 of record JBGCFD010000020.1, on the reverse strand, counting down.
ACTATCTGCATCGGCATCTTATGAGTCATCGGTGGAGTTAACTTTGGATGGAAAACGACGAGGACTTTTCACTTATTCCTTGATTGATGTTTTGGAAAAATCAGAGTTAACGACATTGAGTTATGCTGGCTTGATGACCAAAGTTCAAACTCGAGTGCACAATCGAATTGGCTCCCAACACCCTCAAGTCGATGCTCAAGGAGAAGCTTCTATTGACCAATTATTTTTTGATGGTGCTTTGGCAACCAACCCAACACATATTGTTAAGTTTAATGAGAAAAAAGGCTGGATAATGGACTTGGGAAAGATACATGGTGTCACTTCAAATACCTCCATAAAAATTGAACATGAAGGAATTTTAAAAGAAATAATTTTTCAATCAATTGATTCCAATCAATCAGTTTTAAAGAAAGAAAATTGGATGCAAGAAGCAGATGAATTTTATTTTGCCAAAGAAATTTCAGGTCTTCATAAAAAATTAAAAATTGCTTTTTTCCCTCAACTGGAAAGCGATCAAGCCAAACAATATATTCATGACTTAGTCAAAGATTGGAATATTGAATATGTCGAAAATATCAACGAGGCAGCATACTGGATGAGACTGACTGACCGTGGATATATTTTAACTCGTCCTCACAATGAGCGTTCTTTGTTTAAAGCCATCCCTGAAAATGATAACTCTTCCAATGAGTTGACCTCGGCTGAATTTTTATTTTTACAAAATGTCAACAAAGTAGCTCAATGGCAAGAGGTAAGTGAATTATCTAATCCAATGGCAAATGGTACTGCTGAAAAAGAAATAGAAATTGATTTTTTCTGCGTAACTGATCACATCGATTATCTCACCGTCAAACCAAATGGCGAGAAAAAAATGGATACCAATGGTAATGCAGTATTTGAATATTTTTTCAAAGATGGCGCTTGGGAAAATCCACACATCCGTATGAATGTAAAAAATGTAGGAAATCGAACTTTGTGGATTGGTGCATTATTTTTAGGAGAAGACTTTGTCATTACTGATGAGTTTTTACCTGTTAAAGAATTGAAATCAGGTGATGAAGCTTATCCATTTACAGCAGTCAATCAAAATGGTTACCGAGTGAGTGTTGTCCCAATTTTTGTTCCAGACGAATTGCATAGTTGGGGAGAAACGGAAGTTTCTAATCAAATAAAAATCATAGCAAGCGAAACTCCTTTTACGATGGATGCTTTCCGCCAAGCTGGCTTGGAACTGGAAACAAAACCAAAATCAAGAGGTATGGGTTTTGGAAAATCTAAACCGTCTGCACCTAAAATTCCAACGCAACCATCTTGGTTTACCAAAGATATTATTTATAAAATCCATCGACCGCAAGATGTGGTCAATGCAACTTCTGGAAAAGCGGTCAATTTACATGAGTTGATTGTGGAAAGTCATGATTCATTTTCAGCAGAGGCAATTTATTTGTCGAGTAGCAGCAATACGACTCGAAGTATTCAGCGTCCTTCGATTCAAGCTTTTTTGGGTTCTGAGAATTTTCAGCCAGTCAATTTGCAAGGAAGTACTCGAAATATCCAACATGGTTTGGACACTTTAGAAATGCACAATGTGCAAGGAAAAGAAAATATCAATGCAGAGAATCCTTTAAAGGTCAAACTGAATTTATCGTTAGAAGAAAACGAAAGAATTTTTCCTTTTGGCTACGATGCTGAAACCAAAACTTATTATCCACTTGGCCAACCTGATGAAGAAACGAATGTCATCAATGTGGAAGAGTTACCTGATGCTGAAGAGGTCGTGACTAGAGGTTTGGGTAAGTCGTTAAAAATTTATTTACAAAAAGTAGTTTATCAAAAAATATTTAAAAAAGAATTTACGTATCCAATTTTAGCAGCAGCTATGGTTGATGAACAACAAAATGTTTCTCGCGAAACCGATTACGAGATTATCAGATCTAAAGTAGAAGATTCTACAACGAAACGAATTTTAGTTTTTATCCATGGCATCATCGGCGACACTTCAGGCCAAGTAAAATTGGTTCGACGTGCAGTCAAAAATGAAAATGGTGTTCGAAAAAACTTGACGGATATTTACGATTTAGTTTTGACATTTGATTATGAAAGTTTGAATGATCCTATTGAATTGACAGCCGAGAATTTGAAGAAAAGATTGGAACAAATTGGCTTGCAAGAAGGGCATGGAAAAACAGTTCACATCGTTGCTCACTCCATGGGAGGATTAGTGTCGAGGTGGTTTTTGGAACATTTAGATGGTGACAAAATGGTTTCACATTTTATTCAAGTGGGCAGTCCAAATTATGGTTCTCCTTGGGCCAACACATACCACATGGGAATTTTTAGTTTGACCAAGCTGATTAATTTTTTACCGATTCCTTCGACGATCAATTCTGTTTTAGCCTATCTTGGCAAGAAGCGAAAAAAAATTGAAGTAACAGTTAGTCAATTGCAACCTGATTCTGATTTTTGTAAAAAACTAAAATTGCCTGAAGGAAAAAGTAATATTCCTTACACCATCATTGCAGGAGATAGTTCGCTAATTCCGAATCGAAGTCCACAGGAAGGAAAGTTGATTAAAAAAATGTTGAACAGGTACGCATTAGATTATCGAAAAAAACTAATCAAGTTATTTTTCCACGATCGAAGTGATGATATTGTTGCCATTGCAAGTTGCCATGATATTCCTGAGGGAAAATGTAGCCATTTGGAAATAGTCGATGCGGTAGGTTGTAATCATTTTACTTATTTCAATACCGATGAAGGAGTAAAACAATTGGCAAAGACATTATTTGAGTTGGAGAAAAATAAGTAAATTAGTAGTAATATAATAAGAACACAGGTTGGACAGGTTTGAACGAATTCCAATAAATATTTAATAATAAATTCGTGTTCTCATCCAAAAATTAAAATTATAAGAAAAATGAACAAAGAGTACTTTACGCTAAACTCTCAAGTCGTGAATTTGATCCATGACTTAAAATTACAATTCCCAAACGACAGCTTAAAAATTTCAGATGTCGTCGATGACGAAGGACATCAATATATTGACATCGTTCAAGAAGGTGGTGGTGTACTTGGAATTGCTTTGCTTGGCTATACTTATGTTTTGGAAAAAATGGGTATCCGTTTTTTAAACGTTGGAGGAACTTCTGCTGGAGCGATTAATGCCCTTTTGCTAGCAGCTAGTGGGAAACCTGAAGAAGCAAAAACCGAAAAAATTATAGAAGTTATCGCCAAAAAAAACATCGCTGACTTTATGGATGGTGATGAAGATGCTTTGGAATTTATTCAAACAATACTTTCCAAAGAACCAAGTAAGTTAGAACTATTATTTCATGGTCTTCAAGTAATTGATAATTTCTCACAAGATTTAGGACTTAATTTAGGAGAAAGTTTTCTAAATTGGTTGACTGAAGTTTTAAAAGATTTTGAAGTTCATGATACCGCCAAATTGGAAAGAAGAATGAATGAACTTTCTCCAACAATCCAGTTCCGAAAAGATTCAAAAGATTTCCACTCATTTGAAGGGCGAAAAATTTCGGCTGAGTTGGCGATCATTGCTGCTGAATTGACAACCGAAACCAAAGTCATTTTTCCGAGAATGCGAAACCTCTTTTTTAAAAATATCGATGAACCGAATCCAGCAAAATATGTTCGAGCATCCATGTCAATTCCACTTTTTTTCAAACCTTACGAGTTGACAAATTTACCCGCAGATGAAAATGCCATTATTCGTTGGAATAGAATTGGAAAACATCGTGGTGCAATTCCTGAAAAAGCAATTTTTGTAGATGGAGGGATTATGTCAAATTTCCCCATCGACATTTTTCATCTTAAAGGTAGCATTCCTTCTCGTCCAACTTTTGGCGTAAAACTAGGATTGGAACGCGTCAAAACTAACCACATCAATAATGTTGGAGACTTATTGTACGCATGTTTTGACTCAGCTAGAAACTTGCGTGATTTTGAATTCATCAAAGAAAATATGGATTTCCAACGTCTCGTTGCTTACGTCGATATTCAAGATCAAAACTGGTTGGATTTTAATATTTCCGATGAAAAAAAATTAGACTTATTTATTGCTGGGGCAAAAGAGGCGAAAGATTTTTTGCAAAAATTCGATTGGGAAGGCTACAAAAAAATTAGAAAGACCATCAAAAAAACAGATTACTCTCCAAAAATTTTGGAAGGTTTACAAAAATCTTTAACTGAAATAATTGATGAAAAAGGTCAGTCAACTACCACCAATGATATCAACGCACTAAAAGATCGACTTTTTTATTTAGGAAAAACTAAGAGTCTTCGAGCACTTTGGATTGACGATAATCCAAAACTGGTCGAAAAAGAAAGAGCATTGCTTCGAAAATTAGGCGTACACTCTACTCTAGTTCTTTCGACTCAAGCTGCAAAGAATTTCATTGAAAACAATACAGATGAAATTGACTTTATCATTTCAGATATAAGTAGAAATGAGAATTATACAGAAGGAGTAGATTTCACTAAACAATTGTATGCCATCAATCCAAATTATAATCGTAAAGTAATTTTTTATATAACTGATTTAGATATTTCGAGAGGAGTACCTGCCTATGCATTTGGCATTACCAATTCGGCGGTGGAGTTGATTCAATTAGTGATAGATTTAGCACAACGAAAAGATGGAGAGTAAAATTAAAAAAGGAAGACTATCTCCAAAAAAAATAAAAAAGTACCGAGAAATGTTTCATTTGGTTTTTACCGTCAAACTAAATTACTTTTCAAAAAGTATTTGAAAAAAATAAAAAAGGATAATGGTTTTGAATTATAAGATTCTCGGTACTAGGAAAGACAGCGATTATGTACACGGGATGAATAATTAAATACAATAAAAATCTTCATAAGATTTTCTTACACTTTTATATCTACATTTATTTTTTTGAAAAAATCGGTTTTTTAGTGTTTGCACGTGCAAGAGGTTTTAATCAAAAAGTAAATTTCCTTTTTGACTTACACTAAAGTTGTTATTTTTTTTGCAAAAAAATATATAGAATGTATGAGATATAGATAAGGTTTAACGAATCATTGATATGAGTGTACAAAAAACTAGATGAATATTCTGCTTTTAATGCTGGAACGGCAACGTTACTTCTACCCGAGTTCCTAAAGCATTTTGTTCCAAATCAAATAGATCCGTAATTTTTACTTTATAATTTCCAGGATGAGACTGTCTAATGAGTTCGAGTCTTTCATCTACAATTTGGAGTCCACGAGATTGATGAGTACGACCTGATTGAGCATTTAGTTTCAACGTTTTAGCTCGACCTACTCCGTCATCTTCAATGATACATTTTAGACTTCCATTTTCACGAAGAAACTTTATATTAATAATTCCTTTTTCTTTTTTATGAAAAAGTCCATGCTTAATCGCATTCTCTACAAATGGTTGAGTAAGCATCGAAGGAAGCTCCGTATCAAAAGTATCTACCTCATCACCTACAATAATATTGTAACTAAATGGATTTTGAAATCGTCGTTTTTCAATTTCCATATACGATTTTAAAAACTCAATTTCCTTTTCAATCGAGACTCTTCCTCCCCTACTATTTTCCAGAATCATTCTCATCAAACGGGAGAATTGGTTAATATATTTAACTGCTCCCATGGTATCTTTTCGAGAAATAATTCCATTAACTGTTTGCATGCTGTTATAAATAAAATGTGGATTCATTTGTGCTCGAAGTGCACTCATTTTATTTTCAGCAATTCGGGTATTGAGCATTTCTGTTTTCTTAATTTGAGCAATCCGATAGCGATAAATTCCGTAAATTATTCCACTAATTAGCAACAAGATTAAAAAATAAAATTCTTTAGTTTGGTTAAATGGTGGCCTAATCGTAATCATCAGAACCTCTTCAAACGCTCCCCAAATACCATCACTATTAGCACCTCTCAATTTGAAAATATATTCACCAGGTCGAAGGTTTGGATAGCGAGCAAAACCATAATCGCCTCTTGCCAATCTTACTGGATTTTTATCTACACCGATCAATTGATATTCTAATTGATTAGAATTAGGATTGCTATATTCGAGTGTTGTAAATTCTAAAGAAATTGTATTGTCCTGATATGTTCTAGAAAGATGTTGTATTTCCGCAACATTCGTAGCCTCAGTTTTTTCACAAATCAAATTACTGGTGATCAAATCATTGATTTTTATATTGGTAATTTTTAGTTGTGGAATCGTTTTGACAAAATCAATTTTATTGGAAGGGATGATCGTAATTCCATTAAATCCACCAAATACTAGATCATCATTTTTTCTTTTTAAGGCTGCTTTCAAATTAAAAATTTTAGATTGAGTACCATCTGCAATATCAAATTTTTGGACAGTCAAAGAATCTTGATTAAATCGAACTAGCCCTCTACCCGTTCCCAACCAAATAAAATTAGCACCATCCTCTGCAAGAATTGAATTAATATTTTCATTAGATGAATTACCTTTAATTTCTACAAATTCAATATTCGAAAAATTATCCTTCTTTGATCCTTTCATCAATCCCATCGAAGTTCCTAACCAAAGTGTTTCGCTAAATCTATCTTCCCAAAAACAATTTACATCTGCTTCTAATTTTATTTTCCGAGGGCCTATTAATTGTCCTTTTCGATATTTAAAAATACCGATACCTTCTTCAACAAATGAAACAAAAATATTTCCATCTCCATCTTCAAATAAATAATCGCAAGTTTTTTCTTGAGATGGTTGATAAATATTTTTTAGTCTTTTTTTATTCCCATTTTCCTCTAATTTAAAAATTCCATCCGTTGCCGATGCTACTAAAATATCTTGACTATTTTGCAATTCAATGATCGACGTATAATCTCTTAAAGTCTTTCCTGTTTCATCTGCAATTAAAATAAATTGATTTGGAGATTTATATAAAACAAACCCTTTCGAAGTCGCTGCCCATATTCTATTTTTATGATCAAGGAGTAAATCATAAATCATATTGGAAGGAATCGAGTTGAAATTTGAGAAGTCATGGAAATAATTTTTTACTTTTTCTTCGTCTTCATTAAATCTTATTATTCCAGCATTGTTAGTTGCACTCCAAATATTTCCGTTTTGATCTTCAATGATTTTATAAAAAGAATATTTAGAATTATTAAGCTGAGTTTTAAATTTAGGAATGGAAGTAAATTTATTTTTTTCAAAATTGGCAAAATAGACATTATGGACTTTATCAGAAATCCAAATATTTTTAAAGTCATCAATATAAATTTTCCAAAATCCATGACTTGAGTTTTCCTCTTTTCCTAAAAATCGAGTAGTGATCGATTGTAATATTTCTTCTTCAATTAAATATTGGAAAACACCTTGATTTTCAACTGCAAGGATTAAAGTATTTGAATCTAGTTTGGCAAAACTAATTTTATTTTTAGAAAAATTTCCAATCACTTCTTTTTCATCCGAAATAGAATTCCATCGAACCAATCCATCTTTATCCGTTGACAACCAAATCAAAGAATCGCTTTCATAGTGGACATCTTTAATTACACTTTTTATAAAGTTCCCAGGCAATGAATCTCTTAATTCTCCATCTTGTATATTAAAAATATCCAATCCTCTTTCAGTACCAAAGGTGAATATTTTACAGACCTTATTGTCTTGGTCAACTCCAGATTTTATATAAAATTGAGAGGACTCAAAAATAAATTCATCGGTATTATTTTGACTATCATATCTATAAACTCCATCATTTGATTTTATCCATAAATATTGATTTTCCTCAAAAGCAAAAGTGTGATAATCTTTTTTTAATGAATCTAAAGGATTGCTTTTAATATAATAATGTGAAAATTGATCTGATTTGCGATGATATTGGTGAATCGCTTCCGAAGTAGAAAACCATAAATTTTGTTTTTTATCTTCAAAGATTTTTCCATGTACATTTCGTCCATGTAATGAAGTAGAATCTCCCTTGACAGCATCATATAATTTTACTCTTTGCCCATCAAATCGATTCAGTCCATTTGTTGAACTGATCCAAATGAATCCTTCTGAATCATGAAAAAGGTAAAAATTATATTCTTGAGAAAATCCAATATCTGGAGAGATAGATTGGAACCATAAGGTAGGATTGTATTGTCCAAACGACATCAAATGAAAAAACAACAAAAAAGAAATCAGTCCATTTTTTTTAAAGGAAGAAATAATATTTTGCTGTTGTTTCATAGATGTTGTTTGGTAAAAATGAGTTTAGAAATCTTAAGCAACTGGTCCTATTTTTGAAGTAGCAATTTCGTTGATAGCTTTATTTTGATTGGCTTCCTCTAGGATAGACTTAATCATTTCATCTCGATGATCTCCAAATTCAATGGGTTTCATTTGTATATTTTTAAAATCATCAAATATTTTCACCGCTTTTCTTTCAAATCTAAGAGTAGATTTCGCCATATTTATATCTTCTTCTATATGTGGATAAAATTTCGTGATGTTTTTAAAAAACGAGAGACTCGGAGCAAAGAAATAAGCACCTCCTCGATAGGTAATTAATGGATCAGTTGGTTTGATAACTGCATTTGGGTTTCCATTAATTATCCTTGTATTATTATGATGTCCTGTTAATAAATCCATTCCTGCGTGTACTCCATTTAGCTGTGAACTGTGTAACATTTCAGTCAATAATTTTTCAAATTGTTCTTGAATATTTCTTTGAAAACTCATGAACAATAATCCTTTTTTATTTTCAGAATCTTGATAAGGTACACCTCTTCGAGTAATTCTATTATTGTTTTTATATCTTGAATCAACTGTTCTTGGATTAGCTTTTCTAGCATGTGAAAAGAATGGACATCCTATTCCTTGGTCATCTTTTTTCCATTCTTTTCCATCAGAAACTAATTCATCATAATCATAATTATTATCAAAACAGTATTCATCTTTTCTACCTTTTTTCAAAATAGAAGCTCCCTTTGGGTATCTGCCCATGATGATCGCTTTGGCATCGTCATCATTTTCTACAAGTGGTGCACCACTTTTATCTTTGAGATTTAATCCTCGAATTTGTTTGATTAATTTTTCGAAAGCAACAACATCTTGTTCTAACTTTAGAAATACTAAAAAACTTCCAAAGCTTTGAAATTTATCTTCACCTCCAAGGTCTCTTACTAAAACAGTATCTAAAGTAGAAAATGAAGATAATTGAACGGAGGATTTTTGGGAATTGGAAGATGGGAAAAAACGAGGTTGACTGATTCCATCTACATATCCAAAATGTTCTGAATAAGTTTTATTGTCTCTGTCAAACATGGATTCTCCTGATTGATTTCCGATGATGGAAATATACAAGGGTTCACCATTCTTACTAATTTGCATTTCACTTTTCAACGCATTAATACATTTGTCTAAATCTCTTCTATTGTTAGATGCGACTAAAATCATAGCATGCAAATTGGAAAAAGAATTATCAGGCTCCCCTGTATGAAATCCTTTCGTCGCGGAAGTAAGTTTTTCAGATGCATTTTGAAAAGCAATATCTGCTGGAGCTAAATTGGATAATTCCAAAAAATTGTATCCCTGAAAAGTAAGATACATTCCAAAAATTTCATTGCTCTCTGTAAAACTTTTTGAATTTAATGTCTCTTTCCCAAATTGTTGAGAAGCTGAAGTCAACTGAATTCCAACATCATTATTGACAAATCCGTTGCCCATTTTTGCCATAAACTTTCTGACAAAAATTTGAGCACCTTCGTGAAATCTTAGAAATAAATATCTGGAATATTTTCTTTTGTGATGCCTTAAGATATTAGCTTGCAAATCGGTTAGTATTTGTTGATGTCCCTCTTGAATATTGATAGCTGGTTCTGTTAAGAGAGGATTTTTATACGCATTCATATTGGCTGTATTTTGTTTTTTTGATAATAGAATTTAAATAAAATGAACTCATTACATTTTGCTCAATATTCCAGGTCTATCAAAATATACTAACTCTTGAATGTATCGCGGACATGGAACTGCCGCAAACTCAGTTACATGACTGGAGTCTAAATTTTCCGTAGAAACTGTTTCATTACCCGTTTTTATTCCAACCCATAATGTGATGTCTCGAAATGAACCTTCCTCATCTTTAATTTGAGCATTGATTTGCCGAACGCAAGAGTAGTCTGGACTATTGGTGACTAAAGCTAAGTCTCCTGCAAATGTTCGAGGTTCAGCTCCATAGTCAGATGGGGAACCTTCCCCTTTTCCGAAGTTCTCAAAAAATTCAAATTTTGTGTAAGCCATTGTGTGTAGATTTTTTAGATTAAGAGAATAATATTGAACTACTTGAATAAAGTAGTTTTTAAACTTATCATTTATTAATTATGATGTATTAAAAAATGTAGGAGAACCAAATACGGATGTACGAATAATTATTTCCATTGAACGAATCTATGCCTATATGCTTCCCAACCTTTTTAACAATTCTTCTCTTCTGGAATTGGACACAGGTATTCTGAATCCATCTTCCATCTGTACATATACTCCATCCTGCCGAATGAATTTCATGACTCGACATAAATTGATAATGTGTGAACGATGAACTCGCATGAATCCAAATGTAGCTAGGCTAGATTCATAAGTTCCTATATTTTTAGAAATAACAACTGGCTTTCCTTCCTTTAACCAAAATTTGCAATAGTTTTTTTCTGCTTCTACTCGAATGATATTTGACATTTGTAGGTACATCAATCCTTCAAAAATAGGGAGCGCAATATTGTTTTCTTGATTTCTTCTTATATCCTGATTTTTATTCAACAGTCCTTCTAGTATTTCAAATTGATTAACTATTCTTTTTCTAACAATATACTGTTCTGCTTTTTCAAGTGCACTTACCAATTCATCGGGATCAACGGGTTTTAGGATATAATCAATTGCACTCAATTTAAAAGCATGCAAAGCAAAATCATTATAAGCTGTAACAAAAATTACTTCGAATTCAATACTTGGTAATCGGCGTAATAATTCGAGTCCTGTCATGCCGGGCATGTCAATATCTAAAAGTATCAAATCGGGTTTGTTATCAAGGATAGCTTGGAGGCCTTCGAAAGGATCTGTAAATTTACCTTCAATGGTAACATTCGGGCAAGAGACTTCTATGAGAGAAGATATGGTTTGAATGCTTTCTGGTTCATCGTCTATAAGAAAGGTTTTCATCATGTTAGGCGTATAAGATTACTTATTTCCCCAACAAAATAAAGAATTAATTCTTAATAAAAAAAAAATCCATCTCCAGAAGATAGAGAGTGGTAAAATAAATGATTAGGCCATTTCCAAAAATGATTCTTCGGTTTTATTCAGGTCAGTTTTTGGAGTAGTATTTTTTGAAATTGGTTCCTTTGGTAAAGTAAAGAAAAAACAAGCACCTTCGTTCTTTTCGGATCTTACCCAAATTCGTCCACCATGATCTTCCACAACTTTTTTACACGTAGCTAATCCTATTCCTGAGCCTGAGTAGATTCCTCGATTATGTAACCTTTTGAAAACTACGAAGATATCCTTTTGATATTCAGCCTCTATTCCAATTCCTTCATCCTGAACAAAGAACTCATATTCATTGCCTTTATCCTTCGCTCCAATTATTATCATATTACTTTCAGTATGTCCAAATTTTAATGCATTCGCAATTAGGTTTTGGAATACTTGAGTTAATTGAGTAGGACGACATAAAACTTTTGGCAACGAATTAATTTTAATCTCACAGTTCTTTTCGTCCAATTGAATTTTTAAACTATTTTTTACTTGCCAAACAATGTCGTCTAAATTAATTAGTTGCCTTTCACTTTTATCAACACCTATTTTAGAATAATCTAACAATCCATTTAATAGGTCGCTCATTTGTTTAGTCCCATTAGTAATGAAGGAAGCATATTCATAAATACCTGGATCAATATTGTATTGATTTAATTTTTTGATCAATAATTTTGTAAATCCATTGATGTTTCTGAGTGGCTCTTTCAAATCATGAGAAATAATATAAGCAAATTTTTCAAGGTCTTGATTCGAGTCCGCTAGGATTTGATTTTGTCTAAGAATCTCAGCGTTCTTTGCCTCTAAGATTTCATTTTTTTCAATTGCTGATTTATTTCTACTATACATTAAAATCAAAAATAAAAATGAAATAATAATTGCCGCACATGTAATGGACATGGTGGCATAATTATTTACTTTAGTCAATTCTTGATCTTTAGTCAACAAAGCAATTTGGTTTTCTCTTTCGATTTGGTGTATTTCAAAATCTTGTTTCAAATTGGACATTGTCTCCATCATCTCATTAGAAAAGATTGAATCTTTAAGTGAAATGTATTTATCGGTGTACTCTTTATATTTTTCAAATTCCTTTTGCTGAAAATAAATTTCTGCGTACTTTTTAGTCGCACTTTTAATGCTATTGGTCTGACCTAATTCTACAAAAATATTATAACCTTTATCAAGAGAAGAAAGCGCTTCAGTCAAGTTACCTTGACTAAGTTGAAGGTCAGATGTTTGCTCTAAAGCGTATGCTGTTAATAATTTATTGCCAAGAATAAAACTTAAATCATATGCTTGGTCAAGATAAAATTTAGCTTCTTTATATCGTTTTAGCAATCCTAGAATATGACCACAATTAAGGGATGCCCAAGCCAACTCTTCATCATCTTTCATCTCCTTGGCTAGCTCAATACTTTCATTTATATATTCTAAAGCTTTTTCGTATTTTTTCATGGAAGCCCAAGTATTACCTAATGAAGTAATTCCTAAAATAGTCATTTTAGGATCATTGATGACCTTAGCTATAGCTATCCCTTTTTCAAAATGTTTTAAGGCTAATTTACTTTGACCTTGAGTTCCGAAATTAGATCCTAAGTCAAAATATACATTCATCATCCCTGTAGAATCGGCTATATCAATATAATACTTCAAAGCTTCCATTTGATATTTATAGCCTTCAGGAAATTTATTTTTGAACACCAAAGTCATTCCCAAAATTTGGTTGACTTCTGCTTTAATTTTCAATTTTGAGGATTCTATTTTTGGTAAAACCTCCAATAGAATAGAATAGGAATTTTGGATATCCCCATTTTTATAAAGTGCAATCCCATATCCTATGGCAACATCAATACTTGCTTCATTGGAAATATCTCTAGCATTAGCAAAATCATAAGCTGATTGGAATATATCCACCGCTTCGTTAAATAATTGATTCTTTTTTAATAATTTTTGTCCAAGAGTATTTTGTTCTTCCAACCATAAGATTGGAGAATTAACGCTATCGACATTCATTCCATTAGAATTCAATGCCAATAGAGAAAAGAAAAGTAGAAATAATTTAAAAAGAAATATTCTCATAAATTTTTGAAATATTCTTAGGTATAGAAACAGAGCTACTCAAAAAATCAAGCAGCTCTGTATTGGAATTTTCAATTTCAACCTATTGCTAACAAAATAGCTTAGATTGTTTAATATTGAATCCATCTATTTCTAGTACAACAATAATAAGCGCCTCCTCCTTTAATCTTTGCACATTTGTTTACATCGATTACTTGATCTAAGTTAAAAGTTAACGCTGAAATTTTTTTTGACATTTTTTTACTCATGGTTATGATTGTTTAAATAAAAAAAATATTTGAATAATTATTATATTAAATACATACTTGTTTGGGAGGATAAATATGAGGGGAAGATTATTACTCACAAAATGCAAATACTATTCCAAATAGATTTGATTTCAAATTACAGTTAAAATATTTCAAATAAGGAAAAAGATATAAATCTATTTTTCTTTGAAAAACCTATTATCTCTTATTGTTTTTAGAAGCTTTCGACAAGATTTTGAGGTTTAAAAACTTTAAGTAAAAGAGCAAAGTAATAAGCAAAAAATATAAGCATGACAAAACGAATACTTTTTCTATTGATGTTTTCAATAAATTATTTTGGATTAAAAAACCTCGCAGCAAGCTGACGAGGAATTATTAAATGGATTTCATGGAAGTTGTTTCAAAAGTAAAATGGAAACAAGCTTCCTAATATTATTTCACCACATAGGCACATAGATAACATAGCAATTCATCTATATTTTCTATGTGCCTATGTGGTAATAAAAATTCTGTGATAGTTTTTACTTCTGAATATGTCTATATGAAATCAATTGTTAATCTGCACCCGACGCAAGCATCGGGGAATTCTTTGGATTAAATGCTCAATATAATTCCCCCCCGGATTTAAGATCCAAAACCATATTTATATCAAAGCCGTGTCAGATTCTATTCTGACACGGCTTTGATATAAAAAAGAAAAAGCACTCTGTTGTCAGAGCGCTTTTCAAATAACCTATTTAAAATCAAATCACATTTCTTACCAAGAAATATCGTCTTCTGATTCAATCTCCTTCTCTTCTACTTCTTCTGACGATGTTTCATTTGTTGTTGCTGTGGTCTCATTTGTTGTACCTTCTTCTTCAGGTTCAACCCAAGTACCTGCTTCCATAGCAGCTCTTTTTTCTTCCCACTCAGCTTGTCTTCTGTCGAATTCTTCGTAGTCATAGTCTGGCATCAATTCAGTTTTAATGTAATTGATTGCATCATCTAATCCACCTTGAAATCTGTTGAAGTCTTCTTTGTAAAGAAAGATTTTGTGCCTCTCATATCCGTCACCATTTATTCTTCTGGTGCTTTCGGTGAGTGTTAAGTAATAATCATCACCTTTTGTTTGGCGCACATCAAAAAAATAAGTTCTACGCTTACCAGCTCTTACTTTCTTGGAAAACACACTTTCGAACTTTTTTTGGTTTTCGTTATCCACGATTCGTTAGTTTGGTTGAAAAAATAGTTTTCGAATAATATCTATTCTCTACAAATGTAAATATTTGAACTTAAAACAAAAAAAATATCACACTTTTATTTCTTACTCTTCTAAACGTTGTTTTTCGTACATTTCAAAATAAAATCCATTATTTTTCAAAAGTTCATCATGAGTTCCTGCTTCTGAGATACCTCCTTCTTCCAAAACAATTATTTTATCAAAGTTTAAAAGCCCATATATTCTATGGGTAATAGTGATACTAGTTCGGTCGGCAATGGCACCATTTATATAACTAAGTATCTGCTGTTCGGTGTTGGTATCGACTGCAGAAAGACAATCATCAAGAATAACAATGTCTGGATCTTTGATAAATGCACGAGCAATAGAAATTCTTTGTTTTTGCCCACCAGAGAGCGTTACACCTCGTTCTCCAACCATTGTATCAAAGCCTTCTGGCAAAACTGCAATGTCATCATAGATCGCTGCATACTTGGTATACTCTTCAATTTTTGCCTGACTCGCCTCTCGATTTCCAAAAGCTACATTACCTCCAATCGTATCTGAAAAAAGAAAAACATCTTGCGGAACATATCCAACTCGTTCTCGCAAATTAGCCAAATCCATTTTTTCAATAGGCGTCCCATCAATCAATATTTCTCCCGAATCAATATCATACATTCTCACTAAAAGATCGGCAATGGTAGTTTTTCCAGAACCAGTTTTTCCAATGATTGCCATTTTTTCTCCTCGTTTCAGATGGAAAGACACATTTTTCAAACCAATAATTCCTGAGTCAGGATAAGTGAAAGACACATTTTTAAATTCTATATCTCCTTTCAGTCTTTTTGGTTCTCCATTTTTTATTGGATTAATAACATCAGGCTTTATTTCTAAAAATCCATTAATTCGACTTTGTGAGGCCGCAGCTTGCTGAATAATTGAAGTCACCCACCCCACCGCAGTAACTGGCCAAGTCAACATATTTACATAAATCACAAACTCCGCAATATTCCCAGGTGTCACCGTTCCCCGTGCTACTAAAACTCCTCCCATAAATACGGTCAAAATATTACTGATCCCAATCAAGAGCACCATCAAAGGAAAAAAGAATGCATTCGTCTTAGCTAGATCAAGCGACTTATCCATGTACGTTTGGCTTTCTCCCAAAAAGAATTTTCCCATCTGCGCTTCTTGCACATAAGATTTGACCACTCGTATTCCAGAGTAAGCTTCTTGAGCAGTACTATTTAATGTAGCCAATTGAACTTGGATGCCCATACTTTTCTTATTGATCAAATTACTGACGTAATAAATCGAAATTGATAAAACGGGCATCGGAGCTAATGCATAAAGCGTCAACTCAGGACTTACACTCAACATCGAAATCACTACCATGATAACCAGGGTCGTCAAATTAAATCCATATAAAATTGCTGGCCCAACATACATTCTCACCTTCGTCACGTCTTCCGTGATTCGAGACATCAAATCACCCGTATTATTTTTTTTGTAAAAAGCGAGACTTAGATTTTCATAATGTTCGAAAATTTCTTTTCGCATATCATATTCAATCAACCTTGACATCACAATAATCGTCTGCCGCATGAAGTACATAAAAACACCTTGTATCAAAGCTAAGATTAAAACCAACACACCAAAAAATAACAACGTTTTTCCAAATTCTTGAAAGAAGGTAGTTTGCAAATCAAATCCATCATACAAATGAAATATTTGCAAATTATCCACCACCAAGTCTAATGCATTCCGAACCATCTGAGGTTTGAGTACATTAAAAAAGTTAGCCGCAGTCACCATCAAGAAACCGATCAGCAGATGCCATTTGTATTTAAAAAAATATTTATTGAGTACAAATAATGATTTCAATAGATTGAGATTATTTTGTGGGAAATTAAAAACTAAACACTCATTTTTTTAAAGGGTTCAAAGGTAAGCAACAGTCCAATAATAAATGAACAAATCTAGTGGTATCTTTTGACCTTAGTTTTCACTTTGAAATCAGTAAAATATCAATGTATAATTATAAACAAAAAAATATGGGCTACTTTAAAATAGGCTGGTCATTTTTTTAAAAAAAGATGTATTTTTTTTGTCATTTAAAATCTCGATATTTTTTTATATTTGCCTTGCTATACTTTTTACTTTTCTAGAAATACTCCTATCATGAAAACAAAGATTCTTACCATTTTTTTATCTATTTCATTCCCATTTTTTGGATTTACTCAATCTTATGAAGACTGTGGAACTACTATAGTTGAGCAATCAACCACTTATGATTTTGTTCAAAAACAAAGGTCACAGACCATTGTCAAAACTCGAACAACTGCCGATGATGTCCCCGTAAAAATTCATATCATTGGAGCAGATAATGGAGCATTTGCTATTGATTCATCTGATGTATTTGATGAGTTAGCTATAGTCAATGATTTGTATGCTGAAGCCAATATTCATTTTGTTCCATGCGGAATCATCAATTATATTTATGACAATGATTATGTAACTTTTACAAAAAATGCAGATGAAGGTCTCTGCGATATTAATGATAATCCAACTGCGATTAATATTTACTTCGTACCGAATTTGATCAAAATTGTGAATGGTGTAGAAGATAACCTCTGCGGTTATGCTTATAATTTTGATATAAAAAATAGAATACTCATGGACAAAGGTTGCTCTACAAATGGTAGTACTTTAGCGCATGAATTAGGTCATTCATTTTCACTTTTACATACCCACTCCACATCTAATGGTAATGAGCATGCTAACGGAACTAACTGTTCGATTGCAGGTGATTTATTATGTGATACACCTGCAGACCCTACTCTTTCAAATGACCTTGTCAACAGTTCTTGCGAATACATTGGAACAGAATTAGACAATCAACAAAATCCTTACAATCCCGATACCGGAAATATTATGTCTTATTCTCGGAAGTCGTGCAGAACTCATTTTTCTCCAAAACAATTATTGCAAATTGAAGATTTTTATTTGTTAGAAGGAGGATTTTTGGAATGTGATCCAGAGGCAACTCCGACGAATGATTTGAGTGAAATCAACCTAATCGAAATCTATCCAAATCCAAGTGATGCTTCTATTTTTATTAAAAATATTCCAGCTGGAGTAAGTTTAGAATTGATTGATTTGCAGGGGAAAATAATTTGGGAAAATCAAATTAAAAATGCGACAACTACTTTTGAAATAAGTTCATTTCAAAAATTAACCAGAGGCATTTATTTTGTAAAAATTAAAAATGGAAATTCCATTTCGACTCATAAAATCGTACGAATGTAATTTTAAGTTTTCTAAAATCGGACAATTTTTCTTCTAAAAAATTTTATTCATCAAATTAACCCTTTTTAAAAATGAAAAAAAATTACACTTTATCATTTTTTGTAATTGCATTGTTATGTGCTAATCTTCTAACAGCTCAAACCTTTGTAAAAGGTGATGCAACTGGTACTAATGATGGTACCTCTTGGGCAAATGCTTATACTGACCTAAGTGATGCACTTAGCAGCTCTGCACCTATGGATGAAATTTGGGTAGCAGCTGGAACCTACAAACCAGGAGGAGCAACTCCTGATACAACTTCCTTTTTTACTTTTCCACATGACTTATTATTGTATGGCGGATTTGCAGGAACAGAAACAATGTTATCAGAAAGAGATTGGACTGCCAATGAGACTATTCTTTCAGGTGACCATCTTGACAATGATGTAGATAATGATTTTGATACCTTTCGAGATGACAACTCGCTTCATGTGATGTGGTTAACTGATACGGTTACAACAGCTTCAACGGTAGATGGATTTACCATAAGGAACGGAGATACTTCTCCTGAAGCAGCAACTGGAAATGACCGAAGAGGAGGAGGAATACTTACCTATGGAGCACCAGCAATTCGGAATTGTTTATTTACGCAAAATAATGGATACTATGGCGGTGGAATTTATCCAAGAATAGGAGGTGCCGCAGGAGTAATCATAGATAATTGTGTTTTTGAAAATAATAATTCAGATCGTCAAGGTGCGGCAATCCATTTGTTATGTGGAACTGCTACAGTAAGTGACTGTATATTTACTGGAAACAATGCAGCTAATCGTGGAGGAGCTATCTACAATAGTTCTACTGCTAGTAATATTATGAATTGTACTTTTTCATTTAACTCCGTACCTACCTCTGCGGGAGGAGCATTAATGATTCGGAATGGAAATGATAATGACTTTGACCCAGTTAATATTGTCAATTGTACTTTTGAAAATAACGAATCTGGTTTTGGTGGAGCCATGGGAGTTTATGATTCTAAATCTATAGCTAATGTTACTGATTGTGATTTCATAAGTAATTCAGCTGGCACTTCTGGAGGGGCTACAACTAATGGATTTAGAGCTACTTCTAATTTTACAAACTGCAACTTTTCTCAAAATGAAGCAACCAATGGCGGAGCGATGTATTCCCAAAATCGTAACGCTACTATCCATATTAATAACTGCGAAATTTCCTTCAATGAAGCACAACGAGGTGGCGCAATTAATATTGGTAATGGGGATGATATTGATACGCTTCCAATTCCAATTTTGACAATTGAGAATTCTATAATTTCAAATAATTCGGCAATAGAGCAAGGAGGAGGAATTAATTTAGGAAGTGCAAATGCAGTTTTTAGTAATGTGCTTTTTGATGGTAATTTTCTTATAGATGCTAATTCAATTGGTGGTGCGATTTCGATAAATACAAGTGATACAATAATTGCTACGATAGATTTAATTAATTGTACTTTAGGCAATAATAATGCAAGTATCGGTGCTGGAATTTCTCATTGGATCGATGGAGATTTAAGCTCTTCAACTTTGACTTTACAGAATACAATCTTCAATAATCCAGAGGGCAATGATTATGAAATCGAAGCTGGTGAACCAACTTTAATATCAAATGGAGGAAACTTAAGTGCCGATCTTAGCATGTTTGATAAATTAATTGCAATGAATGACCTAACAGGTGAAGATCCTCTTTTTGTAGATTTTGCTAATGAAGATTACCATCTTGCCAACGGAAGTCCCTGCATCGATGCTGGAATCGAAACTGGCGCACCTGCACTCGATATTGAAGGATCACCACGAGTAGATGGAGTAGATATGGGTGCTTACGAAAATCAAAAATTGTCCGATGCTATATTTAATCTTCCAAAAACATTAGGCACATTAGATATTTTTCCAAACCCAGTTCAAGATGATTTAAATTTTACTTTTGAAAGTTCATTTAATGGAGACTTAGATATTCTGATTACAGATATGAAAGGGCAACTTATTATGAATTTTGTTATGGAAAAAAACACAGAAAAAACATCACGTGTACACAATGTTACAAAATTACCAAAAGGAGTTTATCAATTGACCATTTCAAATGGAAAAGAATTAACAACTAAAGCTTTTGTGAAATAATATTTTTTTCACCTGAAAAAAATAGAACGCCAAATCCTTCCGTTGAAGAACCTGGCGTTCTATTTTAAAATAATTTTACGAAAAATTAAACAGCAACTTCTGCTAACACTTCCTCATTTTTCCCTACTCCTAAAGTCGAAAGAATCGTAAAATAAAAAGTAGTTCCATTCCCTTCTTCACTTTCAAAATAAATATTTCCGCCATGTTTCTCTACAATCTTTTTGCAAATGGCCAAACCCATTCCCGTTCCTTCAAATTTATCTTTGGTATGCAATTGTTTGTAGGGTTTAAAAATTTTCTCTCGGTATTCGTCAGGAATTCCGATACCATTATCTTGAATGGAAAATTTCCAAAATCCATTTTCTGGAATACAATTAATATTGATTTTAGGAGCCTTGCCTGTTGGCATAAATTTCAAACTGTTGGCAATTAAGTTTTGAAAAACTTGCCGTACTTTAGTTTCATCTACCATTATTTTTTCAGGTAAATTTGCCATATTAATTTTTGCATTTTTTTCTTTGATGGAAAAATCCAAGTTGGTTAATACTTCTTCCATTAAATGATTCGCGTCGCTGGAAGTCAAATTCATTTGCAAGGAATTGACTTGTGAATAAGTCATCAAATCGTCCACCAAATTCCACATTAATTTAGCGGCATTGCTAATCATATCAAGATATTCCAATTCATTTTCGTTCAATTTATCTTTTGCTCTTCGCTTCAATAAACTAGAAAAACTTCCAACCGTTCGCAATGGAGATTTTAAGTCATGCGATGCAATGTGAGCAAATTGTTCCAGTTGAATGTTGGATTCAATATATTTTTCAAGCATATTATTTTTCTTAGCCAATTCACTTTCCGCTATTTTCTTTGCTTTAAAATTTTTATAAATGACAAATACAGCTAGCCCTAAAACCAAAAAACCTACAATCAAAAATATGGAAATCAATCGTTGAAAATCAAGCTTTGCCTCCCATGCTAATTTATCTTTTTCTTGTTGAATAATTTGTGTTCGTTTTTGTTTTTCCAACTGATATTCAAAATCTTTTGACAAAGGAATTTTCATTCTACTTTCATTGAAAAGACTATCCCGATAAATTTTATTGAGTTCTAAATATTCAAGACTTTTCTCGAATCGATTAGTCGCTTTGTAGTCAGCATATAAAATCCCAGAAGCTTCTGAAAGCACGACAAGGTGCTTATTGTTGAGCGCAGCATCATAAGCAATTCGAGCTAGTTGAATACTTTTTTTGTACTCTTTTTTCCGAAGATACATTTCAGCAGCCAATAAATTAGCATTCATTATTTCTGCTTTATTTTTATTCATCGAAGCAAATTGTTGAGCCATTTTATTGTTTTGCTCGGCGAGTTCGAAGTTTCCTAAGTTAATATGACATGCTGCAATATTGTTATAAATCACAGGAATAGGGTGATTAAAACCAGTACTTTTTGCAGCCTCTAAGGCTGAATATAATATTTGAATAGCTTTGTCATAAATCTCTTCATCCAAATAAGTTGAACCAATATTTAAATTAACATTGATGATTTGTAAACTATCTTTATCTATTTGGTAGGATTGACTAGCCTTCTCATAATGTTCATATGCTTTCTCAAAATTCTGATTTTCCTTGTAAATATTTCCAATATTATTATTGGCCATTCCGATATAACGATGAAGTTGGAGTTCTTCATAAATTTTCAACGCATTATAATAATATTGAATTCCTTGAACATATTGAAATTGCTCGATATAGACATTACCTAAGTTTAAATTGCAATGTGCAAAACCAGGTTTGTAATTACCTTTATCATAAGCATCAATTCCTTTTTGATAAAAAAATTCGGCTGGTTCATAATTATTTTGATGTAATTGTATCGTACCTAAATCCTTAAAGCAATCTCCTAATCCTTTGTGATCTTTATTTTGGGAAAAATACTCTTTGGCTTGGTTGAGGTAAGCAATTGATTTTTCGAAATCAGCAATTAACAAGTGGGCTCGCCCCATCAGATATAAACTTTTAGCTTTTTGTTTTGGAAAATCTTCAACCCTAGAGGAGTTCAAGTTTTTGCTTAAAAAACCAATTGATTTATTGACATTATATTTGAAATTATATTCCGCTAAATCATTTCTAGTCTTAATTTTTTGCTCTTCAGAAATTCCAGATTCTAGCACAGTTTCTAAACTATCTGAAACCGCTGAGTAAAAAGCAGTCAAATTTGCATTAAAAGAAATTAGAAAAAATAGGAAAAATAAATAGCGATAAGTCACTTTCATAAAACATTGAGTTAGTCATCAATAAAGGGGAAAATAATTATTGGAATAGTCAAATTCATCTGGGGAAGGTTTTGAAAAATCTCTATTATTTATTACTAAATTTAGTGCCTAAAGTGGTTTTTTGGGTACTTTTAACTAAATTATGGTTGCTTTTTTTTAAACATAAATATTAAAAAACATGGGTTGGAAGGCATCAATGCTAATTATTCAAAATACTTCAGGTGTAAAAACTGCAGAAGAAGTTATAGAAAAAGTGGAACACGATTATTATGAGTTGGCTGGTGAAACGACTTTAGAAAGTTGTATAAACCCTCGTGATAAATCGATTTATATTGGATTTTATAAGGAGAACATTATCGTAACAATGGATGCCGAATATGTTTTAATGTCAATTATTGAAGGAGAAGGAGGCATCGAAGATCGATTCAATGATTTGTGCCCCGGCGGAGAAATCATGGGTGTCTTTTGCCAAAGTACGACCAATATGCATGGTTATTTTTTGAATAAAGATGGCGACCGAGTGCGACATAAAATGATCTCGTTTGAAGGTCCTCGATTGGAATATGGAGAACGGTTTGAGGAAGAAATTGAGATTTATAAAGATGCAAAAAAAGACGAAAATGGAGTTGAATATTGGTCATATGGAGAAAATGATTCTGATCGATATGAAGAAAATCAACTGATGGAAAATTTCACATTTGGAGTGGCAAAAAGATTATTAGGAGTACAATTGGATCATACTGAAGGAGAGGATTTAATGTTTCAAGTGAAATTTAAGAAATTCGTTAAAGCTGAAAATCCAGCTCCAAAAACTGAAAAGAAAGTAGAAGAATCTAACAAAAAGTCAGATGCACCTGACACACCAAATACAACTTATCAACGACCTGAAAGAACGACGGCAAGAAAAAAAAGAACTACAACTCCCCTATCGACAGAACAAAGCACTTCAGAAAACTTTGAACCTCCAAGTTCGCACGCTGAACCAAAACCTACTCCATCGAAAACAACTCCTCCTAAGCTAAAAAATGAAAATGGTTTAAATCTTTCTTGGTCTACGATTGCGATGTTTATAGCAGGATTGTATTTACTTTATAAACTTTTGAATTAAAAAAATTATTCTTTGATACAATCTTGTAGTCAAAGAACCAAAATAGATATTATGGAAGCCTACGCAACCGCATTAACTTTTGCAATTCCTGGATTTGTACTCTTAGTAATTATTGAAGCTATCGCTGCTAGGTTCATGGGAAAGAAAGTCAATCAAGCCATGGATACCATTTCAAGTTTGAGTTCAGGAATGACCAATACTTTGAAAAATTTGTTAGGACTATCAGTTGTCTTGGTGACCTATGGATGGATGGAAGCAAGGTTTGGAATGTTTGATATTCAATCCACACTTTGGTTATTCATCATTACATTTATTGGAATTGATTTCGCAAGTTATTGGGGACATCGATTTAATCATTCCATTAATATTTTTTGGAATCGACACATTGTACATCATTCGAGTGAAGAGTTTAATTTGTCTTGTGCCTTGCGTCAAGAAATTTCTGCGATAGTTGGTATTTATTTTTTCTTATATATTCCATTAGCAATTATTGGTATTCCTCATGAAATTATTTTAGTGGCTGCACCGATACATTTGTTTGCACAATTTTGGTATCACACTCGTCTCATTGGTCGAATGGGATTTTTGGAAAAAATACTCATGACACCTTCCCACCATCGAGTTCATCATGCAATTAATGATATTTATATTGATAAAAACTTCTCTGCAATATTTATTTTTTGGGACAAATGGTTTGGAACATTTCAAGAAGAACTAGAAGAAGAACCTCCAGTTTATGGCACCTTAAAACCTGCCAATACCTGGAATCCAGTTTTGATAAATTACCAACATGCATGGCAAGTTATTAAAGATGCCTGGCGAACAAATAATTGGAAAGACAAATTTAGGATTTGGTTTATGCCTACAGGTTGGCGTCCAAATGATGTTCAAGAAAAATTCCCCATCAATATTGAAGGAGTACATACTCGAACAAAATATGACTCCAATCCTTCTGATTTTTTAAAAGGGTGGTCATGGTTTCAATTGATATTTCATAACCTGTTAATGTATTTTTTGTTGACTCAATTTGGAAAATTGGAAGCAGTTGACATTATGTGGTATTCCATCTTTTTGTTTGTTTCAGTATTTTCATATACAACGCTAATGGATCGTCATGTCTTTGCAATACCTGCCGAAATTATTAAATTAACGATGGGGGCATGGATTATTTATCATGTAGGAGCTTGGTATAATGTGGATGAAATTATTTCAGGTGGTTCTATTTTAATCATGATTTATTTAGGAATTTCAATTTTAATGACTTTTTATTTTATCCTATTTGAAAAAGTTAGAAGTGAAAATGATATGAGGATATCTATCTAATTTTTTTTTAAACTCCTTTATTTTATCTAGACAAAATAAGTTTTCAATCAAATAATTGCAGTCTTGCGAACAGATGTAACAAATAATTTGGGGGTATTATAAATACTTTGTATATTTGAAGTGTACATATAATTGATTTCCCAATCTAATCTTATATTTCCCACGAATATTTCCAACAATTAAAACATATTGACTTGTCAATATCGTACGACTATTTGACCTCCAAAGAAAACCAAAAGAATAAAGAAGTATTCCCAATAACCGTTTAGAAGAGTCAAGGCTATGCCCAATCTTAGTTCTTGGCTCTCTTTTATTGGAAAGATTATTCAAAGGTTCACTTTCTTGCATTTTTCATTTATAATTATTGTAGTTGATTGTGTTATTTTCATTTAATAAAATCAATAATAATTTTTTATTACAAAAATCCACGCTCCCGATTCCTACCGTATATTTTAGAATAAAAGAAAACAGTTCTTCATTTTTCAAAAAATGCTTAAAAAAGGTAAAAGCATTTTTTATAAAAAAATTATAACTCATAATTAAACAAAAACAGTATGAAATTTTTTAACCTCTTACTTTTCTCTTTTTTAGTAATCAGCACACTTAATTCTCAAACTATTTTCGCAGACACTCATCAAAGTACAAATGATGAAAACAACTTGTTAACTGAAAAAAATATTCCTTTAGAAAATTCCTTTGTTACGGAGATAAATCTAACCCAATTAAAATCAGACCTAGCTTCCGTTCCGATGGAAAATGAGCATGATTCTGAAAATTGGGGAGAGATCAGTATACCATTTCCAGATGGAAGTTTCAAAACTGTAAAAATAGAGGAAGCTCCAGTAATGGAACAAGCCATGTATGATGCTTATCCTGAAATAAAAACTTACCGTATATCAGGAAGATATATTTCAGGTCGATTATCTGTTACCACCAAAGGTTTAAATGGGTTAATTTTTTCTGACGGCTATTCGTTTTTCATTGAACCCTTGGCAGGAAATCTTCATGTCAGTTATAAAATGTCAAAATCTCTAACAGATAATATGACCTGTGGAGTAATTGACGATATAATGACTCCTAATAATCAAAATAATTTTTCAGGAACTGGAACTACTAGTTTACAAATGCCTCCTTCCAATGGAGCCGATCTGAAAAATTTTCGGATTGCCATAGCAAGTTCAGGAGAATTTACTATTGCAAGAGGTAGTACCTTGACGCTTGTTAATGATGCTATCACTATTTATTTAAATGCTTTGAATGCAATTTTCGAAAGTGAATTATCAATGACATTTACTTTAATTGCAGATAATGATGATATTATATTTTTCGACCCTGCTACAGATGGACTGGATGTAAATAATAGAACAACTACAGCTCATAATGTAATTAATAGTACGATAGGCTCTGCTAATTATGATCTTGGGCATGTGTTTCATGAGTTACCATCTCCAGGACCAGGTTTTTCTACAGGGAGTGGTATTGCAGGATTAGGTGTGGTTTGTAGGAGTAGTTTTAAAGGTAGAGGTTGGACAGGAGCTGGAGGGAGTTATTCTACTGCGTTTTTCATGGGAATTTTCAGTCATGAAGTAGGTCATCAATTTAATGCTTCTCATACATT
Source organism: Saprospiraceae bacterium (assembly GCA_045106765.1). GTDB lineage: Bacteria > Bacteroidota > Bacteroidia > Chitinophagales > Saprospiraceae > CAJQQY01. Next base: position 27,207 of record JBGCFD010000020.1, on the reverse strand, counting down.
TTATGGAACTTCAGGCAATTGTAATGCATCCCAACGTAGTCCGGGAAATGGCTTTGAGCCAGGATCAGGAAATACGATTATGAGTTATGAAGGATCCTGCTTTGCAAGCGGAAGTTGTACTAGTACTCACAATATTACACCTCAAGTAGCTACAGCTTATTTTCATATACATAGCCTAATACAGATGATTGAATATACAACAACTGGTTTTGGTACATGCAGTACTATTTCATCAACAGGCAATAATCTTCCTGTTGTAACAGTACCTGCCAATACTACTATTCCAAAAGGAACTCCATTTGAATTAGAGGGAAGTGCAACAGATGGTGATGGTGATCCATTAGTTTACATTTGGGAACAATATGATTTTGATAATCTTATTTTATCATGCCCAGATGGTCATCCAAATGATGCAGCAACTAGTACAACTGCTCCTTTGTTTAGAAGTTTTGATCCTTCTTCTGGAGGTGCTTCTAGAACTTTTCCACAACTTGACGATATACTTGCCAATAGTCAAACACAAGGAGAAATACTTCCACAAGTAGCTAGAGATTTACATTTCAGATTAATCGCTAGAGATGGAGAAGGTGGAATTGATTATGAAGAAACGGAAGTAGTAATTGATAATAATTCTGGCCCTTTTGAAGTGCTTACAGGTAATTCTGCAACTGGTTTTCAAGAAGGTTCTAATCAAGTAATTACATGGGATGTAGCAGGTACAACTAATTCACCAGTAAACTGTGGAACTGTAAATATTCTTTTCTCTACAGATGGAGGACAGACATTTCCAACAACTCTAGCTACCGCAACAACTAATGATGGATCAGAATCTGTTACAATTCCTTCTACCATAACCAATCAAGGAAGGATCAAAATAGAATGTGCTAACAACATCTTTTTTGATATTAATAATCTTGACATTGCTGTCGTGGCAGCAGGTTGTTTAGCAGATGCTGAAAGTATTTCAAACGATGATGCTGTAAACGAGGAAGAAGGGGCTGCCGCTTTAGATCTTTCCTTACTTTCGGGAACGTTGACTGCTTCCATTTCTGGTGAAATTACTAATAGTGATCCAAATTCTCCTATTGCTCTTGATAATGGAACGGGAACTTGTACTGCTCCTTTCAGTAATAGTCCTGGACATCATATATTTTCATTTTCAGTTGATAGGGATGAAACTTATACATTTACAGCTGGTAGTGGATCCTTACCTAGTGACTTACTTACTTTATATGAAGTTAGCTTTAATTCTTCTTCTGTTTGTACAAATTGGTTATCTTCAAATGTAAGCTATACAGGGAGTGTTAACTATTCAAACTCAAATAGTCGAGCTTTAGAAAAGGGAAAACAATATGTATTAGTTATTTCCGGATTTAGTACTGGAAATACAGGAACATATAATATTTCCATTACAAGTAGTGGAACAGGACAAGTATTTGATAATTCTAACTTCCCTGCTTCTGGCTATGCAAGCACTTATGTAATCGTTAATAATACTACAGGAAATATTGTAGCTTTCGATGCAAATACAGATTTATCAAATGGAATAACTTACCCTGCTGAATCTTATACCATTCATGGTGTTGTGAATTTAGGAGGAATAAATTTAGCAAGTTATGTTGGAGGTAGTTTTGCTAATTTTCAAGCTGCAATTTCTAATTCAACTATCTGTGCAGATTTAAGTTCCAATTCGGTTGCTGTAACTATTGTTCCTACTGCACTCCCAATCGAGCTTTTATCTTTCACCGGTAAACAACAAAATGAAACGACCCTCCTCAATTGGAAAACCTCTACAGAAATAAATAACGACTTCTTCACTTTAGAGCATTCACTTAACGGATACCAATTTGAGTTCCTGACAAAAGTAGATGGAAAAGGAAATTCCACGATCACAAGTGATTATCGTTTTGTTCATCAAAATCCAACAGTCGGAACCAACTACTACCGATTATCTCAAACTGATTTTGATGGAACGACAAAAGAAGCAGGTGTTATTGCAGTTGATTTTAAATCGGATAAAGTAGTTGCGACTGTAATTCCGAATCCAATTCGTCAAAATGAAATCAACTTAAATTACATTTCTCCTCAAAATTCAGAGGTCGAAATCGAAGTAATTGATATGACTGGAAAGGTATTAATTCAAACAACTGTTCCTGTTTCAGAAGGTGAAAATAATATTCAATTGCCTATCCAAAATTGGGCAAGCGGGGTTTATTATTTACGAACTATTCAAAATCAAACGATTAAAAGTGTCAAATTTGTGAAAACGAATTAATCACGTTCTCATCAAAGAAGCCCCATTTTCATTAGAAGGTGGGGCTTTTTTTGTGACTGCACTTTTATATAAATTAAATTTTTTTCAATTATTTTCTGTGATTTTTCAGATTTGACAAAATCTAGCAATGTTATTGTATAAGTCTTTAATAGGAGATCCCCAATCACCAAATTTTGAAAAATACACTTATGCGTACTATTAAAAACCACACGAATTTAATTTATGTAATTGGCTTCTTTTTCCTATTTTTTAATCAAAATCTTATTGCCCAAAGTCCTCAACATGAATGCGGATATGACGACTTTCACAAAAATAATCTTCAAAAAAGGAAAGAATATTTAGACGGAACCAAACGCTCTAATGAAGATGCTTATCAAAAAATAATGTCTCTTTCCAAAAAGTCGACTAAAAATTCTAACTCTCCCCAAAATAAAATAAGTACAATTTATACAATTCCAGTTGTAGTTCATGTCATGCATTTAGGAGAATCAGTTGGAACGGGTTCTAATATTTCAGATGCACAAGTTAACTCTGCGATAGAGCATTTAAATGATGCTTTTAGGAATATTAATGATTACGCAGGAGGCCCTTTCTTTAGTAATGCTGGAATTAGTAGTTCCGATGTAGAAATTGAATTTTGCTTAGCAATTAGAGATCCAAATGGAGCAAGCACTAGTGGTATCAATCGAATAAATACCAGCTATTCTGATCTTGATCGAGATGATCCCTGCTCGCCTGTTTCTGGGTCTGATACTCAAGATGATTGCATGAAAGCATTATCTTTTTGGGACTCCAATGATTATCTAAATATTTGGACAGTTAATGAAATTTGTACCGGTGCCGGAGTGGGATGTGGTGTTGCAGGCTACGCATATACTGCAGGTGCACATGGTCAAATATATGATGGAGTAGTAAATGAAGCAGGTTATTTTGGGTCATCCCCAGATGACAGTAAGGTACATATTCATGAAGTTGGGCATTACTTAAATTTGTATCATACCTTCGATGATGAATGCAATGAAACGGATTGTTTGACAGGAGGAGATTTGGTCTGTGACACGCCACCTGACAATGGAACTACAGGAATAAATTGTTTTACTAGCGGAACTGTAAATACTTGTTCTAATGATGCAACGATTACGAATTCTCCATTTGTAAGTGATGTTCAAGATATGTATGAAAACTATATGGACTATGGATTTTTGCAATGTCAAAATACATTTACTCCTGATCAGACTACTAGAATGAGAAGTGCTTTGACAGGTACTAGAGCAAGTTTGTTATCATCGCAAGGATGTGTAACACCTGCTGTTCCTGTAAGTAATTTTAATGCAAGCTCTACTTCGGAGTGTGAAGGTTCAATTATTAGTTTTACTGATGTATCCACCAATGGAACAACTTCTTGGAGTTGGACATTTCCTGGAGGAACACCTTCCTCTTCTACAGATCAAAATCCGACCATAACTTATGCGACTGAAGGAAATTATGATGTAACCTTGGTAGCTTCTAATAGTGTGGGAAATGGATCGACAGAAACAAAAACTGAACATATTACAATCTATAATGAACCAACAACAACCTGTAATATAAGTGCGACTAATGCAAATACATCTGGTTCCAATTTTGGAATTGGTATTTATAATGTGACACTAGGAAGCATCAATAATTCATCCTTAGGAACTGTATCTGAAGGAGTTATTTATAAAGATAATACTTGTAGCGATATTATAGAATTGGATCCGTCCACCAGTTACTCTTTATCAGTTACGCCTGGTTCAGCTAATTTTGAAAATATAAAAGCATATATTGATTTCAATGACAATGGAGATTTTACAGATTCAGGGGAAGAAATATTTTCTGCTACAGCGGTAAAAGTTCAAACTACTCAAAGCTTCACCACTTCAGCTACTCCAACTATGGATAAATTACTTACCATGAGAGTAGTTTCAGATTTTGCTAATTTTTCTGTTTCATCTTGTGTTACACCTACAAATGGACAAGTCGAAGATTATGGAATTTTCTTCGCTTCGCCTGTCTTACCTATCGAATTGATTTCTTTTTATGCTGCGCAAAAAAACGAAACAGTTCTACTCAATTGGCAAACAGCTACCGAACAAGATAATGATTACTTTACGCTAGAACATTCTTCTGACGGAATTACTTTTGATTTTTTGGAAAAAATTGATGGAGGTGGAAACTCATTTTCTATCAATAATTATCGGTACGTTCATATTAATCCCAAACAAGGAAATAATTATTATCGACTTTCTCAAACTGATTTTGATGGAACGACAAAAGTGGCTGGAATTAAAGTAGCTAATTTTAGAACAGAGAATAAAGTAGCTAGCATTTTTCCAAATCCAATTCAAGAAGGTATTTTAAATTTAAAATATCCATCTCCAATTGAAGACAATTTAGCTATCCAAGTTTTTGATGTATCAGGAAAAATTTTGATAGAAAGAAACATTGAAATAAACGAAGGTAACAACCAAATTGAATTACCTATCCAAAAATTAGGAAATGGTATTTATTGGTTGCGAACGTCACAAGGGGATAGATTTGAAACTATCCGTTTTATAAAAATGGAATAATATTTTTTATCAACAAAAATAAAATCCTTAAGCCTGTTTGTAGGCTTAAGGATTTTTTTTTGGAAATCTAAAATTATAGATCAAATTTCAACCGAATAAAATTCCATTTAAAAACAGTTTCTACTAATTCGTTGTTATTTTTACCTTATAAAAATGAATCTAAGAACGAAAAAATAACATTTGTCTCAACGCAAAATCATCCATATCGACATGGACGCTTTTTACGCATCAGTAGAACAGCGTGACAATCCTGACCTTCGAGGCAAACCTATTGCCGTCGGTGGTTCTGCGATGCGTGGAGTCGTTGCTGCTGCCAGTTATGAAGCTCGGAAATATGGCGTACGCTCTGCGATGCCTTCCATTACTGCCAAACGATTATGTCCTGATTTAATTTTTGTCAAACATCGTTTTGATGTCTATCGAGAAGTCTCCAACCAGATTCGAGAAATTTTTGCAGAGTACACCGACTTGATTGAACCGCTTTCATTGGACGAAGCTTTTCTGGATGTAACAGAAGTTAAAGAAGAAAAAATGAATCATTTGATTGACCAATCAGGTGTTCCTTCTGCAACGATGATAGCAGAGGAAATTAGAAAAAAGATTTTTGAAAAAACAAACTTGACTGCCTCGGCAGGGGTTTCTTTCAATAAATTTTTAGCCAAAGTAGCTTCCGATATCAATAAACCAAATGGAATCAAAGTCATCACTCCACCCGAAGCAATTTTATTTTTAGAAAATTTACCCATTGAAAAATTCTTTGGAATTGGAAAAGTAACTGCGAAACGAATGCACACTTTAAGGATTTTTACGGGCAAAGATTTAAAACAAAAATCAGAACTAGAATTAGTCCAACGATTTGGAAAAGCAGGAAGACATTATTATCGAATCGTTCGAGCAGAAGATAATCGCAAAGTCAATCCTAATCGAATTCGAAAATCTATCGGAGCAGAACGAACCTTTTTTGATGATTTAAAAACGGAAAGTGATATGTTGGAAAAATTAATTCCAATTGCTGAAAAGGTTTTTGACTATATGAAAAAAGCCAAAAATTTTGGACGAACCATCACCCTAAAAGCCAAAACGCCAGAGTTTCAATCCATCACTCGTAGCAAAACTTTTACTTCAGAACCAAAAGATCGAGCACTATTTTTGTCCATCGTTTCAGATTTATTGAAAAATCATTTTCATGAATTTCAAGAAGTCAGATTATTGGGAGTGCAAGTTTCTAATTTACAAAAAGATCAAAAAATGGTCGGAGGTATTCAGTTAGAATTTGATTTTTGGGATTTGGATAATGAAGAGGAAGAATAATTTTTTATTGAACTAAGAATACTTCGTTTAACGAATTAAACAATAAATATTTTGAAGAAAAAACTCATTATTTTTGACATCGACGGAACACTTTTATATTCTAACAAGATCGACAGCCAATGTTTTGCTGATACTTATGAAAAAGTATATCAATCAAAATTTCCTACAATTGATTGGTCAAAATATCCTCATGTAACTGATGATACTATTTTTAAAACGGTCATCCAAAATCACTTTCAACGAGAAGCAACTTTAGATGAAATGAATGATTTTCAAAATGAATTTGTCGCATCTATTCAATTAAAAAGGAAAGAACAACCGCATGAATTTAAAGAAGTTCCAAATGCTCGAAAAACAATTGAACAATTATTAAAAAATGATGTTTATGAGATAGGAATTGCGACGGGAGGATGGCGACAACCTGCCATGGTCAAATTAAACCATATCGGAATTCCTACGGGAAATTTGCACATGAGTTTTGCAGATGGGAATCCAACACGAGAAGATATTATCAAAGGTGTATTTCAGCAGACTGATGCTAAAAAAATGTCTTTTGAAAAAATAGTTTATGTTGGAGATGCTGCCTGGGATGTACGAACTACTCGAAATATGAATCTTCCATTTATTGGAGTTAGAAGAACAGGAGATTTTAATGTTTTGAAAAAATTAGGTGCACAAACAATTATTTCGGATTATACAGATTTCGACTTATTTATATCAGCAATCGAATCATCCGAAACACCTAAATTTGTTGAGCAATAATTTTTTTAAAAAAGATTTTTAATTTCTTGCATTTATATGAAACGTTAGTATCTTTGCATCGCTTTAGAAGAAAAGCATACAAAATTATGATCGGCTAGCTCAGCTGGTAGAGCACTTGACTTTTAATCAAGGGGTCCCGGGTTCGAACCCCGGGCCGGTTACATTTTAACAAAAAAGCTCAAAAACATTATGTTTTTGGGCTTTTTTTGTTTGATGATTTTATCAACTTTTTTATTTTTTCCAAAATGGAAATGATATTTATTTTCATTTTATTTTTTTAGAATAAAAAACTATTATTCTCCGTAGAGATTCTAGTTGCAAAATCACATCTTCACTACTTTCCGCATCGCACTCCCCTCTTCCGTTTTTATAAAAATAAAATAAACGCCTGCCTCAAATTCTTTTAAACTTAAATTTTCCAAATACTCTCCAGCTCCTTTTTTCCCAAAATCATTATCTTGTAACAACACTCCTCCAACATTATAAATTTGCATGGAAATGGAATTTGTATTTTCCAAAACATAATTGACTTGAATTTCGTCATTGGTAATCGTTGGTGTAATCTTGATATTCAAAGTGTTTTTTGAAGGAGAAAAAACGCTAACTGGAATTACTAAATCTACTAATACTTCATTCGAAGTTATACATCCAGTTTCAGGGTGAGTAATTTCTAAAACATAAGTTCCACTACTCGAAATTAAAGGATAAAGTGAATCTGGGTGAGCAATAATATTTCCATCAATAGTTGTCCACGACAAAATATAATTGGAATCAATTTCATTGGAATTGATGGCATCCAAAAATACTTCTTGACCAATTGTGTCTATAAAAGTTTCAACAGAAGGAAATATAAAAGGACTTGGTAAAATATCATGGAAAGAAATTAAATTTACGGTATCAATTGATGGACAACTTTCTCCATCTGGATTTTGAATGACCAAATAGTAAGTTCCACTTTGAGTAGCTGTAAAAGAAATACTATCACTAAGATGTAATAAACTGCTATTGAGCCAAGCAATAGAATCTGTCGGTTCGAAGATTGAATTAGATCCATCCAAGGTAACTTCCTGAGTCAAACAATCGAATAAAATATCTTCTCCTACATCTGCTAATAAAATTCCTCCAGAAGATTGAGTCGAACCAGCCGTTACTGAAAGGGTATAATTACACATTTCTCCTGTTAATCCATCTATCATTAAATAGTAGGTATTTCCAACAGTTAAATTACTCATGATTATTTGTCCTGTTGTATTTGGTGGGGCTTCATAAATGCAATTACTTGCGCTGGTCCAAGGAACCGCACAAACTGAGTAAACTTGGGCTTGAATTCCCGGAAGTGTTGATGTCCCTCCACAATTACCCACAATAATATCAATGGCTAAATCTGTTGTACTAGGAATGAATGCAAGCCAATGATTATTTTGAATAGATCCACAAAAAGTAGTTGGCTGATCTATCGAATTTGCTCCGCTGGTTGAAGAACAATATCCATCAAGGGTACAAATAATTGGAGCAGTTGCACATGAATTACTAGGTGGAACTGGGATATTACATTGAGCAACTATAGATAAATAAATCATCGAAAATATAGTACTCAGAAATAACTGTTTTTTCATCTGCTAAATTTTTAGTTATTGAATTTGCAAACCAAAATCTATAGATTCAAATCTTTTGAATACTACATCTTCACCACTTTCCGCACCGCACTCCCCTCTTCCGTTTTTACAAAAACAAAATACACTCCTGCAGTAAAATCTTTTAAACTCAAATGCTCCACATACTCGCCAGTTACTTTTTTTCCAAAATCAATATTTTGTAACAATACTCCTCCAACATTATAAATTTGCATAGAAACAGAATTTGTATTTTCCAAAACATAATTGACTTGAATTTCGTCATTGGTAATCGTCGGTGTGATTTCAACATGCAAAGTATTTTTTATTGGAGAAAAAACGTTGACTGGATTAGTCAAAAAATTCACCAATTCATTGGTAATCACAGGTGCATTAAAATCAAAATAAATAGCTGCTTGATTGGTAATTTCAGTTCCAAAAGGTTGATTTGGTTTTCGGTCAATATCAAAATTCAACCAACCATTACTTCCCGGTTCATTGGTTGCACTATCTACTAACATGATATTTTCAAAAGTAAAAATCAATACATTCGAATCTTCAAATTGAACTTGCATATCATGACTTGCGGTAAAACCTCGAATCGTCGTTACATCTAAATGTTCCTCATCTAAAGTATCTCGAACCACAACGGTGAAAGCGGTATCATTTCCGACATTTTGAAAACGAATGGCATATTCCATGGTCGTATCACTTTCGAAAATTGCTCCGCCCCATTGAGATGCTCCGACAAAATTTCGCTTGTCATTTGGATCATATGAACCAGTAATATCTAGATTCCATGCAAGGCAATTATTGCTAGGATCAGAATCGTCTACAATGGGGTTTACTTTTGCTTCTGCACTAATATTATCTCCAATCATCGCAGTTTGAGGTACTTCCATATACCACATTATTTTTTGACATTCACCAGGAGTGAGATCCGTTAAATTCCAAGTAAAAGTATAGGCAGACTCGTCATAAGTATAATTTGTTGCATTAGAATTTATGGGAGAAATATTCGGTAATGGAGTCACCTGAGCAAAAATAGAATCATGGACAAAAGTTACTACCGCATCTGCTACCTCATCTCCATAATTACATATTTGCACACAATTGAATTGGTTAAATCCAGGACGTGCAGCTCCTATATTTTTGGTAATACATAAATCAAAATTAGGTCGTAAAACATAAAAATGATTGTCTGCCGAAATGGAACCATTCGTACTCAGGGTTACATCGTAAGTTGCAGGAATTGGACATTGCAAATCAACCGCTGCACTTCCCGTATATTCCACAGTATAACTTCCATCGTCCACAATAAACTCGTAATAACCTGTTGCATCTGTCATCGTATAAATTCCAAGAGGGTCTAATTTTACCATCACACATTCTACTCCTTCCAAACTTACATCATACGTGCACGTATTGTTAGGATCTAATAAAACATAACCTCCGATAACCACTTTACAAGAAATATCTTCATCGACAAAAAAGTTTTCGTGTCGATTACAATTATTATCGGTATCAGTCACCGTAACAGAATACCAGCCTTGTGCTAAATTTGAAATCGTATTTCCTTGTTCGCCAGTACTCCATTCGACTAAAGTATTTGCCAACGTAGTGCTCGCCGTTGCTGTACCATCTTCGAGATCACAACCTGCTGGAGTTGTCGCTACATCTATCGCAAATCCATCATAACTAATTTCCACAATGCTAGCAAGTGAACAGCCATTATCTAAATCAGTAACAACTAACTCCATAACTCCTTGGGTGTTTTCTGTCAAAATTATACTCGAATCAGATGAATAAATAACGCCATTATAAATCCATTCATAAGTCACATTAGGATTAGCAGAATCTATAACTGGCCCTACTTCTTCTATAAAATTATTATTACAATTCAGCATCACTTCACTTGGCAAAGTGTAAGAAGGAGGATTGTCATCAACAGTAACTATATAAGATGCTGTACTACTACATCCATTCAAATCAGTCACCTCCAGATCATAAACACCTCCTTCAGTTACCGTCACTAAAACATTTGACGAAATAATTGAACTATTCATTCTCCATTCAAAAAGAGCTGGAGGAGAAACTATTGAATTTGCCCCATCTAAAATAACTTCAGAATTATCACAACTCAAAACTGAATTTCCTTGCGCTTCAATGATAACCGTTGGAAGCATTGGATTATCCATCATTACATTTCCTGAAGCAATACAACCAGTCAAATTATCAGTCACTTCTAAGACATAAACTCCTGCTGCATTCACCGTTGGATTTATGATGTCAGTTGCGGATGTAAAATTTCCATTTGATGTTGTCCACGAATAAGTAATATCTAAATTGGGTAAAAGTAGAGAGGCTTCTAATTCATTTGGAATGGCCGGATTGCAATCCAAAATCAAGTTTTCGGTTACCGACAATAAATCATCAAAATCATAAATCACTATTTCATCCGTTCCTGTACAACCATTAATGGCATCATCGACTGTCAGCACATAAGTTCCTGGCAAATTTATAATAGGATCAATAGTATTCTCTCCTGAAATAATTGAACCATCAACTGTTGTCCACAAGTAAGAAAAACCAGTTCCAGTAGGAATGCTATTTCCCGAAATCGTCATTTCTGAAACATCACAAGGAAAGAATGTATCTTCCCCCAAATCAATTTGATAAGTATTGGTATCATCAACAAAGATGGAAGTTTCCGAAGTACATCCATTCGTAATATCTGTAACATAAAGAGTATAAGTTCCTGCCCAAGATGCTACAATCGAAACGGTGTTTTCTCCCGTACTCCACAAATAGTTTAAAGCGTTTCCTGTTGAACTTGAACCATCTAATGTAACTGAACTATTGTTGCAATCAATATTTCCACTTGATGTAATTATCGCAACAGGAGTATTAATATTTTCAGATACATTTATTGTTGTTGAAGTAAAACATCCATTGGTAATATCTGTTACAAACAAAGTAAAAATCCCTGGAGAAGCAACTAAAATATTCATGCCTCCTCCAATTGAATTTCCATTAGAATCAATCCACTCATAAATAATATTACTTCCCGTTGAAGAATTAAATGCTGATAGTACAGCTGTAGTATTGTTACAATCAAGATTATTAGATACGCTAGCAACTGCAACAGGAGCAGAGTTATCTCCAGTTACGATCATACAATCTGTATTAGAAACACAGGATGTATTTAAATCAACTACAAAAAAACAGTATTCACCCGGTTCCGTAAATACTGGAAGCAAAGTAGAAGCAGAATAGCCATTTGCTCCAGTCCATGCATAGGCATAGGTTGAGCTAGCAGGAGAAACTGTTGGTATTCCAGTTACAGATGTAATGGCACAATTGATTTCTAAATCAGGGCCAGCATCTACAACTGGAGGTGTCGTATTTTCGAATACCTCCACAGAAACTGTTTCCGAAACACATGTCATTCCATTTTGAGTTTCACAAACTTCTAAGGTATACGTCCCCGCACAACTCACCTCTATCGAAGATGCCTGGGGAAGACCTTGGGTGAAACATGGCCCTGTCCATTTGTAAGTAACTGTTGGAGAAGGATTTAAAACTACTGCATTAATTTGTACTGAACTTCCAGAACAGTCTATCATATTGGTTACTGGAAAAATAGCAGCTTGTGGATCTAAAACTGTTAAGTCAACAAAAATCACACTATCACATCCTAGTACTGAAACCTCCGTTATGATAAAAGAACCAGATGTTGTCAAGATATCACAACCCACAATAATAAAACTACCTTCACAGATTGTTTCTGATAAATACGTTTCGATAGATTCACCAAAAATAACTGGAGTTCCTTGCGCAACAGAAAGCTCAGGATCATTCAAGTCCACATTTCCAGTTCCATCATCCATTCCAGCTATCGCAGAAATATAATAAGTTGTACCAAAAATAATCCCAGGAGGAGGAACATTAAAAAAATTATTGATCGGCATTTGACTGCCAAAAACATTTCCCAAAATCGTCCCATTATTATCATGAATAACGGCTCGAATAATATCACCTGAATCAAGCGTTTCATCTCCATTATGAGGAATAATGGTTCCTTCTCCTTCACAAAGTATTATTGAATCTAACATCATTGTCCCTGCAGAAGAGGCGATTTCATAATTATTCTTGGAAAAAAGAAAGAAAGGAATTAAAAAAAAAGATACTGAAATGAGTAGTATTTTTTTCATGGTTTAAATGTTTTGTTTTTATAAAAATCAGCCGTGTCACTCCGAGAAATCGGAGCGGCACGGCTTTGATATAAACATGGTTTTGGATCTTATATAACAATAAACTTACGGACAATTATCTCCTCTCCTATTTTCATTTTTATAAAATAAGTTCCTGTAGAAAAATCTTGCACATTTATTTTTTGTTGGAAAAAACCTTTAGGTTGAATCGTAGTTGGAAGAACCATTTTTTCCAGTTGACCGAAAGCATTAAAAATATCTAATTGGATAGAAATACTTTTCTCCAAATTGATATTGACAAAAATATTATCGTCAGTTGGATTTGGGAAAACTTGCAAAATGGACATTTCATTTTCTCCTTCAAAAATTAGATTCACATCAAAAACATTATTTTCCTCATCGTAAGCAATTGCTTCAGTTTTGGAAGAATTAATTTCTAGCATTTCACTTAAATTTCCTTCTTGTTTTGCTTTAAACTTTAGAAAGAATAAAGGTTCTCCATCATTGATATTTTTCCCCTCCGAAGTGGTCCAAGCAACAGTCAATTTTCCATTTTCTAAAAATCGAGTTCCGATATTTTGTTCTGACATATTTCCCACAATACCTTTTTCAAATCCTGTAAAGTTTAGTTTCTCTTTATCAAAATCTAAAGTAAATTGATAAGCAACCATTTCATTAAAATCTTTTGTTCGTAAAGCAACTAGATATTCTTTCCCAACACTAACTTCCTCATTATCAACACTTAACAATATATTCCCATTTTTTTCACGTGTTTCCGAATTCAATAAATTCCAAGGTTGCGCAGAATCATTTACATCTCCTATTTTAATTCCAATCATATTATAAGCTCGATCTGCATCAATATTATTAATAGTGTAAGTTGTTGGAATTGGATCATTCCATGGTTGTGTTGGATTTATAAAAACATAATCGCCGTCAACAATTTTCCATGAATCGTTATTCGGAAATTCCATGATATTTAATAAAATCAATGACCGAATCAACGCCATATCCAAACCAGTTATACTTCCAGAATTATTCACATCTGCAGCTAATAATTTATAAGGTGAATCTAAAAACTCCAATCCTAAAATATGTTTTCGAATTGCCACAATATCTTGGGTGGTTACTCCATTCCAAGGATTAGTATTTTTCTCAAAATTCAATTCCAAATTCCAATCAGGTTCTAAATCTTCAAAAGAAAAAGTACCTGAAGCATCACTTAAAGTTGTAGCTGTTAAATCATTTGACAACAATACATTTACATCTTTGACACCTTCTCCATTTTCGGTTTTCACGACACCTTCTATTTTATAAAAATGAGATTCAATCGTATTAACTATTTCATTGGTAATAATAGGCGCATTATAATCAAAGTAGATGGCCGCCTCATTGGTTATTTCTGTTCCAAGCATTTGCCCTGGTAATAAATCAATATTAAACCCAAGCCAGCCTTGACTCGCCTCTTCATTCGTCATACTATCTACTAAATAAATATTCTCAAAAGTAAAAACTAAAACATTCGTTCCTTCAAAATCAACTTGCATATCATGACTCGAAGAAAACCCTCGAATCGTCGTCACATCCAAATGTGCATCATCCAATGTATCACGAACTACCACGGTAAAGGCAGTATCATTTCCTACATTTTGAAAATGAATTAAGTAATCCATCGTCGTATCATCTTCGTAAATAGCTCCTCCCGTAGTTGTTTCTCCAACAAAATTTTCTTTGATATTTGGATCATAAGAAGCAGTCACCACTCTAGTCCAAGACAAGCAATTATTCGCAGGATTCGAGTCTCCAGCGATTGGATTCACCTTCGCTTCAGAGTGCAACACATAGCCAAAAGGAGTTGTCACAGGAACCGGCATCCACCACATGATTTTTCTACATTCGCCTGGATTTAAATCATCAAGCATCCATGTAAATGTATTGTTAACATCGTCATATGTATAGTTTGGAGAAATCGTATTTCCATAAGCAGGTGAGATATTCGGCCATGGACTTTGGTTAGAAAAGATAGAATCATGCTCAAATGTTACGATTGCATCCTGTGATTCAAAACTATTATTACATACTTGAACACAGTTAAATTGATTCAATCCAGGTCGTGCATTTCCTACACTTTTATAAATACATAAATCAAAAGGCGGATAGGAAACAAAGAAATGATTATCTGATGAAACCATTCCATCCATATTCAAAGTCATATCATAAGTTCCAGGCATCGGGCATTGCAAATCAACTGCAGCGCTCCCAACATATTCCACCTGATAAGTTCCATCATCTACCACAAACTCATAATACCCAGTAGAATCAGTCAAAGTAAAAACCCCTGGCAGGTTTAATTTTACCATTACATTTTCTACCCCTTGCATACTTGCATCATACGTGCATGTATTGTTAGGATCTACTACCACATAGCCGCTAATTACGACTTTGCAAGAAATATCTTCATCCACCAAGAAGTTTTTATGTCTACTACAATTATTATCCGTATCCGTCACGGTAACAGAATACCAACCTGAAGCAAGTCCCGTCAATGTATTACCCTGTTGGCCAGTACTCCATTCTACCAAACTATTTTGCAATGCACTAGTCACCGTCGCTGTTCCATCTTGGAGGTCGCAACCTGCTTCGGTCGTTGCTACATCAAAATCAAATCCACCTAAAACAATCTCTCCTTCCCATAATGCTGAACAACCATTACCTTGGTCAGTCACCTCCAAAAGATAAAAACCTAGGTTATTTTCCGTAAAAATAAAACTTGGATCTTGGGAAAATGAAACTCCATTTTGATCCATCCAATTATATGAATAATTTCCTCCTGGCGAGTTAAAAATAGGCTCAACTTCTTCCTGAAAATTATTATTACAATTAAGTTCCACCACACTTGGCAAAGTAAAATCAGGAGGATTTTGATTTTCAGATATGATAATAGATTCTGAATCAGTACAACCATTATTCAGATCAGTCACTATTAATTCGTACACTCCAGAATTGATAACGGTAAATACGGAGGCAGTAGAAATAGCATTTCCATTAAAACTCCATACATAGGTCGCTGGTTGGTTAACTATAGAATTTGATCCATTTAAAACTACAGCTGAAAAAATACAATCCAAAACAAAATTTCCATTGGTATCAATTATCGCTTCAGGAAATATCGCTGATCCCATCGTAATACTTGCTGTAGTTGTACAACCTGTCAAATTATCTGTCACCAACAAATCGTAAACTCCTTCCATATCCACCGTTGGATTTAAGATATCAGTTGCTGAAGTAAAATTCCCATTAGTAGTCGTCCAACTATAGGATAAATCTAAGTTGGATAAAAGTATTGAAGCATCTAATTCATTAGAGGTAGGTGAATTACAACTTAGATTCATATTTTCATTCACCGTCAAAATATCATTGAAATCATAAATCACTATTTCATCATATCCTACACATCCATTAACTGGATCATTTATCTCTAAAGCATAAGTTCCTACCGAACCAATAGTTGGGGAAACAGTTGTCCCCCCTGAATTAATTGTTCCATCAGTCGTAGTCCAGAGGTAAGTAAAACCAGTTCCAGTTGGAATGACATTTCCCACAATAACCATCTCAGAAGTATTACAAGGAAAAAAAGTATCCACCCCAAGATCAACTGCTAGTCCTCCAGTACCACTTACTGATACTTCATCTGTAGCAGTACACCCATTGTCCAAATCTGTTACTATCAAAAAATAAAATCCTTCACTATCCACAACTGGATTCAAGGTCGTCTCTCCCGTAAGAATATTTCCATTATTAGTAATCCATTCATAAAAAAAATTACCTCCAGTACTTGATCCAGATCCATTTAAAATGGCGGTCTGATTCATACAATCCAAAACCATATCAGGCCCAGCATCGGCGATAGGAATAGAAGAATTTGAACTGACTATGATAGAAGTCTCATCAGTACATCCATTATTTCCATCAGTAACTGTAAGCGTATAAGTCCCTGGAGCAGTAACAAAAATGGTTGGAGCACTATTTCCTGTGCTCCATTGATAGATGAGATTTCCTCCACTTGATGCCGATCCATCTAAAAAAACTTCAGTATTATTACAATCTATAGTTCCACCTAATTGAATTTCTGCAATTGGAGCATCACTATCTTCTGATACATCAATTAAAATCGAAGATGAGCAACCATTATCCGTATCGGTTACAGTTAAGGTATATACTCCAGGATTCAAAACCGTTAATACTGTTCCAGTACCTATTTGAGTATTGAAAAAAGTCCAACTGTATATAATATTTGGCCCTGTAGATGATCCAGCTGCAGAAAGTATTACAAATGGATTGACACAGGTTAATATATTAGATACATTTGCATTTGCAGTCGGAGGGTCAATATTGCCAGTTACAGTAACACATTCCGTACTCGAAACACAGGAATTGTCTATATCAATCAAAAGAAAACAATAGGTCCCCGCTTCAGTAATTACAGGAAATTGTACCGATGAACTAAATCCATTTGGGCCTGTCCAACTATATGAATAATTTCCTCCTATGGATGATCCACCACCACCTAAAGTCACTTGGGAACTAGTACAAGAAATTACTCCACCAATACCTGGATCAGCAATTAATTCCTCCAAAAAAATAACTGGCGTACCTTGCGACACCGAAAGTTCGGGGTCTGTCAAATCTACTTTTCCAGTTCCATCATCCATCCCAGCGATGGCAGATATATAATAAGTTATCCCATAATCCATTCCAGGAAAAACACCATAAGCGGTATTTACATTTCCTTGTCCTCCAAACATATTTCCCAAAGACGTTCCATTATTATCATGAATTACAAATTTTAGAAGATCACCTGCATCCAAATTTTCATCTCCATTATGAAGAGGAAAGGCAGGATCACCAAAACAATAATTCATCTCATTTATATTCATTGTCCCCGCAGAAGAAGCGAAGTCCATTTTATAATTATTGGAAAAAAGGAGGTGTGCAAATAAAAAAAGTAAACAGAAGATTGTTAATTTTTTTTCCATGTTCTTGCATTTTATTTTTCTAAAATTAAGGTATTGATTTCTTTAGCTATCGGATACCTTCGAGGTATCCGATAACTGACTTTTACAGCGAGAGAAAATTTAAATCACAATAAACTTACGAACAATTACCTCCTCTCCTATTTTCATTTTTATAAAATAAGTTCCAGGAGAAAACTCTTGCACATTTATTTTTTGTTGGAAAAAACCTTTGGATTGAATCGTAATAGGAAGGACAGATTTTTCCAATCGACCAAAGGCATTAAAAATATCAATTTGAATTGAATTTGATTTTTCTAAATTAATATTGATAAATATATTTTCGTTGGTTGGATTCGGAAAAACTTGAACCAAGGATCTTTTTTCTTGCCCTTCAAAAATTAAATTGACATCAAAAATATTCTTGTCGTCGTCGTATGCAACTGCTTCTGTTTTGGAAGAATTAATTGTTAAGATTTCACTTAAATCACCATTTTGTTTTGCTTTAAATTTCAGAAAAAATAAAGGTTCATTATCCTTGATATTCTTTCCTTCAGAAGTAGTCCAAGCTACAGTCAATTTTCCATTTTCTAAAAATCGAGTTCCAATATTTTGTTCAGACATATTTTCCAAAACTCCTTTTTCAAAACCTGTAAAATTTAATTTCGCTTCATCAAAATCTATGGTAAACTGATATGCAACCATCTCTTTAAAATCTTTCGCTCGCAAAGCAACTACACACTCTACTCCTTTTTTAACTTGCTGATTATCAACAACTAACATGATTTCATTGTTTCTATTCCTAGTTTCTGCATCTAACAAATTCCATGGCTGAACTGAGTTATTGACATCTCCCATTTTTATTCCAATCAAATGATTAAATCGATCTGCATCAATATTATCAATCGTCAAAAAGGTTGGAATTGGATCACCCCAAGGTTCAGTTGAATTAGGGAAAATAAAATCTCCATCGACAATCTTCCAAGAAGGATTATTGGGAAACTCCATGATATTTAAAAGTATCAATGATCGAATCAAAACCATATCAAGACCAGTTATACTTCCTGAATTATTGACATCCGCCGCCAATAATTTATATGGTGAATCTAAATATTCTAAACCCAAAATATGCTTTCGAATAACTACAATATCTTGCGTCGTTACTCCATTCCAAGGATTAGTATTTTTCTCAAAATTCAATTCAAAACTTTCATCAGGATTTAAATCTTCGAAAGAAAACATACCTGAATTATCCGTCAAAGTTGCCGCAGTCAAATCACCTGATAACAATACATTTACATCTTTCACTCCTTCGCCTATTTCTGTTTTCACCTCCCCTTCAATCTTATAAAAATGTTGATCAATCGTATTGACTACATCATTGGTAATAATCGGTTCATTAAAATCAAAAAAGATGGCAGCTTGATTTGAAATTTCCGTCCCGATAACTTGATCGGGCAACAAATCAATTTGGAATCCTACCCAACCTTGACTCTCTTCTTCATTTGTCAAACTATCCACCAAGTAGATATTTTCAAACCTAAAAATCAAAACATCCGTGCCTTCAAATTCCACTTGCATATCATGACTTGAAGTAAATCCTCGCAACGTCGTCACATCCAAATGAGCAACATCCAACGTATCTCGAATTACAACAGTATAGGCAGTATCTGTTCCTATATTTTGAAAATGAATCAAGTAATCCATTGTGGTATCATCTTCATAAATTGCTCCGCCAGAAAGTGTTTCACCTACATAATTTTCTTTAATATTAGGATCTAAAGAAGCAGTCACTACACTATTCCAAGTGAGGTAATTATTAGTTGGATTTATATCAAAATCATTAGGAGTAACTTCAGCGACCGAAGTTATTATTTCGCCAACTTGTGCCGTAACTGGTGTGGTCATAAACCATAAAATTTTTCTACATTCTCCAGGCTCCAAGTCTGTCAACGTCCATGTAAATGTATTGTTATTAGAATCATATATATAGCTTTGAGCGTTAGTATTTAAGGGTATGATATTTGGCAAATTGGCTACTTGTCCAAATAGATCATCATGAGTAAAAGTTACGATGGCATCTTGAGTGAGTTCTCCATAATTACAAGCTTCTAGAAGGTTGAATTGCTTTCTACCAGGAACGGCGTTTCCATTTATTTTAGTTATACATAAATCTTGCTCCACTCTTTTTATAAAAAAATGATTATCATCATCAGAAGTACCATTAGTGTTTAGAGTAACATCATAAATCCCAGGAATTGGGCAAAGTAAATCATAGGAAATATTAGAAATATATTGTACCGTATATTCTCCATCATCCACCACAAATTCATAATAACCAGTCGAATCTGTAAAAGTGTAAATCCCAAGAGGATACAATTTTACCATAATTAATTCTATTCCTTCCATTGTGGGATCATACGTGCACGTATTGTTATCATCAATAACCACATAACCACTAATTACTACTTTGCAGGAAATATCTTCGTCAACAAAAAAGTTTTGATGCTTACTACAGTTATTATCTAAGTCAGTTATTGTTACAGAATACCACCCTTGATTCAATCCCGTAATTACGCTACCCTGTTCGCCATTGCTCCACTCGTAAAGTGGATTCGCCAACCCTGAACTAATCGTTGCTGTTCCATCTGACATATCACAAGTTGCATCGTTAGTCGTAATATCTACTACAAATCCATTATCGACGACTTCCACCGACGCCTGACTACTACATCCATTTCCACTATCGGTAACAATAAGTTCATATTCTCCTGGCTCATTAACAGTAATACTAAAATCACTAGAAAAGTAAGAACTATTAAAATACCACTCATAATAAAAATTAGCTCCTACTGAAACATTAGGCTCTATTTCTACCGTAAAATTATTCGCACAATTTAATTCGTAAGTATAAGTTGGGAAGTCAATAAGAGGTAAGAAAGTATTATCATAAACATAATCTTGAGTAGAAAAAACACATCCAGTTATAATATCCGTTAATTCTAAAGTGTATAATCCGATATAATCTGCCCAAGCAATATCTGAAGTTGAAATTACATTTCCCATTGGGTTAATCCAACGGTAAGTTACAGGATTATTAAGAACGGAGGATTGTGCACTCAACTCAACCTCTGTATTATCACAGGTAAAATAACCATCAACAATAATTAAAGGTATTGGTGGAACAACGGTATCTGCAACTATAACTTCATCCATTATTACACATCCTGAAACAGTATCCGTAAATGTAATGTTATAGGTTCCTAATTCGTCTATTTTTGGAATACGTTTATTTTCATTATTGACGATATTTCCATCACTCGTTGTCCATAAATAAGTAAAATCGGGACTCTCAAAAGCAAGCGTTGTAGCATTTAAATCAAAGTTAACTGATGAAGTACATATTCTTTGAAAAACAGAATCGACGATCAAAACATCTTCAAACTCCATCACCACAATAGTATCTGAATTAGAACAATTATTAACCAAATCAAATATCATCAACTCGTATTCACCAACTGAGTTAACCAAAGGGTTTGGAGTATCTCCTCCTGAAATAATATTTCCATTTGTGGTTGTCCATGAGTAAGTATAATTTGGACTTAAAGGAACATTTTCTCCCTCAATAATTACTTCACCAGAGTTACAATCTAAATAATTCCCATCGCCTAATTCCAAAGTGGTCACACCTCCTTCAAAGACTTGAACCATATCTTCTGAAGGGCAAATCGAGATATCACTATCAGTCAAATACAAAGTATAAGTTCCCACTTGAGTCGCAGTATAAGTGACTCCATTACCGACAACATTTCCACTTTCATCTAACCAAGTGTAAATGGCATTTGGAGTAGCAGTAGAATTACTTGCATCCAAAACCACAGAAGAATTACATTCCAAAAATTTATCATTTCCAGCATTCGCTTCTAAGTCATCTCCATATCCTGCAATTGCTCCTGAAACAACTTCCAAATAATAATCACAAATTGCTCCTGAAAATCCATCAATCAATAAATAATGAACCTCTCCTGGATCAAGATTGGTGAGAGAAAGAGTTTGGCTAGTATTAGTAAATAATTCATAAATACAAGGAGAAACTGGTTCCCAATCAAATTCACAATTCTTAAATGCCATAACTTGCAATGCTGGAATCAAACCAGTAGCGGAACATATTTCAACATAAATATGAATATCAACATTGGTCGTAATTGGAATAAATCCAATCCAATCTGGGTTTTGTAAAGTCCCACAAAAATTAGGTGGTTGAAGATTTGGATCAAAATTGAAATTATCATTTGTCCCACAATATTCATCTAATAAACCTGATGAAGGACAAACGGTAGGCGCCATATTACATTCCGTGGTGGGAAGTTGAGTTTGTCCACATTGTGCTTGAGTTTCTTTTTGAGAAAAAATAATAAAACTTAAAAAAATAAAAAACGGTAATACTCTTTTCATCGCGGGAGGGTTTTCGTATTCGATATTGAATAAAAGTATGACCGTTTTGAAAGGTACTTTGCTGCCTCGAAATGTCAAATATTTTACAAAATAAAAAAGCTGAATCTTAACAATGAAGTTATCGATTCAGCTCCTAATTAATTTATCAACTAAAAATTCGGAAAAACTATTTTTTAATCACAATTGCTTTTATAAGTTACTTGGCAAATTGCTTTAGTTATTTTATTGAGTTGTTTCATTATCGTTTTATTTCCATTTTTGTAACTAATTTTCACTTTTCCATCTCTTAACATTATTTGAAAATCATTTATCTTTTCTCCATTTATATGATTCCATCTTTTAATATTTTTTGAAGTAACGGAAGGTTCTCCTAATTCTTGAATCAAAACAGTTTCAATCTTTGAAGTCAAATCTTTTTCAAAAACAGAAGTATATCGGTAATTCTGTTTAGATGATTTTTTTGCAATTCCTTGGCATTCTCCACTATGATTATATTCTCCATTTACTTTTACGCTTATTTTTTGAGTACTCTGAGTAACCGTTGCAATCATTATTGGAGTTGTTGCTGTTGAAGGAGTTGACGTTTGACCAAAAAGTGACCCAAATGAAATTGTACATATGATAAGAGAAATGATAACTTGAATATTTGAACTTAAATTTTTCATAGTAATGGATTTTTAAAAATGATTAAATGAGTTATGCCAAAGTAAGTCCAAGGGCTATGCCAACTTCCATAACACATTAATAATCAGACACTTATGCATTTTACGTTAAAAAAGAAGATGGGAGAAGTGTTCGTTATCGGACGGAGGTTGTCCGTTATTGGAGATATTTTTTATGAAAAAAAGTTAGTGATGTCATCTTACCTTACTTCCTCCGCAATCAAAATGAATCACTTGTTGGTTAAAAAAAACATTTTCATTTTTATAAATTCCGATACCTCCTTTGTTGCCTATGATTTTAGTATCTAATATTTCATCAAAAAAAACCCACTCCAACATCTTTCGACATGAAGCGGGTTTGCAAATTTCATATTGATATTTCCAAAAATAAAATTCCCTTTTTGGTTATCAGATATGATGACTAAACTCCCATATTCTTTATTTATAAAAAACCAATAATTTGGTTTTACTAAATTTC
Organism: Saprospiraceae bacterium; assembly: GCA_045106765.1. Classification (GTDB taxonomy): domain Bacteria; phylum Bacteroidota; class Bacteroidia; order Chitinophagales; family Saprospiraceae; genus CAJQQY01. The sequence goes on along the minus strand of JBGCFD010000020.1, from coordinate 3,834 downwards.
ATTTTTAAAATTTAACTCAAATTCTAGAATACCTCAAACGCCCTTTTCCATACCAACAGGTCATGTGACTATCTATTAATTTGAATATATCCACTTTCCTCAATCATTTCTCCACTTCCATCTTCATATTGGAAAACGTAGAAGTAAGTTCCATCAGGAAGGATTTTTCCATTCCAAGATCCATCCCAAGTATTTAAATATCCTTGTGCGAAATAAACTTCATTACCCCAACGATTGAATATATTTAATTCGTTATTCGGGAAACTTTCTACTCCTTCGATGTAGAATAAATCATTAACACCATCTCCATTCGGAGAGAATCCAGTATAGATGATCAAGTCGCTACAAGTCACATAAAATGAAACGGTAGTCGTATCACAACCAAATGTATTACAGAGCACATAGGTCATTTCATCAGGAATTGCGGTATCACAATAATCCTCATTTGGAGTATAGGTGATCGTTCCATCCCCATCCATGATTGCTGTACCAAATGTTGGTTGTTCTAAAATATAGATCGTATCAAATACTCCATTGATGCTATCATTAAACATTGTTTCGACGATAGTAGAAGTATTTATTCTCAAAGTATCAATATCAGCAACTGCATCAGGTAAAGAATCCAAAACAGTTGGCTCAATAACCGTTACGTATAAGTAAGTCGTATCGCATATTCCAAGATCATCGCAAATGACTACACAAGCACTATCGACTCCGACTTCTACTCCTTCATATTGTACACACCATTCTCCATCTACTTGATTAAAGATGACAAACTCCCCTGAAGAATCTTCGCAGTCATTTTCATAACTAACAATAGTACCCATCAATTCATCAGTTGGAATACACATTGTATCAATCGTATTGACTAAAATAGTATCGATCAAAATATCAGGACTCGCACAAGTCACCGTTACAGTCACCGTGTCTGAACAACCAGTCAAATCATTAGTAAAAATCACTTCATTGATTCCTGGATCAAGGTAAAGTTCAGTTGCCTTTGGCTCTAAGTTAGCATTCACTTCGATGATTGCAGTAGCACCAGTATTGATTTGCTCAATTAGCATTTGTCCGAAATTATTTTGTGTATTTCCACCAGAAATTATAAACGTATTTGAATCAAAAATCCATTCGCTAATTGGATCCCAAACGTTCATTGAATCTACTAATTCGGCAATCGTCATAAATGAAGTAGTATAAATTTCTCCATTCAACGTCCAAGAATTCAATTGGTATGGGCCGAAGTTTCCTTGCCCTGGCAATAAAAATAATGAGTAAGAAACGATACTATCGAAATCACAACCTCCAAAGAAATTATTATATAATTCACCGTTAGACATGATCGTGTAATTCAAAACATCATCTAAGGAAACATCAATACAATAGTCCGCAGGCTCATTACAATCATTAGTATACAAAGTAATTGAGTCTTCCGTAATTATATTGTTATCAACACATGGTGGCGTACTACAAGTAATCCAAGCCATTACAGTATCTTGACATCCTGTGGAATTATCTGTAAAAATAAGTTGATGCGTTCCTACTCCTAATTGGATTTGAGTTCCAGCATTCTCACAACTATCTAGCATGCCATTGAAGTCTGCTCCATTGTTCCTGATGGAGTAGTTTGAAATATTTACAAAAGGAATTTCCAAACAAATATTAAATAAACTATCGCAATCATCTGTATTCAAATTAATTGAACTGGTTGTAATAAAGTCATCACAATCTGGGATCACATTAATAATGATTATAGTCGTATCGCAAATTCCATTTTGATCACAAGCCACTACACATGCAGTATCTTGACCTATGAAGTCTGCATCAGGAATGTAAGTCAAACAGCTATCTAGTGAGTTGATGATAACCGTTCCATTCGTCGGATCACTACATGGAAGCGTTGCTCCAAATGTTCCTGGCAATTCAGAAAGATCAATACAAATAGTATCTATCGGAATATTTACAAACGTCGTAAAGTATAATGTATCAGGAGTTAAACAATCAGTATCACCTGTAATAATTACTTCATATTCAGTTGCGCAATTCCCTGCATCAGTTGCAGTTACCATATAAGTTCCTGGTGTTAAATCATTTCTTGTATCTCCTAGCATTCCATTCCCCCAATCGTAAGTATAACTAGAAGGTTCTAAAGTCACCTGTCCATTCGACTCATTACAATCTGCTGGTGTGGTAATCATGTCAACTACTAAACCATCAATTGGTTGAATGGTAATAGTATGTACAATAAAACAACTTGGATTATTCGCATCAGAAATCGTCACCGTATAATCTCCTGCTGGTAAATTGTTGGCAATTGGAGTATTGCCTCCACCTGTGATTGACCAATCGAAATTATAGTTAGGTAATGCTCCTTGCATGGTGATTTCAATTTTACCATTTGCCATACTACAATTTTCTTCATCTACTTCAATTAAGGCAATCTGAGGATCAACACAATCACAATCATCAGGAACTGAAATAATTAACTCAACTGAACATCCATCATCATCTGTTACTATAACTTCATATGATCCTGCTGCTAAATCATCTAAATTTTGAGGATCATCAGTTCCATTGATATGTGCCCAATCGAAAATATAATCTGGTGTTCCTCCTGTAAGATTATCCAAATTAATGGATCCATTTTCTGTACAAGACACTCCAATTACATTTGGTAAAATTACAATTGGTTCTGGTTCGATTACCTCAAAACATTTTTCTGTAATAAAACAACCATTGGCATCAATAATTGAGATACAATAATTCCCTGGGCCTAATTCTCCATTTATTTCAATATTTCCATTGGAAGAATTTGTCAATAACATAGTAGCGGGGTGATGGAAAAATGGAGAATAATTAGCGAAGAATTGAACTTCACCATCATCTGATCCTACACAAGTTGTTGAAACGATTGTGTCTTGAAACATTAATGTTGCTTCTCCTGGCGTCACTAGAATTATTGTAAATGAAGTTTCTGCGGTACAACCTGTGCCATTATCTGTTACGGTTACATCATAATCTCCAAGTGCTAAATCAGTTCTTAAACTATCTGTATTTCCATCATTCCAAATAAAATCAAAATCACCTATTCCATTATTTACCTCGATTCCTGCAGTTCCTGTTGTTCCTCCATCACATCCTGCTTGAATCACATCTGCAATTGCTTCTAATGGATTCTCACTTCCAACTTCTACTGTAATTATCGTTGAACATCCAGTACTATCTGAGACGGTTACATCATAACTTCCTGCTGTAAGATTGTTGTTAGAAAATCCAAATACACTATTTCCCCAATCATAAATCAAATTAGTTGGTTGGAAAATTACTTCTCCATTTGATCCTGTACAAGATGCTGGTTGATTGGAAACGACAGTTGCACTTGGTTCCGTAATATCATTTCCTACGATAAATAAAGTATCTAATACGCAGGTTGTATCTTGAATATGCTGGATACTTAATTGATAAGTTCCTGCATTTAAGTTATTAGCAAAAGTGGTGTCACTTACATTTGGCGTCCAAATGAAATTGTAATTTTCTACCACTCCAATAATTCCAATTTCAATAGTACCTTGTCCATTTCCACAATTTTCATTAGAAATAATTGCTGCTACTTGTGGTAATTCACATTCGAACGTATCGCAATTATTTTCAATTAAAATATTTTGTAAAATAAACTCACATCCATTTGCATCTGTTGCGGTCACATCATAAATGCCAGCAATCAAACTATCTGCGATTGCTGTAGTATCTCCATTTGACCAAACAAAATTCAAAGTATCTGGTGATAACACTATATTTCCAACTCCTAAATCACAACTGTCTGGAGTCATTGAA
>JBGCFD010000002.1:0-6732 GCA_045106765.1 Saprospiraceae bacterium | reverse complement strand
ACAATAGCTAATCGTTGATTAGCTCGGACTTGTTGTTCATAATTCCCAGCAAAAGAATAACTTGTTTCAGCAGGAATTATTAAACTTCCGTTTTCGATTTTTTTAGAAAAAAGGCGTTTAGCATTTTTTACAATTTCTACTTCTGAATAACCATTTTCTTTATCGAACAAAACATAACCAACTAAAAATCCATCTTCACTTTTGATTGACTGTGGACCACGGACAAAATTTATTTTCACTAAATCACCCAAAGGAATTTGAGCACCCGTAGGAGTACCTACCAAAATATTTTTGATTACTTCTGGATTGTCTCGCATCTCTCTTGGGTAGCGCAGGCGAATAGCATATCGTTCTCGTCCTTCCACGGTTTCTGACATTTTCATTCCACCGATAGCAGCTTGAATATGATTTTGAATATCCATGATTGTTAAACCATACCGACTGATTGCATCTCGTTGGATATCTAATTCCATATAAGGTTTTCCAACTATCCGCTCCGCAAAGACAGCAGCATCTTTGACACCATCTACTCCTTTTAATTCATTTTCTAACAATAGTCCTACGGATTCGATGGTAGTTAAGTCTGTTCCTTTTACTTTGATTCCCATGGGTGCTCGCATTCCTGTTTGGAGCATGATGAGTCGAGTTTCAATAGGTTGTAATTTTGGAGCGGAGGTAACACCAGGTAATCGTGTTGCTTTAACTATTTCATTCCAAATGTCATCAGGTGATTGAATCTCGTCTCGCCATTGTCGGAAGTATCGACCATTTCTGTCTTCGATGAGTTTGCCATTTTTGTCTCGAACATATTTATTTTTGTTATTGATTTTGTACCGAATTCGATGACCATTTTTATCCGTTTTATATTCACTTTTATAGTTGATAATATTCTCGTACATCGAGATCGGAGCTGGATCAAGCGGAGATTCTACTCGGCCTAATTTGCCGACTACATTTTCAATTTCAGGAATGGCGGTGACTGCCATGTCTAACATTCTGAGGTTCTTTAAATTTTCTTGCATCCCAGAGTGAGGCATTGATGTAGGCATCAAAAGAAAACTTCCTTCATTCAAGGCTGGCATAAATTCTTCCTCGGTTTGTTGAAAAGATTGATAGCCAAAAAATAAAATGAGTGCTGGGAAAATAAAAAATAAAAACTTAAATCGTAAGCAAAATCGTAGGATGCTTTCATAGAAATATATCATCAATTGGAAAAAGAATAATAATACAATTACAATTATTCCAATGAAAGAAAAGTTGGCCATCAAACTTTTATTAACACCCAACGGCATCCATATTTGAGTTAAAAAATAAATGACGATTCCTGCGTAAATAATATTTTTCAAAATATTAAACCAACGATAAATACGCTCTACAGTATATTTTTTTACCAAAAGACTGAGAAGCCCTAGTGAGCCAATGGCAATGATTACATTTCCAGAAATGGTGTTTTTATAATAAAATAAAACGACGAATCCTGCTCCCAAAATAAGTAGGTTGATGATCCATGTTCGCCAGTCTTGATTTGATTTGTTTTTTTTGCTAGAAAAAATAGAGTGGGCAAGTGGTGGTAAAATAGTGATCGCAACAATGATCGATGCAACCAAAGCAAATGTTTTAGTGTAAGCAAGTGGTCGGAATAGTTTCCCTTCCGCAGCTTCCATTGTAAAGACTGGAATAAAACTGATGACCGTCGTTGCCACAGCTGTCAAAACTGCTGAAGCAACTTCTATTGTCGCTTCGTAAATTGAAGTCAACGTACTTTCTTCAGGCGGTGCTTCTTCGAGTCGTTTGACCATACTTTCCACCAAAATAATTCCCATGTCAACCATCGTACCAATGGCAATCGCAATTCCTGAGAGTGCCACAATGTTGGCATCCACTCCAAAATATCGCATGGCAATAAAACACATCAAAACCGAAATCGGCAAAGTTCCCGCAATCAGAAGACTACTTTGGAAATTTAATAACATTAAGATTACAACTATGATCGTAATCAAAATTTCTAAAGTCAATCCTTCTTGCAAGGTGCCTAATGTCTCTTGAATCAATTGGGTTCGATCGTAAAATGGAATAATTTTTACCTGAGAGATTGTTCCATCAGGTAAAACTTTGCTAGGTAAGCCTGCTTCAATTTCTTCAATTTTTTCTTTGACATTTTGGATCACTTCCATTGGATTAGCACCATATCGAGCGACGACAACTCCACCAACTGCTTCTGCTCCAGATTTATCAATTGCACCTCGACGGGTAGCTGGACCGATATTAACCTTTCCGATATCTCGAATTCGAATCGGTACGTTTTCGTTGACCACTACCACACTTTCTTCGATGTCAGAAATGCTCTCAACATAGCCTAATCCTCGTACAAAATATTCTGCCAAATTGATTTCAATGGTTTGTGCTCCTGCATCAAGGTTACTATTTTTGATGGCACTCATTACTTGGTTGAGATTAATTCCGTTAGCTTTCATAGCATCAGGATCAACGTCAACTTGATATTCTTTGACATAGCCACCGATGGAAGCAACCTCAGAAACACCTTCCGCAGCATTCAATCCAAATCGAACATAATAATCTTGAATGGATCGCAGCTCATGTAAATCCCAACCTCCAGTCGGATTATTTTCAGCGTCTCTACCTTCCAAAGTATACCAAAATATCTGCCCCAAGCCAGTCGCATCTGGGCCTAACATTGGACTTGCATCTGAAGGCAAAGTGTTGGGTGGAAGTGAATTTAATTTTTCTAAAATCCGAGATCGACTCCAATAAAATTCTGCATCTTCTTCAAAAATGAGATAAATGCTAGAGAATCCAAACATGGAATTACTTCGCACACTTTTCACTTTTGGAATACCGAGCAAGGCGGTGGTCAAAGGATAAGTCACTTGATCTTCAACATTTTGAGGCGAACGACCAGGCCATTTTGTAAAGACGATTTGTTGGTTTTCGCCGATATCAGGAATGGCATCAACAGCAACAGAATCACGTGGTAATTGCGAAATTCCAAAATCAAATGGCGCGGTGACTAATCCCCAACCGACGAAAAGTACGAGTAGCAATGCAGCTACTAATTTATTTTCTAGAAAAAATCTAATGGTTGATTTTAACATAATTTTTAATAACGGTTAATTGTTAACGGTAAACGGTTAATACCATTTACTGTATCAAAATAATTATTAATGGTTGAGAATTAATAGTTAACACCATGCGGTATTAGCTATTAACAGTTAGCCATTAACCATTAAAAAAATATGTTTTTAGATAAGGAAAGTCTGCAATTCAGCGGTGTAATTGCAAATAATGAGTGGTGGTTTGTAGTTGAAATAATCAGTTGATTTCTGATCAGCTGAAGGTAATTCGATATTTAAAAGCGTAAATAAAACTGCAGTTAAAACTTTGATACTCAATGGCTTGAACGTCGTTGGCACAGTTTGTTGGTCTAGGTCGAGTTGGTGAAAATCTGACTTACTTTCGCAACATCCTTTTTTGCAGGATTTAATATTTTCGTCAGCAACTTTATGACAACTTTCTTTCTCTGCTTGTAATTCACCACAAGTTTTTGCTTGACAAAATACTTGTAAGTCTTGTAACTGGTTTTGACAAAAGTGTGTATTTATCGAAAAACCAGAAGTACTGATTAACAAAAAAAATGCAAGAATAATATGTATTGATTTTTTTAGCAAAGTCATTTATGAGTTCTTAATTAGATTTTGTTGTTAGGTAAAAGTGAAACTCAACACTCCTTTCGGCTGTTTTGAATTCTACTTTTATCTGATAACAAAATCTATTCAAATAACATTATTTCCTCAAAGTTAACGTTTTTTTTGAAATGGAGATTGTGATTTTTGTCACAGCAAAAACGTTACCTAGTAAAAACTAAATCTCGTTCGCTACTTAATTTTTCATTATAGGTATATCTGTCATAATCGAAACCAATTAAATGTTTAGGTTCTGTCAATTTATTTTTGATGATATAATTGCACATCATACCTCTTGCTTTTTTTGCGAAGAAAGCGACGATTTTAAATTGACTGTTTTTCTCCTCTTTGAAATGGATATTGTACAAATCTGCTTTAAGTGATTTAGGTTGAACTGCTGAGAAATATTCTTTGGAGGCTAAATTGATTATGGCTTTTGATTTTGATTTTTTGACATCTTTATTGATAGTCGTAGTGATCTTGTCATCCCAAAATTGGTAGAGATTTTTTCCAGAATCATTTTGCAATTTTGTTCCCATTTCCAATCGATAAGGTTGCATCAAATCGAACGGTCTGATCAAACCATACAACCCTGAAAGAATTCTTAAATGATCTTGAGCAAATTCTAAATCTGCCTTGTCAAAACTGTCCGCATCTAAACCTGTGTATACATCCCCTCGAAAAGCAAGGATGGCTTGCTTTGCATTTTTTAGAGAAAAAGGTATTTCGAAATTGTGGTAACGTTCAACATTAAGGTTAGCAATTTTATCGCTTACCTTCATTAATTGTTTGATGTCGCTTGCTGATTTTGTTTTTAATATATTAATGAGTGCTTGACTTTCAGGGAGAAAACGTGGTTTTGTTTTTTTCTTTAAATCAGTTTTGTCAAAATCTAAAGTCTTTGCCGGCGAAATTAATAATAGCATATTTTGTAAAAATTATTTTTGTCAATGTTGAAATTAGAACAAGTGCAAAGTTGATAAGTTTAGGTTTCTTTTGGAAATTTTATAGGAAAAATATTACAAAAAATATGTGAGACAAATATAACACGTAGTGGTCTGCTTTAGCTGACCTTTTAAAAAAAAACTTCTAATGAAAAATTATAACTCACTTACATTTTATTGAAATGAAAAGAATTGCTTTGCTCCTTTTTTTAGGTCAGCTAAGGCAGACCGCTACGTGTTTTATATGTTTGGTGTTAGAGTTTTCCTTCCCACTCTTGGTAGAATTGATCTAGGTACGTTTCCATAAATTGATGCCGTTGTTCTGCCATTTTTTTTCCAGTTGGAGTATTCATTCGATCTTTTAGTAGAAGCAATTTTTCATAAAAATGGTTGATTGAAGGGGCGGTACTTTTTTTGTATTCTGCTTTTGTCATGTTGAGTTGTGGCGGAATATTAGGATCATAAATTGCTCGATTTTTAAAACCACCATAGTTAAAAGTTCGAGCAATTCCGATAGCACCAAGTGCATCTAACCGATCAGCATCTTGCACCACCGCCAATTCTAGAGAGTGGAATTTTTTCTCAAAATTACCTCCTCCAAACGAAATGTTTTGGATAATTAAAATAACATGATCTATCGTTTTTTGATCTACTCCGATAGAAGTTAAAAAATCATTTGCTTTGCGTGGACCAACGGTTTCATCTCCATCATGAAATTTAGAATCTGCAATATCATGAAGCAATGCACCGAGCTCAACTACTTGCTGATCAACAGTTTCTGAAGCAGCGATCTGTTTGGCAGTTTTCCAAACGCGATAAATATGCCACCAGTCGTGACCGCCTTCTGCATTCTCTAATTCGGATTTTACGTAGTCGATGGTTTGTTGAATCATTTTGTAAATGTATTGTTATCTTTTATTTGTTTTTGGATTTGCGGGTACTCGTTTTACTTTTATTTCTTTGACGAATTCTGATTTTAACCCTAAGATAAAATAAACAGTAATTTTAAATTCCCAATAAGTTGAAATATTCGGGTGGTCAAAAGTAGCGGGTAAGTTTCTCTTCGGGAAGTTAAAAACAAAATCATAATTCACTTCTTGGAAATCTAAAACATTTTCTTCTACAGGTTTAATTTTTGATTTTTTGATAGCAGGTGAAATGAAAAGATCAATTCCATATGGAACATTTTCATGTGTACCTGCAAAAAGAATATTTCCAAAAATACCATATTCAGTTTTGATACTTTGAACCCATTGCCAGTTTTTAGTCACATCTAAAAAAATGGTAAACTGATTTTCGTTGATTTGAGTGATATTTATTCCAATGCTTTTTAAGATATATTCTTTGTATAATTGAGGAACAACAAAAATGGAAAAAAGAAAAATTAAGCAAATGGGTAATAAATAATTTCCAAAAAATATTTGTAATGGATAACTAATAAAAACTGCAATGATTGAACTAATGATAAAATATATCCAAGGTCGCAAATATCTATTGGTAAGATTATGACTTTCCTCTTCAATCAGATAATTCCCCTTTGCATTCATTAAGGAAATTTTTTTATTTGACCATAGTAGTTGATTAGTATCGGTTAAAATGCTGAGTTTCTTTTTTTCTAAATAATCGTTTCTGATAGCCAAATAACTACTCGTTTGTAAGTTGACAATTGTTTGAATTGATGGCTCAATTTCTAGGTTTTTTGAATTAAAGGGAAAAGAAAAGATTGGAGTTAATTCAAAATCATAAGAATAATCTTTCCCTTTTTTCATAGTCTTATTTCGGAAAAGTATTTTTTGCTGTAGCGAAATATCTCTACTTAGGTATATGTTTTTTGCGATTAAAACTACTTGGTATCCAAGCTCTTCTACATTCAAATCTATTTTTGGAGTGAAAATTAATTGACCAGAAATTGTCCCAAGAGAATTTTGAAGGTCATCTTCATGAAATAATATTTGAGTATCAAGATAGTCGTTTTGCATTAAGGATAGAATATGTAGAAGTATTGTTATGAAAACGATTCAAATCAGGAATTTTGAAAAATGGACGATTAGCGCATAATTCCAAATGGATACAACGTAAAATTCCCA
>JBGCFD010000197.1:0-39480 GCA_045106765.1 Saprospiraceae bacterium | reverse complement strand
ACATTTTGCTCAGATGTTTTTAACCATCTTTTCAAAAAGTCATTTGGCAATGGCAATTCATTTTTTTCCAACAACATATCGTTGAAATCTCTGAACATTAAAGCATCCGCTTGTTTGTCGTAATGAGTTACATAATCAGTTTTGATCATTTCCTTCATTTCTTCAACAGTCGTCACTTTGCCTGGGCCCATATATTTATCAAAGAACTCTTGGTTTAATTCCGCAAGTTGTATACGATTCACTTCTTCAATAGTTGCCTCAAACATTTCTCCAATTTCAATATCTCCGTCATTTTCTTGAACCCCCAGCATATTCTTTCTAACGAAATCAGCATCTCTATCTTTTTCCAATTGGAAAACGTTAACAGTAATTTTATCTCCTGCTTTTTTCTTTAAAATCTCCTTTTTCACTTTCTCATCTGCAATCTCATCTACTAAAATTGAGAAACTTGCTGCCCATCCATCTGCCTTTAATTCTTTGCCATCGAGCTCATTTGCATTCAATTTCACTACATCATTTCCTTCAATGTCTTCTGTCATTTGCACTCTCTCTCCTACTCTTTTTCGCCCTGCTTCCACTTGTTCGTCCAAGAAAGCATCTTCAATCTGTACTTTTTTGAAATCGAACGAAGTATCTTTATCTACTCCTTTTAATTCAAATTGTGGCGCTAAACCTAAATCAAAACGGAATTCCATGTCTTTCAATTCATGCACATTAAAATCAATTTCTGGCTGATCTTCCGCAGGAATTGGCTGCCCGATGGTTTGTAAATCTTCGTCTTTGATAAAAGTAAAAATCTCATTTTGTACCATTTCGTTAATTACATCAACTAATAGTTTTTGACCGTACATTTTTTTGATAAGTGCCGTAGGAGTTTTTCCTTTTCGGAATCCCTTCATGGACACTTTGTTTTTATACTTATTTAATTCAGATTTGAACTTTGGTTCATAATCCTCCTTAGTGATGGTCAAAACAATTTGAGTATTTAAATTGTCACTATCAGTTCTGACAACTTGTGGCATAGTTAAAATATTTCGGCTGTTTCAATAAGTAAAACAGCAATGATTAAAATACTTGACTGGACTTGGAAAGCCCAGCTACGTTTAAATAAAAATGAATAAAATTGGAAATGAAACATAAAGAAGAAAGAAATGAATAATTAAGAATGAATAATTTTCAACTTAAAAATTCTTTCTCGTTTCTATAATTTTTCATTTTTAATTATTCATTAAAAAGTGCGGGTGGAGGGACTCGAACCCACACGCCGTGAAGCACTAGATCCTAAGTCTAGCATGTCTACCAATTTCATCACACCCGCAATATTTTTTTAGTGAAAAATGTAATTTCAAGTAACCGTTTTTCCTAAAAGAAAGAAGAAAAAACTTACTAAAACTAATTCACTAAATTGTAGTCAAGGAACTGCTTTCTTGAAAAGCGGTGCAAAGATATATTTTTTTGTCAAAATGAAAGGTTTTTTGGGAATAAAAAAACAGTTTTTTTTGCATAATTTATATCCAATTCAATTGACACAATTTTAGCCTTCAATACCTTTTCTTTTATAAAAAATGAAATCGCTTAGCATCAGTTAGTTACATTTTGAACAAATTCCTTGAATAGTCATTTCCATCTTCTCAAAAGAATATCCCTTTGGTAATTCTATCCATGGAATAAAAACTGATTCTAAACAATTCAACTCTTTACATTTTAAACAATAAAAATGAGGATGAGAATCTGAATGATTCGCCACTTGGCAATCATGACATATTGCATATTTCACTTCTGCAGTCCCATTTGAGATGCTATGAATAATTCCCTTTTCCTCAAAAGTTTTTAAGGTTCTATAAATGGTAATTCTGTCTGATTTCGGAAATGCTTTTTCCAAATTACTTAACCCTAATGCTTTATTTTTTCCCAAAAAAAACTCGAGCAAAAGTTGTCGCATTGGCGTGATGCGAACTTGTTTTTTATTTAAAATTTCTTCTGTCATTTTTTTATTTTTTAGGAGTAACACCTAGTGGTCTACTATTTACAAAAAGTCGAATGCTCCACACACTCCCCTTCCGTCTCAAACTCCAAGGTAATATGATCAATATAAAAATGATCTTCTATTGATTCGTAAATCGCTTTTTTAATATTTTTTAAATCTATTAGTTTTTGATTCCCGTCAGTCACAACATGAGCAGAAAATAAATTCGTTTCTCCATCCAAAGTCCAAAGGTGAAGATGATGAGCATTTTTTACACCATCAACTTTTTCCAAAACATCTTTCACTTTTTCTACATCTATATCCGATGGAGAAGCTTGCAAAATAATTTGACTCGCCTTCCACAAATTTTTCAAAACACCTCGCAAAATAAAAATCGAAATCAAAATCGACAATAAAGGATCAATCCAAGGCATTTCAAAAAAGTACATCACTATCGCACCAATCAACACTACAATCCATCCCAAAACATCTTCCAATAAATGCCACGAAATCATTTCTTCATTCAGACTTTTCCCTCCTTGTCGCATTCTCAACACAGCAATTCCATTCACTATCACTCCCAAAATCGCTAGCCCTATCATCCCTTCCACATTGGTTTTTTCAGGTGAAAAAATCCGAGGAATCGCTTCTGTCAAAATATAAACAGATCCAACTACAAGTATAATTCCTGTAATAATTGCACCTAAAGTATTAAAGCGTTTATAGCCAAAAGTGTATTTCGAGTTCCCTCCTTTTTTTGATAACCGTTGAAAATACCACGCTAGTCCCAATGAAGCAGTATCTCCTGCATCATGCAAAGCATCCGACTGAATCGCCACACTATTAGTCAAAAAACCTCCGATAAATTCAATGATCGTAAATCCTAAATTCAGAAAAAAAGCGGTCGCAATATGCCCTTCATTAGAATGATGGTGATCGTGATGATGTCCCATTTTGTTCCTTTTTAAAAATAAAGGTACTTTTAAAAGGAGTGCAATACAATTGCAAATTTTTCCATCTAAAAGAAGAAAAGAGAAAAACTAAATATTGAAGTTGTTTTAAAAATTTATATATTTAATTTTTCCAAACATACCTTTGTTTTGTTTTGTTATTTTTTTAAATATTTATTTCTAAATTAGTAGTCGATTCGTCTTACATATAATGTTCCCCACAACCTTTTCAATACTTTTTAATAAAGCTTTCGTTTGAAAGTAAAAAGGCAGCATTATACGTACTAAAAAAGTTATCAATAAAATGCAAGGAACCTTAGTTACATATTCACCCGAAGAGCTGGAAGATATACGCAAGGCGTATAACGAGATGATCCTATGCATCAAATCTAAATTCTCTCCAGAAGATGAAGCGCAAATGTTTCGCGCTTTTGAAATCGCTGTGGAAGCTCACAAAGAACAACGTAGGAAATCTGGTGAACCTTATATTTTTCACCCTATCGAAGTCGCTCGAATTTGTGCTGCTGAAATTGGTCTAGGCCCAACGGCAATCATCTGCGCTTTGCTGCATGATGTGGTAGAGGATACGCCAATTACATTGAAAGAATTGGATAAAGAATTTGGATCAAAGGTGATGATGATTGTAGATGGTTTGACAAAGTTAGATGGTCTTCACAATGATGCTGCCAGCCAACAAGCTGAGAATTTCAAAAAGGTTTTGACCACATTGGCAGATGATGTTCGAGTGGTTTTGATAAAAATGGCTGATCGTTTGCACAATATGCGAACGCTTGGGGCAATGCCTCGACATAAGCAATTAAAAATCGCAGCAGAGACTCAATTTATCTATACACCATTGGCTCATCGATTAGGTTTATATAAAATCAAAACAGAGTATCAAGACTTGTGCTTGAAAATTACCAATCGAGATGAGTACAGCCAAATAGCAAAAAAATTACAAGAAACTAAGCGAGCTAGGAATGCATTTATTGAAGCGTTTATTGCTCCTCTAGATAAAGCATTAAAAGATTCAGGTTTTGAAAATTATAAAATTCTAGGTCGACCAAAATCTATTTATTCTATTTTAAATAAAATAAAAAAGAAGCAGGTTACCTTTGAAGAAATTTATGATTTATTTGCAGTTCGAATTATTTTGGATGTTCCCAAAGCGCAAGAAAAACAAAAATGTTGGCAAGTGTATTCTATCGTAACTGATGTACATATTCCAATTCCTGAACGATTGCGAGATTGGGTAACAACTCCAAAGTCTAATGGGTATGAATCTCTACACACTACTGTAATTGGTCCAGAAGGAAAATATGTGGAAGTACAAATTCGAAGCGTCCGAATGGATGAAATTGCCGAAAGAGGTTTTGCTGCACATTGGAAATATAAAGGTGGAAAAGATGGTGATTATAATGTATTCGATACTTGGTTGAATAATGTTCGAGATATTTTGGACAACGATAATGGAGATGCCATTCAATTTATCGAAGATTTTAAAACGAACCTTTTCAATGAAGAAGTTTATGTTTATACTCCAAAAGGTGATTTGAAAATTTTACCAAAAGGGGCGACCGCTTTAGACTTTGCTTTTAGTATCCATACGGATGTTGGCTATCATTGTCATGCTGTAAAGGTGAATTCAAAACTTGTTCCAATGGGACATCCTTTGGATAGTGGTGACCAAGTAACTGTCCTCACTAACAAAAATCAAAAGCCTTCCGAAGCTTGGTTAAAAATGGTCGTGACTGGTCGAGCCCGTTCCAAAATTCGTTCTTCGATGAAAGAGGAGCGACGCAAGCAAGGTGAATTTGGGATGGAGGCCTTGCAGCGGAAATTTAAAAACCTTAAAATAGATGTAGAGGAAAATGTAGATACATTGGTTAATTATTTCAAATTCCAATCAAGAGTAGATTTGTATTATGCTATTTCGATGGAAGAAATCAATTTAAATAATGTTCTCAAAAATTTTAAAATAGAGCAGAACAAATTAGTTGAAATTGAAGAAGAAATAGAAACACCTACTACTCCAGAAAAAAGTAAATCAAGGACTAAGAAAGAAAAATTTGATACCAAACCTCAACTCAGAGTTGCAGGAGAAAATGCAGATGAATATAATTATCAATTGGCTACCTGTTGTAATCCCGTGCAAGGCGATGATGTTTTTGCATATTTGACCGCTACTGCAGGTATGAAAATTCATCGAACTTCCTGCCCTAATGCTACTCATATGAATGCTCATTATGGTTATCGAATCATGAAAGCAGAATGGGTAACGACAACTAATACTAATTTCATTGCTGATCTTTTGATCGTTGGGATTGATTCCGGCCCAGGTGTAATTCAACAACTTTCTAATAAAATTTCTAATACGCTCGGTCTAAATATTCGTTCATTTTATATTGATGGACATGAAGGCTATTTCGAAGGTCGAGTTTCTCTTTTGGTAAAAAATAAAGATCAATTGGAAATCGCTATTCGAGCATTACGCAACGAAGAGGGGATTTCTTCCGTAAATAGAATAGAGGAATAGAAAATAAAAAACCGCAAAAGAAAATCATATTACTTTTGCGGTTTTCTATTTAATGTTTTAAATTCTGGCGTTTTTCAAATTAAAAAAAAATAAATGACAAATATTCTTGTAACTGGTTCCAACGGACAAGTAGGTACAGAACTACAATACTTGGCAAAACAATTTTCTGATTTCAAATTCACCTTTGTGGACTTAGCTGATCTAGACATCACAGATGCTAATGCAGTTTATGATTTTATCAACTCAGGTGACTATAATTATATCATCAATTGTGCAGCTTACACCGCCGTGGACAAAGCAGAAGAAGATGAAAAATTAGCTTATGAAGTCAATGCTATGGGTGCAAAAAATATCGCTCAAGCTGCTGTAATTCGAAATATTCAACTGATTCATATTTCAACAGATTATGTTTATCACAATGACTTAGATCGTCCCTTGGTAGAAACCGATCCGACCAATCCACAAAGTGTTTATGCTTCCACAAAGTTGCAAGGCGATCAATTTGTACAAATGATGTTACCTTCGAGTATGGTGATTCGGACGTCTTGGGTTTACTCTTCATTCGGACATAATTTTGTAAAAACGATGTTGCGTTTAGGAAAAGAACGAGACAGTTTAGGTATCGTTGCGGATCAAATTGGTACACCGACTTATGCTTATGACCTTGCTAAAGTAATGTTAGACATTATTTCAAAAATGGAAAATGGAGATTTAGTAAGTGGAAAAATGCAAGGTATTTTTCATTATAGTAACGAAGGAGTTACACATTGGGCTGACTTTGCTAAAAAGATTTTTGAATTAGAAAAAATCAATTGCATAGTCAACGAAATTGAAACAAAGGACTACCCGACTCCTGCAAGTCGTCCACCTTATTCTGTTTTGGATAAAACAAAAATCAAAGAAACTTTTGATTTGGAAATTCCAAATTGGGAGGGAAGTCTGGCTAGTTGCTTAGAACTTTTAAGAGAAAAAAATATGGGATAAAATAAAATTAATGGTGTCACAACTTAGAATCGTGACACCATTAATTTTAATAACTCCAAAGATCGTGTTCAAAATTAAACAACTCCTGTTTGATTTTATCCGCCTCCAACAATCCATCTAACCCCTTCGCATATTCTTGAATTCTTCGATCATAAATATTTCCTTCCTTGTAAATCACACTTGCAAAATATCGCATTTCAAATAAATCATCCCAAGATAATTGTTGATGATCGTTGCCTGGCAAGTAAACTTCATTCCTCGCTAAAACATTTCTAAAATGAGGATAATAAATCCAAAACAAAGGCTTCTCATATCTGAAATTTCCATTCTCATCAAATATATCCTTTAAAGGAGCAATACCTAAAATTCGAACTTTCAAAGTCGAAGTTGCTTCATCAAAATACCAAACCTCTTTGATTCGAAATCTTTTAATGTCTTCGTAATTTGTCTCATCTTCATAAACGACAACACTATCTTCATATGTTACAGGATTAATAATTACGGTAGTATCTATCCTTGAAAAGATCCCATCAAAATCTGTTATCTTCTCTGTAAACTTATCATCACTTGTTGAATACAAAGTTACCTCTCCATTCAATGCCGCTTTTTTTATAATTTCAAAAAACGGTAATTCAGGATACATAAATGATAGATTCATTTTTTCTCTCACATCGATCACTCGCCAAATTCTTTTTTCCCAAAAAATATCTGCTTGCCGAACGGGAGCATATTTTAAAACTTGTCGATCTTTCATTAATGTTTTTTCCACCACTCCATCAATGATTGGAGGTTGAGAAAAAATTGAATTAGAAATAAAAGTTATTACGAAGATTAAAAGGATATTTTTCATGTTATTTTTTTTTTAATTAAAAATATATTTTGTCAAATAGCATTTAACAACAAACACCCAGCGGTCTGCTTTAGCTGACCGCTACGTGTTAATTGTTAATTAACTAACTACTGAATCTTAATACTTAGTCCATTAATTTTTCTCGTCACCTCATCTCCAGGACATTTCACTCGAATCTGATCAAAGAAAAAAGTATCTCCAAAAGTCGCTTTCTTCAATAAATTTTTAGCCTCCGATTTAAATCTACCTCCTTGATTTTTAATCACAGCAGCATCGCCTTTTTTAGGCAAACGAGTAACCTCAAAGCCTACCACATTACATCTTGCTTCGAAATCAAAATTTTCTAACAGCGCAATCAACCCTTCAAACGCCTTGATTTCATTAGGTTTCATCGAGTTCTGACCTTTTCTTCCTAGACGAATAACTGGATCTGGAATCTTCTTCACTCGATACTCAAAAGTAGTTGATTCCAATCCGCCGCCAGAAACTGTAATCTTAGCTGTACCTGTTCGATTGGGTTTTACATTAAACTTCCCATTTCGGATTTTTTCCATCCGAACATCACTACTTGAAACAGTTACATCTCTGCTTGCAACTCCGGCAGCGGAAACGGAAAAAGGATTGTCAACACCTAAATAAAATACATTCATCTTGTCAGCTGAGGCCGTAACCGATCGCTCGCCAACTTCATAATTAAATCTTTTGGTATAAGTTTTTATATCTCCTGTGATTGGATTCGTCATCGAAACTTCCGCCAAAAAACTATGGCTTCCAATTTCATTTGGACGAATATTAAAAAGTGCTTTCCCATCTCGAACATCAACTTCACGTCCGTTCACTTTTATCGTAACATTATCTGCAGTTGAACTAAATGCAGAAAGAAAAATTTCAGAAGAAAGTGATTCACCTTTAATGACATAACTTTTATCTGCAGAAATCACCGCAGCATATTTATCAAAAACAACTTTTTCTCCTTGCACTTTATTATAAAAATAATTGAGGATGGCACTCTCCGCAATCTTTGCATCATTTTGAAATTTCGAAAGAATCGGCAAAACTGCTGCAACTGGCATTTGTTGAAAAGTAAATTGTGCCCAATTATTTTTATCAGAATTTTCAGGAATTGGTTCTAGTTCAAGTGGTAATATTTTTTCTAACAATGCTTTTTCATTTCCGTCTTCCACTAAATCTAATAGTCGTTTTCGGATCTCGATAATCTTATTTTCCAACTCGTCACCTCTGCCTTCATTGACAAAGAGGCGAGTCGTTGGCTCCTTACGTTTTTTGCTGACGGGCTCGTTATTTTCATTCAAACCGCCCGAGGTTTCGATTAGTTCTAATCTTAGTTCACCTACATATTCATAGAAATCTTTAACTAGAATTTGTGCTTCATTGGCTTTAGTTTTAAAGGGTGCAAATTGCGAGTACGCCTCTGCTTGCTGTTCGATAGCTACAAAAAGTTGAGCATTAGAATCGCCAACAATTCGACTACTTTCACCGATACTTTTGTCCATAGTTAAAAATGCATTAAGGACTTCAGCTGATACATTTAGCGCTAGCATAACGGTCAAAACTAGGTACATCAAATTGACCATCAACTGTCGAGGTTCTTTAGGTATTGACATAGGAATATTTTTACCCACAGACTCAAAACAGTCTGAGAGTTGATTAAGAAATAGATTTATTTATTTTGGAAACGTATTGTTATTAATTTTACAACAATACATTAACATCCTACCTCAACCATGTGAAATACATAATTAAATTTCAAAAAAGGCAAAGAAACTTCTAGCTATTAAAACTCATTTTGAATTTTAAAACCCATTTTCTGAAACCAGTAAAATGTTCTGTTGTCTAAATATTTTGATTTGAAACGATCTGTAGAATTATCTTATAACAATGATTCTACATTCTTTTGGAGGAATTTGAAAACATAACGATAGGTGAGAAAAAAGTAACATTTTTTTTTCCTTAACTGAAATATTAAACACCGTCTGGTTGTTTTCGATTTAAGAAAAATCTAATTTGAAAGGAAAACTATGAGAAGTATGAGAACTATGTAGCGGACTGGAGTCGGTAAAAATGAGAGTGCGGAAGCTTGCCTTGCGTTGAACTATTTTTTCACCTAGAATTTTTTGGTTCTTTTTTTTCAATAAAAAAAAGATCAAATTCTAACAAGAATTAAAAAATTACAACAAAATTAATTTGAAAGACATATCTAATCAAACAAACTACACACGTAAAAGAAAACCTTCTAAATCTGACTTTAATTTTTCCATCAAATGAAGTGCTTCTCTTTTATTTTTCAAACGTTTCTTATTCTCTCGAATTTCTTGCTTCGCACCTTTGATAGTAAAGCCACGCTTTTTGACAAGATTATAGATAATGTGCATTTGCTCAATATTGGCAGCGGTGAATCGACGTTCACCTTTGGTATTTTTGGCAGGACGAAGCATCTCAAATTCGTTTTCCCAAAATCGAATTAATGATTTTGAAACATCGAACATTTCAGCAATTTCGCCGATTGACCAATATAACTTGGTCACTTCTTTGTCTTTCATTGACATAATAGTATGTGTTTTTGAGTGAACAAAACTCCCCTTTCGTATCACTACTTGCAATATATGTACCATTGGGAAAAATGCCAAAGAAATCTAGGTTTTTCTTTTATAACTAATTGACCCTTAGTTAGTTATAATGATTTTTCATATGTATTAAATTTCCAGTTTTTTCCTCAAAAGTATATTCGTAGATTTTGGTTCTGCCTTTCCTTTTGAGTTTTTCATTACCTGTCCCATGAAAAAACCAATTAAATTTTTCTTCCCTTTTTGATAAGCTTCCACCTCTTTTGGATTATTTTCTAAAACTTCGCTAACTATTTTTTCTAAAAAATCTTCATCATTCGATTGAATCAAATTCAATTCTTGCGCTAATATTTCAGGTGATTTTTCAGGAGAGGAGATCAATGCTGGAAACAACCTTTGGTAAGCAATCGAACTACTCACTTTTCCATTTTCAATGAGGTCAGCAAATTCAGCAAATGATTTTGGTAAAACTTTTAATTCTGAAATCACTATTTTTTCTTCGTTGCAAAATGGCTTTATTTTATTAATTACCAAGTTGGAAACTGCTTTATAATTTTTGGTCGCTTCACAAATATCTAAAAAGAAAAGCGCAGTTTCTTTTTCCTCTGTCAATAATTCAACATCATAATTTGGCAATTGAAATTCAGTAGTGAATTTCTCAAACAATTCATTTGGAAGCGGTGGCATTTCCAATCTTATTTTTTCAATATATTCTTTTGATAAAACTATAGGAGGCAGATCTGGTTCTGGAAAGTACCGATAATCATGCGCATCTTCTTTTTGGCGAAGCGGCGAAGTAGTTCCAGTTGCAGGGTCGAAGTTCAAAGTATTTTGTGCTACCCGTTCTCCTTTTTCCATCAAATCAACTTGTCGCTTTTGCTCAAACTTGATTGCTTGTCGAGCGTAACGCATGGAATTCATATTTTTGATTTCACAACGTTCGTTGAGTTGAGTGTCTCCTTTTTTTCGAACACTCACATTGCAATCACAACGCAACGAGCCTTCTTCCATATTTCCATCTGACACTTCGAGGTAACGAACCAATTGACGCATCGCATTCATAAAAACATCCACTTCTTCTGCTGTCCGGAAATCAGGTTCGGTGACTATTTCCAACAAAGGTACTCCTGCACGATTCAAGTCCACCAACGAATGATTTGGGTCAATATCATGAATCAATTTCCCTGCATCTTCTTCCATGTGAATATGATGCAAACGAATTTTTCTTTTCTCCTCGCCTACTTTTATTTCCAAATGTCCACCTAAACAAATTGGCGATACATCTTGCGTAATTTGATAACCTTTCGGCAAATCTGCGTAGAAATAATTTTTTCTATCAAAAGTATTTCTAGGATTAATTTCACAATTCAACGCGAGTCCAAGGCGAACTGCAAACTCAACTTGACGTTTGTTCATCTTAGGCAAAGTACCAGGATGACCTAGGGAAACAACACTAATATGTGTATTTGGAGCTGCGCCAAAAGTGGTGTCGTCAGCGCAAAATGCTTTACTTTTTGTGGCGAGTTGGACGTGAACTTCTAGTCCTATGATGGTTTCGTAAGTATCGTAAATGTTCATGATTTATTGAATAGGTTCTTTTCGTAAAGGTGCAAAGATGCTGAAAAAATGAGAAAGAATAAAGGAGGCTTCTTTTCTTCTTTTTCTTAAAATAAAATAAAACTCACCATAAGGATAAGAGAAGTACAAATCAAAAAAACAAAAAAATAACTAACGCTTATGAACAAAGTTTTAAGAATTGTTTTCCACCAACTTTGTTCATAAACATTTCTCAAAGCAATGATAAAATAGAGTATCAAAATTACAGATAAAAGTGTCATTACATTCTCGAGAGTCAACCCAATATCTAAAAGAATGATACCTAAAATAATCGCTCCTACTAAAAAAATAAATGCATGAGTATGAAATAAAAACACTAAATGCTCTACATAATATTTCTTCCTCCTAAAATATAATAGCTTGAATATCAATGCCATAGATGGAATCAATAACAACATCATCCAAGTCAAATTACTAATCAATTTGAAGATTAACGACTTGGGATTTTTATTTAATTTATGTGCTTGTTTAAAAACCATTCGGTCTATCAAACTTTCAATATTGTATTTTTGAATAATGCTATCAGCAGGAAGATGTTCAATATCTGAGATTAGAAATTTGTAAGGTTTATTCCATAAAGTAATATTAGTCGTATTAGTATCGACCATATTTTTCTTAATTTGGAGTTCCAACGAATCATAAATACCTTGCATTTTTTCATCCAAATCAACTCCAAATTTCTCTTTTAGCGTTTTCAACTGAGTCAACTGCACCTTCAGTAATTCTTTATTTTTGCCCTTTGTGTTTCCAAAAGGACCGCCTTTAAATTCTTCATCTTTTATCTCCACCTGAACCACCACACTCACCATCGCAAAAAACAATATCGCACTCGCCAAAAACAACCTCGAAGGTGTCGCAAAACTCCTATGTTTTCCTTTAAAAAACTCATTCGTTAATTTCCCTGGAATAAAAAGCCCTAGCGATGTTTTCAACAACTTCGAATCAAGGCTAAAAAGATTCTCCAATAAATCTTTGACAAAACTTAATATAGGAATCCGTCCATCAGTATTTTTCTGACTACATTTTGGACAATATAATGATTGTTCAGGCATTGCTGTCTGACAATTTCGGCAAGTTGTATTTTCTATGTTTAACTTCATTAAGTTTTTAAATAAAATTAAATTAGCTGTAAAAACAAAAAACCTGTTAAGCTATTTCGCCTAACAGGTTTTTTTATTTTCCAAAAAGAAAAATACTAATCAAAAGATTGGTTCGCAGTACTTGCCATATTGGCTAATTGTTGATATTCTTCTGGAGATAATCCATCCATACAATAATGAATAGGATTTACTTTATGTCCTTGTGATATTACTTCGTAGTGAAGGTGTGGTGCCGTCGAAGTTCCTGTTGAACCAACTTCTCCGATTTTTTGTCCACGAGTTACTTTTTGACCTTTTTTCACATCAATCTTATTCATGTGGCCATACAAGGTTTTATATCCAAATCCATGGTTGATAACTACATGGTGTCCATAACCAGAAGAACTTTTCGTTACCTTTTCAATAATTCCATTTCCAGTTGCTTGAATCGGAGTTCCTGTTGGACAAGTAAAGTCAATACCAGTATGCATCTTCATTCTTTTGAAAACAGGGTGCATACGGCGACCAAAACCTGAAAGGCTTTTGATATTTCTTTTCAACTTATCTTCTCGAATAGGCTTAATGGCAGGAATTGATGCGAGTTGTTCTTCTCTTTTACTTGCTAACTCTTCAATCTCTTCTAATGATTTTGATTGAATGACCAATTGGCTTTCCAATCTTTTGATTTGCATTTCTGCATCCATCAAAGTTGGAGCAGTATTTTTATATTTGGTAAGGTTAGGAAATTTATCAGATCCACCCGTTCCACCTTCCCATACACCTTGATCGATAGGATCCATCCCAAACATTAACCGGTGTACACTTCCGTCTCGTTCTTGGATATTATCCAAAACCTTAGACATCATGGTGACTTGATTATTCATTTCGGCATAATGGTTTTTCATTTGTTTAATCTCTCTAATTAATGCCTCTTCTTTTGGAGAAGGAAAAAATTGAAAGATTATTCCAACTAAAACTATAGCTGTAACCGCTACAGCACTAAAAAAACCAAATGCTTTAAAGACTTTTACGTTTAAAGGTTCTACAACCTTTTCATAACGTAGCGTCTGCGTATTATAGACAAATTTTTCTTTTCTCATTGAGTCCTTTATTCGTTAATCAAAAATCCCTACTTTTGCGTTCTTTAAAAATCGATTGAGATCAGGGGGAATTTTTAATAAAAAATCAGCTTCTCATAGTGACCGAGTGCAAATGTAGTTCTAGCCAACTGACTTTTCAAAAGAATTTAACTATTATTTTCACCAAGGATTATTTTTTTTACTAACATATTCACCAAATAAGTGACATATTAAATTTAATCCTAAAGAACAATAAAAGTATTTTGATGATTAATGTTAAATTATAAACAAATAATTGATTATAACTTTTTCTGTTTTTCTCGTTTTATTAATAGATATATACTTATTAAACTATTTAAAAGAATAAATAGATTAAATATCATTCCAGTTTTACCGCTTTTTTAAACATTGACAATTTAAAACGATTATGAAATCACGCGAAATTCGCCAAAAGTTTTTGGATTTTTTTGAAAATAAGCTTCACAAAGTGGTGCCTTCTGCGCCAATTGTGAATAAAGATGACCCGACATTAATGTTTACCAATGCCGGAATGAATCAATTTAAAGACTACT
Organism: Saprospiraceae bacterium; assembly: GCA_045106765.1. Lineage (GTDB taxonomy): Bacteria > Bacteroidota > Bacteroidia > Chitinophagales > Saprospiraceae > CAJQQY01. The sequence goes on along the minus strand of JBGCFD010000197.1, from coordinate 25,262 downwards.
TCTTGGGAAATCAGGTTCCTGATAATAAGAGAGCAACTGATACTCAAAAATGCTTAAGAGTAAGTGGAAAACATAATGATTTGGAGGAAGTTGGAATTGATAGCTATCATCATACGATGTTTGAGATGTTGGGAAATTGGTCATTTGGAGATTATTTCAAGGAAGAAGCCATCAATTGGGCATGGGAATTATTGACGAAAGAATATGGATTAGATCCAGATAGATTATATGTGTCTATTTTTGAAGGAGATACATCAGATGGTTTAGAACCTGATAATGAGGCAAAGGAATTTTGGAAAAAACATGTGTCAGAGGATCGAATTTTATTATTTGATAAATCAGATAATTTTTGGGAAATGGGCGAAACTGGCCCATGTGGTCCTTGCTCTGAGATTCATGTGGATCTACGAAGCGATGAAGATCGAGCAAAAGTGGACGGCGCAACGCTTGTAAATATGGATGATCCTGAAGTAATTGAGATTTGGAACTTAGTTTTTATCCAATTTAATCGAAAAGCTGATCGTAGTTTGGAGAATTTGCCAGAAAAACACATTGATACTGGAATGGGATTCGAGCGATTGACGATGGCTTTGCAAGGCAAAAAATCAAATTATGAAACGGATATTTTTATGCCGTCGATTAATTTCTTAGAAAAAAAATCAGGTAAGACCTATAATAACAGTTATGACTTGAGTGCTAAATCTGACATTGCCATGCGAGTGGTAGTGGATCATGTTCGAGCAGTTAGCTTTACAATTGCAGATGGGCAATTGCCAAGTAATACTGGAGCAGGTTATGTGATTCGTAGAATTTTAAGACGAGCGGTGAGATATTACTATTCGTTTTTGGACTTAAAAAAACCTGTCTTACATGAGTTAGTGATGATCTTGGCAGAAGATTTTAAAGATGTTTTTCCAGAATTGGAAGCGCAAAAAGATTTTGTCGCTAATGTTGTGATGGAAGAAGAAAAAGGATTTTTGAGAACTTTGGAATCTGGGTTAAAACGTTTTGAAAACCTTGAAGTAAAAAATAATCAAATTGATGGTCAAACTGCTTTCAAATTAAAAGATACATATGGGTTCCCAATTGATTTGACACGATTAATCGCAACTGAAAAAGGTTGGACAGTAGATGAGGAAGGTTTTAATATTGCTATGGCTAAACAAAAGAAAGATTCCTCAGACGACGCTAAAAAAGAAACAGGCGATTGGACAGAACTTTCAAATAACCCAAATGTAGAGTTCGTTGGTTACGATGATTTGGTTGTAACCGATGCTCAAGTAGTCAAACATCGAACAGTCAAAATTAAAGATAAAAACCAATACCAAATCGTCTTAAGTAAAACTCCTTTCTATGCACAAAGTGGTGGACAACGAGGCGATGTTGGAATGTTAGTTTTTGGGGAAGAAAAAATTGCAGTCATTGATACGCAAAAAGAAAATGACTTGATTATTCATATCGTGAAAAATTTCCCGACAGACTTCAGTAATTTATCAAGAGCAGAAGTTCATGCCGCAAAAAGAAATGCTATCGAAAAAAATCACACCGCAGTTCACTTAATGCATGCAGCCTTGCACGAAGTGTTGGGAACTCACGCTTTACAAAAAGGACAAGATGTAGATAGCAAACGATTACGTTTTGATTTTTCTCATTTTCAAAAAGTAACAGACGAAGAAGTGGCGGCTATTGAAAAGATAGTCAATCAACGTATCCGTGAAAATATCGCTTTGGAAGAAGTAAGAAATATGCCAATTGCAGAAGCAAAAAATCTAGGCGCAACGATGTTGTTTGGTGAAAAATATGGAGATACTGTTCGAGTAATTACTTTTGACAAAGACTTCTCACAAGAGTTGTGTGGAGGTACACACGTTTCTGCAACAGGTAAAATTGGATTATTTAAAATTCTAAAAGAAGACTCTGTGGCAGCAGGTGTTCGACGAATCGAAGCGGTGACAGCAGAAGCTGCTGAGAGTTTTGTAACAAAAGAATTACAAGAATTAAATACGATCAGAAACCTCTTTAAAAATCCAACTCGAACGGTACAAAATGTGGAAGCCTTACAGGAGGAAAATAAAACATTGGCAACAGAAATCGAGAAATTGCAAAATGCTCAAGCAGGTGCATTGAAGGATGATTTGAAAAAGAACGCTACTCAAAAAGATGGTGTAAATTTCATTGCTGCAAAACTTCCATTGAACGATGGAAAAACAATCAAAAATTTGGCGATGCAATTGGAGCAAGAGCTCGGTGATGCATTAATCGTCTTCGCTGCTGAAGTAAAAGGGAAACCACAAATCATGGTTTCCATCAGTAAAAGTATCGTCGAAGCAAAAGGCTTGAATGCTGGAAAAATCGTCAATGAACTTGCTGCCGAAATTGGAGGCCGAGGAGGTGGGCAACCTTTCTTCGCAACTGCTGGAGGAAAGGATATCAATGGATTGGCAAATGCAATTGTGAAAGCGAAAGAGATGATGAATTAAAAAATCATTTTGCAAAATATTAAAACCGCAATACTTGAATAAAGTGTTGCGGTTTTTTATTTTTGGAAAAAACAAACCATGACAGTCAATAATTTTGAACAAAATATAGATACTCGTCTCCTCGAACGAGGCCTTCAATATTACCAAGAAGGAAATATTCTAACTATCGAACAAATAGATCAAGGTCTTTGGGAGGCCATTATTGCTGGCTCCGAAAATTATCACATCATCATAGAATTGCATGGTGAAAAAATTGTAAAAAGTAGATGTACTTGTCCTTATGACCTAGGAGAATTTTGCAAACACAAAATTGCGGTTTTTAATTTTTTAAAATACTCCGATCTTGCCAAAAATCCTCATTCTGGAAAAATCAAAAAAGTACAATCCATTATTAATAATCTTTCTACTGAAAAGTTAAAAATTATATTATTTGAAATTTTAAAAGAAAATAAAAATTTGCGAAATGAGTTCTTGCAAAAGGAATCTATCTGACTAATTCTTAAATAGAACATTTAAGAAACCTGCCTGATTAGGTGGTTTTTAATTAATTTGTTAGATTAGATTTTTTTATCATCTTTAATATTGAAGTTGTTTTAAAATGTCTAGCTGACCTACGCAGAAAGCATTGTGGTTATTGGACTTCAGCTTTTTTTCGTCCCAACCCAAAGGGGGTGAAACTCAAAAAGAGCTTCGCCAATAATCACAAGCCTTTCCGCTCGGTTTCAGCAGACATTTTAAAATAACTTCATTGAATTTTTTGCGTGCTCAAACAGAAAATTTAGAGAATTAAAAATTTACTCTTTTGAGAAATATATTATTTTTTCTTTTTCTGATTTGCTCTCCCCTAACTCTTTTTGGACAACAAAATGAGATTAATCCCTTGCTCAGTCAACTTCAGTTAACTACTACAGATTCATCGAAAATAGATATTTATTTAGATTTAATCGAGATCTGTAAGTCTATCGATATAGATTCAAGTGTCTACTACTATAATCAAATTTCACCTTTATTAAATGAAAAAACTAATTACACTAAGCTTTGGAAATCAACTTTCTCTTTAGTTAAGGAACTTAATGATAAAGGAGATTTCCAACAGACAAAAGATATTTTAGATGAAATTATTCCTATCCTAAAAACCTATGGTGATAATAATTTAATCGCTGAAGCAATTAACAGTTTAGCTATCTGGAATTGGTTAGTATCTAATCTAAAGGAAGCTCAACTCCTCTTGAATCAAGCGCTTGAGTATGCTAAAAAAACCAACAATAAGTCTTTAAAAGCGGATATTTTCAACACTTTTGGGTTGATTAATATGGATATGGAAAACACCGAGGCAGCTTTTGAATATCACGAAAAAGCATTAAAAATGTTCGTTGAAGCCAAAGACACCATTAGGCAAGCCAAATTGCTAAATAACATAGGCTATTCTTATATCAAAAAACAAGAATATCACCAAGCAGCTGAAAAATTAAATGAGGCAATTACTTTTTTGATTGATTCTAGATATGATGACTACTATGAATTAACTCTTGCTAATTTAGGATTTGCCGAAATTGGAATAGGAGAAATTGAAGTTGGATTCAACAAGATTAATACGGCTTATAATTTGGCTAAGCAACATGAAAATTTACAGATTTTAGCGGTAATAATTGAAATGAAAACTAAATGGTATTTAAAGTTAGCCAAATACCAAGAAACCATCGATGCTGCATATGAAGGAATTGAAATTTGTGAACAAATCAACCTTCAAAAAAATATTCACCGCTTTTATCAAAAACTCTCCGATGCTTATCTAGGGCAAAAAAAATATAAAGACGCTTTATTTTGGTCAAATAAATCTAATCAAGCTAATCAAGAACTTCTTAAGCAACAACAAAATAAAGAGGTAATGAAATTGCAAATTCAATACAATGTCCAACAAAAACAAGCAGAAAATGAGGTATTGTTGCTCCAAAATAAAAATCAAAATATTTTCATTGCACTCTTAGCTGCCATCTATTTTGTATTATTATTTTCACTTTTTTATTTTTTCAAGAAAAACCAAAAAAAACAACTTGAGCGATTTAGGCAAAAAATTGCGGCAGATCTGCATGATGATGTGGGAAGTAATTTAAATAGTATCACTCGAATAGCTAAAAAATTAAAAATTCCAGAAAATTCGAATGAAGTAAACCAAGGAATTGATCGATTGGTAATCAAGAGTAATGAAGCTATCCAAAATGTGGTCGATGTAATTTGGACATTAGATAATGAAGAAAGAGAGTTGAGTTTCCTACTTGAAAAAATGGAAAGTTATCTCGATTATATAAAACTGAATAATAAAAATATACAGATTAAATTCAACAAAGAAAATTTAGATGAATCAACCCCCTTATCCATGGATGTGAAACATCACCTATTGATGATTTTTAAAGAAGCTGTGAATAATATTCAGAAACACACTAATTCTAATTTTATTGAAATAAAAGTAAGAAATGATTCCAAATTTTATTTATCCTTTTTTAATAATTATAACTCAAAAAAAGAAAACCCAAACTCTACAGGTAAAGGTATAATTAACATTAAAAAAAGAGTATCAGAGTTAAAAGGAAACACGGAAATCAAAGAAACTTCTAATAGTTATTTTTTACAAATTGAATTAGATTCTCTTACTAAGTAACAGTCAATTAATAACCAAATGATTAAGATGATTAAAATTGCAATCATAGAAGATAATCAAGAATATCGTGAATCCTTCAAAGATTTTTTCACTCAAAATTCAACCGTTTTTGAATGTGTATTTGCGGTGAATAGTATTGAAAAATTTATTAAATATTTTCATCACAACTTAGAGTTGGAATTCATTTTAGTTGATATTAATCTACCTGGAATAAGTGGAATTAAAGGAGTTAATCATATTCAACGATTAAAGATTGACCCCGAAATAATTATGCTCACGTCCTTAAATGATTCCAAATCAATTTTTCAAGCACTTACTGCTGGAGCTACTGGTTACCTCCTAAAAAATTTGACATTTGAAGAAATAGAAAAACAATTACTCAAGGTGATAGATCAAGGTGCAGCAATGTCACCAGAAGTGGCTCGAAGATTAATTAAACATTTTCACCCTAGAAAATCAACTCTTTTTGTTCCATCTAAAAATGAATTATCCAAAAAAGAAAAACAAATTATTCAATTTGTCATTGATGGAAAAACTTACGAAGAAATTGCTCCATTACTAGGACTTACCATAAACGGACTAAAATATCATGTAAAAAGTATTTACAAAAAAACTCATGTCAAATCAAAAGGAGGAATAATAAAAAAATTTTTCAACAAAAATTTTGATAATTAATATTTTTGTTCTTTATCTAAACTGCCCCTACCCTTCTGGGTAGTTTTGGAGGTATTAGTTTTTTCTCTTTTGAATATTACATCGAATGCAATACTTTTGTTGTAACAATTAATGATTAACACACGTTATTAGAAAGCCTTATCTAATGTAATTTGGATGAGGCTTTTACATTTAATATAGATTAAATAAAATTAATCTCACGAGAGTTTTGAAAAGCTATAAATTAATTCCATATTTGCCATGTAACTTTATACAACTCCCTCTTACTACACTTTTCTGTTTCTTAATCTTAACCTAAATTAACTTTTAAAAACCATCGAGTTGAACTCCTCCTTAAAAAGAAAATGACTTTTCTTTTTAAGGGTGTTGTTTTAAGTCGTGCAGCTTGTTTTTTAATGAGTTGTGCGGCTATTTTTTTATGCAGTAATCACACCTTCTATTCTTGCTAAATTGGAGGATAAACAAATCCAGTCCTCACCATAATTTTCTGAAAAGTATAAATTACCAGTTGTCGTTCCAAAGACTAATTCATTCTCATTAATTGCCAAACAATGCCGAAATACAATGTCAAAACAATGTTCCTTTGGTAATCCATTCTTAAGTGGTTTCCAATTTTGACCAGCATCTTCTGTTCGGCAAACAGTCAATGATAAATCATGCGCCACTCGAACTTCATCACTTACTGCTGGAATTACCCAAGCTCGATTTTCATTTTCATGATCGATCGCTAGAGCAAATCCATAGTCTGCAATTCCATTTTTATCACTTATGTTTTTCCAATTATTACCCGCATCAGTTGATCGAAAAATGCCACAATGATTTTGTTGCCAAAGTACATCTGGTTTTTTTGCACAAGCTAAAAGTAAATGAGGATCATGTCCAACTTCGACTCTTGGGTTGGGTAAATACGTCGCAACCAACCCATTATTTTTAGGATTCCAAGTCGCACCTCCATCTTTGGTTTCAAAAACTCCAGCACAACTAACCGCTATATAAACATGTTTGGAATCTCGTGGATCAACTACGATCGAATGAATAAATGGAAAATCTCGCCCAGCCCCAAACCATTGATTTTGATCTTTACGACTAGAGTGATTCCACAAACCTTCGACTAATTCAAAATGATTTCCATTGTCATTCGAATAAAATAATCCACCAGGTTCTGTTCCAATCCATAAGCCATTGGGGTTATCTTTTCCAGCGTGAGAAATACACCATATTTTTTTTAATGTTGCAGATTTCCCTTGATAGATTTCTGCGCCTTCTGGGTATTTCGGAGCGGAAACCATTTCCCAATTTAGACCTTCATCATTTGAGAAATGTAATTTTTGCCCCCAATGGCGATGTGATAAACCTACCCACCAAGTGTCCGTATACTCATTTTTATAAATTGTACTTACTGGCAAACCGAGGAAATGTACTTTCTCTATTTTCCATCTATTTTCTCTTTTCCCAAATACGACAAGACCTTTACTTGTCCCTACTAATATTTTTTTGTTTTTCATAAAAACGTTAAGTTGCATTTCCAATCAGAAGTCAGATGCTGGAGAATATCGATTTGAGAATTTTGACTATATTATTAGTTTTCTTTCTTGAGAAATTTCGTCAAACTTCTTAATTCTCAAATTCTTGTTCGATATTCGATATTCTCCAACTCTTGACCAAGAGCGCAGCGAACAATCTGACCGCCTGACTCCCTAAAAAAAAACAATAATATGAAAGATTTATTAAAAAAAATCCAAGAGTGGAAATCAATCAATAAAAAATTTGCCATTGCGACAGTTACCAAAACTTGGGGTTCTTCTCCTCGTCCAATTGGTTCATCGATGATTATTTCGGAAGATATGGAAATGGCAGGTTCGGTCAGCGGTGGATGTGTAGAAGGTGCGGTGGTCAAATCTGCATTATTACTTTTAAAAAATGGAGAAGGAAAACAACTTTCTTTTGGAGTGACCAATGACGAAGCATGGGAAGTTGGACTCAGTTGTGGTGGAAAAATAGATGTTTATGTCGAACCGTTTTTAGGGACAGATGAAAAGGAAGAATTGATTTGGAAAAAATTAGAAGACTGCTTAGAGAATAACCAAGGCTGTATTTTGATGACTCGATTGGAAGATGGGAAAGGTCAACATGCATTAATTTTGCCCGATGGTAAAATGATTGGAAGTAATATAAATACCTTAACGACAGCATTAAAAGAAGAAGGTCTCCGAGCATTTCAAGAAAGAAAAAATCAAATAGTAGAAGTAGAAAAAGTCAAATATTTCGCTCAAGTATTTCCTCGAAAAAATCAGATGTTAATTATCGGAGCAGCACACATTACCGTTGATCTAGTTCAGCTAGCGAAAATGTATAATTTCCAGACTATTGTCATCGATCCTCGTGGAATTTTTACCAATAAAACTCAATTCAACATTCAACCTGATTTTATTTTTGAAAAATATCCTTCGGAGATTTTATATCAATTTAAATTAGATACTTACACTTACGCTATCGTTTTATCACATGATCCTAAAATTGACGACAATGCATTAGAAATTTTATTACGTTCTGAAATTGGTTATATCGGAGCATTGGGCAGTCGAAAAACCCATGCAAAAAGAGTTAGTAGATTATTAGAAAAGGGATTTTCGGAAGAAGAAATAGAAAAAATACATTCACCTATCGGAATGGATATTAAAGCAAAAACTCCAAAGGAAATTGCTTTAAGTATTATGGGTGAAGTGATTCAAGTCAAGAATGAATTTTTGTGAGGAAAAAAAATCGGTTGACGATGGAAGATTGACAATCACTTCGCTTGACGGATTATTAATCATACAATAGTATTATTTTCAAGCGAAGCGACTATCAACCTTCCATCATTAATCGTTTTTTTTCAAACATTTTTTCTTAACCAATCTATACTCATCTTAGTACTCGCAATTGGATCAGGCGAATGATCTTGTTCTATAAAACAATATTCCACTCCAGTTTCTTCTGCTAACTTCACAATCGATTTGATGTCGACCACACCATTTCCTAATTCTTTATAAGCCTCCTCTGGCACGTCACCAGTATCCATAACATTTGGTTGACCTTTCTTTTTATCTTTTAAGTGAAGCAGACGAATTTGTCCTTTCATTTTTTTCATCAACTCCACAGGGTCAATTCCAGCAACACTTGCCCAAAAAACATCTAGTTCAAACTGGGCATATTTTGGATCAAAAGTTCTCATCATCAATTCATAAGGAACAACTCCGTCTACTTTATCAAATTCAAAATTGTGATTATGATAGCCAAGTGTAATTCCAGCTTTTGCACATTTTTCTCCTTCTACATTAAATGCATTCGATAATTTTTTATAGTCATCCAAACTCCGTTCTTGATCAAAAAGGTATCCTACTACTAAATGTTCGATTCCTAATTTTTTAGCATCCTCAATCAATTTGTCAAAATTACGTGGTGAATCTATTCCTCGCAAATCCCACCGTCCAGTAAAATAGGCACTTAAAACATGGGTGCTTTTAATTCTCAAACCTGCCTCTTTAGCAATTGGTGCAACCTTTTTAGCTTGTACCATATCCATCGTTTCGATTTGATAAAACCCTTGACTGGCTAATTTCTTAATTGTTCCGGCAAAATCTTTTTCTAATTGATTTCTGACTGTCCACAATTGCAAGCCAATCGTTTCAGTATATTTTGATTTCATAACTGCTTCTGCCATTTCTGAAGAGCAACCCAAAAAGGGAAATCCCAAACCGAGCGCTGCTGATGTTTTGATAAATGTTCTTCGTTTTTGATTCATTGTTCTTGTTTATTTTTTTTTCAAAAAAGAATTTATTCTAATATGAAATTGTGTGTCCGACCGCCAAACGTTTAACGTCAAATAAATACTAAAGCCTTTTTCCTAAATATTTTTCTTTTGGAATATAATAAATGATTGCTGCTCCCAAAAATATTTTTACGATTGCTCCAGGCCAAAAAGGAAAAAATCCATATTCCAATGCTTTTTCAAAACCGTATAAAAAAGTAAGTTGGGCAATTCCGAAAACTAAAATTACCATTGTTCCAATTGTCATCGCAGCTAAACAATGTAAAAACCTTCTACCATATCCTTCTTCTTGCAACACTCCACTAACATAACCACCTACTAAAAATCCATACAGAAATCCACCACTCCCGCCAATAAATGTTTCTATCCCTGAGGCACCTTTTGCAAAAACGGGCAAGCCTACTAACCCTAAAATTAAATAAATCGCAATGGCAAGCAATCCTCTTTTTCGTCCTAGTACAAATCCGACAACTAAAACTGCTAGGCTTTGACCTGTGATGGGAATGTCAGTTTCGTTCCAATGAAAATTAAATGCAATCATAGCACCTAAACAAATAAATAAAACCCCAAGTCCAGTCATCAAAATATTCTTATCCATTTCTAATTTTTATATAAGAAAACAAAATCAAAAGAATTTTAAAATCGGCTTAAAATTCTTTTGTGTAATTTTAGAAATAATTTTTCCTAAAGAAAAACTAATTGCATGAAAAATTTCAACATACCTTTCTTTACTGTTTTTACTTTTCTCTTTTAATTCCATGCCGTAAAATAATTGGAAACAATTTCAATCACCAGAACAAGTTAATGATTTGCTCTAAACAGAAACTCATCTTTAGTCGTTTTCAATTTCCAACCAAAATTTAGAACCTATTCAAAATCAAAAGAATAATATTTTTCCAAATTCAACAAATGAATTTCTTCAAAATTCGTTCTTTACAAAAAACAATACACATACGTTTTCAAATTTTAAATATACAAGATCAAATTATTTAAGATTATTATTTAATAAAAAAACAAAAAGGAGAACAGTTTGAAGAAATAAATGTGAACAGTTTAGACTCAGATATTTATTTCCTAAAAATAAATTCAGGTGAAACATCCAAAATTTTTAAATTTATAAAACTGTTTTTTTACACAGAGTTAAAAAACAAAAAGCGGGAACAAACCATAAGTTCATTCCCGCTTTGTTATAAAACTAAAATCACATTTTATCCAAAAAATGCAATCAATTGATCTGCTAATTCTTTCCCGATATTCGCTTGCGCTTGCATCGTCGAAGCACCAATATGCGGAGTCAAGGAAACTCTTGGATGTTCCAATAATTCTTTCCTCGGAGTCGGTTCATTTTCAAAAACATCCAAACCAGCCGCTGCAACTTTTCCACTTTCCAATGCTTTTAACAAAGCATCTTCATCAACCGTACCTCCACGAGCACAATTTACTAAAACAACTCCATCTTTCATTTGAGCAAATTCAGCATCTGAGAAAAATGGCTTACCAATGAAAGGAACGTGTAATGAAATAAAATCAGCATTCGCCAACATCTCTTCCAAACTTACCGTATTTAATTTTACTGATAATTTCACCTCATCAGAATTAAAAACATTTACACCAATTTCCGTTTCATTAATTACTGGATCAACTGGCAAAACTTTCATTCCCAAAGCAACTCCAATTCGAGCAGTCTCTTGTCCAATATTTCCAAAACCAAAAATACCTAAAGTTTTTCCTCGCAATTGAATTCCTTTCGAGTAAGCTTTTTTCAATATTTTAAATTCGGTATCACCTTTAGTTGGCATTTGTCGATTGGCATCATGCAAAGACCGAGCAACGGTAAACATATGCCCAAACGCTAATTCCGCAACTGCTTGCGAAGAAGCCAAAGGTGTATTCATCACTTGAATATTTTTTCCACGAGCATAATCCACATCGATATTATCCAACCCTACTCCACCACGAGCGATGACTTTTAGATTTGGACATTGGTCAATTAATGCTTGTCGAACTTTAGTCGCACTACGCACTACGATTGCATCGTAATTTGGCAACACTTTAGGAAGGTCTTCTTGAGCTACTTTATCTGTATCCACTTGGAATCCTGCAGCTTCCATCATTTGTTTTCCGTCAGGATGAATTCCATCGTTTACGAGTATCTTAATCATCGGTAAAGATTTTTGTATTTTAAAATAGGTTAAAAAAATAAGTCGCAAAAGTCGTTATTTTTTTTACGAAAACCAATGGAGATAGTTTTAAATTAAATAAGTTTTACGATGGGTAAATAAGTTTTTAATCTAAAAAGAAAACCTCTCAACTTGTCAATTAAGAGGTTTTGTTTTTTTTGAAAAAAGAAGTTATTGACCAATAGCCTTTTTAATTGTTTCCAATTGTTCGGTCACTTCTTTCAAGTCTGCTTTTGCATCGTCAGCTTGTTTTTTCAACAATTCATTTTCTTGATACAAATCTTTCAATCGACTTTCTTTTTCATCTAATTCATCTTGCAACCTTTTTACTTCACCATTGACAAATGTTTCAGAAGCAGGTTTTGTTGCAGCAGCATTTTCGGTATTTGATGATTCAGAAGATTCCATTCCAATCAAATCCTTAATTGTTTGAACTCCATCTTCTCCTTTTAAATAAGAAACTCCGAAGAAAAGTGATGGTAAAAAAATGATTAAGAATAAAAAAAATCGAGAGAAAGCAGTCATTTGCAATTTTCTTTTTGCCATGATTTATATTTTTAGTTTAAACAAATTTCAAAATTAATTTCTACAAATATAAACGTACAAATTCTTAAACGAAGGATTAATCTACCGATTTTATAAAAAATAAGATGAATTGAATCTTAGTTATTCGTATTGCTCATTTTTATAATTATTTTTGCAAAAAACTAGACCTAAAAAAGTAACCACTCGTTTAAAGGTTATTCTACAATAGATTTTTGAACTAAATATTTTTTACCACATAGGTACATAGAACACATAGGTGTTTCATAAAAACGAGACTATGTTTTCTATGTACCTATGTAGTAAAAAACAAAACTCTTCATTCAGATGATTCGCTATAAAAAAGACATTGATAATATCGTCACCCTTACTTTAGACATGGAAGGACGAAATATCAATATCATCAATCATAAAATTGGTGCTCAATTCACTCCGGTAATGGAACACCTCAAAAAGGAAAAAGCCAAAGGTTCTCTCCGAGGCATCATCATTACTTCTGCCAAAAATAATTTTTTAGCAGGTGGTGATTTAGATTATTTGCATCAAGCAACCGACTCAAAAGCTATTTTTGACTTCTCTCAAACCATGCAAAACTTTTTCCGAGAACTGGAAAGTCCAGGTGTTCCCGTAGTGGCTGCGATCAATGGTTCGGCTTTGGGAACTGGTTTTGAGTTGGCTTTGGCTTGCCATTATCGGGTAGCTATTGATGACCCAAAAACTCGATTGGGACATCCTGAGGTGACGCTCGGGATTATGCCTGGCGGCGGAGGTGTGATTAGAATGTTGTGGACTTTAGGAGTAGAAAAAGCTTATCATGTTTTGGCAGATGGGAAAAGATTTTTACCAAAAGAGGCACTCGAAGCAGGCATCGTTGATGTATTGGCAAAAGACGAAAAAGAGATGTTGTCGATCGCAAAGCAATGGCTTTTAGATAATCAAGAAGGGCGAAGAGTTTGGGATACGATTGATGGAAAGATTCCAGGAGGTCGTGCAAAAAACAATGAATTGGGTCAGCGCATTTCTTTATTGACTGCTCAACTCATGCGTGATACGGAAAATAATTATCCCGCTCCTGCTGCAATTTTAAATACTTTGACAGAAGGTTCATTGGTAGATTTTGATACTGCTTGCAGAATTGAAAGTCGGTATTTTACAGAATTAGTGAAAAGTAAAGAGGCCAAAAATATGATCAAAGCATTTTGGTACGACTTCAATGCCATCAAAGAAGGAAGTAGTCGACCAAAAGGTTATGGAAAATTTAGAGTAAAAAAAGTAGGAATTATTGGTGCTGGTTTGATGGGGTCAAGTGTAGCTTTCGTTTGCTTGATGAATCGAATGGAAGTCGTACTAAAAGATATCTCGAAAGCAGTTGCGGAAAAAGGAAAAGACCTTTGCGAACAAAAGTTAAATGAGATGGTCGAAAAAGGAAAATTGACTGCCCCACAAGTACCTCAGATTTTGAAGAAAATAATGACAACGGATAATCCTCAAAATTTTAAAGATTGCGATATAGTTATCGAAGCAGTTTTTGAAAATCAAAATGTCAAAGCTAATGTGACACGTGAGGCTGAAATCCATCTCGATGAATATTCACTTTTTGCAACTAATACCATTTCAATTCCAATTACAAAATTAGCAACAGCTTCTGCTCGTCCTGAAAATTTTGTGGGGCTTCACTTTTTTGCACCTGCTGATGAAGTACCTTTGGTAGAAGTAGTTCGAGGGAAAAAAACTTCTGACGAATCAATTGCCAAAGCTTTTGATTTTATCAAAGCAATTCGAAAAACACCGATTGTGGTAAAAGACAATTGGGGATTTTTTGCAGCACGAGTTCAAAATACTTTTATCCTCGAAGGCATCACTTTGTTGCAGGAAGGTTACGCACCTGCGTTGATTGAAAATTTGAGTTTACAAGCTGGAATGCCAAAAGGTGCGCTTTCCTTAGCTGATAATTTATCTTTAAATATTGTTTTACAATACGAAAATCAGGCTGCGGAAATTTACGGCTCGAAATATATTCGCCATCCCGCAGTTGATGTTTTATTAAAAATGATAAAAGATTTTAATCGCCATGGTAAAAAAATGCGAGCAGGGTTTTATGAATATCAAAATGATGCTCAACAACTTTGGAAAGAGTTGGATGACCATTTTCCATCGCATAGTAATTCAATTGCGAAAGAAGAAATTATTGAACGATTACTTTTTGTTCAAGTGATCGAAGCATTCTGGTGCTTGCAAGAGGGAATTATAAAAACGGAAGAGGAAGGTAATTTAGGAAGTATTTTTGGTTGGGGATTTCCTGCTTTCAAAGGTGGAGTTTATCAGTTTGTAACTGATTATGGTGTGGAGGATTTTATTAAAAAATGTGAAATGTATGAGAAGAAATTAGGGCCGAGATTTCAGGTACCTAAACGATTGAGGAAGATGGTAATGGTGGAGGTTGGCTAATTTTCATAAAAATAAAGACTATGGCTTCAGGGTTTTGGTATTTAGAAGATGGAAGATGTTTTGCTCAAAGAGTAGAAGGCATGGGTTATTTTCTCAGTTTTATTAATTCAGAAATTGAAAAGATTGAAGGTGCTAAACCATTTTCCGAATACCTCAGCCAATTCGTTCCTGATGATAACGACATCCCAAATGGATATGGAGGTTTTATTAAAATTGATACCAATGAAAGTATCATGCAAGTTTTCGATTTAAGAGAGTTTACTATCGAAAATCGAAATTATTTCTGGCAAGGAACTCAATCTGCTTTGACTAAATTAATCCAAGCAGATGACTCTAGTTTCGAAGGTGTAATTGACAGTCTAAAATTATTACTAGAGATGCACAAAAGAATTACAAAAGGGGAATCTCCAAATGAATTAAATGATATTAGAGAACCATATCCATTATCAGGTAAAAAATTAGGACCTGGGTGGAAATGAAAAATAAACCGAGGGCTGTTAGCACTTAATTATACTAACAGCCCTCGGTTTATTTTTTAAAAAGAACTAAAACCCTAAAGCATTATTCTTCGGCTTATCAGATTTTTTCTTTTCTTTTTTCTTCTTCTTTTTAAAGTCTCCTTTTTTCCATGCATCAAAAAATTGCTTCCAAGCAACTGGACTAAAAATATTCATTGGAGGAGTTTGCCCGACGTGATAATAATTACGTGCTTGTTGTCTGAGGTAAAAATCAGAACTTTCATTTCCATCAACAGGAACTGTATTTCTCATTCGAGCTAATGCATCTTCTGCCAAACTCGCAACTGCTCGCTGCTGCATTTGAGCAGTAACATCCATCGCCAAAAATTCTTGTTTGAAATGCTCTCGACTCGGCCAAGGAAAGACAATCGCCTCTGGCAAATTAATCGTATCCTGCGTCATTAATTGTACGATCGAATATCGTTGTTCATTCAGAGTATCAGGAACTGTGAAGATTACCGTTTGATAACCAATTGCAGAAAATTCCACCTCTTCCCCTTTTTCTGCTACAATGGAAAAGAATCCACTAAAGTCTGAATAAGTTCCTCGTCCAGAATCTTTAATAAAAATATTGGTATATGGAATAGGCATCAGTTGCTCATTCGAACCATCCAATATCATCCCAGAAAGTTGAATCAAACTACTATCTCTATCAAATTGAGCTGACAATTCACTCGTCAACAAAAATGCTAAAAATGTAAAAACTAAATATTTAAATTTCATGTCGAATTTTTCTTTTCTCAAATGTAACAATGGATTCTTACTTTATTAAACAAGCCTCACCTAGATTAGTTGATTTTTAAAATAAAAACTTGCGATAATTAGAATAGTACTATTCTAAACTTCAATAAAGATAACGAAAACTCAGGAAGGAAACGTTGGGAAAGGTATAAAATCATGTCCGTTTTTTTCACTTAACAGACATTTAACAAGGTTGATCAGGAATTAGGTAATCAGTCTATCGGGAGCCCGATTTACTGATTACCTGATCAACTAAATTTTATTTCAAAGCGATTTTCAAAACTTCATCCATCCGATCGACATAATGAAACTTCAAACCTTTGATATAGTTTTTTTCAATTTCGTCAACATTCTTTTTATTGACTTGACACAAAATTAATTCTTTAATACCTGCTCGATTAGCTGCTAAGATTTTTTCTTTGATTCCACCAACTGGCAAAACCTTCCCACGTAAAGTAATTTCACCAGTCATCGCCAAGTGAGATTTCACAGGTTTATCTTTAAATGCAGATGCCAAAGCAGTTAACATGGTAATTCCTGCTGATGGGCCATCTTTTGGAATCGCACCTTCAGGCACATGCACGTGCACATCTTTTTTGGAAAAAATATCTGGATCAATTTCGAATTTCTCTGCATTCGATTTCAAATAAGTCAAGGCAGTCGTTGCAGACTCTTTCATCACATCACCAAGATTTCCAGTCAAAATTAATTTGCCTGTTCCTTTGCTCAAACTTGATTCGATAAATAAAATATCTCCTCCAACTTGCGTCCAAGCCAAGCCAACTGTTACTCCTGCGACATGCGCTTCTTGATACATATCTTTCGAAAACTTCGTTGGCCCTAATAATTCAAGCACCATTTCTGATTTCAAACTCACATCATATTTTTCCTCCATCGCCACTCGTTTGGCAATACCTCTCATCGCTCCAGCAATCTGTCGATCCAAACCACGCACACCTGACTCTCGAGTATATCCTTCAATAATTTCTTTTAAAATCTTTGGAGAAAATTTTACATTCTTTGCTTTTAGCCCATGCGCTTTTCGTTGCTTTGGCACTAAATGATTTTTCGCAATTTGAATTTTTTCCTCAGTCGAATACCCGCTCACTTGGATAATTTCCATTCGATCAAGTAAAGCTGGCTGAATCGTACTCAACGAATTTGCCGTTGCGATAAACAACACTTTCGACAAGTCATATTCCAAATCCAAATAATTATCTTGGAACGTTTCATTCTGCTCTGGATCCAAAACTTCTAACAAAGCCGACGATGGATCACCTCGATGATCTCTTCCTACTTTGTCTATTTCATCTAGAATAAAAACAGGATTCGAAGTTTTTGCTTTTTTAATAGACTGAATAATTCGCCCGGGCATTGCTCCGATATAAGTTTTTCGATGACCTCTGATTTCAGATTCGTCATGCAATCCACCGAGAGACATTCTTACAAACTTTCGCCCCAAGGCATTTGCAATCGACCGACCCAAGGAAGTTTTTCCTACTCCTGGAGGGCCAACCAAACAAATAATTGGCGACTTCATATCTCCTTTTAATTTCAAAACTGCCAAGTGTTCCAAGATTCGATCTTTCACTTTTTCCAAACCAAAATGATCTTTATCCAATTCTTTTTTGACATTTTTTAAATCGAACTTATCCTCCGTAAATTCATTCCAAGGTAACTCCAACAACAAATCAACATAGTTGAAAACCACAGAATACTCTGCCGCCTGCGGATTAATTCTACCTAAACGAGTGATCTCTTTTTTGAAAGCTTCACCGATAGCAGTTGGCCATTTTTTGGTTTCTGCTTTTTCCATCATCAACTTCAACTCTCCTTCTTGAGGATTTCCACCAAGCTCTTCTTGAATTGTTTTAAGTTGTTGATTCAAATAATAATCTCGTTGTTGTTTTTCTATATCGCCTCGAACTTTCCCTTCGATTTTATCTTTGAGTTCTAATAATTGCAACTCATTATCCATGTGATGCAAAATACTTTCTGCTCGTTTGTCCAATTCATGAGTTTCCAAAATCTGCTGTTTTGCAGGAATTTTGATTCCTAGATTGGAAGCAATAAAATTAAGGAGAAAAGAATTTTTATTAATATTTTTTAAAATCACGACAGCCTCCGAAGGTATCTGTGGAGAGAGTTCGATGATTTGTTTTGCCATATCTTTGATCGAAGAAATGATTGCATCAAATTCTAATTCATTCTTTGCTGGCACATCTGCAACGACTGAAATTCGTCCTTCCAAGTGAGGAGTCGTTTTCGTCAATTCAGAAACTGCAAATCGTTTTCGCCCTTGCAAAATAGCTGTTGCTGTTCCGTCGGGCATTTTCAATAATTTTATAATTCGAGCCATTGTTCCTGTGTGGTACAAATCATCAAAACTTGGATCTTCGACCTTCGCATCTTTTTGCGACAACACCGCAACCATCCGATCACCTGAATAAGCTTTTTGAATTGCCTTCAATGACTTGTCTCGACCAACCGTAATTGGAATAACAATCCCCGGAAAAAGGACTGTATTTTTTAAAGCTAAAACTGGAACTATTTCAGAATACTCATCATCCGAAGTGGTATCATCTTCTCCTTCATCGACTTGGAACAAGGGCATAAACTCTGTATCATCATCAACACCTTGCGGGTAAAAAAAATCTTCAAACATCATATTGTTGTATAAATTATTAGTTACTCTCTTTGGAAAAAATTAAAAAGAATAACATTGTTTTTTGTAAAAAAAATCCTCTTAATAAACTAAAATCAACTGCCTCCTAAATGGTTTCTTAAAATCTAAAATTGCCACTTTGACAATTTTGCAAATGTAATAAATTCTTAATGTTAAAAGTCAATAGATGTGCCATTACGAGAATACGGTAGGATCTCACCAGTATTGGCATTTTTTGAAAAAAAGTAAGACAAAAGGGCAGTTAAAAATATTATTTAAAAAAATCAAAATAAAGACTAAAATCAAACGTGTTTGACCAATTTAAATTTCCCTAAAATGATCTCATCATAAAAAAAGGTACTTTTTAATAACCATTTTTCATTTGGCGACATACTACAGGTAGAGAACACTTTATCAAAACAATACTTCTACTTTTTAAAAATCTCTTACAATGAAAAATCAAAGTCTAACTAAAACATTTTTTTGGATCACCTCGCTTTTTATACTCTTTTCTACTTTCAGTTTTTCTACAAATTCAAATCTTTTTTTCCAAAAAGAAACAAGTGAAATTAGAGATACCTTGATCGCTCCTCATTTGATTTGTAGTCAAAAATCAAGTTGGGAAAATGCTATTGCAAAAAATCCTAAACTTGAAATTCAACATCAAAAATGGGAAGAACAAATGCTATCTCAGACTACCAAAAATTTACTTTCGGAATCAATCAGTCAATTCGACTTACCGGTAGTCGTTCATATTATTCATGATAATGGCGATGAAAATATTTCAGATGCTCAGGTTACTCAAGGTGTCGCGGATTTAAATGCAGCATTTATGAATGAAGATTATTATTCTCAAACTTTTGGAGTAAATACAGGTATTCAATTTTGTTTAGCTACGCAAGATCCTAATGGGAATTTCACCACGGGTATTAATCGAGTTGTTTCTCCTCTGACTGAAATGGTTTTGGAAACCGAAGATCTTGATTTAAAGAATTTAATTCGATGGGATCCAAATAATTATATCAACATTTGGTTGGTCAGAAAAATCTGTGATGTTACAGGTGATTGTGGGACAGCAGGCTATGCTTATTTTCCATCAGCACATGGTTCTGATATTGACGGAATTGTGGAAGAGGCAGAATATTTCGGAGTTAATCCTGCTAACTCTAGTGTCACCGTTCATGAAATGGGGCATTATTTAGGACTTTACCATACCTTCGAAGGTGGTTGTCAAAATGACGATTGCATCTCAAATGGCGATCGAGTATGTGATACTCCACCCGATCAAACTGCTGTGCCTGCTCCTTGTAATTCATCTATCAATTCTTGTAACTCAGATGTAAACTCTGCTGATCCTAACAATCCATTTATGGTGGATCAAAATGATAATTCTTCTAACTTCATGGACTATGGTTTTTTCCAATGCTTGACTAATTTCACAGCAGGACAAACCATTCGAATGCAAAATTCAATTGTAGATATTCGAAGCAGCTTATTGGATTCCCCAGGTTGTTCAACTGCTTGCCCAACTCCCATTATTGCAAATTTTGAAGTATCCGATAATACTATTGATTTGGGAAGTACCGTCAATTTTACGAATACCTCTGTTGGTGGATTATACTTTGACTGGACCATTGACCAAGTTTTTTTCGATGGAATCACTTATACTTTTAATAGTCTAGGAGTTTTTGAAGTTACCTTGACGATCACGAATGATGATCCAAATTGTGTCGCTACATTTTCTCAAAATATAACTGTTCTCTGTGGTGCAGAAGCAGCACTTACAGTTGATGCTCTGCAAGTTTCCATCAATACGCCTGTCAATTTTATTGATAATTCGATTGGTGCAACTTCGACCTTCTGGACTGTTGATGGAACTCAAGTGAGTGCTGATCCAAACTATCAATTCTCCTCAACTGCTGCTGGATTTTATAGTGTTTGTCTCTTGGCAGAAAATGGAATTTGTCAAACTGATACTTGTACGATTATTACCGTTTTAGGAAATAGTTCAAGTACAGAAATATGTGACAATGGGTTGGATGATGATGGTGATGGTTTGATAGATTGCTATGATCCTGATTGTTGTGAAACGATAAGCTGTGTCAATAACTCATTTTTACCATGTGAGGAAGAAGGTTGTGATCCTCCAATTTATAATGACTTTGAAATGAAATTAAAATGGAATACTTCAACTGCTCCATTTAATTTGAATCCGTTAGGTGGACAACCAATGGGAGGTGATTTGGCAGGAAATGGTATCGTGGGAGTGCTGGAAGGAAGACGTCCAGCAAAGATAGTTCGGTTACTTGATGGGAGTGATGGAAGTACAATTTGGACAGTTGGAAATATAGAAACCGGTGGCCCTTTGATCGCTGATATTGACTTGGATGGAACAGCAGAAATATTTTTGATCAGCGAAGAAGTTGTGCGATTGGAACATGATGGAAGCTTTACTGGAACTAATGATCTTCCCTCTGCCAACTTTGGAGGCTGGTTTTCGGGGAAACATACCATGGCTGATTTTAATCAAGATGGTATTCCTGAAATTTTTGCTTTAGGGCATTTGATTAATACTCAAAATTTAGAAATTCTAAGTTCTGTCCCCTTAGATATTTTCCCTTTTTATTATCAGTATGGAGTGGGAATTCCCGTTGATGTTTTACCTGCCTCTACCGATTGTCCCGATTGTGATGGGCTTGAGTTAGTAGCTGGGCCATTTGTGTTTTCTGTTCATCCAACCACATTTGAGTTTACCTTAATTCATAGCGTGGTAGAGTTTGCTCCATTTTATACTCAGGAGAATACGACATCGATTGCTGACATGGACAATGATGGTGATTTGGACTGCGTCGTATATGGAGTAGGTGATCCCAGCTTGTATATTTGGGATATTCAGACGCCAACCTTTATTGCTAAAGCGGAGCAATCCAATTTTCCATTTATTATCGGTTATCATAATTATCCAGCGATTGCAGATTTAGATAACGATGGTTTCCCAGAAGTAATTTGTAGGACTGGAAATGATATTGTTGCTTTTAATCATGACTTGGCAAGTTACGATTGGACCTCACCAATTACTGAATTTGGAGGAAATGCCACTCAAGTTGTTTTTGATGTAAATGGTGATGGATTTGAGGAAATAATTTATCGAGATAATTCTTTTTTAAGAATTATTAATGGTCAAACGGGCGAATCTCTTTCTTCTATTCCTTGTCAATCAGGTACTAGTTCTGAGTCTCCAACTGTCATGGATTTGGATGGAGATGGCCAAGTTGAAATTGGTTGTGAGTGTAACAATCGAACACATATTTTTGAACAGGCAGGAGATAAACCTTGGGCGGGAGCAAGAAATTTCCATGATCAATTTTCTACTTTTCATGTTCAAAGGAATGATGATTTAACAGTTCCTCAAATCCAACAAGAACATAATTTAGTTGGGGATGGAAGTATACTAAATTCCTTTTTACAAATTTACTCTATTCCTTTTGAACCAATTGATTGTGAGGAAATTTGTGATAACGGAATCGATGACGACAATGATGGTTTGATTGATTGTGAAGATGATGATTGTTGTTTAGATACTGCTTGCACTAATCAACCAACTCCTTGTGATACGTGTATTTTTGTAGGGAATATTGACCTTGGCCTTGATCAGGAAGTCTGTGATAATGGAATTACTAATTTCAATGCAGGAAGTGGATTTAGTAGTTATTTATGGAGCGATCAATCTTCTGATTCTACCTTTACCGCAGTAGGCTCAGGTACAATTTGGGTAGTAGTGACAGATAGTTGTGGCACGACCTATACTGATACGGTAACCATATCCAACATTACTACAACTGAAGTAAATCTTGGACCAGACATTTTACTTTGCGAAGGCGACTCTACGCAATTATCAGGAGGTTTTTTTGATAGTTATAAATGGTTTAAAGATGATATTTTGATTTGTGATAGTTGCCCAGAGATTATGGTTAATGATTCAGATGAAGGAGAATATATTTTATTAGGTAGTTCTAATTTAGGATGTTTTTCAATTGACACCGTTAATATTAGCATTTTGGAAAATATTCAGACTACTGAAAACATTTCAATTTGCGAGGGAAATTCCATCATCGTTTTTGGGCAAAACATTTCGCAAGATTCTACTTTAAGCCAAAATTTTAATGCAGCAAGTGGATGTGATTCAACTCATACCATTTCAGTAGAAGTGATTCCTAATTTTCAAACAGAGGAAAATTTCCAAATTTGTACAGGAACTTCCATCGAAGTTTTTGGGCAGAACATTTCGCAAGATTCTATTTTGAGTCAAAACTTTATCGCGACAAATGGATGTGATTCTATTCATACTGTCTCGGTGGAAGTTATTCCAAATATTCAAACAGCAGAGACTATTCAAATTTGCGAAGGAACTTCCATTCAAGTTTTTGGGCAAACCATTTCGCAAGATTCTACCTTAAGTCAAAATTTCATCGCAAGTAATGGCTGCGATTCTATTCATGTCGTTTCAGTTGAAGTAAACCAAGCCTTTCAATCTGATGAGAATTTCCAAATTTGTGAGGGAGATTCTATTGAAGTGTTTGGTTTATTTATTTCTGAAAATACGATTTTAAATCAAACCGTTTTTACTATGAATGGTTGCGATTCTTTTCTAACCGTTTCAGTAGAGATTATTCCAAATTTTCAATCTAATGAAACACTCCAAATTTGCGAGGGAGATTCTATCGAAATATTTGGACAAATCATTTCTCAAGATTCTATTTTAAGTCAAAACTTTGTGGCTATAAATGGCTGCGATTCAATTCATAGCATTTCGGTGGAAGTCAATCAGAATTTCCAAACAGAGGAAATCATCCAAATTTGTGAAGGAGATTCCATCATTTTTTTTGGACAAATCATTTCGCAAGATTCTATTTTAAGTCAAACTTTTTCAGCTATCAACGGATGTGATTCCACGCATACTATCTCCGTTCAAATACTTCAAAATTTCCAAAGTGAAGAAAGTATTTTTGCTTGCAATGGAGATGCCATTAATATTTCAGGTCAATTTTTTTTTACAAGACACCATCGTTTTTGAACACTTAATATCATCAAACGGATGTGATTCTATTTTACAATTTAACCTGTTTTTTCAAGACGAAATTATGGTCTCTGACTCTATAATCTTGTGTGGGAATGAATCTACTATCTTTTTTGGAGATACAATTTCTGCGGCTGGTTTTTATGAATTTATTCAAACACCGTTGGGTGGAATTTGTGATACGATTTTCCAATTAACGGTAGAATCATATGAACTTCCAAATCCTGACTTGATGGTTTTAGCTCCTTGTCCAAACGAAAATTTCGGGTCATTAGAAATCATAAATCCTCAAAATGATTGGGTGTATAGTTTGGATGAAATAAATTATCAAAGTAGTTTTTTTTTCGAAAACCTACCAATTGGAAATTATGAACTTTGGGTGGAAGATGACGTGGGATGTGCAACTCAGTTATCATTTGAAGTTAGTCAACAATCTTTAATTGAAATCCAAATGCCCACTTCAATTACTCAAAATATTGGAGATTCACTTTTGATTCCAGTCAGCTATTCAGATACTAATAATTTAATTTTCTCTTGGTCCCCTTCAGAAAATTTGAGTTGTGATAATTGTCCTTTCCCTTCAGTAATTTTACAAACTTCGCAAAATTATACGCTGACTATTTTAGACAGTATCGGATGTGAGCAAACTGCCAATATTGAGATTATCGTAAATGATATCCCAAACGTTTACATCCCAAATGCATTCACTCCAAATGGTGACGAGTTCAATGATCGATTTACGATTTATGGAAATAGCTTAATTGCAGAAGTAGAGTATTTAAGAATTTTTGATCGGTGGGGCGAACTAGTTTTTGAAGCGCAGAATTTTAATCCAAATGATGAAACGATAGGTTGGGATGGATTTTTAAAGGGCAAAGCTATGCTTCAAGGAGTATATGTTTACACTTGCGAAGTGAAAACTACCAGCAATCAAAGCTTAGAATTTAAAGGCGATTTAACTTTGGTTAGATAGCTCTAAATTTTTTTCAAAAAAAAAGCCTTGACAAAATTAAAATTTGTCAAGGCTTTTCGTTTTTATTATTAATCGTTAAGCAGCTTCTTCAACTTCACTTTCAACTTTCTTATCTGGATCATTATCTTCCTCCACAGCATCCAACTCCACTCTCAAATTATCAATAATAAAGTCTTGACGTTGTGGTGTATTTTTTCCCATATAATAAGCCAAGATACCTTCAATACTAGTATCTTCTCCCATCAACACAGGATCTAATCGAATATCTTCTCCAATAAAATCACCAAACTCATCTGGCGAAATCTCACCTAAACCTTTGAATCGAGTGATCTCTGCTTTCCCTCTTAATTTCTTAATCGCAGCTTTTCGCTCTTGATCGGTGTAGCAGTAATAAGTATTCTTTTTATCTCGAACTCTGAAAAGTGGAGTATCCAAAATATACAAATGTCCACTTCGAACTAAGTCTGGAAAAAATTGCAAAAAGAAAGTCAA
>JBGCFD010000196.1:0-29806 GCA_045106765.1 Saprospiraceae bacterium | reverse complement strand
TCCATTCAGGCAGTCACCATCATCCACACACGTAGATGGATCTGGGATATTTAATTGCTCGCATTCACAAGTACTTGAATTCCAAGTCTCTTCCCCATTCGTACAATCACCATCATCAATACATGTCGACGGATCTGGGATATTCGTTGTTATACATTCACAATTCACTTCATCCCATTCTTCTTCTCCATTGGAACAATCGCCATCATTGCATTCAGCATTAGTTAAAGACACACCTACTAAAGGATCCATATCATCACAATCAATCGCAGTCGCAACACCGTCACAATCAAAATCTCCCGCATTAGTAGCAGTATTATTAGGATCATTATCATCACATTCTTCTGAAAAGATTAGACCATCACAATCATTATCCGCTCCACATACACCACATGCTACTAATAATATGCCTGGTAGGTTATTAATATCATCCTCACAATATACACCTACATTATCTATAGCTACATCTTCCCCATATTCATTGAGTCCATCTATATCAATTCTAATATCCAAACTAGAACCAAAACCAGGTATTTGAAAACAATAGTTAGTAAATGTTGCAGTTAAAAAGTATACACCATCCCCATTGGCATTACCATTATTTGTACCTCCGTTACAATCAAGGTCAAATGAAGCATATTTATTAGTAGAATTATTAGTAACAGGATCATTCGTTTGTTCTATACCACCCAGACGATTCAATCCACCATTATCAATTTCAACTGCAAATTTTACAAAAGATGGTTTATCCCAATATCCCATTCCAGGATCTTCATCCCCTTCTGCTATATCGAAGCACAAGTAAAGTTTATTTGGAAGATTACAACTAGCTATATTAATTCCAATCCACTCCGCAAATTCATCATCTCCCCCACATGAACCATTTGCATTATCTGTATCTCTTGCTCCCAAAAAATTTCCCATCAAGGAAGTATAGGAAGCGGTATTGGCAGCTGATATTTCACTTGAACATCCACCACCATCTTCACATACAATACCATAATAGGCACTACCTGCAACTCCACTAATACTACCATTACAGGGCAAACTAGTTGAAATAGGATTAGTCGTATTACTATTATCAAAATCTTCGATCCAGAGTTGACCGTAACCACTTACATTAATGACAACAAATAGGATTAATATAAATAGGATTTTTATTATAAAATTATAGTTCTGCTTTTTCACTTTAATTAAGATGTAAGAAAGGTTAAAGAATTATTTTCGATTTGAGTTATCTAATCTTTTATTGTTTCATCGCTTTAATAGAGATTTTTTACTTTTTTTATAAAAAGATTGAACTACTTTTTTACTATAACTTTTTTTGTAAAATCGTTCTAAATCAATATCTAATAGGAAATATTATATTTCTAAATTTGGGATTAAAAAGATAGAATTGCATCTTGCAGAATTGGTTGACCAATTAATTCTAACAAATATAACATAAATTTTGATCTTCCATTATTTTTATTTTAAAACAGTTTCATAAAATACAATTCAACAAAATTCACCTTTTTTATCCGAGCATATTTTTTTTGAAAAAGAATCTTAATTCGCATTATACTCTATTTCCAATGAAGCCAAATTCATTTTTTGAATTTTAAAAGTAATGGAAACTGTAAATTTTAATTTTTCATAAAAAATTCTATTTTTGTATGTAGAGAATAAGGATATAATTAAGAATTATGCACAAAACTGGTAGACCAATAATAAAAACCTCATGTTAGAAAATTTCACATCGCTGAAACACGAATCACCTGTTGATAAAATCATTATACAAATCAGAAGTCTAATTACTTCAGGTCAAATAAAATCTGGAGATAGATTACCTTCTGAAAGAAAATTAGCTGAAAAATTAGGCGTCGGTCGAACTCATGTTCGCGATGCTATCAGAAAATTAGAATTCTATGGTATCCTAAAAACTCATCCTCAAAGCGGAACAGTTGTCGCTGGAATTGGAATAACTGCTTTAGAAGGATTAATTACGGATGTTTTAAAATTGGAAAAGAATGATTTCTCATCATTAGTCGAAACCAGAGTAATTTTAGAAACGCAAGCAGCAAAACTCGCTGCAGATCGAAGAACAAATCAGGATATTGAAGAATTGAAAAAGGCCATTTCTGCTTATGAAATAAAAATTAAAAATAACCAAACTGCTATCGAAGAGGATTTAATGTTTCATCTAAAAATTGCAGAAGCAAGTAAAAATACTGTCCTAAAATCTTTGATGTTAATCATCACTCCTGACATTGTTAATAATTATATTACCTATAAAGTTTGTGATGAAAAATCTGAAATAAAAGCTTTTCAGGAGCATCAAAAAATTCTAGATTTTATCATCAAAAAAGATGGAGAAGCTGCTAGTCTTATGATGAGGGAACATCTTAAAGGAGTACTAAATTTTAGCATTGAAAATAAGTTCATTAATGATATTGGCTTGAATAATGGACATAAATTATGAAAAAGTTATTGCCTCTAATATTTTTATTTCTTCTTCTTTTTGCTAAAAATCCTTCTGCCCAACTCACCTTAAATGCTAATGGTCCTGGAAATACCTACGAATTAATTACTTCCAAATTGGCTCCAAATTATAATCCAATTGAAGTGCCTGACTGTGGTCATAGTGTATTTGGTAGGCACATTGATGAAGTCTTTGATGCTGAATTAAATGATCATGTCTTCCGTTTTCTTATTCACGTAGAAGAAGATGATGATCGTTGTATTAATTTTGATCGACAACGAAATGAAATAAAAACTTACGATCAATCGCCCGATTCTCTCCTTGGAACAGAAGGCGAAATAGTGGAATACAAATGGAAATTTAAATTAGATGCTGGGCATCAATCTTCTCCAAAATTCACTCACATTCATCAGTTAAAAGCAGTCGGGGGAACAGAAGCTTCTATGCCTCTAATAACTTTAACTACACGCTCTGGAACTCCAGAAGAATTAGAATTAAGATACGCTGAAACGACTACTGCTGTTGAATTGCATGCAGTTGATTTAGCTCCTTTCAAAGGCACTTGGTGTGAGGTAACGGAAACGGTAACCTATGGCGAATCAGGTTCTTATAATATTATCATCAAAAAAATATCCGATAATTCTATGATGTTTTCTTATAGTAATAATGACATCAGAATGTGGAAAACAGAGGCTGAGTTTATTCGTCCCAAATGGGGTATTTATAGAAGTTTACAATTTGTTAGTGATCTTAGAGATGAGGAAGTTTTATTTGCTAATTTTTCTATTGAAGAGCTTTCGATCAATCTAACTGATAATTTTTTATCCACTACTACAAAAATACAGCTCTTTCCAAATCCTACATTCGATTCGATTCAAATTTTAGGCACCAACAAAAATCTATTTTTTGAAATATTTAGTTCAACTGGAATAAAAATTCAAGAAGGTTATATCTCCAATAATCAACTCTCTTTATCCACCTTACCCAATGCTATTTATTTTCTTAAACTTCACATAGGAAATAAAACTTTGACTAAAAGGATTGTAAAAAAATAAATAAGAAATACCTCAAAACAATCTTGGCTAGTTGTTATTTTAAAGTATATTTGACAAAATTAATTTTGGTCAACCAATTTTTGATTGAAAAATATTAATAGAAAATAAACTTAGGTCACAATTTAATATGCCAATAAAGCTTAACACAAGAAGAGATTTTCTAAAAAAAACTTCCTTACTGGCAAGTTTATTTCCTTCCTACTCTCTTTTTTCTCGATACAAAAAAATCTATACAAACAAAGACTTCAAACCACTTTCTGTAAATATCTTTTCAAAACATCTTCAATTTTTAGATTACCAGACAACGGGGCAAATGGCCGCAGAAATGGGCTTTGATGGGCTAGATTTAACTGTTCGACCAAAAGGTCACGTCCTTCCTGAAGATATAGCAATTGGTCTACCAAAAGCTATTTCTGAAATAAAAAGAGGAGGCTCTAATTGCGAAATGATTACAACAAGTATCGAAAATGTCAATCGCCCACTTGATGTAGACATCATAAAGACTGCTGCTAACGCTGGCATAAAATATTATCGAACAGGATGGTTTAAATATCCAAAAGACCAATCCATGATCGACGCTTTGGATATGTACCGCCGTCAAATTGATGAACTTGGAATCTTAAATAAAGAAAATAAAATCATCGGTTGCTATCAAAATCACTCAGGCAAAAAGGTAGGCGCATCCTTTTGGGAAATTCAAAAAATACTAGAAACAGTTCATCCTGATTTTTTTGGAGCACAATATGATATTCGACATGCCATCGCAGAAGGTGGAAATTCTTGGGAAAATGGATTACAACTTTTACAGTCCAAAATAAAAGTCATCGTGTTAAAAGATTTTAAATGGGGAAAAGTAAATGGAAAATGGAAACCCATCAATGTTCCCATCGGAGAAGGAATGGTTGATTTCGATAGATACTTTAAACTGTTAAAAAAATACAATCTAAATCCACCAGTATCTTTACATTTAGAATATGACTTGGGTGGCGCGGAGAAAGGTAAATCAAAAATTACCGTTGACAAAAAAGTAGTTTTCGATGCCATGAAAAAAGATCTAAAGGCAATTCAAAAATTATGGAAAGACGCTTAAAGATCTTTAGATAGGAATAAAAGAATCAATTCCAGTCCAAATAATTTTAATTAAAAAAAACAAAACTTAATCATTTTATCATGTTTAAAAACATACTATTTATCAGCTTAATTTTCTTATTGGCCTCCTGCCAAAATGAAACATCCACATCTACCAACTCATCAAATCTCTCTGGAAAAAAAGTAAGCAATGCCGCTGAATTAAAAGATGCAATTGCCAATGCAACTCCAGGTGATAACATTATACTTACAAATGGAGTTTGGACAGATGTTCAAATTAATTTTACAGGAAAAGGAACTGAAGCAAAACCAATTTCACTTCGGGCAGAAACACCTGGGAAAGTTTTTATCGAAGGTCAATCTTGTTTAAAACTCGCAGGCGAATATTTGAATGTCGATGGTCTTTATTTTCAAAATGGATATACACCAACTGATGTCGTTATCGAATTTAGAATCAATAAAGATTCCTTAGCATCACATTGTAAAGTGACCAATTGCGTGATCGAAAATTTCAATCAACCGCATCGAGATAGAGGAGATCTTTGGGTAGAATTTTATGGAAGACATAATACATTTGACCATTGCTATCTCGCAGGTAAGTCAAATCAAGGACCAACACTAAGAGTCGATATTAAAGGAAATCAAAGCATCAATAATTATCATAAAATCACCAATAATTACTTCGGCCCAAGGCCTCGAAAAGGAGGAGCAAAAGCAGAAACTATTCAATTGGGTTCTAGCTTTACTTCCATGTCTCCTTCTTATACAACTGTGGCGAATAATCTTTTTGAAAGATGTAACGGTGAAGTTGAAGTGATTTCTAGTAAGACTAATTTTAATATTTTCAGCAATAATGTTTTTTACAAATCAGAAGGTTCGTTGGTCACTCGTCATGGAAATTATTGTAGAGTTGATGGAAATTATTTCATTGGCGATGGTAATGCAAATGTCGGTGGAGTTCGATTAATTAATACAGGACGTTGGGTGGTAAATAATTATTTTTACAACTTAAAAGGGAAAGAATTTAGAAGTCCTCTCGCCATCATGAATGGGATTCCAAAGTCTCCACTCAATCGATATAATCAAGTGACTGATGTCGTAGTTGCGTACAACACTTACATCAATTGCGAAGAGCCTTGGCACTTTGGAGTAGGAACCAATATCAGCCAAAAAGATGTGCTTCCTCTTTCTGAAATTAGATCAGCAAGAGCAATTAGAACTACTGTTGCCAACAATATAATTTACAACAAAGAAGGTAATACTCAAACGATTGTAGCACATGATCAAGTTGATGGGATTAGCTTTAAAAGTAATTTGACCAACAATAAAAATATAGGTGTTGAAAATCTAGAAGGATTAAAAATTACCGATTTTGAAATAAAAGAAGTTGCAGAGAATATCTACATTGGTAGCAACTTACCAGCTACCAATATTTATAATGGATTTGATTTTGAGACCATTGAAAAAGATCTTTTTGGTAATCTTCGAAAAGATAAAAATTCCATCGGAGCTGTTGCAGGATCGCTTGCAAAAGACCCGATGATTTTGGATAAGAAAAAATATGGTCCAAGTTGGTTTTCTAACGAAGCACCTGAAGTAACTCCTGAAACCTTTGCTGTCAATAGCGTAGCGGATTTGTCATCAAAAATAAAAGCAGCTAAAAGCGGTGACATCATCGAGTTAGCTGCTGGAAATTATGAATTAAATAATTCATTAATAATCGACAAAAATATTACAGTTAAATCAAAAGACAATAATAATCAAGCGAAAATTATTTATTCAGGAGCAGCGAATACTCCTGCTTTTGAAATGCATCCAAATGGTAATTTAAGTTTATCAGGAGTAATTTTGATGGGAAAAAACACCCAGTATGCATTTGCAACTTTGAAGGAAAATATGTCAAGTCTTTACAACTTATCAGTCATGGAATGTGAAATTAGCAACTTCAATTATGTCCTAAAAGCATACAAAGAAAGTATGGCTGATGAAATTACTTTTATCAAATCTTCTCTAAAAAATTGCGCCAATGGACTTGAACTTTCAGAGGAAATTAATGACAAAGGAGATTATAATGTTGAATTTCTTACCATAGAAAATTGCCAATTTGAAAACATAAAAAGTAACGTTATTGACTACTATCGAGGTGGTTATGATGAGTCAACTATCGGTGGTAATTTAAACGTACATAACAGTACATTTACAAATTGTGGAAGCCAAGAAAAAAATGGTATTTTATTAAATACTAGAGGTATCATCAACGTAGACATTTCTAAAAATACCTTTAAAAATAATCGAGTAAAATTAATCGCATTATTATGGGGTGCAAAAAATAATACGCATTCTGAAAATGAAATTATTAACTCAGGGAAGATGCTTGTACAAGAGAATATCAAATTAAAACTAATGTACTAGTTAAAGAAATTATTACCCGAGCATGTTTAAAATTTTAATTAATTGAAAAGTTTTAAACATGCTCTTCTAAAATATCCAATGAAATACCTGCATCGAAAACATTACCAAATCATCAATAATATTGAGGTTTAAATCATTGTAATATTTTATGAAAAAATCACTTTTACTCAGTCTTTTATTTTTATTTATTTTTCAAAACAATCTTTTTGCTCAATTAATTTTAGATGCAGATGGATCAGGAGATACTTATGAACTAATTACTTCTAAATTAGCTCCTGGATATAATCCAATTGAAGTTCCTGATTGTGGACATACTCTTTTTGGAAGACATATTGATGAAGTTTTTGATGCTGATTTAAATGATGATGTTTTTCGTTTTTCCATTCATGTTAATGATGATAATGATCGTTGTATCAATTTTGATCGACAACGAAATGAAATAAAAACTTACGACAAATCCCCCGATTCTCTGCTTGGAATTTCAGGTGAAATAGTTGAGTATAAATGGAAATTCAAATTAGATACTGGACATCAATCTTCTTCCAATTTCACTCATATTCATCAGTTAAAAGCTGTTGGAGGAACGGAATCTTCTAAGCCATTAATAACCTTAACTACTCGTAAAGGCACACCCGACAAACTCGAATTACGATATGCCGAAACGACTACCCAGGTAACCTTATCCGAGGTTGATTTGACACCTTTTAAAGGAACATGGTGCGAGGCAATAGAAACAGTCACCTACGGAGAATCAGGCGCTTATAATATTGTTATAAGAAAAGTCTCCGATAATACAGTCCTTTTTTCTTATACTGATAATGATATAAGGATGTGGAAAACAGAAGCGGAATTTGTACGTCCCAAATGGGGCATTTATCGAAGCTTGATTAATGCTGGAGACTTGCGGGATGAAGAAGTTTTATTTGCTAATTTTTCCATCGAAGAAATTTTAACTGCTCCCCTACCCGTTGAACTTATTTCCTTTGATGGTTTCGCTTCTGAAGATTTTATTTTGCTAAATTGGCAAACTGCTTCGGAGCAAAATAACCAAGGATTTCAAATTCAAAAAACAACGGACCATATCAATTGGGATTCGATAGGCTACCTGCAAGGTGTAGGAAATTCTAATATTATTAACCAATATAATTTTGAAGATACTCGCCCCTTGGATGGAATAAATTATTACCGCTTAAAGCAAATTGATTTTGATGGTAATTATCAATACTCTGATATAGCTAGTATTGATTTTAAAAATACAACCTCAGACGTGCGGCTTTATCCAAATCCTACAAATGATTTAATACAGATTTTAGGAATTAATAAAAGCCTCTTTTTCGAAATATTTAATTCGCTTGGAGAAAAAGTTTTAGAAGGCAATACCAACAATAATCAAATTTCTTTATCCTCTTTGCCCAATGCTATTTACTTCATAAATCTTCATCTTGAAAATGAACTTTTGACTAAAAGAGTGGTTAAAAAATAAAGAAGAAATACATCATAGTAATCTTGGCTAATTGTGATAAAAAAATATTATATGAAAAAAATTATTCACCTTTTCACTACCCTCTTTATTTTGCTCAATAGTTTTTCCCTAATGGCTGAAAAATTTATTGTCAATTCACAAACCACTTTTAATAATGCGCATAGCAATGCAGTTGCTGGAGATTCCATCGTTTGGGAATCAGGTTTGTTTCAAAATATTGAGATGGATATTGAGAAAAGTAATTTGGTCATCATGGCCGAAGAATTGGGAGAAACTAGGTTCGCAGGAGCTTCCAAAGTCGACATTTCAGGTAGTTATATCACTTTCCAAGGTTTTCAATTTATTGATGGAAATATCGGAAATGGACATGTGATTAATACTTCCGGAAGTTATAATCATTTCACTCAATTAAACATCAAAGACTATACGAGTTATAAATATTTTATTATTAGAGAGGAGTGCCAATATAATCGAGTGACCTATTGCAATTTTGAACATCGAGTGAATTACGCCGACCAAAACATCCTTTCCATTTTGGTAGATGACAATACACCTGGTTATCATAAAATTCAATATTGTTCTTTTAAAAATTTTGATGGAACGGGAAATGACGAAGGAGTCGAACCTATTCGAATTGGACTAAGTACACAAGGAGAATTTGCCAGTAGATCAATTGTGGAATTTTGTTACTTCACACAATGTAATGGTGATGGAGAAATCATTTCGAATAAAGCTAGACAAAACGTTTTTCGATATAATACTTTTGAAGATAATCCTTTTGCAGAACTCGTTTTGCGTCATGGAAATGAAGGTGTTGTTTATGGAAATTTCTTTTTGAATGGCATGGGAGGTGTAAGAGTCAGAGAAGGCCAACATCACGTAATTTTCAATAACTATTTTAATGGATTAACCAAAAGGAGTATCTATTTACAAAATGATGATTCCGATCCATTGGACGATATTAATATTGCTTTCAATACTTTTATCAATAGTGAAGAAATTAGACTAGGTGGCATTGGAAGTGATAAACCAACAAATGTTGTTTTTTCTAACAACATATTTACAAATCCGATTGACGATCTTTTTAGCAATCCAACGGATACAGAAAGCTGGTTTGGAAATATCTCGACTGGATCTTTAGGGATGAGTGCACAGAGTGGAATTTCTACTATTAATCCTGAATTAGAAATCAATAGTGATGGTTTTTATGAATTATCGGAAACGAGTCCTGCGATTGATGCAGCACAATCTGGCTATCCTAGCCTTCCCAATTATCCTGAAATGAATATTGATTATCCTTTGATTTATGATTTGGGCAGGCAATTGAGACCTCTGGATGCTAATCTTAAAGATGTTGGTTGTAGTGAGTATCCGCATAACGCACCCCTCCGACCTTTAGCAACTGAAGAGAATACTGGGCCTTCTTATTTGTGGGATAATCAAGTGGTTTTTTTAAGGATAAATTTGGATGGATTTGGAGCGGTTTCTTTAGATCTTCCTTTAGCACAATATGCACTTGGGACAGAAGTTACCTTGACGGCTATGCCTTCTGAAAATTATTTATTTACAGAATGGAGTCAAGATGTAATTGGAACAACTAATTCTACTACCATAATTATGGACGATCATAAAGAGGTAACAGCTCATTTCAGTATTGATCCAACTAATACAAAAAATCTTCAACTCGAAAAAAAATCGCTAGTTGAAGTTTTTCCAAATCCAATTACAGATAAAATAAATTTGAGTTTTTCTCAAAAATCCAAAGCGTGGATTGAAGCGGAATTATTTAATAATGATGGTAAAAAAGTAAAAACATTATTTAGCCAAAATTTCTCTTCTGGAAATTATACGATGGTTGAACAGGTTAAGAATTTTCCTTCAGGAATTTATTATTTGTATTTTAGAAAACGAGTAGAAGGATTAAACTCTATGGAAGTTCAAGTTTTAAAAGTGGTTATTCCATAATAATAAATATGCGAGATTGTTTAATCAACTCTACTATTTGCTTGGTCTCTTATCTCCTTCGAAAATCATAACGTAGGTAACTTATGTTTTACAAAAAATAGCTATTTAAAAATGCGGTCAAAACCATTTTTCTTTCTTTTTATGCATTAAAATGTAAAAGAAAATTTTGGAATTTCTGATTATTCTCTATATTTGTATCAATGAAAATTGGTCGACCAATTTTCCGATCAACCAATTTTTATTTAAAATATAAAATACCCCAACTCCATTTCAAGGCAATTCCTGAGTAGAAATTAATATGGTTTTTTGAACCACTTCTAAATTCGGTATAGACCTTAGAAATAGAAGATGCTTGCCAAAATATCCAAATCTACAAGTAAGTATTTATTAAGCCCACCTAACATTATCATCTTTACTAATTCTAATTTAATTGATTTTTTAATTTAAATAACCTTAACTATGATACAAAAATTACACTTTTTTTATTGATGATTTTCTCCCCTGTCTCTCTAGGTGCTGCTACTGTCACTTGGACTGGAAATGCAGGAACTAATGACTGGAACACCGCAGAAAATTGGGATGTGGGAATAATAGTTTCCTTGAAATATATTTTTATAACAAAACATTTACATTGATATGAAAAACCAAATCCTCTTCTTGTTTTTAATCTTACCATTCACCCTAATTAGTCAAGTCTATGTCAATGATTCGGAAGATCTAGAAGACTTGGTTAATGCAGCTTCCCCTTGGGATATATTTATAGTTGAAGATGGGAATTACAATGACTTTGAATCTACGTTTACTGCGATTGGAAATGCGACTGCTCCGATTACCATAAAAGCAGAAACGATTGGTGGAGTTGTGCTCACAGGTGAGTCTCAGTTTGTTTTAAAAAAAGCAGCACATATTATCATCGAAGGGTTTGTTTTTGATGCGGAAGGAGAAGAAACATTGATCAAATTAGAAGGTTGCAATAACATTAGAATTACAAGAAATGTTTTCGAATTGGCAACTACCGAACCCATCAAATGGGTTTTTGTTGGAGGAATTTGGAATGATGATAACTTTGAATTCACGAGTCATGACAATAGAATCGATCATAATATTTTCCAAAATAAAACTACTCCAGGTCACTACATCACCATAGATGGAACGAGTAATGAGGATGAAGAAGATTATCGACAATCGCAATGTGATCGAATTGATCATAATTATTTTAGAAATAATTCACCAAGAGCTTCGAATGAAAAAGAGTCTATCCGAATTGGTTGGAGCGAGATGTCGATGTCAAGTGGATATACAACTGTAGAACATAATTTATTTGAAGATTGTGATGGTGATCCAGAAATAGTTTCCGTGAAATCATGCGACAATATTATTCGTAACAATACTTTTACAAAAAGCTATGGTACACTATCGCTGAGACATGGCAATAGAAATCGAGTAGAGGGAAATTACTTTTTTGGTGGTGGAAAACCGAATGGATCATTTGATGGATCTACTATTTATACTGGCGGAATTCGAATCTATGGAACCGATCATTTAATTATCAATAATTACATGGAAGGATTGCAAGGCACTAAATGGGATGCTCCGATTGCTTTGACTCAAGGAGATGCAATTGATGGAAGTAGTACTAATTTGTCTAAACATTTTCGAGCAGAACGTGTGACTATCGCTTACAACACGCTCGTAAATAATACTCATGGAATAGAAATAGGATTTGACAATAATGGAAATTATAATAAAAAATTGAGCGACATTACTATTGCTCATAATATAGTAACAGGGTCAGAAAATAATTTAGTTAAATATGTGGATGGTAATACTCAAAATGACGCAATCACTTGGATCAATAATGTGATGCACCCTACAGGAAGTGCAACATTGACAAATGATGGTTCTTCCTTTGCATCGACTGAAGTGAATGTAATGAATCCTAATTTAAATTTTGACGGAACAACTTGGCGAGCTACTTCCACCTCTCCTCTTTTGGAACATAATATTTCAGGTTGGGAAATTAATCAGGATATTGATGGGCAACCAAGACCTTTGACAAGTACAGTTGGTGCGGATCATTTTAGTACAGACTTGGTTCAATATTTTCCTTTGTCGCCTGATGATGTTGGTCCAAATGCTTATGAAATAAATGAAGAGTTAACTCCTTGCTTATTTACAGTTAGTCAAGAAAATTTATTAGAAAAATCTGCATGGAAGATTTTTCCAAACCCTTCCTCATCTCACATCACCATCGAAAATTATAACGCTGGCGCGAATACATTTACAAGTATTAGTCTATGGAGTATTGATGGTCGTTTATTATTGGAGAAAAAAGTTAATAGCACAGATGCAACCTTAGATTTGGATGTAAGTGGAATTGCAAATGGTATTTATTTTATACGACTCTCAAGTAGTCAAAAATTAATTTCAGAAAAAATAATTATCCAGAGATAATACTTCTTTTGATTTATTCAGATCGACTAGTTTGAATATTTCAAGACAAGAAACAAATCAATAGAAACAATTAAAACCAATATCAAAATGATTAAAACTTTATTACAATCTCTCTTAATAATTAGTCTTGTATTAAATTTAAATAATTGCTCCAATACTGCTGAAAAACCTAAAAATGAAGAGAAGCAAAAAACAATTTATCCAAGTGATGTTATTTCATCTATGGATAAATTTAAAATTCTTTTGGGTGATGGTACTAGTATTAATGAATTGATAAATTATGAGAAGAAAGATTTTTTTTACGTTGCTAATGATGGTAAAACGGATTGGGTAGTTTATAAAACACCAAACTCAGGAGTGACCTCAAGAACTTCAAGTAATACAAGAACAGAGTTAGGAGAAATAAAACATTGGACACCTGAAGAAGGTGGCAAATTAACAGGTACATTAAAAGTGATTCACGTTTCAACTTCTGGTGATGCAAGAGTTGCTGCTTCTTATTCGACAGTTGTTGGGCAGATTCATAGTGATGAAGGACATAAAAATGAACCTTTAAAAATCTTCTATAAAAAATTTCCAGGTCACACAAAGGGTTCTGTTTTTTGGAACTATGAAATTAATACAGAAGGTAGTAACTCGAAGAGATGGGATTATTCAACAGCAGTTTGGGGGCATGATTTTTCTGTAGTTGGAACAAACCCAACTTCCTATCCAGAAGAACCTAAAAATGGAATTGAATTAGGAGAAGAATTTAGTTATGAAATAAATGTGCACGAAGGAATCATGTATCTCACTTTTACTTGCGAAGGTCATGAAACTATTAAATTCACTAAGAATTTATTAGTTTCAGAATTTGCAACAGCTTCAGATATTCCTCAACAAATCGTAGAATTATTTATACCGATAGGTCGTGACGGTGTTGAACGAAAAAATGCCTATGCGGGCGAATTACAATATTTTAAGCAAGGTGCCTACAATCAAACAAATGGAAAAGATCCAGCTTCGAATATGGTTTGGAGTACTGGTTCAGAAATTTATAATGGAGATTTGGCTAAACAATACGCCAATGGAAGTTATACGGAAGTTTGGTTTAAAGAAGCAACAGTTGGTGTTGGTACTTTACCCAATAAGGACTAGGATATCAATCACTAAAAACGTGGTCAATATTCGAATGTTGACAACGTTACTTGGAAATAACAACACTTCAGACATCCTATTTCTAAAAATCAAAAAAAAAAATGAATAAAAAAATTACTACCACATTATCAATCGTTTTAATCCTTGGTATTTTTCTCCTACTAAATAGCTGTGCCGACTCTCCTAAAGAGTCCAATAATCCAGTCGCTCAAAAAACGGTTTTTCCAAGTCAGGTTACTCCATTTTTTAATGATTGGAAATTGATTTTAGGGGATGGTTCCAATGCTGGTATTGCTAATGATTTTGAACATAAAGATTTCTTTTATTCTGCTAATGATGGTAAAATAAATTGGGTCGTTTACAAAACGCCAAACTCAGGAGATACTCATGGAACGTCAAATAATACAAGAACAGAATTGGCACAAGTGAAAAAATGGTCTCCTGTAACGGATGCTAAATTGAACGCTACACTCAAAGTAATGAATGTATCAACTACAGGCGATGCTCGGGTGGCTGCTTCATACTCGGTAGTCGTTGGTCAGATCCATAGTGCTGATGGACATGAGAATGAACCACTAAAAATATTTTACAAAAAATTTCCTGGTCATACCAAAGGTTCTATTTTTTGGAATTATGAAATCAATACAGCTGGGGACGATAATGCTGGAAGATGGGATTATTCAACTGCTGTTTGGGGATATGATTTTTCAGTTGTTGGTTCTGAAGAGAATTCCTACCCGGATGAACCTGAAGATGGGATCGCATTGGGAGAAGAATTTAGTTACGAAATCGAGGTAAAGAATGGTATGATGAATTTGAAATTCATGAGTGAAGGTAATGCAACTAAGTCTTTTACTAAAAACTTAATCGAGTCAGAATATACAACAAAGGTAGATATTCCTGAGCAAACTCAAAATCTATTTGTACCAATTGGCCAAGATGGTGTGGAACGCAAAAATGCTTATGCGGAGGAGGGACTTTTTTTTAAGCTTGGTTGTTATAATCAAACTAATGGAAAATCTCCCAAAGTAAATAAGAACTGGTGTTCTGGTGCTGAAACGCATGGCGGTGATATTCAAAAACAATATGGAGATGGTAATTATGCGGAAATTTGGTTTAAATCTGCTAGTATATTTGTAAGTGCTGATGCTGTTTCTAATGAAGGATATTTTACTAAAAATGATTAAATAACCTCGCAGCAAGCATCAGGAAATTCTTTAGATCAAATCAACTAAATTGGTATCGTATGTCTACTTCAAGAATCAAATAAACTTTAAAATCTTTCCTGCCTAGAATTTTTTTATTTGGATTTACAGTCGGAACAGGTAGTGTTACCGCTATGGCAAAAGCAGGAGGTCATATGGTTCTAGTAATTTCCCCAATCTAGCTGCTTCAATAGGTGTTAATCTATTATGAACATCATGGCACAATCTGATTTCATTACCATATTCTTCTCTTGCTCTCCTGAATAATTCTGGAACAAAATTCATGTACTTTGCAGTATTCCACTCTAGCTCTGGTGGCAATGGACGATTACTTTGTAATTCGTAATAATTCTTTTTTCCTTCCATCGTGCCATAGGTTCCTTTTGCACCTGGAAGTTTAGATTGAAGACGAACTACCTTGTATCCTTCATCAATCATCTCTCCTAATTTGACCATTACCTCATCTATTGATTCCCCATTGGCATGTCCATATGCGGTTACTCCTTTTCTACTTTTACCACCTAATAATTGATAAACAGGCATTCCTGCTACCTTTCCTTTAATGTCCCATAGTGCTACATCAATAGAACCAATTGCAGCCATAGTTACTGGTCCTTTTCTCCAATAAGCACCTTTATATAAATATTGCCAAATATCTTCAATTTGGCTAGGATCTCTTCCAATTAAACAAGGAGCGATATGTTCTTCCAAGTATTTAACCACCGCCATTTCTCTCCCATTTAGAGTGCCATCTCCAACCCCGTAAGTACCTTCATCTGTAATAATTTTTACTGTTACAAAATTTCTACTTACTGAGTTTGTGAATACTTTTACTGCTGTAATTTTCATTTCTGTGGATTAAAAATTTGAAGTTCAATTTATTGTTAAAAATCTAAGTTAATAAATTGACTATCCAAACTGGTGGACCAGTTCAAATAGCCGAACAAGCGTATTTATTTTTAATATTTAAAAATAAATACGCTTCATAAAATATTTTAATAGGATCTTAAATTTGAGTAAAAATACTTTTTGGGAAACAGTTATTTTAAAAATTATATTGAGGTTATATAATTTTTTTATAGTGTAAAAACGAAAGGGCTTACTTCTTTATTTGTTGTAAAATTTTTCCATATTTTACCGCTAGCTAGTTGAGATTTTGGTCTTTAACTGCTTGTGAATAGCTACATGTCTCTAATTATAGCGTGTATTCTCTAATAAATTAATTTCATCTGATTCTCCACCAGCTTACTGCAGAGTAGTTGAATTTATTTTAGCAAATGTAGATTCCTATAGGGAATTGTTTATAAAATAAATTGAGGTTCTTGAAATCTTGTGGTTTATTATTTTCTCTACATTCCATACGTGTCATTCAATTAAGACCTATTCCTTTTTATTAATGAGATACCCTATTTCGAAAGGGAACAATGTTTACTAAAGTATTAAGGTTCACGAAACATTGAATTCAAAAACAACTAATGACTCACCTCCAATTCATAAATTTTTACTTTCCCATAAGCTCCCTCATCTCTAGTTTGAAAATAATTTCCAACTTTAAAGTAGTTTTCAAAAACTCCCCAACGTTCCATATGAATTCCTTTGTAAACTTTCTTTTGCCAGCCATTTAAAATGATCTCCATCCGACCGTCAGACACAATTACCTCAAGTGTAAATCGCTCTCCTTTCCCAACAGGTGTTTCAAAATT
This sequence comes from Saprospiraceae bacterium, assembly GCA_045106765.1. GTDB lineage: Bacteria > Bacteroidota > Bacteroidia > Chitinophagales > Saprospiraceae > CAJQQY01. The sequence goes on along the minus strand of JBGCFD010000196.1, from coordinate 12,842 downwards.
ATATCCATCATCATCACCCCATGCTTTCTTATCTAAGATTTCAGAATCAGGTGCTTTTACATTTTTTAATACTTTAGTTTTTACTCTAATTTTACCTTTATCGTAATATATTTTTAGAATTGGAGGAGCATTGTTATCTTTTTGACCAATTGATTTTTTTTGTTCGTTGGTTAACCTTCCGTGGATTTGAGCAATGATTATTCTATGCTCTTTACCACTTCCGTCTCTAGTGACTTGGTCAATTGCCATCTTCACTTTCATTCGTCCACCTTCTTTAAAAGTCCAGTTAGTCGAATTACTTCCTGACACCATTTGCTCACGAAGCTCCGTCCGAGAATACTTTGTATTGGAGGTCGTAGAACCTGGATAAGCATGAAAAACGATAGAACCATCTGATGAATCTGGGTACATAAAATCTTTTAATGCTTCAATATTAGGATAATTAAATATTTCGGGAGGACTAACTTCCATAGCTTTACCATCTGCTCTAGGAGTTGGAATAGTAACTTTCCAATGAGTTAAATCTATGCTTGGAGCATTCTTTTTTGAAGCTAATTTAGAACTACTACAACCTGCTAGTAGCAACAAAAAAATAATTCCTGCAGATATTGGAAATGTTGAAAAGGATTTCATAAAAGTTGATTTTAAAATTTAAATATGCTCTAAGTTGTTTCTCTAATTTGTTTAATTAACGCTAATGTATTTTCAGTATGTATTTCTATTTTTGCAAAATCAAACATACCAGTTGCATCTTTTACCATCAACTTTGATCCCATTCCTACACAGTATGCACCTGCTGCAAACCATGCTTTTAAGTTTTCGGGATCTGTTGAGACACCACCTGTAGGCATAATATTCGTCCAAGGTTGTGGTGCTCTGACCGACTTAATCATGCCTGGTCCATAGACACTTCCTGGAAATAATTTTACTATTTCACAACCCATTTCTTCCGCACGTGCAATCTCTGTTAAACTTCCACAACCAGGAGACCACAATACTTTTCTTCGATTACAAACGATAGCTATGTCTTCTCGTAAAACTGGTGTTACAATAAAGTTAGCACCCAGCTGCATATACAAACTTGCTGTTCCCGCATCAGTTACAGAACCAACTCCCATCATCATATCAGGCATTTCTTTTTCTGCAAATTTGTAAAGCTGTTCAAAAACTTCATGCGCATAATCACCACGATTGGTAAATTCTAATAATCTTGCTCCTCCTTTATATAAGGATTGTAATAATGTTTTTGCAACTTCAATATCGTTATGATAAAACAAAGGAACCATTCCCTGTTCTTTCATTTTTAATGCAACTTCAATTCTTGTAAATCTTGCCATTTGTTTTTATACCAATTTAAAATTTGATTAAAGTTGTTCTTAGTAGATTTCTGTATTTTTTATTTGGTACAGAAAATTACTAAGAACAATTAATTTTTATCGAGCAACTCTTCCACTTGCATCTCCACTCATTAATTTTTCAACTTCATCTATGGTAGCTAAGTTTGCATCACCATAAATAGTATGTTTCAAACAAGAAGCAGCAACTGCAAAATTCAATGCATTTTGATCATCGTCAGGATATTGCAATAATCCATAAATCAATCCTCCCATAAAACTATCTCCACCTCCTACTCTATCCACTATATGAGTAATTTGATAGGTCGGTGCTTCGTACAAAGTTTTTCCATCATAAAGTACACCTGACCACGTATTATGTGAAGCACTAATTGAACCTCTTAAAGTTGTGATGACTTTCTTTGCACGAGGAAACATTTCCATAAGTTGTTGCAAAACCGATAAATAGGATTTAGCATCAACCTCATGACCAGCTGTAACATCAAGTCCTTCTGGGTGTAAACCAAAATGCTTTTCTGCATCTTCTTCATTTCCCAAAATTATATCACAACCTGCCACTAATTCAGGCATAACTTCCCCTGGTTCTTTTCCATATTTCCAGAGTTTTTTTCGATAATTCAAATCGGTCGAAACTGTCACACCCATTTTATTTGCCATCTGAATTGCTTCTAAACAAGCATCCGCAGCTCCTTGCGAAATAGCAGGAGTGATCCCTGTCCAATGAAACCATCCAGCATCTTTGAAAACTTCTTCCCAATCAATCATTCCTGCTTCGATGGTTGACATCGCAGAATGTGCTCGATCATAAACAACTTTACTCCCACGGCTTACAGCTCCTATTTCCAAAAAATAAATGCCTAGCCGATCACCACCATAAACAATGTGATCAGTTCCAACATTTCGTTTTCGCATTTCCATCAAGGCACATTGCCCGATGTCATTTTGAGGAAGTCGAGTTACAAAATCAACTGGAACTCCATAATTGGCAAGTGAGACTGCAACATTGCTTTCACCACCGCCATAAATTGCTTCAAAAGAATTTGCTTGTGAAAATCTTTTCCATCCAGGGGGAGTTAACCTAAGCATGATTTCTCCAAAAGTTACTACCTTTTTCATAAATGTAATTTGATTGTTATAAATTGATTTAGAATTATGGATTTAAGATTATGAGTTGTTCCAAAAGTATGATTTCGTCCAGAGAAGAAACGTCATTTACGAAAATTCATAATTTTTAATCCAATAATCCTATTTAGGTTATGAGAAAGCTAATCCACCATTAATATCAAAATTAGCTCCTGTAACAAATGAACTTTTGTCAGAAGCTAAATAAACCACTAAATCTGCTACTTCGTCGGCTCTACCTTCTCTTCGTACTGGAGTTTTACCAGCCACTATTTTTCGAATTTCGTCTGTTGTAAAATCATCATGAAATTTAGTCCCGATCAAACCTGGACAAATCGCATTTACTCTAATTCCTTTAGGACCAAGTTCTTTTGCCATAGCTCTAGTAAAAGTTGTCGTTGATCCTTTAGACGATGCATACAATGAAGATCCACCACCACCACCATCTCTTGCGGCAAGAGAAGAAAGATTGATAATTGAAGTGCCTTTACCCATCAATGGTTCAAATGCTTGCATAACAAAAACAGTAGATTTGAAATTTACATTCATGACTAAATCATAAAAATCCTCATCTAATTCTTGTAATGTTTTACGAGCAAAAAGTCCTCCTGCATTGTTAACTAGAATATGAACTTTTTTACCAAAAGCTTTTATTGTTTTTGCCTTCAAACTCTTAATTCCTTTTAGCGTAGATACGTCAGCTTTTACGGCTATAGCTTTCCCCTTAAAAGATTCTATCTCTTTGACTGTTTCCACAGCTCCCTTTCTAGAACTATTATAGTTCACCACTACCTTAGCTCCTTCTTTTGCGAGTTGGACAGATATTGCTCTACCAATATCTCTACCACCACCAGTTACTACTGCTACTTTTCCTTTAAATTTACTCATCTTACTTTTTTTAATATTTTGAAAATTGGTTCTGAATGACTTTATGTAATTGATTTTATTTTTGAAAAACGGTGTTAAGACCTTGAGTCCTAACACCGCTGGTTTCCAAAAAAACCATGCAAATTAATTCATTTCTAAAATTAGATTCCTAATGCTTGACCACCACCCACTTGGATTGTTTCAGCAGTTAAGAATGCGGCATCTTTACTCGCTAAGAAAGAAACAACACCAGCAACATCCTCTGGTTGACCTAATCTTTTTAGCATAATATTATTCGCCCAAGATTTAAATACTTCTGGCTTAGTAGACTTAATCCCAATATGAAAATCGGTATCAATTGTCCCTGGAGAAACAGCATTTACTCTAATATTGTATTCTGCTAAATCTTTTGCTAATGCTCTTGTAATGGTATGTACTGCAGCTTTAGATGTTCCATAAATTCCAGCCCCTGGGCCTCCTGCATTCCATCCTGCATTTGAAGTATAATTGATGATAGTCGAGTTATCTCCTTTTTTAAGGAAAGGGATTGCCGCCCTTGAAGCGAAAAATACAGAGTCTAAGTTTAATGCCATTACTTTTCTGTAAAACTCTGTTGTCATTACTTCAAATCTAGATCGTCCACCTAATCCACCAGCATTATTTACTAGCACATCAATTCTTCCATACTTCTCACCAATCTTAATGATATTTTCAGTTACAGCTTCTTCATTTGTAACGTCAAATCCATAATATTCAGCGGTAATTCCATCTGCAACAAGTTCTGCAACTCTTTCAGCTCCTTCTTCATGATTGATACCGTTTATTATTACAGTAAATCCATCTTTACCTAATCTTTTTGCTACTGCTAAACCAATACCAGCTGTGGCACCAGTTACAATAGCTACTTTTCCTGTTAATTCCATGAGTTATTTTTTTTAAAATTTTAACGAAGTTATTAGTTGATTTACAAAAATGTAAATGTATTGTTATTTTTTATAAATTTAATTTAATTCGACTGGTTTTAATGGTTCAATTTTAGGACATAATAACCAAATACTCGCCATGGCAATTAATGCTAGTGCTGCTCCGATGACAAATGCAAGTGTATAATTTCCGTCCGAAGTCAACCAAGGAACGAATCTAACTAAGCCTGCTGCACTAAACTTGGCTGCCATCCCTGCAATACCTGCTAAGGTTCCAACAGTTTTTCCACCAAATAAATCACTTGGCAAAGTCTGAACATTCCCAATGGCTGTTTGGAAACCAAATAAGATTATTGCCATAAGAATTACTGAAATTATCGCGGCAATATTTTTAGCGCCAGCGATCTCCTTCAAGGTACCAAGAGAAGCCAAACTTTCATCAGTAGGAGACTCAAATCTCGCTGCTGCAATATCTTTTGCTGGTTCTCCAGCTTCCGTTAATTGTCTAACTCTTGTTTCTCCTTTAGCTTTAGCTTCTGCTAAAGCAGCAATCACCTGAGGGTCGGCTGCAATTGCTATAGCATCCTTACCTGCAAGCTTTTTAATAAAATCTTCTTCTTTCACAAGCTCTTTAAATGAATCATAACCCAGCAATTTTTTCACACCAGGTTTAGCCATAACTGTTGAAGTTGAATGATCGACACCGAACATAGCAAGAACTGAAGGTTTTCCGGGAATAGACATTGCGAGCAAAGTTGGTAACATGATTAAACATCCCAATGTAATGACATACTTACGAGTTCTATCTACACTCCAACCTCCTTTTAATTTTTTTTGAGCCAAAAGACCTCCATACCAAGCACCTATCATTGCTCCTACATAAGGAACCCAACCATAGAGACCGATTTCTTTGACATTCATTCCATATACTTCACTCAAATAAATCGGAATCCAAACAACAAACAACCACCAGATCGGATCGATCGCTGCAGAAGCAATAATGACACCCCAGCTTTGTTTGTGACTTAATAATTTTCCTGTAGTAGGATTATAACCTTCGTCGAATTCACCATCTCCATCAGCATCTTGATTTTGTTGACCACTTAAAATATATTTTTTTTCTTTATCAGATAACCATGGGTGCTCTTTTGGCGGTGCTTTAACTAAATACAACCAAGGTATTAACCACAACAAACCAATCAAACCTACTGTAACAAAAATCATTTGCCAACTCAGATATATCGTCAAGAAGGCAATAAGTGGAATTGCAATAATTCCTCCTATCGCAGCACCTGAGTTAAAAATACCCTGCGCAAACGCACGTTCCTTTGTTGGAAACCATTCTGCATTTCCTTTAGCTGCTCCAGGCCAATTTCCTGCTTCTGCAACTCCTAAGAGTCCGCGGAAAAAACTAAAACTTAACAACCCTTGTGCAAAAGCATGTAGTGCAGTCGCTATCGACCAAACTCCAATTGACAAAGCAAACCCAAGACGTGTTCCAATCCAGTCAAAAATCTTCCCAAAAATAGCTTGACCAAATGCATAGGCAAACATAAAAACGACTGAGATAATTGCGTAAATATCCTTTCGTTCAAATTCAGTTTTATCAGGATATAGATCTTTTGCTATTTCTGGCCAAAGCACTCCCATTGCCTGACGGTCAATATAATTGATGACTGCGGCCAAGGCAATTAGTCCTACGACCCACCATCGTAATCCGTTAATTTTCATTTTCGTTTTGTTTGTAAGTCGGATTTAAAAATCTGACTATTATTATATTGTATCGAATTCGTATTTAAGTCATTTTCTACTAACCGATACGATTAAACGTGATCGGGTTTGGATATTCGACTTACAAAAAATCTTCTCTAGCAGGGCTAAACACATCGATCAATGTTCCAGCTTTGATGCATTTACATCCATGCATAACCATTGTAGGAATATAATAAGAATCTCCTCCTTTAATAATGCGTACATCGTCGCCGATAGTCATTTCAAATTCTCCACTTTGTACATAAGTAACTTGTGAATGATGATGATTATGCAAGTCCCCAATTCCACCTTCTTTGAAGTCTGCAACGACTAGCATGATCTTAGAATCATAGCCGTGAATTTGTCTTCGCAAAAGTGGATTGACTTGTTCCCATTCTTGATCTTGTTGCAAGAAATACGGTTGAGTAGGTTTAATTTCTGTCATTTTTATTATATTATTTTTACAAAATTAAAATATTTTTTATCAGTCCCACAAGGTTTTACCTTCCAACTTCTTTTTCCATATCTGTTCCTGTACTCTTTATAATCCATAGATTTGGAACAAGAGTCAATAAAAAAAATAATGAACTATTGACCAAGCTCAATAACTATTTTAAAATAAAGGCACCTTTCCATTCTAACATTTCTTTTCCAATTTTTACTTGATGCTTGGTTTGTTCAGATGCATCTTTGTTTGAGATTGCTAAAGTCCACATTTTCCCTGTTTGATGAACTATTTGAATTACGGTATATTTTTTAGAATCATGAATTACTTCAACTGATTTTAAACTTGGAAAAGGATTCAACGGAGTTTCTGAAACTGGATCATACGTTCCATGAGATTCAATCACAGAAGCAAAAACGCTATTGCCTCCTTTTCTTCTTTGGATAAAAACAGGGTCATGTCTCAAGTTAAAATTCGGATCATTCGCTCCTACCCTCGCAAAAATTAGTTCGTCATTTTTTTCGGAAGAAGTTGTCATCGTGAAAACTTTTCCTCGCACTTGACCACCACCATCTCCTTGATGTGCAAACCAAGTCACCTGATTTCCTTTGCCTGTAGATTTCCCATTGGCTTCTTCCCAGATGTGTTGATATCCATGACCATTCCCAAGTGTAGTTAATCGTTGCGTTTGCGCAGCATAATCAAAATTAGTTGAAAGTAAATGTCCATGAAACCACGTTGGTAAATCATATTGGTTTTCTTTCTCTGACTCTACTCGAAAGACATCAATCAAAATCGGATTTCTAAAACTTTCATCTTTCAATAAAACTAAAGTTCGGTGCATAGTCGCATCAGCGTAAGCATGAATATCCTTTGCACTTACCGCTTGAATATTTGGATTTTTTACATCAAAAAAATATTGGTCAGGATGATGAGCTTCTGCATCTTTGACCTTTCCTTCATAATGTGAAATTTCGTTAACCACCAAAGTATTATGTGCGATAGTTTGCTTCGCATAAGAATGATTTTCTTTGAGGTATCGACCTCCACCTTTTTGGTCAATATTGACCCAGCGTGCTGCACCATAATCTTGAATTACTTCTCCATCTTCATCATAAAGAGAGTAAGAAAGTTTGTCAAAATGTCCGTGTCCCATTCCATGTGCAGCATATTTTGCTACCACACATATTTCTTCTCCATCAGCATTATCAGCTCGTAAAATTCCTAAGCCACCATGCTTACCTTCTGCACCATCATTGTAGGCAATTGATTTATGTTTAAATGGTTTTGCCAAACCTTTTTCGATATCAGCAGCAGTTTTAAAACCAGCTGGATCAAGGGTAACTTTTCCTTGTTTTTTGGCAATAGAGAGTAACATTGGATCATTGCCAAAATCAAGATAAGCGATATCAACCGCCGCAACTACCTCGCGCGAATTCCATGACATTCCTTTTTGCGAATCATTGATTGGAAAAAATCTTCCTTGCGTATCAGTTTCATATAAAAGCGAATAAATTGACTTTTCTAAAATACCATTTCTGTAGTCGTAAATTTTCAAATCAGGTCGATTGTTTGCCAAAGATTTTGCGAACAATAAAAATGGAGTCATTGCATATCGAAGGTAATATGGCCCTTCTGTAAAATGTCCATCAGGCGAAAACGAATAATCTAATTGTGCAAAGAAGCCTGCTTTAGTTTGTCCTTCCGCTTTTATAAAGCCACCATCATTGTCAAGCATGGTATTATCTAATCCATCATTTTTCAAACCATACAAAGCTCGTTGAATTAACTCCTCGTCGTTCATGACTAATCCGATCATTCCAACTCCGGCATTTGCCCAAGTGGAATGATTATGAACTCGATTAAAAAACTTTGGATTATCCGTTGAAATCCATTCTGCTAATGGCCGAAAGAGATCTTTTTCAATAAAATCTCTTTCTTCTTTTGGTATAAAATCATAAACACAATCGTATGCTTGACTGACATAAACCAGCCAATTCGCATCGTTTAGACATTGCCAAAAAATTTTACCAGTTGCGTAACTTCTATCTGTTGGGTGTTTGGGTAGAGACGGGAACATTTTAGCATAAGCCAACAGATTTTGACGAATATATTCAGCGTATTTTTTATCACCTGTGATTTGATATAAACTTCCTGCTTTTTGAAGGATAAACCAATTAAGTTTGTGGCGTTCGTGAGTGTAGCCACCTGCCATATCTTTTGGGATAGGAACTTTGACACCCATTTTAATCTCGGCATCAACTTCTTTTTTTACTTTAGCAAGTGCTTCGTCGAACATTGGAACAGTTCCGATATTCTTTCTTATTTCTGCTACTCCTTTTTTTGTCAAAATCAGATTGGGGTGATTTTGGGAAAATAGTGTTAGACTTGCGCCAAAGAACATGATTATTACGAATTGTATTTTAATTGTTTTTTTCATTAATTATCTGTGGTTTATTTTTATTTTTTTAGGTCAGCTGGAGCAGACCACCACGTGGTATTTGAATTATAATTGTATTATTTTAAAAATTTTCAGCGATCGCAATTGCTCCATTGTAAGAAATGATACAAGCAAAAATTAGTGCCATCACAATTCCTGTATTGAGTGACCAGCCTGCTTTATGTTTTCCCATCAAGTCTTTTCTATTGATTAAAATCAAGATTCCAGTTATCACTAATGGTAATACAAATACGTTAAAAACTTGTGTCATAATTTGGGCTTTGATTGGATTCGCTCCGAAGATAGGAACGAGTAATCCAATGATGCAAGCCACTCCTGTGAGCACTTTGAATTGCTTGGAACTCATGTCTAATTTTCCATCTTGATAATCTGCAATCAGTAATGGTGCAATCATTAAGATGGGAAAAACAGAAGATAATCCTGCCGACATGGTACCTAAGAAAAAAACTGCAATCGCAAACTTTCCAGCAATTGGTTCCAATGCATGAACCATGTCCAAAACCTTGGTCACTACTTTTCCTTCATCATAAAATGCGCCCATCGCAACTGCCATTATTGATGTGCTGATTATAAAAATTAAAATCGCGGCCCACATCGCATCTTTACTTTGGTCCTTCATATTTTCTTTTGTCCAACCTTTTCCTTGAATAAAAAGCGGTCGAGATAAGAAAGTTGCAGCTGCCATCGTCGTTCCTACCATGCCCGCAACTAATAATAATTTGCTCCCGCCATCATTCTTTACTTCAGGAATTGAAGGAATCATTCCTTTCGCTATTTCACTTACATCAGGGATAAAAATAAAGAAGGAAAGGAAAAATGACAATCCCATAAAGGAGACAAAGACCAATAATATTTTTTCAAAAAAGGAATAATTGCCATGCCATAAAAAGTAATACATACTTCCAATAATAACCAAAGCAATTCCTAAAACACTCCAATATTCATTTCCTTTTATAATAGGAAAAAACATGGCAAGTGTTTCGAAAATCGCATTCGCAGAAATTCCAAGAATCCCTATCAATGAATTCCATTGTCCGAAAGTGACTCCTACAATTATCAAAATAGAAATAAGATTTCCAAATTTTAAATGCTTTCGAAAACTATATAATGCCGTCTCTCCAGTTACTAAACTATACCTTCCATAAGCCTCCATCAATACCCAGGAGAACAAACAACTTAAAAACAAAACCCACAATAATTGCATTCCATGTTCACTTCCTGCTACAATCATTGACGTCACACTACCAGTCCCAATCGTATAACCAATGGCAAAAATACCAGGTCCAATTGCTAATAAAAGCAAATAGATTTTTTTGAATATATTGGATTGTTCTTGTTTTGACATTATTAATTATAAAAGATGCAGGAATCCTGTTCAGAATTTTTTTTAATCAGAACAGCACCCTGCTTACTAAAACAAAACTGTATGAAAATTTTATTTACTATCTTTTTTAATGGTTAATTCCACTATCTAATCTCACCGTGGAATTAACCATTAGGAACTAATGACTTACTTCTAAATCATAATATTTTACTTTTGCAAAAGCATCTACCGCTGTGGAACCAAGGTAGTTTCCTGCTTTGAAATAATTTTCAAAGACTCCCCATTTTTCCATATGAATTCCTTCATAAACTTTCGATTCACTCTCGTTTAAAATTACTTCCATTCTTCCTTCTGAGGCAATTATCTCCAAAATGAATTTGTCATGCCACACCTCTTCTGTAAAATTAAAACCACTATCATTTCCCCATGCACTTGTTTCTAAAATTTCTGTATTGGAAGCATTTAAGTCATTTAAGACTTTTGAATTAATTCGAATTTTTCCCTCATACCAAGAAATTTTCAAGATCGGAGGAGCATTGTTATCACTTGCTCCAATTTGATTTTTTTGGGCGTCTGTTAATCTTCCATGAATTTGCATGATGATAGTTCTGTGAAAATTTCCGCCAGCATCTTTTGATATTTCGGGAACTGAGAGTGTACCTTTCATTCTTCCGCCCTCAGCAAAGGTCCAGTTTACTTTACCATTTCCTCCGTCCATTAATTCCCGAAGTTCTGTTCGAGGGTAAGATGAATTAGTGGTAGTTGCTCCACCAGGATAAGTATAAAAGACTAATGAACCATCAGTTGAATCATTGTACATAAAGTCTTGTAACAATGCATTATCCGCATAATCTAAAATCTCAGGTGGGTGAATTTCGGTCGGACTTCCACTTCCAATTGGAAGTGTAACTTTCCAATTATTCAAATTAATATGTGGTAAAAAATAATCGACTCCTTCAACTGGTTCTTGAACTTGTGAACCATCACCATTTGTATTAGAAGAAGAGCCGGAAGGACGAGGTCCAGTTTCATAGGTCTTCTCACAACCAGTTCCAAGGAGAAAAAGTAGAACTGAAATTAAAAATGTAAATGTTATGTTATTTTTTTTCATAAAAAAAAATTCGCCCATAGAGCTTTTCAAAAAAATGTTCTTAGAAAATAAGTATCGGATACCATAAAGGTAATGGTATCCGATACCTAAATATTTAAAATTGAATAAAGATCAAACTACTATTGTAATTGTAAATAGTAGTTTGGCTATTACTATAGCTTAGTGATTGAGAATGTATCAAAGTATGATTCCGATTCAGAATCTCCACCTCCTACATTCAAAGTCCAATCATTATAGATGTACAAAACAATCATTGTACTTGAACCAGAATTAAAATTAATTTTCGCTTCAGTCCAACTGTTACTATCATGCCCAGATGCTGCATTCAAAGTCTCTTCTGCAAGAATAAAATTTGAATCATCTATAACTGATACGAGATCAAATGGTGCATCATAGATTTGTACGGTGACAGTTGTCCCAGCATTAGAATCTTTATTTCTTACAAAGAAATCAATGTCATAATCTGTGTTTGCTTCAACTTCAATAGCTTGGTAAATCCATCTTCTAGTAGAAAATTGATCGCCGCCATTACTTTCAATTGTAGGTAATTTAGCTGATTTAGCTCCCATGTGATTTGTACTTGATGATTGAGTTACCCAACTACCGTCACCAAAAACCATATCTGCGTCATCCTCCAAAGCATTATTTCTCCATGCACCTGTACCATCCTCTACTCCAGGATCATTGATTGATGCGATGAATCCAAGTGCTACAGTTACATCCATTGTAGTTACATCTTGAAGACCTGTAATACTCGTTGCAGTCAAAGTTACCGTGTAAATGTCATCTACCATGTAAGTATGTTCAGGATTCATTCCTGTAAATTGATAACCGTCTCCAAATTCCCATAACAATTCAACGGCACCTACTGAAGCATCCATAAATTGGACAGTTTGGTAACTATCCGGATTTTGATTTGTAACAAAAGTAAAATCTGCTGTTACTGGTGCTTGTATATCAACTGTTTTGCTTAAAGAACCTGTCAAATTATCAGCGCTTGTAACTTCAAGCGTAACCGTGTAAACATCAGCAGTAGCATAAACATGGGTTGGAGATTCATCAGTAGAAGTATTTCCATCGCCAAAATCCCAACTGTAACTTATTGCATTCGTAGATGTATTAGTAAATGTATACTCTAAATAATCAGTTGAGCTCTGCTCAGAATCAAATCCTGCCGAAGGAGCTACTGCTCCAGGAAGTCCAACTTCAATTGAAAAGTCATCAAACCTAGCTTCAACATTTGCATCATTATAGAAATAAATGGCAACTTCATTATTATCTCCTGAATTAAATGATAACTTCTCCTCCACATAAGTCGCTGGGTCAGATATATCGTTTACAGTTAATGAACTGATCGTTCCATCAATAGCATTTTGCTGACTCTCAATAGGGCCAAATTGTGTTACTCCAACAATAGATACAATTGCCCAAGGGTCTGGCATATCATTTTTCATGGTGTACCAGAATGTTAGGTCATAATTA
>JBGCFD010000195.1:0-15437 GCA_045106765.1 Saprospiraceae bacterium | reverse complement strand
AGTTACTACTGAGGTGGTTCCTGTTGTACAATCTACTGATGTTCCCTGACAAGGAATACAGATACTTCCATCGCAATCTAAAATTGTTTCAATATCATTTATTGTAAATGGATCACCATCGTCACAAAGTTGTACTGTTGTCATACCTGTAGAACAATCAATTGCTGTTCCTAGACAAGGTATACATACACTACCATCAGAAATTAAAATGGTTTCCATATCATTTATAGTACAAGGATCACCATCATCACAGGATATGGAAATTTGACAAGAAGGATTTGTATTACATGGAGCTGGAATCCCAGCACAAGGAATGCAAACAGTTCCTATTCCATTTAATATTGTTTCGACATCATTTATCGTACAAGGATCACCATCATCACAAGGTACATCTGTTGTTGGTCCAGTACTACAATTTATTAATGTTCCAGAACAAGGAACACAAATACTTCCATCACAATCCAAAACAGTTTCCATATCATTAATTGTATTAGGATCGCCATCATCACAGGTTTGAGTAGTTGTTGCTCCATTTGTACAATCAACCACAACTCCTCCACACGGTGTACATATACTTCCATCAGCAGCTAGTGTTTCCATGTCATTATTAGTACATAGATCACCATCATCACAGGGCAAGGTAGTTTGACAACCAATATTAGAACAATCAGATAAAACTCCAGCACAGGGTACACAAACACTTCCATCTGCTGCTAGAGTCTCAACATCATTATCTGTACATGGATCGCCATCATCACAAGACATCGATGTTTGGCAACCAACATTTGTACAATCTACCAACGCTCCAGCACAGGGTACACAAACACTTCCATCAGCCGCTAATATTTCCATATCATTATTTGTACATGGATCTCCATCATCACAAGCTAAAGTAGTTTGACAAGCAACATTGGAACAATCCGATAATATTCCTGCACATGGCACACAAATACTTCCATCTGCCGCTAGTGTCTCTACATCATTATATGTACAAGGATCACCATCATCACAGGGCAATGTAGTCTGACAACCAATATTAAAACAATCAGATAAAACTCCGGCACAGGGTACACAAATACTTCCGTCTGCTGCTAGAGTCTCAACATCGCTATCTGTACATGGATCACCATCATCACAAGGCATTGATGTTTGGCAACCAACATTTGTACAATCTTCCAATACTCCGGTACAGGGTACACAAACACTTCCATCTGCAGCTAACGTTTCCATATCATTATTCGTGCATGGATCACCATCATCACAGGGCAATGTAGTTTGACAAGCAACATTGGAACAATCTGATAATATTCCTGCACACGGCACACAAATACTTCCATCTGCTGCAAGTGTCTCTACATCATTATCTGTACAAGGATTTCCATCATCACAAGGCATGGATGTTTGGCAACCAACATTCAAACAATCTGCTAAAACTCCAGCACAGGGTACACAAACAATAGTATTATCACAATCATCTACTGTTATCAAATCACCTACTGTACAAGGATCTCCATCATCACAAGTCAAAATTGTTGTATTCACACAACTTGCAGGTGCAGCTTGATCATAAGTATATTCCAAACATATTTCATAAGAAATAGAAATTGTTCCATCTGAAATTGCAGAACCATTAGAAGGACAGGAGGCGGAAAAATCAGTTGCAGGAATTAAATCTACTCCAATAATATCAGTTGCATTTATCGCATTGCAATTGGTTAAGGTTAATGAATAAATTCCAGTAGCAGTTGCTCCTCCACCAAAAGTATTACATCCAGAAGTCAAGACATCTTGAATAATAGGACAAACTGCGGTATTGGTCAAAGGGCACCCTAATAAAACATTTCCAAAAATTGGCACACCGGAACATCCTCCTGAAGTTGTAATATTTGTTAAATCAATATTTATTACTAATGAAGTTAAACCAGGATTATTAATCCCACAAGGCAATGTTGGAGGATTAAAGTTGTGTAAATAACCTTCATTTACAATTGGCAAATTATTATGAGACCAATCATTTCTATCTGGGCCAATCAAAGAGGCTGTTACAGTTTGGCACTCTGTAGTCGTGTATTGCCCATAACTAAATTGGGAAATAGAAATTAATAAAATGAAAAATATTGATTTAACAAACAAATGAGAATGTGTCATCTTGTGTTTTGTTTTTTGAAAATTCAACACCTAAAAAAATCTCCCGAAAATGCTTTGGGGAGATTTAAAGCATATTAATTTTGGAATCATCAATAATATGCAAATGCGTGAATTGCTGTAATTATTTTTGATTTTGTTTGTGAAAGAAAAAGTAAAAATTACTTTTCTATGTGCTTAACTATTTTTTATTTAAATTTCTTCAAAAATAAAACACAATCTTTTGATCTGTATAATTAGTTTATTCTTTTTTCACTAAACAAAAATCATTTTCGGTTTTTTCTAAAAAGAAATAATAAAGAAAAAGACTTTCTCCAAATGTTTTTTTACAAATGGAAAAAGTCTTTTTTATTCTTTTAAATATTATTTACTTACTATAAATTTCTTAGTAATTATATCATGTCCTTCCACTTTAATGGATAACCAATATAAACCAGATTTAAAATTGGCTACATCAAGTCTCAATGTATTTTGATCAATTGGTTGATATCTTTGCTCTCCCATTTTTGCTCCTCGAGTATCAAAAATTTCTACAACCGCTGGTAGTCCAATAAAATCATTTACAGTTAAGTTGATGATATCATTAATTGGATTTGGATAAAAGGTAATAGATTCAATTTCATTTTGATTTCCTACTCCACCACCAAAATCTGGATCAGTATATCCTAGATCACCAGGACTACAAGGAGCTGGCACATGACAAAGATTAAACCTTGAATTAAGTCCCCAGAATAGTCCAGTCAACTCAGACATGTTGTCTAGGAAATCTCCACAAGTAGAGTTACATTGACAAGCCAAGAAATCATTGGCATATTTTATCAAATCATTTACAGTTGGCTCACTTGGCAAATCGTTCAAAATATGTCCTGGAATATTCATGCAGGTAGCACTTAATGCAAATCCTCCTAAGTCCAAAGATCCATTTGAGTTCATCATTTCATTATATCTAATATTCAAAGTAGTTGTAACAACTTGATTCGCTAATGAATTAAAAGTTCCATCACAAGCTACACCAGAAGGGAAAGAAACAGAACCTCCATATGAGTTCATCATAGATTGAATACATAAAGCATCATCTACCAAAAATCCGCAAGCTCCATTACCCACTTCGATTGGATTATTTCCATTATCTAATAGTGTATTTATTATTTCTACAGAAGAAACTCCAAACAATGCAGCATCTGGATTTCCATAAAATTTCTGCGACATTGTACAGAAATCTTGACTGCAGTTTCCATTAAATGTGATCGTGCAATTACCTGCAACATTTCCACATTTATCAGTTACTTCTACGGTATAAACTCTTTCGAAATATCCTAGCTCATTACATATTGGACTTCCTGTATCGTCAATGACATCTACAAAAATATCACCGCAGTTTTCAGAATAACTACTCGCTACCATAGCTAAGTAATCGTCTAACTCATCAGCTTCTGGTACGTCTGAAATCAAAGCCATAGTAGCTTCAACTGGTTCACATTGACCATTTGGTGCCCATACATCAGGCATTACTGAAACTTTCAATATGATAGATTCCAATTCATTTCCACAGTTATCTGTTCCACTATACGTCATTACTATATATCCTCCATCACAACTATTCCAGTATTCAATTACCTCCGCTTCGATCTCTCCTGAATTTTGACAAAGGCCATTCGATCCATTTCCGAAAGTTGCATTAGGCGCAACATATCCATATGCTTCCCAACAATAAATTGAATTAGGCAAATCATCAGGAGCAGATAAAACTGCTGCTTCACCTGGTAAAACATTAATTACAACTGGTGCTGAAGAAATTGCATTTCCACAATCATCTTGACCATCATAATTAATCGTAATAAATCCACCTGAACAAGCATCAACATTATAGGTAATAGTTGGTTCTATCAATCCTGAGATTTCACAAACTCCTGTCGATCCATTTGAATATTGAGCAGTAATTCCTGTTAATGCTTCAGCTTCACTACAAGTTAATTCTGTTGGATAACTTGGAACTGCTATTGTTGGCACAGGTGCTGGATCAATATCAATATATCCAACCACAGCGTTAATATTTCGACCACACTCATCAGTTCCATAGTAAATCACCTCCAATGTCCCACCACATCCATCATAAAAATGATTCATTTCAACAAGTGCTGATTCTGTAATATTACAAGCTCCTGTCAATCCATTGTCAGCAATAGTTGCTGGAGGATCAAAAGTCTGTGCATCAGAACAAGAAAGGTTAGTTGGCAAGGTTGGAAGTGTGATCGTTGGAATTGGTGCAGCTTGAACTTCAATGGTAAAACTTCCACCTTCAATTGTTCGTCCACAGATGTCAATTACATCTTCATATCCTACAATAATAATTCCTCCACATCTATTCCAGAAATTGGAAATTTGAGCAGGCATAGTTCCAGAAATATTATAAATTCCAGATTCTCCATTATCATAAGTTCCGTCCGAAGCTGAGAAAGTTTCTGCAGCTACACAAGTAATAGTAGATGGTAAAGTAGGTAAAGTAACTTCCGCCTCAGCAGGAATATAATCACTTCCATCACAATTTTCATCTATTCCATTACATGGAAGATCTACCGCACCTGGATTTATCCCAGCATTCGTATCATCACAATCTGTATTATCCAATACATAATTAGCTGGAGGATCACAAGTAAGAATACTTGAATTAGGATCTCCATATCCGTCCATATCTGTATCTGCAAACCATTCTGTTCCTTCTTTCCAGAAAAAATAATTATCAAAATAAACTGTTCCATTTCCAACTACTTTAAATTGAAACACATCAGAAAGATTTACTGGAGGTGCAAAAGCACTTAACGGGATGTCTACACTATTCCATTCATTAGGTACAACTACAAGAGGAAAAGCGATTTCATTTCCAGGACTAATCAAATAAAAGTCAATAAATGTAGCATCACCTGTCCAAAAATCAACATGAAGAAAATCATGATCAGAAACATTTTGATTACTTCCAAATTGCGTTCCTTGGTAATTTAAATTAAAGTATTGTAAAGTATTATTTCCAGCAATATCTATTACTGATGTCGTAGTTTGTTGTCCCCAAAAAGGATTTAGATTGGTACCTGTCACATTTGTGTAACTATCACTAAATATTGAAATAACACAATTGTCTGTCTCATCTTGAGTTGGAGTTGGCGCACCAACTGTAGGCTTTGGACAAGTTGATGCACAAGAATTCCAAGCATGAGTAGCTGTTTGTGGCGTATTTTCTACTACAGTAATAACTCGATCAATAAAAGGACCATTCGAAGCAGTACAACCACTAGTTATACTTGTAAAATTTTCTGGTCCTTGAAGCTGATCAAAAAACTTATAAAATTGATCTCCTTCCTCCATAGTAACAGTAGCACAATAAATTCCATCTCCATCTGGGTCTGATACAGGATTTGCACCAGCATTCCAACCATTAAATGCGCCAAAAACACTTGGTGCTTGTACACCTGGATTACAACTCAAATCTACACATAATTCAATCTCAGCCGTAGGTATTGGAATACATTCTTCTTCACAAGTATTCCAAGCATAAGTGACAGTCTGTGGAGTATTGGCTACCACAGTTATTACCCGATTGATATTTGCACCATCCAATGCATTACAGGTTCCTAAAGTTGTAAAATTTTCTGGCCCTTGAATTTGGTCAAAAAACTTATACTGCTGTTCTCCTGGATCCATAGTTACTGTAGCACAATAAACTCCATCTCCATCTGGATCAGTAACTGGATTTGCACCAGCATTCCAACCATTAAATGCGCCAAAAACACTTGGTGCTTGTACTGCTACAAAACAGCTCAAGTCTACACATAATTCAATCTGCGAAGTTGTTGGTACTACTTCTCCATAGAAGTAAAAATTATCGAAGAAAACTGTTCCATTTCCAACTACTTTAAATTGGAATACATCAGAAAGGTTTACTGGAGGCGTGAAAGCACTCAACGGTATCTCTACACTATTCCATTGATTAGGTACAACGGTAAGTGAATAAGCTATTTCATTTCCTGAACTAATTAAATAAAAATCTATAAATGAGGCATCTGACGTCCAAAAATCAACATGCAAGAACTCATTTCCAGAAACATTTTGGTTGCTACCAAATTGCGTTCCTTGGTAATTCAAGTTAGCATATTTCAAGGTATTATTACCCATAATATCTTCAACAGTAGTAACTGTCTGTTGCCCCCAGTTTGGATTAAGATCCGTTCCAGCTACATTTGTATAACTATCGCTAAATATTGAAATTACATTATCCAGAGTTTCATCATGAATAGGTGTCGGAGCAGCAGTCATTGGTGTACCTGCTACTGGAGGAACCCCATGGAAATAAAAGTTATCAAACCAAACTGTTCCATTTCCAGTTATTTTAAATTGAAAAATATCCGCTAACCCTAATCCTTGTCCTGAAAAATGATTTAAAGGAATATCTACACTAACCCATTCATCATTTGTTATCGTAAAATCATATTTCCGTTCACCTGTAGTTTGGCTGATTAAATAAAAATCCAAAGCTGTTGCATTAGTTGTCCAAAAATCGACATGAATAAAACCATGCCCTGATACATCTTGAGGAGTAAATTCAGTTCCTTGATAAGTTAAATTCAAATATCTTAAAGTTGGATTTCCTGCAACCATTTCAATTGTAGCATCAGTTGATTGCCCCCAGTTTGGATCGAAGTTCGTTCCAGAAACATTTGTATAGGCATCACTAAAAATAGAAAGAACATTATCTGTTACCTCATTGAGAGTTGGAGTTGGCGCTGCAACCATTGGTTCTGGATCAGCCATAACATTGCCTTCTGGAATTAGAATATTATCAAAGTAAACAATATTCTCTTGGGCTCTTGGTCCAAAATCAAAATCAGGAATTATAACCATACGAGTATAGGTATTTCCTATTTGTCCAGAAAAATCATATGAAAGTTCTTCCCATTCATTAATTACAGTATTCGCAACTACCAATTCAATTGCACCATTTGGGCCTTCAAACTTCATCCCTACATTACTTATAGTTGGCTTGTTTACCATAATCTTTACAGTAGAATTAGTAGCATTAAATTGAAAACCATCTAATCCATCTGTAAAAGTTAGTGCCCAAGGGTTACCTGTAACCCTTGCGGTAAACTTTGCCACATTTGAAGTTGTATTGATCCCAGTAGCAGAAGGATTCGACACAAATTCTAGTGGAGGATTATCATCATTTGAATCCATAATCCAAGTCCAACCAGCTCCCTGACCAGCTGGTTCGAAATCAACATTAGTGTATTGGGCATACACAAAGTTGGTCATCGTTAAAAAAAATAATAGAGGTAAAAGTAGGATTTTCTTCATGTTCGTTAATTTTTGTTTCTATAGTTTCTATATGAGTTTAAAAATTCAAAATGTACTCATTTTTTAAAATGCAACACACATATTTTAAAAAACAAATACGAACCATTGCACTAGGCAATAATTATCTAAACTTACTAAACTGAAACAAAATCAAAGAACCATAAAACTACGCACACCCCACGAATACTATATTGCACGGACATCCGTGCAATATTTTTTAATTCACATTTAGTACTCAACTTTCAAAAGAAAGCCTTGTAGCCTTCATAATTAATGTGATTTTTTTATTGCTGGAGTTTGAAATTTCAAAAGCTTGATACATTCTACGTAATGAAGAACTAACTCCTTCTAAACTTAAAGAAACTTCTTTCGCTATCTCCTTATTACTAATGGAAGGATTCTTAAAAATAAGATTTAGGATAATCCAAGAAGATTCGCCTAATCTGCTATTGATTGCTTTTTCTAATTTATTTTTATTTAAACTGAACTCTTTCTTATCATGTACTGGAAAAGAAACAGATTGGACAGATAACCTCTTTTTTAATGATTCAATTTCATCAAGCAATTTACCTTCCTTTAATAAAATTTGCTTTTCTCTTTTTTTGAAAAAATACCATATTACAGCAATGGCTAAAGAGAATATCATTAATAAATATAGAAGCAAATTTCTTGATTGTTTTTGAATCGCAATCAACTCTTTTTCAAAATCTAATTTAATATTTTCATTGAAATAAATAGGAGCGTTTTTCAATTCATTTGGTAAATGAGTATTTACAAGTGCTTCCGATAATATGGACGTATCTTGTAACTCATCATACAAGATATAACTTAGAGAATCTGTATTATTCTGAGCAGAAGAAAGAAAGGTATATAAAACCAGAAATAGGGTGAATAAAATTTTCATTTAAAATATGATCAAGTTATTTCAAAACAATAAACCGGTTTTGGATTTTTAAAAGTAAGCAATTTTATTTTACCATTATTTTTCAAAAAGTAATATCAACGTAAAAAAGCAGATAAGTTAGATTATGAACCTAAATATATGCATAAAATAAATCCTTATTAAATGATTGTCAAAAAATACCCGACCTAATACATTTTTTATTATTGAAAATCACAGTCTCTAGTTTATGCAAAATTGAAGAAAGAATATTTTTTTATAAAAAATATGAAAACTTTACTACTTACCATCTTCCCCATTTTTTCTCCTTATTCAATTTTGGCTCAGTTCGAATCGGGGCAGCAACTTGTACCAAAAATAAAACCATTTTATATGGAAACGTTAGATTTGGACGGTAACAATGATATAGATTTTATTACGAGTTGGCGAACAAATAATTAATAAAATACTAATTATTATGGAAAGATAATTGGTAGGATTTACTGTTCAATATTGCCATAAACCACAAAACTAAAAGAGTTTTCAAATAAAAAATTCAATACTTTTTGCATTGTGACAATACTGAACAGTTATGTTTTTCTTAGAAAAGGATTAGTGATTCCTGCGTGTTTCCTTTGCTTTAATCAATTGCTTTTTTACTTTATTAATTGCTCCACTAAATGCATTCATAAATTGCTTATCATCAGCGGAAGCAAAAACTACTGGTCCAGGAATACGCAATTCTATCTCTGCAACTACTGAGTCTGCTGCACTTCCATCACCTGTTTTAAAAAAAATTTCCGCATTAGTAATTCGATCATTATAAGTAGATAGAGATTTTATTTGATTAATGATGTCACTTTCTTGATCGCTTTTTATGGTAAAAGGGGCTTGAATATTTACGTTCATTTTTTATTTTTATTTATTTGTAAAAAATTTATTTCATTTAATATTAAAAGGTTTGAGTTCCAAAATTGTTCTTAGCAAATTATATTATTTGAAATCAAAACCATTTTTTCCTTTTAAAGAAAATTAGGGAACTTACCAAAATCAAAAACATTACACCCAACAAAACAAAGTACCCATTTTCATATTTCAATTCGGGGATTTTTTCAAAATTCATTCCATACAATCCGGCTAAAAAAGATAGTGGGACAAAAATTGTGGTGATGATAGTTAGCACTTGCATTACTTGATTCATCTTAAATGAAATCTCAGAAATATATAAATCTTGCATTCCATTTAGAATGTCTCGTTGAGTTTCATTGAGATCCATGATTTGAATCGTGTGATCGTAAACATCTCTAATATACATCGTCGTATTTTCCTCCACATGAATACTATCTGTTTTTGAAAATTGGCTAATAGCTTCTCGAAGAGGGGAAATGGATTTTCGTACAATCAATAATTCTTTTTTCAAATGATGAATTTCACCTTTGATCGAGCTATCAGGGTTATCTAATAATTTTTCTTCCAAGTTTTCCATCATATCTTGAATCTCATCAAAAACGACAAAATAATTATCAATGATATTATCTAATAATGCATAGGCCAAATAGTCTGCTCCTTTTGATCTTACTTTTCCTCGTTCTGCATGCACCCGATTTCGAACTGCTGCAAATAAATCACTTTCATTTTCTTGAAAAGAAATTAATAATCCTTTGCGAAAATATACTGCTACCTGCTCCGCTTTAACTTTGCATGTATTTTTATCAAAAGTAAAAGCCCGAACAATGATAAATACTCCTTTTTCGTATTCTTCAAACTTGGGCCGCTGTCGAACATCTGCAACATCTTCCAAAATCAAAGAATGAATCTCAAAAGTTTTACCAATAGATTCTAATAAATTGGTATCATGCAATCCTCGCATATCATACCAATCAATTTGTTCCTCAAGAGAGGGTTGAAAAGTAATTTCAGATTGGTTATCAAAAATATTTTCTTCGAGTTTCTTTTCATCATATTGCAAATGATGAATGACTACTTTATCTACTTTCTGGTTTCCTGTAAAAATTACAGAACCTGGAGGTAATCCAATTTTTTTCCTCTTACGTTTTTGTGATTCTCTTTTTTGCATAAATTTGACGTTGTCGAAAATAAGCTAGATAATGAAAAAAATTGGATTACTAGATGAAGGATTTTATTTTTGAATCAAAATTTACGTCAATAAATTTCCTTCTTCATCCCATTCTGCAATATCATTTCTTTTGCTTTGATCAACACATTTTGCTAACCACTCAGGATCATAATCTACCTCATGATTGGCTAAAACTTCTTCAGGCACTCCATCCCAAACATTGGCAAAATTACTTGTTACGCCAAGATCATCAAATCCCATCCTAGTAGTATAATATCCTGTCATAGTCAAGTTTCTTATTTGATTAAAAAACTTAATCCCTGGAGCCATGTCTGGTTTTTCGCTATCGGGATCTGGATAAGCAATATCGTCAATGATTTCAATTTCTTGCTCTGGTGTACAATCAATAAATCGTTTTTCAAATCGTTTATTTGATTCTGCATCCAACCACATCAATCCTCCTCGAAAAGGCAATTGAAAATAAGAAGGTAAATCCTTCGCCATAAACTCAATGAACTCAGGTACTTTGGCTTCTGTCGCAGAACCTGCCGTTTTGGTTGCTGGCAAAATAATATCACACAAAGTTGCGATAGTTAGCATTTCGTGTTCATTAAAATAAGTTGTTGCATTCACTTTTTCATCATGTTCAATCTCGGAAGGAATTCTTCCATAAAGATTTTCAGCATTTACTTTTACCTCTTCCTTGATTTCGTCAGTTTCCGTTTTGCAACTTGTAGTGGAAGTAACCGCCGCTCCAGCAATGGTTCCCACTAACATATATTTGAGTGAATCTCTTCTTTTCATTTTTCTATTTTTTAGAAGGGCAGATTGTAACGTGGTGGTTTGCTTTAGCTAACCTAAAAAAGAACGGAGTGAATTTTTCTCTAAAACTATGTTGGAAAAAACCTCTATCATTCAATTTTTTTCCATGGTTTGCTAAAGCAGACTACTACGTTATTATCTAACTCTTTTTTATTGAATGTTTTTCTTTTTGTATTGTTCTACAATAAATTCTGATGTCCGCATCGCTAAAGCCATAATCGTCCACGTACAATTTTTATCAGCTTGGCTTGTGAAAGGCCCAGCATCTACCACGAAGACATTATCAGCATCATGCAATTGACAAAATTTATTGGTAACTGAAGTTTTAGGATCGTTACCCATTCGAGTAGTTCCGACCTCATGAATGATTTGCCCAGGTTTTAACAATCCCCAATCCTGTTCTTTAGTTGGTTTATCACCTAAAGGAATTCCACCCATCCCATGGATAATTTCTTCAAAAGTATCTTGCATATGTTTCGCTTGGTATCGCTCGTGGTCAGACCATTTATAATTAAACCTTAAAACGGGTATTCCAAATTGATCAACTACCTCCGGATCAAGTTCGCAACGATTATCTCGCATCGCAATAGATTCTCCACGCCCTGCCATTCCAACTACTGCACCTCTAAATCGCTTAGCATCATCTCTCAACTTATCACCATATCCGCCGACTTCACCGCCAATATGCTTATTTAAATCAGATACATTAAATCCAAATCCATAGGCAGGCATTCCCAATCCTCCCCAAACTTCAATATGATATCCTCTAGGGAAATCTAATTTTTTATTATCCAACCACCAAGGAGAATAAACATGCAATCCTCCTACTCCATCTTCATTATAATCTGTTTTTCGATTCATCAAAGCAGGGACGAAACCTGCTCTTCCTCCACCTGTAGAGTCATGCAAATATCGACCAACATTATCGCTACTATTTCCTAATCCATTTGGATGTTGTTTGCTTTTAGAATTCAATAAAATCCGAGCGGAACTACATGCTGAAGCGCCTAATACTACAGAACGACCTTTTAATTTATATTCTAATCGATCTTCTTTATTGATAAAAGAAACTCCTGTTGCTTTCCCTTCATCATTCGTTGTAACCGTTCGCACCATACTATTCACATACAAATCAACTTGACCACCACCATTTACCGCAGGAATAATAAATACAGAACTGGAAGAAAAATCTGCATAAGCTGTACAAGATCGATTACATTGAGCGCAGTAAAAACAAACCCCACGATCATTATTTAATTTCTTTGTCAAAATAGATAATCGAGAAGGAATCACATCAACTCCAGTTTTTTTTGCACCTTTAATATAGTAGAGTTCATGCAAACGAGGTTTTGGAGGAGGAAGGAAAAATCCATCAGGATCATTTCTTCTTTTTTCATTTGAGCCAAAAACCCCCACCATCTTATCCAATTTGTCATAATATGGCTTGATATCATCATAACTGATTGGCCAATTTTCACCAAGTCCATCAATATCTTTGTGCTTAAAATCATCAGGTCCAAAACGGAGGGAAATTCTCCCCCAATGATTGGTACGACCACCAAGCATTCGAGATCGCCACCACATAAAATCAGTCCCTTCTTTTTGAGTATAAGGTTCTCCGTCTACTTTCCAGTCGCCCCATGACATATCAAAATCTCCAAAAGCTCGATTAGTACTTGCTCCTCTCCGAGGTGACTCCCAAGGAAATTTCATTTGAGTTTGAGTGATTGGATCTTTTGGATCAAAATAAGGTCCAGCTTCTACAAGTGCTACTGACAAACCAGCTTCTGAAAGGATCTTAGTCGCCATTCCGCCACCTGCACCTGAGCCGACAATAATTACGTCGTACTCTTTTGTATTTTCTTTTATTTGCATTCTATAATTTTTCGTTTTTCAATTTCAGTCATCAAGATAATTAAACTTTTTTCTTTTTATAAATTCTTAATTAATAGTCTTACAAATCAACCTGCTTTTTTACCTTGTATTTTTTTTTTTTTTTTAATATTAGGTATCGGATACCTTTGAGGTTTCCGATAACTAAGACTATTTTGAATATGAAAAAATTAGAACTTAGAACGGTCAATGTTACTCGCTACGTGACGCCTCTTCGAGAGGGAGGATCTCTTCCTGCTATTGTTGAAGCAGATGATGGATTTTTATATGTGATAAAATTCAGAGGAGCAGGTCAAGGAAAAAAAGCTTTAGTCGCGGAATTAATTGGAGGAGAAATTGCAAGAGCAATTGGGCTAAAAATGCCTGAGTTAGTTTTTATGAATTTAGATAATTCCTTTGGTCAATCTGAAGCGGATGAAGAAATTCAAGACTTACTCAAATTTAGCGTTGGCTTAAATTTAGGGTTGCATTATCTCTCTGGAGCAATAACTTATGATCCAATTATTTCTATTGCCGATTCGATGACAGCTTCAAAAGTGGTGTTGCTCGATAGTATTATTTCCAATATGGATCGAACGGTTCGGAATACCAACATGCTAAATTGGAACAAAGAATTGTGGTTGATTGATCATGGTGCTAGTTTTTATTTTCATCATAGTTGGACGACCTGGGAGAAACATGCCAATGGAACTTTCCCCTTAATTAAAGATCATGTAATGTTGGAACGAGCAACAGAATTAGAAACTGCTTCCACTCAAATTAAATCTTTATTAACCAATGATTTAATTGATCAAATTGTTGATCTAGTACCTAGTGATTTTTTGACAGAAGAATCAGATTCTATTCCTCCTTCGGAAAAAAGAAACGTGTATGCGACTTTTCTAAAAACTAAAATTTCTAATCTTGATAAACTAACTAAAGAAGCTAATGATGCAAGGAAATGAAGTTTTTGAATATGCCTTCATTCGCTTTGTTCCAAGAGTAGAGCGAGAAGAATTTATAAATGTTGGAGTAATTTTATTTTCCAAAAGAAAAAAATATTTGGGAGTAAAATATCATTTGGATCTAGCTCGCCTTTCAGCATTTTCAAAAGATTCCAACTTAGATGAATTTTCCGATTATTTAAAAAGTTGGGAGTTAATTTGTCAAGGTGATGAGCGAGGTGGAAAAATTGCAGAACTCGATTTGGCTGGACGATTTCGTTGGTTAACTGCAGCGCGAAGTACCATAATCCAGCATTCTCAAGTACATAGTGGTATTTCTGAAAATCCAGAATTGATGTTAGAAAAATTGTTTGAAAAATATGTTTTGACCTAAATCAATTTTAATAGACCTTAAAAGAAGAAGAAGAAGAGTTTCCAAAAAAAGAGGACGTCTCACAAGTAAAAATTAAATATCTCTGCATTTTTTCACCACATAGGCACATAGAACACATAAGTAAAACACAATGTGTTCTATGTGCCTATGTGGTGAAAAAAGTTGAAGGGTAATTTTTTCAAAAAAATCAATTAGATTTTTCTCCAAATTTCGCTGATTTTATAAATTGCGAATCTTGCAATGAATTTAAAAATTGGTCTGGATCAATTAATTTCTTATCAAAAGTGAACATCCAAGTATTAGTATTTTTGTCGATCACTTTTACAGTTTCCATTTTATATTTTTGAAAGGCTGCAACGACTTGTTGAGGTTTTACTTTTCCTCGTAAGATCGCGACGATTTCATTTTTAACTACTGTACTTGCCATTCTTTTCCCATCGCTACAAGAAGAGAAATTAAAAAATAACAGTATAATTACAAAAATGGATAGTAAATATTTCATCCGTTTTTATTTTAATTTAACTACTTTTTCTCCGCCAATATTTACACCATTTAAAATGACTTGCAGAAAATAAAGGCCTTCAGACAAATTTGAATTTTCCATTTCTAATAAATGATTTCCTGTTGGCAAATTTTTATACACCTTATTTAATGCCACTTGACCTAAAGCATTCACCATTTGTAATTCCAAGTTTTCAGTTTGCTCTGCAAGATTTAAATTCACTTTTAAAGATTGGGAAAATGGATTTGGGAAAATTTGCAAACTAGTGATTTTAGCTTTCTCCTCTTCAACAGATGTCGGCTCCATCACTACATTAACCGTCAAATCATCAAAATAAAATCCATCTCCTTCTACTCCACCATCCGCTTTTATTCGAAATTTTATCCAAAGCATTTCACCAATATAATCTTCTAAATTTATTTCCTCCATCACCCAATCAGCCTGAATTCCTTCAT
>JBGCFD010000194.1:0-29210 GCA_045106765.1 Saprospiraceae bacterium | reverse complement strand
AAATGCTGGAATGGGCTGAGGGAGACTACCTCCCGTGAATGTTTGTGCCATCATCGAACCAGAAAAAAGTAGCAAGGTCAACGTGAACAAACAACTAAAAAATTTAGTATTTAATTTCTTCATGAGAAAAAGAATTTTTTTTTCGTTTATTAAAATTTAAGATCATTTATTTGAATTACTGCGCTAATAAATCTTCTAACTCTTGGTGTAAAACAGGAAGTCCTCCAGTCTTAGAAGTAGGCTTCACAGATACAAAACCAGAATTATTATTAGTTCCAGTAGGTTGTGTCATAACACCATGAAAAATGGCATCTTTAACAGTCGCTCCTTCGCTAATTCTGTCTTTAACAAAAGTGAATAAGTTCATCTTGTTGCTCAAATAAACTGCTTGAGTTGGCTTATCTGAAGTAGATAAGTTGGCAATTTGATTGGTAGTGGTTTGAATTTCTGCTTCCAACAGAACTGTAGCATCATCTGTAGGAACATACTGTGCTGTTGCACTTTGCAGACCAATCGCAAGAAAAGCAAAAAACAATATTGCTTTTAGAATTGTCTTTTTCATGAGATAACATGTTTTTTTAAATGAAAAAAATTAAGTAAAATATATAGACACACTAGTCCTGTTTTCGACAACTAAGTCAATAACAGGTTAAGTATATTTTAAGAAATGTGGGTGTCTAAAGATTTTAACGAAATGAAGATTTAACCTCCTAACTTTTCTCTCAGAAAAGTCCATTTCAATACAGTAAATCCTAAGAATAGATTTTCTATCATTTAGAATAAATTGTTAAAATCTTAAATTTGCGGCTTGGGAAAAACTCCAAAAAAATTGAAGTAAACGATTCTAAGAAACATTAATATTTCTTTAGATTTTAAATTTTGTTAAAACGGTAAGTGGGAAGGGTAAAATTTGAGTGAGATTGAATTATATGTTACTATGATCAATTCATCAATAAATATAAAATTACTTTTTTCTAATTTATTATTTAGAATAGGTAAATTTCAAATAATTAATTTTAAAATATTTAGTGAACCAATCATTGTTCATATAAATATCAATAAACAAAGATAGTGTTCTTATTGAAAATGAAGTCCTTTTTTACTTATTTTTTTTTCACTTTTCTATTAATTCAAAAAAAATACTCTAACTCATTATTAGTCAATACTTTACAAAAAAAAATTACCTGAGATGGTTTTCAATTATTTTCTTAGTAAAACTTTAGCGGATATAATCAATTTAAAGTTGATTATTTTGGTGCTTAAATTGATTAATAATAGTTTTGGGTTAGCTCCCTTTAAAGCTGATTTGGATGAAAATTAATGTTAACTCAGTATTTTCACCATAAAATTCAAGAACTAGGTTTTGAAGTAGATCCATTTCCAGAATTATCGGTAATGATTTATCGCCACATTCCAATCGAAGGGAATGCCAATGATTTTAATACAAAATTCATTCAACACGTTCGACAGGGTGGAAGAGTATTTTTATCTTCCACTACAATTGATGAGAAATATTGGTTATGAATTGCCGTCTTAACTTTCCGAACTCATTTAAAGACAGTTGATTTATGTCTTCAAATTTTAAAGGAAGGAATAGAAAAATTAAACCAATCTAATTAATTTTACTTAAAGAATTTTTTTAAAAAAATCACGAATTATCGTTACTCATCGTTTATTACTACAAACATATTTTTAGAAAAAAACAAACAGTTCAAAAACATGAGATTTATCTTATTAATTTTTACAACATTATCATTAATACATTCACAAAATATTTTTGCACAAGATAATGGGAATCAACCTGCTGAAAAAATTTATAAAGTTGTGGAAGAAATGCCTCGTTTCCCAGGCTGTGAAGTAGGTATTATGACTCTCAAAGAACGATATGAATGTGCAGAAAAAAGCATGCTCAATTTTATTTATTCGACAATTGTTTACCCTGATTCTGCAAGAGCACATGGAACGGAAGGTAGAGTTGTCCTTAGTTTTGTAGTCACTAAAAATGGTCGAGTAAGTGATCCAAAAATTTTGAAAGACATCGGTGATGGTTGTGGTGACGAAGCACTCCGAGCACTAAAATTGATGCAAGAAAAAAATGTAATTTGGACGCCAGGAATAAAAGATGGACAACGAGTAAGTGTCCAATATACGCTACCTGTAAAATTCAAAATAAAAGAGTATACTCCACCACCACCATACACCATTTTTCAAGGTGATTCAATTTATTTAGAGCTCGAAACTGGCATTGAATTCAAAGGTGGAGATGATGCTTTAAATATATTTTTAGCAACCGAAACGATGTATCCTGATAGTGGTTTGGATAGCTGCTTAGTTGGAAGTATGAAATGTGATTTAATTGTCAGAAAGGATGGATCTGTTCAGCTTTTGGAAACTGTTGATTATAGCAATTTAGGAACTGATTTTTTATTTGAAGTCATCAAACTAGTTCCTAAAACAGAAGGCAAGTGGACTCCTGCTACTTATGAAGGAAAACAAGTTACTAGTGTCTATCCAATCAGAGTAGAATTTCGCCCAACTTCAGCTGGTTGCAAAGCTAAAGTTGACGAATATGAAGCTAATATTATTGAGGTAGAAAAAGCTGTTGCATTGCATGATGAAAGTAAGTCAACGGAAGGAATTGCCATTATGGATAAAGTCATTGAATCTACTCCAAACAATACTGAATGGTTATATTTTAGAGGAATCATGAACTTCAATTTAAAAAACAATGACTTGGCTTGTGAAGATTTTCAAAAAATTAGAAACATCTTGACTTACCCTTGGTATGAAAAATGGATTGATGTAATTTGTGCATTTTAATATTTAAATAGCTGATAATCAATTATTTAAATATTAAAAAAAGGTGTCAACGCTTTAAGCGCTGACACCTTTACTTTTTTAAGACATTGATTTTCAACAATTAAAAAGACCAAGCTCGACCTCCTTGAGGAATCTCTGACATCGGAACATCGCCTTGATATCCTCCTGGAATTGGTAAATAATTTAAGACCTCCTCTCCTACTTTTTCGGAAGTAAAAAACCCAAGAAGTGTTGCTTCTTTTAAGGCAAAGAAAAAAGGTTCTATTTCATTCTCTTCATCTTTGACAGCCATTGCTGCTTCGCCAATCTTAGTAATTAAGGCATCCATTTCAGTAGGCTTTAATTTTGCAAATGTATTGTTATGAGCAGCTTGAGCAGCAGCTTCCAAATCATCTAATCCTTGCTTAAATGAAGCAATTTCTGCTGGCTCATAAGCACCATCTAACATCTCATCTACAAATCTTTCCACCATCACATCTTTAGCTCCGACCATATCTTCGGTAGCGGGTAAAATTCTTTCAGCAGCTTCTCGAAGGGTATTAAATTGAGTATCAGACATAGCTTTTGGTTTCCATACATCGGCAGGTGTTTTGGTGTCAGCCTGACAACCACTCATTAACCCTGCAATTGCAGATGCAGATACTGCGTAGCCCATCAAAAGGGCCGTATTTTTTATGGCATCTCTACGTTTCATTTTTCTATTTTTTATATTAAAAGCTGATTTTCATTTTCATGTAAATACATTGTTTTTTTTTATAAAAAAACTTAACAATACATTTACAAGAACAAAAACAGTTTAAATTTTTATTAAAATAATTATTCAAAATCAAAAAAACATTATATTGAAATAACGTAAAACGTTCAACGAAAAAATTTTACAAATTCTGTTTATTCAATTCTTTAACTGCGTGATCCGCTGCTCTAGCAGTCAACGCCATATAAGTAAGTGATGGATTGACACATGAAGCTGAAGTCATACAAGCACCATCTGTAACGAAAACATTTTTGGCAGCATGTACTTGATTAAAGCCATTAAGGACAGAAGTTTTTGGATCACGTCCCATTCGAGCAGTTCCCATTTCATGAATTCCCATCCCTGGATAATTAGGTCTTTCCCATGCTTGAACATTTTTAAAACCAGCAGCTTCCAACATTGCAACACCTTGTTCTCGCATATCTTTTCTCATTTCCCATTCATTTTCTTTCCATTCCACCTCCATTGTTAAGGTTGGTTGGTTCCATTTATCACGAACTTTTTCGTTGAGCATCACTTTATTTTCATGATAAGGTAAACACTCTCCGAAGGCATTAATTCCCATTCTCCATGGGCCAGGTGCCAACATATCGATTTTCAAATCTTTTCCAAAACTCAATTCTTTAACACTACGAGCCCAATTGGAACGACTTGCTCCACCTTGATATCCATAACCTCGTAGGAAGTTTTTCCCTTTTGTTTTTTTGCTCCCCAAATTTCTAAATCGAGGAATGTAAATTCCATTTGGCCGACGACCTTTATAATATCTATCATCAAAACCATCAATCTCTCCACTTGCTCCAGTTTGGAAATGGTGATCCATCACGTTGTGTCCTAACTCACCACTATCATTTCCAAATCCATTTTCAAATCGTTTTGATTTTGAATTCATCATAATAAAAGTAGAACCTAAAGCAGATGCATTTAAGAAAATCACTTTTGCGAAATACTCATAAGTCTCATTAGTTTCTGCATCAATGATTCTCACTCCAGTTGCCTTTCCTGATTTCTCATCATAAATAATTGAATTGACAATTGAATGTGGACGCAAAGTCATATTCCCCGTTTTTACAGCTGCTGGCAAAGTCGAAGCATTACTCGAAAAATATCCACCATAAGGACACCCTCTCATACATCTATTTCTAAATTGACAACCTCCTCGACCATTGTGAGTTTGAGTAGTAATATGAGCCGTTCGCCCTATTGTCAAAATCCGATCATCAAAATTCTTAGCAATTCTTTCTCGCACATGTTTTTCCACTACATTCAATTCCATCGGAGGCAAAAATTGTCCATCTGGCAATTGAGACAGTCCTTCTTTTTGCCCGCTAATCCCCGCATATTTTTCTACATAATCATACCACGGTTCAATATCTTTGTACCGAATCGGCCAATCTATGGCATTGCCGTCTTTTTTATTTGCTTCAAAATCTAAATCACTCCACCGATAACTTTGTCGTCCCCAAACGATAGATCGACCTCCCACCTGATAGCCTCGCATCCAATCAAAACGTTTCACTTCTGTGTAAGGGTTATCGATATCATCGACAAACCAATGGTTCCGAGAAGGAGTCGTCGTATAACCTGTACGACTTTGTTTAGCTTGCCTTTTTTTTGTCTTTTCGGTGATTTTATTTCGATTAGGAAGATCCCAATCATCTTTGTACATGGTTGGGTAATCTTTGACATGCTCCACATTGCGACCTCTTTCGAGTACTAAAGTTTTAAGTCCTTTTTCGCAAAGTTCTTTTGCAGCCCAACCACCGCTGATACCTGAACCGACAACTATCGCATCGTAGGTATTTTCTTTTTTTGATTTTAAATTTAAATTCATACGAGTCTAAGTTTTGTTTTTTCAATGATGGATAAATTTAGTAAAAAATGGATAGACTTAGTGTAAATGAGACAAGATTAGAAAAGAAAAAATTTATGGTAAAAAAACAATCTGATTCCAAAATTTAATTTTTCCAAAATCAATTAAAATTGATTACTTTTCGAAATATAAATTTTAGTTATGAAAAAAATTCTTGGTCAATATCCATCTGTTTTTTATCAGATCTTATTGTTGTTTGTTTTAAGTGAAATAGTTTTCAGTTTTTGCACATTTGATTTAGTACCACTTTATGAATTATTGAATATATCAGATCCTAATAATTACAAACCACTAACTATCATCACATTATACATTATATCTGGTATCCTAGTAGATACTATTCGAGATTTTCAAAAAGGAATTCTCTTAGCTACAATACTTTATGTAATTGGATTTTTATTCACATCATTTGGGTTTGAATCAAATCAATTATTATTTCTTATTGGTGGAATTTTTTGTACGCTAGCACATTGCATTTTTGTTATCCTATGTATTTTTCATGTTGGATTATTATTTCCTGTAGCTAATGATTGGAAAGATATTGGCTTTTTGTTTTTGTTGATTCCTTATTTTTTATTTGAAATACTGCCTAAATTTGATAGCGATTTAATCAGTCACTCTGGCGATCCTATCACAGGCAATGATCCCCTTTTCATACTTTTATTTTTTCTAATTATAAGTTTAATTTTTTATTTGCTGACTCAATTTAAAAATCTAGGTTTTAAAATTGAGATTATTGAAGAGGAAGACACCGAAGAAGAATTGATGGAAGAAAATTTTATTAGAAAATCTATGATTGGATGTGTTCTTGTTGCTTTGGTTTTTTCATTTATAACAATGAACTTACCTGGCTTAAAAAACTTTCAACCGCCTGTAGATAGCTTTATTTACTTCAGAGATAAATTAGCTATAGTTATTTTTTTTACATTTTTACTTAGTATTTACATTTTCTGGTTTGCCTACTTTAAAACTTTAAGTTATCAAAGTAGGCACTCAAAAAAGATGATAACCATAACTATTTTATTAATAATAATTGGAGGATTAGAATATGTTATAACAACACGTTATATTTCTTTATTTGACTTGACTTGCCTCTTAATATTTTATCTAATAATAATCCCCATGATACTTTCAATCATGACACACATCAACTTGGATAGAAATATTGGATTTTGGCTGGGAACTTTCTTTGCAATGCCTTTTGTGGTAGATCAATTAATAACTTTCTTTTACCTCGGAAGAATTTTACCAGAAGTTTTACCTTACACTTCAGTTTTTCTTCTAATTGTATTCCTAATAATTTTTAAAATAAAACAGAAATCTATAGAAAAAGAACTCGCCTTGAATGAGCCGAATCGACAAGAAGAGGAGGAGGAAGATATTGAAGGAGTTGATATTTTAGACCATTTTATTGACCAATAAATTGATACAAATTACTTCACTACAATAATTTTCTTCGTCTTAAAACCAAAATCTGTATGCATCGTTACAAAATATTCTCCAACTGGCAATTCATCCACTTTTAATTTAATCGTATGTCTTCCTGCATCAAAACCTTGTTTTGGAATCGACTTAATTTCCCTTCCCAACACATCATATAACAATACATTTACATCAGAAGGTTCTTTTAAAATCAATTCGAAAACTGCTGTATTATTTACAGGGTTCACTTTCGGCCCTTCAAAAGAAAATTGGGTATTGATAGAAATAATTTCTTCTTCTTCAAAAACATTTAAGAACGCTGCATAAACCATAATCTCTCCATTATTCGTCCGACCATCTCCCCAAAATGGAATCGTATAATTTCCAACCGTAATAATTTGATTGTATTCCCCTGGCCCAATTCCAACATTAGATTCATCGATTTGACTAAAATCACTTGCTAGAGTTGTCACATTTTTTTGTTCAAAGACAACTCCTCCATCAGTCGAATATCCCATAAAATAATTGGTGTCCTCTGTTCCATTTTTGTCTCGCTGATCGTACCAACTAATAAAAATAACTCCATCCTGATTGACTGCAATGCTAGAATAAAATTGGTGAATTTCATCATCCGTATCATCATTTACTACTATCGGTGTTGACCATGAATCACCTCCATCATCCGAGGTTGATAAATAAATATCTAAACCATTAGACACTTGAGAGTCAATTCCAAAAGCGGTCCAAGTTGCATAAACTTTGGAAGGGTCTGATGGATCAACTACGACATGTGGACATGGATAAATTCGATTATCATCAATTCCTTCAATAGAAAAATTCCCTGAAAATAATTTTGGAAAAGCAATGTTAGAAATTTTTTGTTCTGTTGAAAAACTAGCTCCGCCATCTGTTGATTTTGTCAAATACATTCCATAATTATCATTTCCTGTATCTGCAAAAAAAGTAACATAAACTGTCCCATCCATTCCTACATCTACACTCCCAAATTGGGCCAATGCATAATTTTGAGTAGAAATAATAATCGATTCATTTTCAAAAAAATCATTGCCAGGTAATCGTCTTTTTACTTTCATATTATAAGTGCCCGTCATCGTTTCAATATCAACATACGTCAAATAAATATTACCTAAAAAATCACTCGTTGAAGAGTGGTCAGTTGCCATCCATTGCTTATCCACGACATGATCCAAATCTCCTAAATTAATAAAATTGGTAAAGGTATCCACTTCTATAGGATTTGTAGTAACTACCCAATTTGCCCCTTTATTTGATGATTTTGCTAGATACATTCCCCACCTACCTAGTTGATCTACTGAATTTATAGTCAATAATATCCACGTAAAAAAAACGTCTCCATTTTCATCAAAAGCAATCATGGGATCTCCTCCTCCAATAACTGACTCATTGGGAAGCGTTCCATCAAATGGACTTTTCGACCAAGTCGTTCCAAAATCATTCGTATAATAAATGGAAAACTTTAAGGATGGTGAGCCTCCTCCTGAGGTAGAAATATTCATTGCTCCCACCACAATATTAGAAGAATCAGATGGATTAACTGCGGCATGAATTTCAAATTCAGATTCTCCTGCGTCACCAATTCGAACATCTTCATCCGTTCGATTTTGAACTACAATTTGAGTAGAAACAGAATTTGTAATTACATTGTTATCATTATCACTTTGATTTAAAATATATGCTAATTTTTTTTCAAGCAAATCAAATTTTTCACAAAAAATTGGACTCCCATCAGGATGTGTGGGCATCTTGATTTTTGTTTTTTGGGAAAAAACAGTTTGAGAAAAAATAAAAAAAGAAATGAATAAAAGATGATTTTTAAGCTTCATCTGAAGTTGTTGTTTTTGAAATCAAAATAGGTTAATTGATCAATTATCTAACTGCAAAATCTAACTTTAATTGCGATCTAAAAGTTCGTTAACTACCTTTCGCACTCCCGTGGTCGCAACCTCAGCAACAGTTACTAAATTTTCTGCCATCTTCATTTCATAATTTAAAGAAGGTTTCGGATCGATGTAAATAATCGGTGCAAATTTTGGTGCAACTCCAACCAATCCTGCTGCGGGATAAACTTGCATCGAAGTTCCAACTACCAAAATTATATCTGATTGACTCACCACCTCTGCTGCCTTTTGCAACATGGGAACTTCTTCTCCAAACCAAACAATATGAGGTCGCAACTGATGCCCTTCTTTACATAAATCTCCTTCTAACAAATCTTTTCGCCAATCGTAAATCAATTTTTCATTTCCCAAACTTCTCACTTTTGTCAACTCTCCATGTAGATGAATAATATTGGAACTCC
The DNA here is from genome assembly GCA_045106765.1 of Saprospiraceae bacterium. Lineage (GTDB taxonomy): Bacteria > Bacteroidota > Bacteroidia > Chitinophagales > Saprospiraceae > CAJQQY01. Next base: position 20,000 of record JBGCFD010000194.1, on the reverse strand, counting down.
CTGCTCGCTCATGCAAATCGTCAACATTTTGAGTAACAATATGAACGTCATATTTTTTTTCCAATTCGACTAACGCTTGATGTCCTGCATTGGGATTTACCTCCAACAATTGCGCTCGTCTTTGGTTATAAAAATCAATAACGAGTGCTCTATTTTTATTCCACCCTTCTGGAGAGGCTACTTCCATCACATCGTGTCCTTCCCATAATCCTCCTGCATCTCGGAATGTTTTGATCCCGCTTTCGGCTGAAATTCCTGCTCCAGTAAGTACAGTTATTCTTTTCTTTGACATAGTTTCATTATTTAATATTCAAACCAGTCAGTTTGACTGTTGATTCTTAAGTAGATACATTGAAGTTGTTTTAAAATGTCTAGCTGACCTACACAGAAAGCATTGTGGTTATTGGACTTCAGCTTTTTTTCGTCCCAACCCAAAGGGGTTGAAACTCAAAAAGAGCTTCGCCAATAACCACAAGCCTTTCCGCTCGGTTTCAGCAGACATTTTAAAACAACTTCATTATTTTCAAAATCAAATTTACTAGAAAATATCCGATTGTTTTTCATTTCGTAAATTGTGGTTTTTAATTTAAGTATTCCGAAGCAGAAGTATCGGAGAACAAAAATCAAAGATGCAAGATCAATTTTTTAAAGGATTAAAAGTAATTGAATTAGCAAGTGTTTTAGCTGGTCCAGCAGTTGGAATGTTCTTTTCAGAACTAGGTGCTGAAGTTATCAAAATCGAAAATAAAAGTACAGGTGGAGATGTCACTCGAAAGTGGAAATTGCCATCTGAAGACAAATCGGCATTTCATTCCGCCTACTATTGCAGCGTAAATTGGCAAAAGCGTATCTTATTTAAAAATCTGCGAAATGAATCTGATCAAACTGAAGTGTTGGATTTGATTCGAACCGCAGATATTGTAGTGAGTAATTTCAAACCATCTTCCGCAGCAAAAATGGGAATGGATTATGAGTCACTTCGTTCTATTAATCATCAACTCATTTATGCTGAGTTGACTTCGTATGGAAAACAAGATGCGACACCTGCATTTGATATTGTGATGCAAGCAGAAGCAGGATTTTTATACATGTGTGGAGAGCCTGATCGCAATCCCGTGAGGATGCCAGTAGCGTTGATTGATTTGTTGGCGGCACACCAATTGAAGGAAGGAATTTTGATAGCTCTTTTGAAAAAAATGAGAACTGGAGAAGGTAGTTTTGTTACCACTTCCTTGTTGGAATCAGCGGTAGCTTCTTTGGCGAATCAAGCGACTAATTGGTTGATGGGAAATACAATTCCTCAACGCATGGGAAGTCAACATCCTAATATTGCACCTTATGGAGATATTTTTTTGACAAAAGATCAACTACCAATTGTGCTTGCGGTGGGTACCGAAAAACAATTTCAATTGCTTTGTGAAGTATTAAAAGTAGACTTTTTAAAAGATGATAATCGCTTCAATATCAATACTTTACGAGTAAAAAATCGAAAAGAATTAGCAGACGAATTAAAAAAAGCCATTATTCTTTTTGATAGAAAAACACTTTTGGATTTATTGAAAAAGGAAGGTGTGCCAGCAGGAAGTATTCGAAATATAAAAGAAGTTTTTGAAATAGATCAGGCTAAGGATATGATTTTGGAGGAAACGTTGGAAGATGGCTCGAAGACTAAAAGAGTAAAGACTGTTGCATTTACTATTTCTTAAAAGTCATTTTTACGTTCTGATAATTAGACATAATTTTTTAATTTTAGAGATATGAAAAACAAACACTACTCCTTATTAATTGGAATCTTTTTAGTGATCTTGCCTCAGTTCAGTTGGGGGACACATATTGTTGGTGGTGAAATGAACTACCGATGTTTGGGAAATGATCAATATGAAATTCAATTGACCATTTTTAGAGATTGCGATACTGGAATTCCAGATTTTGACGATCCAGCATCGATTGGAATTTTTGCATTTGATGCAGTCACCAACACCTATTTTTTAGATACAGGAGTTGGACAATTGGGACAATTATTAATACCTGTGGTGAATAATGATACACTAGATCCCGTTTTGACTGACCCTTGTTTGGTCGTACCTCCAAATGTTTGTGTGAATACTACTACTTATACTGATACTGTTTCTTTGCCATTTCGAGCAGGTGGATATACCCTAGCTTATCAAAGATGTTGTCGGAATATGAATATTCTAAATATTATTGATCCATTAGATACAGGAGCAACTTATCCGGTTGAAATTTCTGAAACTTCCCTTCTAGAATGTAATAGTAATGCTGTATTTAATGAATGGCCACCGATTTATGTTTGTGTAAATGAGCCACTTGATTTTGATCATGCAGCAACAGATATTGATGGAGATTCTCTGGTGTATAAATTATGTACTCCCTTTCAAGGAGCAAGTCCTGACTTCCCGATGCCTCAACCTCCGAATGCGCCACCTTTTACTGAAGTGGTTTGGTTGAATCCTCCATTTGATTTAAATAATGTGATGGGTGGAATACCTATGTCAATTGATTCCGAAACTGGATTTTTGACTGGAGTACCTAATACGATTGGGCAGTTTGTAGTTGGAATTTGTGTGGAAGAATATCGAGATGGAAATTTAATTTCGACAACACGTCGAGATTTTCAATATAATGTTGGGGTCTGCGGTCAATTCGTTTCTTCCTTTTTTGTCCCAGAGGTTAGTTGCGAAGGTTTGGAAGTTGATTTTGATGATCAAAGTGTCAATGCGCTAGAATACAAATGGCATTTTAATGATCCTGCCAATCCAGGTGCCATGTCAACGGTTGCTAACCCTACTTATACTTATGCTGATACAGGAACTTATACGGTGATGCTTGCCATAGAATCAACCGTGAATTCTGCCATTTGTACAGATACTTTTTTTCAATCATTTTCAATTTATGAGCATTCTTTAATTCCTGATTTTTTAGCGGGTATTATAGACTGCGAGGATCCTATCAATATTGATTTTGCCAATTCTTCGGTAGATACTGTTTTTGATTTGACGAATTGGCAATGGACTGTGAATGGAGTTGTTTTTTCCAATAGTGAAAATCCACCCACATTTATTTCCAATAATAATGACGATAATTTTGAAATACAACTTATCATTACCAATGAAAAAGGTTGTCAAGATAGTCTTACTCAAATTATTAGTACTGGAATTGATTTAGAATATTCCAACAACGTGGCGACTTGTGAACCTGCTTCGACTTTTGATTTGGAAGTAAACGTTCTTGGAAATCCGACTATCAATTCTTGGACATGGATGCCATCCTCTGGAATTATTTCAGGTGGAAATACCAATGCTCCTACTTTAGATTTGACAGTTACGGATACTTATTATTTTTCGGTAGAGTATGATGATGGATGTATCTTTGAAGATTCAATTATGGTGAATAATAGTGGTGTAGATTTAGGTCTAAATATTTCAGCAACACCTGATACGCTAAATGAAGGACAAACTTCTCAACTCGAAGTAACTGGAAATGATCTAGATACTTATGATTGGGAACCAACGAGTAGTTTGAATGATCCTACTATTTTTAATCCAACTGCTTCTCCAGGAGCTTCTACAGAATATACGACCATAGTTACTGATATAAATGGATGTATTGATACCATTTCTATTTTGGTAGTAGTGCTGAGTACAATTTGTGAGGAACCCTATTTATTTATGCCAAATGCATTTACGCCAAATGGTGATAACGAAAATGACATACTTTTTGTGGAAGGAAATGTGATCGATGAAATGTATCTAGCTATCTATGATCGTTGGGGAGAAAAGGTTTTTGAATCAGAAGATAAATCAATTGGTTGGAATGGAATGTATAAAAATGAACTACTCGAACCTGATGTGTATGGCTATTATTTGAGAATAAAATGTGTGAATGAAGAAGAGTACTTTAAAAAAGGGAATATTAGTTTGATTCGATAATCAAATTTTTTCACCAAAAAAAAACCCGAGCTTTCAAGTTGAAAGTTCGGGTTTTCTTTTGGTAAAAAATAGAAGACGTGAATCATAAACTAAAAGGTGATAAACATTAATTCATTAATCACGTCTTCAATCTAAAGATAAATGATTTATACGAAAGCTCAAATTTAATATTGACAAATAGTAAAAATGAGTTTCTAATTCCTTGGATCATTAATAAATGAATATTTTCCTAAATAAAAAAAATTGCATAAAAGACTGATTATCAGCCATCTATAAAAACTAATTGGATTTTAAATAAAAAAATAAGATTTTTTGTAACGAAATGAAAGCAAGCTGCAAATAATATAAGTGATAAACATTAATTCATTAATCACATTTCATTGATGTGAATAAAATTTAACTCATTATGAAAAATTCAATCTTTTTTAAATTTGCTTTTTGCATGTTCGCTTTAACTTTCTTTATGACTTCTTGTTCAAAAGAAAATGTAGAAGTGATAGAAGAAACAGTTGAAACTCTTGAAATAGGTATGGCTGTAACTTTAAGAGGTGTAACTACAACTTATGATGCTTATGCTGCTTACTGTAATGTAAACGGAACTGAAGCATACTCCGTATCAAACAATGCGGAACTTTTAAATAATGATATTTGGACTGCTACTCTAGCAGAAGGAGATTTCGTTATCCATTATAAAAATGATGGTACTAGTGAATTCTTTCTAGGCGGAACTATTCTTGAAGGAGAATTCAATGGACAGCCAATTACAGCATTATCGATGACAGATGGGAATACTGCAAATATTTCAGTTACTGAAGCCAACAGTACACAAGTTGTAGGGTCAATGGATGGAGATTTTCTTTTTATTACTGACCCTGTAACAAATACATTCGAGATGGTTCCATTTGCTGTAACTTTTACTGCTGAAGTTGATCCAAATGTAGTTCCTGTTTTCTGTGATTAATTAAATCAAACTCAAATTTCTTTAAAAGAAATAATTAATAATTGACACAAGAAATTGAAATACAACTAATCAAAGAATGCCTTAAAGGTACCCAGCGTGCCTTTAAGGCTATTTATGAAAACTACAAAGGGTACGTTTACACTATATGTATACGATACGGAGTAAGTACGATTGAAGTAAAAGATACGATGCAAATTATTTTTATGGAGATTTTTAAATCACTTAAAAAATATGATTCTAATAAATCTCTATTCAAAACTTGGTTAACGAGAATCACGATCAATCAAATTTTGATGCAAAAAAGAAAAGCTAAGATTGACTATACTACTTTGGAAAACGAAAATATAAACTTAATTGAAAATGACTTTGAAGTGCCGATTGAATCAAAAATGGATAAAGAAATTTTATATGGTATTCTAAGTAAGATGCCCAGTAAATATATCACCGTTTTTAACTTATTCATCATCGATGGATATTCACATAAAGAAATTGCTCAGTCGTTAAACATTGCCGAAAACGCATCACGAATCTTGCTTCATAGAGGAAGAGTTTGGGCAATGAAAGAATTGAAAGTTCATTTTAAAGATTCGATTTCCAATTTAAAAAAAACTGTATAAATTTATTAACAAATGGAAAACGCAGATTTTGACAAATTTATAAAATCTAATGCTCGCAAGAGTTTGGATGTCCCCGAGGGACTAGATTGGGACAATATGAATATTCCTTTGCCTCCCAAAAAGAAGAATCGCAAGTTTTTCTTTCTCCTTTGGTTTGGTTTATTCTTTCTGATTGGTGGTGCATTTATTTATTTAAATATTGCTACGACTACTGCCAATGAAGAGATTGAAAATATAACTCAATTAAAAAACGAAAAAATAAACTCTAAAATAGAATTCGAAGCTAGTGAAAAAGTAGAAATTCCACAGCCTCCATCTAGTTCTTCAATAGAAATTATTGATAGTAAAAATATAACTAACACACTTCCAATTATTTCTTCTTCCAAAACTATAATTGAAGAAGATTCAAAAATAGCATCTGATTTAATTATTAAATCTTTAAGTCTAATTGATTCTACAAGTGAAAAAACACTAGAGATCGAGTCTGTGTTGGCTATTCAAACAAATAAACCTTTTGCCTCATTAGATCAAAAAAGTCAAATTAATTTAGTTGGAATTCAAAGTATTAATTCTCTAATTGAAATACCTATCGAACTGAAAAAAGAACTTAGTCTTCCAACTTATTTTGAACTTCCTTTGAAGACCTTAGATGATAATAAATTATCTCTTTCATTAAGTTTTGGAGTAAACACTTTCTTAAGTAACTATCGTTCCGGGTCACAAATTGATTTATTGAAAACAGCAGATAATCAAGCAATTGGAACCTCTTATAACTTAGGTTTGCAATACCAACTTAAAAAAGGATTCTTTACTACAATCGGGGTTTCTTACCAAAACCTACATCATACTTTTTCTTATCGTGAAGAATTAGATCCAATTCTAGACTTTACTCAGTTTCAACAAATTAATAGAACAAAAAAAGTTTTCTATAATAACTATTCTCAAATAGTAGAATTAAATATTGGAGGTGGAAAATCGTTTTTCTTTGGAAAGAATTGGGGAAGTCAGATTGCTCTAAATATCAATCCTGCCCTTAAGATTAAATCTACGGGAAGAACTCTTAATGATGATAAATCTATCATTGATATTGAAGATTTCGCTGTGGATCAAAAATTATTTATTAGTGCAGGTGCTGAGGTAAGATTATTTTATAAAATAAAAAACAATCATATTTTCACTAGTCTTGGATACAAGCATGCTCTCTCAAATCTTAAATTACTCAATAATTCAACATTGACTTTACAACCTCAAATTCTCAACATCAACCTTGGAATAAGTAGAAATTTCTAAAACTAATTACTCCAATAAAAAAGCCCAGTCAAATTGGTAAATCAATTTTGACTGGGCTTTTGCTTTTTATCAAATGGATTTCTTATTTAATCTCGAGTACCTCAAACGCCGCTCGCTCAGGCGAAAACATTGCCGCATCTTTATTCAATGCCATCACATAATATTCTGTTTTTGAAGTCTTAGGAATAATAACACTATAAATTCCATCGCCTGCTTCTGTATCTCCATTTGATCCTTTATCTTCAATCGCTATTCGTGTAAATGTCCCAAACCCTTTATCACGGTAATAAACAAATGCTTTATGAGTACCTTTAATTTTTGCAGTAATAACGGTATCATCACTCCCCACTCTATGTTTTACCTCAGAAATATTTGGTGGCGTTTTTTGCAACAAAGGATGTGCTTCGAGATATTGAGTTCGAGCTGACATCAGTTCGGTAATTCCTACGATTTGTGTTTTGCCAGCCTTAGTTGTTGCTGAAAGGTTTTGTTTAAAATCTTCGTAGGCATATAATTTATTAGTATCATCTTTTACATAAAAATCAATCGAAGCTTGAATAGCTTTCGCTCTTTTCTCATATTCACCATTACTAAAATTCTCTTTTAGGATTGTCCGAACGTGTGCAATGTACATTTTTCGGTATAGGCTATTTTGTAATAATTTGCTAATAAGTGGACGAGTAGTACTTTTGAAATTAGTCAATACACTCATTTTTTGCATTTTCTCAACCGTCAAAACAGTCTTATCATCCAAGAAACGAAAGCCTCCAAAATTCATATTCATGTCCCATGGAATCGTATTGAATCTTCCATTAGCATCTTTGTAAACATAATAATTATGACAAAGCCGTCCGGTGTAACTATCCAAATTCACCAAAACATTATTATAAGCTAACATCCATAACGCTCGATCAACGTTTAACACCTTTTCGATATCCTTCGTATTCGTTTCTAAAGTTTGCGCTAATTTAATCAAGTCATTCCAACCATGATCTGACTTCATTTCATAAAATTCATAGTAGCAAACTGAATCTTGTCCTAAATAATTTAAAGATCCATTATGACCTCTCATACATCCCTTTTTGGTTTTTCCATGCCAATTCGGATCACATTTAATGAGTGTACCTTTATCCGTACCAAAATTCTCTTCAAGGAATTTTTCATCTACAGATTCTGTACTATTATACAATCCTAGCAACTCATCATTGACATATAATCGAACATAATTTGCTCGTGGTGCAGGCATATATTTACTTGCAATTTCATATGCCATCACTTCTCTCAAAAAACTAGGATCTCGAAATACATTTGACAACTTTAAGGAAGTATATCCGCCTGGAAAAGTTTGTTTTTTATTGACGTGATTTGCTTTGATATTGAAAGGTAACTTAGACGAACCTGTTTTTCTAACATTAAAATAGGAGCTATTTCCTTTGTGTCTAACCCCAACAGATTCATATTTAACTCCATCAATGGTAACTGTCGCTTTCAACCTCTTATCTTTTCCTTCCTCTTTATAATGATCTAAAATGTCGGCCCAATTGTCTTGTTTAAAAGTCAATTTTACATCCTTTATCGACCCCAAACTATATAAATCTTGGGCGTAAAAAACAGTTGTAAAAAACAATAAAGTGAAAGTAAATAAAATTTTTCTCATGCTATTTTTTTTGATAAAACATCTAAAGCGTTGATAATCAATACAATATACTTGAAAACCTTTTAAAGAAAAGAATAAAAATAATCATTTCCTAAAACAGCGAAAGCTGCAAACTTGGTAAGATAGGTTTGCAGCTTTCGTGATAGTGAATTCAAAAATAATATATTTTTTTGGAAAAAAGTAAATATGCAATATTTCGATATTTTTTTATTTAATATTTTTTTAGAAAAAAGAAATGCTTTTTATTTTATAAAACTATTCAATTTGCTCAAATATTATATTTTTCTATCCCAAAAAAGAGCCACTTCGAAATCCGAAGTGGCTCTTTTTCTATTTTTGAATCATAACATAAAACGTCCCTCGTCTAACGTAAAACGATTTCGTTAATTATTCAATTCCTTCAATGATGCTTTTCGTAATTCAAACATATAATTGGATGGTTCATAACCAACCGAAAGTGGATTTTCCGCCACCACATAATACTCGATAGTTTCATTTCCATTACTTGCAATCATCCCTCCAAAAATATCATCACCTTTAGCTTCATCATTACTATTTCCATCATCTTTCAAGTAAACCATTTTGAAATCAGATACTGAGCGGAAACGATAATATACTTTAACTTGTTTCGCTTGATTGTCCGTTTTTACTCGAATTTTAAAATCATTGACTCGCTCATTGGAGTATTTTTCTCTACCTAAAACAGCCACTTCTGTAACTGTTGGAGGAATAGCACTCAAGTTTTTATTTTTTTTCAAAAACTTAGCTCGCTTATTCATCAAGGAATAAATTCCTGGGATTTTACTTCGACGACCAATCGTAGAATACAAACTTCTTTCAAAATCTCCTGCTGTATAAGTTTTGTTAGGATCATTGAAAAATGCTTGTTGAACTAATTGTTGCAATGCCTTCGCTCGTTGCTCGTAACTATTGTCCATAAAATTATCATACAAAATCGTTCTCATATGCGAGAGATAAGTTTTTTTGTAGGAAGGGTTTTTCATTAATTGACTAATCAATGGTTTGTATGGATTATCAACATGCAAAAGTGGATCTAATTTAATTAGTTCTTTATAACTCAAATCAGAACCATCTCCTGTATTTTTAAAACTTCCAAATGCTAAATTCAAATCCCAAAGCATTGGCACGAATCGCCCATGATTATTTTTATACAAATAATAATTTTGACTGTACTGCCCGCTATAACTACTCAAGTTAACTACTACATTATTGAATGCCAACATCCATAAAGTTGCATCCACATCTAACACCTGACTTAGTTCGCCATTATTTTTATATAATGCATTGGCCAAACTCGCCAAGTCGTTCCATCCTTCCTCTGATTTTAATTCATAATTACTTTTATAGCATTCCATATTTTCTTCATACTCCAAAGAAGAGAAAATATTTTGCTTACAACCTTCTGGTGATTTTTTGCTTAAATCTGGCGTACATTTAATCAAAGTATTTTCATTAGATTGAAAGTTTTTTGACAGAAAATTATCATCAATCGCTTCTATATTTATGAACAATCCATAGTATTCATTATTGACATACACTCGCGAATAAGATGCTCGTGGTGCAATCATATACTTGCCAGCAATTTCATATCCCAATACTTCTCGAACCATACTTGGGTCACGAAGTGCATTCGATAATTTCAAAGTTTGATATCCTTGGTGATTTTGTTCAGCATCTTGATGATCTAATTTAATATGAAGTGCATTCCGTTTGTTGCCAATTCGGAATGACCGATTGCCACGGTAACGTACCCCAATATCAACATATTCCTTTCCATCAACTTTGGCAATTCCTTTCAATAATCCGTTGCCATATAATCGAAGAGAATCCATCACACTTGCCCAATTATCTTGCTTAAATTCTAAGCGAATTTCATGTACTCGATCCAGATTGTACAAATCATTTTTGTCTTGCCCAAAGGAATTGGAAAGGGCTAAAAAAAGGCTAAAAAAGAAAAAGGTAAATTTTTTCATATTCGATATAATAAATAAGTTTTAATTAGAATGCATGAAAGCAATTGCAATATTAAGAAAATAAACGCAATTGCTATAAAAATTAATTGTAATCTGTTATGCTTTCTTTTGGAAAAATACAATCGTTTCAAGCATCCAACTGCCTAAATTCACAATCAATTTTTTCAAATAAATCTCATCTTCTATCGGATTCAAATATAAATGCAGCATTTCTCGCATCTCGTTTTCCTTTTTTGGAAAATGTTTCGAAAAAACGTCGTAGCACAAATATAGGTCGGTGGTAAATTTTTGTTCCTTTTCCATCACTAATTCAAATCCACTTCGAATTAAAACTTTAGTGATTTCTTGGCAATCTCGTTTCGTTATTTTTTCTTTTTGCAAAAATTTATTGAGATCTTCCTCCAACCAAGTGAGGTTAAGAATCATTTTTTCATTGGGCAAAAATCGTGGAATTTTTGCATTTAAATTATTTCCAAAAATGCAAAGCGATTGGGTTTTAATTATCATTGCCAATCGGGGATTTTTTTGATAAAAATCTTCAAAATATGGAGTCACCATAATTTCCACCTCCCGAACAAATGGAAATTCTATTTGCAATTTTTTTTCTAAATCAGGTTGCCACTTCGCCATTTTCCATCGTTCTTCTAATCTATATATCACAGCAAAAATATCAATATCTGAAAAGTCATCTACACTATTTCCACGTGGTACACTTCCACGCAAATAAATACTGTGGACTCTTTTTCCAAAATGATCTAAGTATGAGTTTTTTATTTTTTCAATGACGGGAAGCCATTGAATGGAGATTTTTTCGAAGGAGGTATCATTGAGGATAAAACCGGTTTTATCCTGAGGAAAAAATGAGCCGACGGGTTTTATTTTTCTAATTTCAAGAGGTATTGTGATGGAACACAGATGCCTCATATCTAGCGGTATCCGTGTTCCATCATTTCAAAAAAAAGATTTCACATTCAAAAAAACTTCAATCGACATCAAAGCAATCAACAACAAAGAAAGTAATCGCATCCAGGTACTATTTTCTTTTCTAAATGACTCTGCTTTTTCATTTAACTTTGCATCCTTTACTTTTAATTTTCCAGTAGAAAAAAGGTAAATATACACTCCAAATGCAAGAATGATTATTTCAAAAAATAATGCTATGAATTTCATGTCTCTTAGTTAAAAAATTAATTAGAAAATCAGTTGAGCAGGTAAACTAATTACCCGATTACCTGATAAACTATTCTACTAAACCAGTTCCTCAAAGTTACCTGTCTGCCGATTCTTCTTCACATTTTTCCAATCAAAATATCGTCCATTCATCACCACATAAACTCCTTCGGGCAAAGCTTGCGCAAATGCCATCGCACTTCCTAGATTAAAAAACCCATCAGAAGAAGTTCCAAAAGCATAGGGCACCATTGCCCCTGTCAAAATGATCGTTTTTCCTTTCAAATCTGCTTCTGCTATTTTCTCCGCAGTTTCGACCATGGTATCTGTTCCATGAGTAATGATAATTTTATCGTGAGTAGATTTTTTACAATTATGGATAACTATACCTCTGTCTTCATCAGTCATTTCAAGACTATCGATCATCATCAAGGTTTTGACATCAATATCAATCGTACATCTTCCTCTCTGAAACATCTCTTTCAAATGAGTATCTTTAAAATATAATTTACCTGTGATAAAGTTATATTCTTTGTCAAAGGTTCCTCCAGTTACAAATATTTGAACCATGGTTTTGTTTCTTATTAAAGTTGTTTGCAAAAAATAAGAAATGCAAAATTGATTTTTTGATCAACCAAGCACTCTACTTTCACGAAGATACCAAACTCCAAAAATAAACAAAGCGAAAAGTAAAATAAGCCCTGCTATTTTCCAATAAGAAATCGGTTTTTTACCATAAACTTTCCCTGTTTGACCATTGATCGTAAAATGATATAATTTGTTATTGTAATAATAAGAACATAACCAGATAGGTAGGATAATATGTTTAAAAGTCTGAGCAGACTTTTGGCTTGTTACGTGTAAATTTCGTTGAGTATCTCCTCCAAGTTGGGCAGAACACATATTACGTAATTTATAATTCATAATGTGTTCAGCTTGCTGATAACCATCATCAACTTCGAGGTTATAAATTTCTGCTTCCCAACCCACCATCAAACGTGGATCAAAATTCACTACCTCACTTAATCGAAAAGGAAGAATTCGTTCCACATCTGCTTGTGATAATCCATCGGCAGCAATTACTAGAACATCATCAAAAAAATGATTTAACCTTCCGCTTCGATGACTCCAACGCACTTTACGAACTTGCTGAGTCGTCATTTTTCCATTAACTCGCACTCGCCTAGTTTCATAATAATAATGTCCTGCTTCCCCACTCCATTGTGCATCAGCTTTGGCGTCATAAGTCCAAAAAGGTAAATAGACTCCATGCAACTGTTCGAGTTCATCCAACTTTTTTAGTTTAGTAGGATGAAACCAACCTGAGCGAACCCATTTTTTAAAAATCTTATCGGCTTCAAAGCGACTGATATAAAACGGAATGATTCCAGATGGTTCAATATACTGATGATCGTAAGCTTGTACATTTACTTTGGTTGATCCACAAAATCCACAATTGATTCTCACCTGATCACTATCCACCATAAAATTCGCACCACAATTATCACAATCATAAACTTTTTTTCCTTTTTCCTCAGGAGAAAAATCTGCCACACTATCAACGGCATCATGTAAAGATTTTTCCACAACCTTATCATTAGCCGTATTGACTTCTTCTAAGTACCCGCAATAATTACAAGAAATTTTTTGATTTTCAGCTGCATAATATAAACGACTTCCGCAGGATGGGCAAGGCATTTCGACAGCAGATTCTACATGTTGTTGGTCTTCGCTATTGAGCATTTTTTCAGTTGGCTGTTTTCAGTTAGCAGTTTTTCAGCTGGCTGTTTTCAGTTAGCAGTTCTACGACTGCTAACTGAAAACGGTTTACTGAAAATTGCCAACTGTTAATTATTTACAAACGAGCAAGCAATTCTTTTTTCTTTGCATCAAATTCTTCGTCAGTCAAAATTCCTGCAGATTTAAGTTCACCCAATTGATTGAGCGTCACCATAATTTCTTCGCGAGTTATTGCTTTGCCTGAATTATCCGCTGGAGTAGCAGGAACTGATTTTGGAGTTGCCGAAGCATTTTGTTGATTCATCATCATGTTCGCCATTCCAAATCCCATTCCCATTCCGATGCCTTCGCTTCCTCCACCTGAGGGATTTTCAGCTGCTTTTTCCATCGCTTGCGCAGTTTGAAATTGTTGGAATCTATTCATATCATCGACCATATTCATGTTGGTCATTTTATCATAGAACTCTTCCACTTCTTTTGGTAGAGAAACACTCGACACTTGAAATTTCACTAACTCAATTCCAAATGGATCTAAATCTGCTTGCAAAATTGGTGCAACTTGATCGCCTAATTCTGTATAACTTTTCACCATATCCAAAACTGAAACTTCTGCTTCTGCCAAAGCTTCTGCAAATTTTGGTGAAATAATATCTCTCAAACTCGCTTCTATTTCTTGGATTTTTACGACACCTTTCGTTCCTGAATAGTTTTTAAAAAACACCTCAGGATCTTTTATTTTGATAAAATAAGTTCCATGTGCTTTTACTCTTACTTGCTTAAATTCTGGATCACGTAAAATGATCGGATTAACTGTCCCCCACTTTAAGTCTGTAAAAGTTTTGGTACTTGCAAAATAAATATCGCAAAGAAAAGGTGATTTAAATCCTGATTTCCAATTTTTCAAACTAGTCAACAAAGGCATATTCTCCGTCAATAATTCGTACCGACCTGGCTCAAAATTATCTGCAAATTCTCCTTCATTAAGGAACATCGCCATCTGAGATTCTCGAACGGTCAGATTCGCTCCGTATTTAATATTGGCATCTCTATCAGGAAATTTCCAAAGAACTGTATCTCGATCTTCTTCTCTCCATTCAATAACTTCAACAAATTCTTCAATAAAAAAACGTCTTAAACTCATAGTTGGGTGATTTTTGATTTTGTAAAAATTGTGTTCAACTTAGAAATGATAATATAATATTTTACGTGTGAAATTTACTAAAAGATACTATAAAATCGTGAGGAGTCCTTGTTTTTTTTCGAGGAAATAAAGGAAGCTGTCGATGAATCTTCTTTTTTGAATAAAATTCTTTTTCTTGTGCCAAATTTTAAAAATCAAAATCATGATGTCTCCTAATTTATTCGTTCAACTCGATAGTTATTGTCAGACTTTTGAAAATGAGTTTCATCTCATTTCAGAAGATCGGAAAACACAATTGGAAGAACTTGCTCAATACCTTTCTCAAAAACAAAAAAATAACCAACCGACTAAGTTAAATGTCATCTGCACACACAATTCTCGCAGAAGTCATATTGGACAATTATGGCTTGGAGCTGCTGCACTTTTTTATAAAAAAAACAATATACACACGTTTTCAGGTGGAACAGAGGCTACGGCTTTTAATCATCGATCAGTTGCTGCACTTCGGCGGGCAGGTTTTGAAATTGTTTCTTCTAATTTAAGAGATGATAATCCGATTTATTTTGCCACCTTTAGTTTTTCCCATACACCTTTAAAAATGTTTTCGAAAAAATATGATCATGTAGAGAATCCACAAAATGAGTTTGCAGCAATCATGGTTTGTTCGGATGCAGATGAAGGTTGTCCAATTGTTTTAGGAGCAGAAAGTAGATTTGCATTAACTTTTGATGATCCAAAACATTTTGATAATACAGATATTGAAAGTAAAAAATATGACGAACGAGTTCGACAAATTGGAAGGGAAATGTTTTATGTGATGTTTAAAGTTTAACTAAAATCCAACGACTATCTTAAAAGTAGCATAACCACTAAGATTTTTTTCCATAAGGTTCAAACCTAAAATATCCTCTCCTCTTTTAATTCTTTGGAAAAATAATTCTGACTAAATCTTTTTCTCTAAAAAAGCAAAAGCACGTTCTTCCATCCATCCACTTTTTTCAAAAAACCGACGAATAAAACCGCAATGTCCACCATATCTTGTCAGCTCTAAAAATAAATTTTTATTCTTTTTGGCAGCTTCATGAGGATAGCAATTCTTAGAAACAAAAGTGTCATCAATAGAAGAAACAACTAAGGAAGGAATTCTTATTTCATCTAAAACAGGAATACAACTACTTGACTTCCAATAAGTTACCACATCATCAAATCCATTAGCAGGTGCAGTAAAATGAGTATCGAAGTAAACAAAATTACCTGACATAAAAAATCCATGATAACTTTCCAAAGCCTTTGGAAATTGTTTTTTCTTTCGATTCGCCTTATAATTAAGCGGCATCATAAACCATTTTAAGTAGTGCCAATTATACCATTTATTCAAGCGTTCATCACTTGCTTGAATGTCCATGGGAACAGAAAATGAAATGGTTGCTTTAATTTCTTTTGGTAAATTTACCGCTTCCTCTCCTACATATTTCAAGGCTAAATTCCCTCCCAAGCTGTAACCAATAATTACTATTTTCTTATATTTCTTTTTTTGCAACACATGGTCTATCGTAAATTTTACATCGTCACTTGCCCCCATGTGATATCCTCGCAATTTTCGATTAGGCTCACCGCTACATCCTCGATAATTCATCGCCAAAGCATCCCATCCCATTTTATTAAAGTACCTAATTGCAGACCGAGAATATAAACTATTTGACTTTCCCTCTAAACCTGCGAGCACGACGATAAGATTTTCTCCATCATTTTTTGACCAATCCAAATCTAAAAAATCACCATCTGGCGTTTCCAGTCGCTCTCGTTGAAATTTTACTTTTGGTATCCACCGACGGATCAAAGACGCGTAAATTGTACTCACATGCGTATTGCGAAATATCCGATAATATGGTTGAAAATCACTTTGTAAAATGGGCAAATTGAAATACTATTTAAAGAAATTAGAAACTTATCAAAAGCTATGTTACTAAAAACAAATAAAGAAGGGAATGTTTTAAGAAAATGGTCTTTTAATCTTTGGGAAAAAATAATACCTTCATTTTATGAGTAAAAATAATTTTGATGATGTGTTAGATTATGGACTTTTTAAAGAAGATGAATCGACTCCTTTGGAAATCCCAACTGATGTTGATTGGGAAAAGTTTAAATATTTTACCAAAATAAAATCAAGGGAAGGCGAAACAATTCTTTTCCGTTCTAAATATTCTTCCATACGACCAAACGAAGGAGATATTGGTTTTTTGGGAGGAGCAAGATTGATGAATGATAAATTCTATTTGCCACAAAACGGATGGATTATTTTGATTGAAGATGGATTTCTAACTAAATGGTTACGCTTAGAAAAATATACCGATAAATGGACGAAAATTGATTTTGAAATAGAAACTGTTTTTCCCTATGGCATTCAATTAGGTTCTCCTGTTTTTATCAATGGAAAGCCAGCTCCTGATGGAAAATATTACAAAGGTCGTTTCAGTTCTATTGCCGTGATGGATGGAAAAGTTGATAAATTATAATTGAATATTGGATATTCCCTTTTTAGGTGCTAGATATTCCCTACTTCTGCTTTTATTCTCAATTTTCCCTAACTTTGTGTTTTATTAAAATTTATTTTCAAATCTCACATGAACATGAAACACATTTTTGCAAGCATTCTCCTTTGCTTATCTACTTTTGCTTTTGCTCAAAATCCTTCCAAAGCTTCTGTCAAAGCACTCAACAATTATGTTCAATTTACCAATGAAAGTATTCATGGGATGATGATTGCACATCGGATTTTTGAAAATATCAATCAAGAAGTAAATCGTTCAGTAGATTTCCCAAGTGAGCAAATCAATTTTTACGGAAACAAAGATTTACCTAAAAATATTTTTCTAGATCCAGAAAAATGGTTCTACCAAATTTCTCCTTATGAATGGTTTAAAATTGCCAAAACAGAAAGTCGATTTCTAAAAACAGCCGAAGGACAAAACTTAAATGCTCATGCGGACAAAATCAAAGATATAATTGATCGAACTAATAACTTACGATTTCAATTAGATGATTTTATCAAAAACCAAGATTTACAAGATCCAAAAAATCAAACGGAAATTTTTCGTCAAATGGAAGTTGTAGTCGATTTGTATGAGAGCTTTTATTTGGAAAAAGAACAACTCCGCAAAGACCTCAACAAAATTTATCAAAAAAATTATTACAAAGAAACTCCTCATAAAAGCTTGGGAGTACCTGTCTTAACTGAAATACATAACAATATACTTCCAATTTTAAAATCCTTACGATATGATGTCTCAGGTAACCTTCCTGAATACATTAAAAAACTCGAATCGAATATTAAAAAACTCAATGAAATTGTAAATATTAATGCTAGATATAAGACAGCAAAAATAGCTGCAAAAAAGTTTTTGACAGAGCTAAAAAAATATCAAAACTCCAATCAATTTGATTCAAAATATAAGCTCTATGGCAAAGCATATTACTATCATAATGTAGAGCTAGTAGCTGCCTTTAATAATTATTCAGGACGTATGATTAAGTCTTTAAATGATTTGATAAAACTAGAATCAGATTATAGTTTATTCTTATTGGAAGAACCTCATATTCTAAAAGTAATTTATCCAGAAAAAGAAATACAAAAACCTGATAATCAACCAATTGTAGGAGATATACCAATGGTTATCAATGATCGAAATGTAGTAGTACGACAACAAAATATTGTAGTAGATAAAACAGAATTCACTCTCCAGTTTTTTGATCACAAAGAGCAAGATGGAGACATCATTTCAATTAACTTGAATGGTAAATGGATCATCGAAAATCAAGAACTAAAAAACCGACCACTACAAGTAAAAATCAAATTAAATCCAGCCGTCGAAAATTATATCATTCTGCATGCAGAAAACCTTGGAAAAATTCCGCCTAATACTTGTGCCATCACTTATTATTTCAACGGTCGAAAAAAGCAAGTAGTCTTAAACTCTAACCTAAATGAAAGTGAAATGATTAGAATGGAATATGTTGAACGTAAGAGAAAGTAAGCATGTTTTCAAGTTATTTTACAAACAAAAAATTATTAACTTTATAATCAATAATCAGATTCTAAATTAAAATCCAAATACCCCTCATGCCTATAATTACCACTTTAATACTTTTCGGATTGGTGACTTATTATTTATACCAAAAGCGTCCAACTTTTGCAGGCAAAGAAGTGGACTATTCTTTTGGAGATTCTGCCTTACAAAAAATAAAATCTAAAATAGAAGAACAAGAATATACCTCTGCCGAATTTTTAATCAATCAATTAGATGCCGATGATTTACATCAAGCAATCGATCATGTCACCTTAAATGGAGATGGGAAAATGATTTTAGATTGGAAAGAAGCATTGCCTGATTCTCATTTGGCTAATTTATTTTTAGGGGTATATTATATTCACCAAGCATCACTTGACAGAGGTAATTTACCAATGGACGCTTTGTCTCCTAAACAGGAAGAATTGTTTTTTGAGAATTCTAACAAGGCTAAAGATTTATTGGAAAAAATCAACTCTGATCCTGAGCTAAAAGCTGAGGCGTATGCCCAATTACTTCGAATTGCTGGAATAACTGGCGACTTCAAAAGTGCAGATATTTATTTTGACAAATGCCTAGCACTCAATCCAAATCACTTATGGGCACACATCGAATATGCCGAAAATATTCAACCAAAATGGGGCGGTAATTTAGAAATTATTGAAAAATTTATTGATGATTTGACCGACGATCCTTTGGTCAATCAGACCGTTTATTTAAAAATGGTTTGGGATTCTGTTCTCTCCAATGAGAATTTATTTGGAGGATCTATGAAAGATTTAAAGCAACAAGCCAAAGCATTACTCTTTGAAATCGATGCAGAATTAAATAATCATCCTCCTTCTTCTATTCAAAAATATGTGTTGTATAATTACATGACCGTCGTTTCTGAAGAGTTTGGCATTCGAGCTTTGAATCAAAAATATAATAAAATGATGGATGGGAATTTTACGTTGTATCCATTTGGAATTATGCGTTAATTATACCTCCTACGAAATAGTTTTATATAACAATATTTTTACATTCTCTTACCAAATGCAAAACGACTACCTCGATACTCAAATATTACTCCCTGAAGATAATCTTAAGATACTTCCAGGAACAACAGTTTCAGGACAAATTAATTTTATTCCGAAGTTAGATTTAACCGTAGCAAGGTTAGGGTTTCAAGTCATAATGCAATTAGATGGAAAACTAATTCAAAACTCTAAAAACATAACTCATGTAATTTTTCTTAAAAATAAAAAACTAAGAAAAGACAATCTTTACGCTTACGATATTAAATTCAATATCTTTTTTCCAAGCAGCTATTCAGGTAAGAATGCAAATATCATATTTAAAGTAGAAACTCTAGTTGAGTTAAATACTAGAAGTTATTTGCATATAAGAAACGAATATTTAAGAAAACACAAG
>JBGCFD010000193.1:0-15324 GCA_045106765.1 Saprospiraceae bacterium | reverse complement strand
GGAGCTTTTGATGCCTTTATGAAACGCCGCTACGAACGTTGTATGATGGTGGTAAATGGTTCAGAAACGTTGGCAGAATGGGAAAGATTGGAATTTAAAGGAGAGCCACTACCCGAAGGCGCCAATCATGGTCAATTGATTGGTAAAGTTATTGGTGGATTGATGGCGCCGTTTTAATTTTTTTAAAAAGAAAGGTTGAAAGTTAGATGTTTAGCATGTGTCGAACGTCCGATTTTCAACCTTTTTTCAGTCATAAAAGCAACAGGCAAAATCAACCGCTTAGATTATGGCATCGGAGATAGCGACCAAATTGATTTGCGGGTTTTGGGAGAATTCAGAAAAACCAATTAAATTTTTAATACAAAATGAAATTAGTCACTTTTAAAAATAATAAAGGAAAAGTAAGAGCTGGCTGGCTGAAAGGCAAAACAGGAGTAGTGGATATGAAGCTGGCGGACAAACGGTTGCCAAATAACCTCCTTTCTTTTATTGAAAAAAATGAAAAGTTTTTTGCCATTATTAAAGAAAATAAATTGGAGAAAACGGCGGCACATTATAAGCTGAAAGACGTGCAATTATTAGCGCCTATTCCCAAGCCACCAAGTATTCGTGATTTCCTGGGTTTTGAGCAACACATGCTAAATGCCGGTAAATCATTCGGTCATAAAATTAGTGAAGTCTATTACGATATACCTGTTTTTTATTTCACCAATCACCAAGCGGTCTTTGGTCCAGATGACGAAATAAAACGCCCCGCCGCCGAAACAAAAATGGATTTGGAATTGGAAATAGCAGTAGTGATGGGTAAAAAAGGAAACGATATAAAAGTGGAAAATGCCAATGATTTTATTTTCGGCTATACCGTTTTTAATGACTGGACAGCACGAAGTATCCAAAAGCAAGAAATGTCCTTGCCACTTGGTCCGGCAAAAGGAAAAGATTTTGCCAATGCCTTTGGCCCTTGCATCGTGACCAAAGATGAATTTGAAAAATACCGCTGTACCATTTCAAAAAAATCGCATCCAAAAAACCTCAAAATGCCCACTACCACCGGAGACCGTTTTGATGTGAAAATGACCGCAAGAATTAATGGCGAAACCATCTGCGAAGGAAATTATAAAACAGCTTATTGGACATTCCCGCAAATGATTGAGCGTGCCTCCCGAAATAATGTAAGCCTAATGCCAGGTGATATTTTAGGTTCGGGTACAGTAGGCTGGGGGAGTTTGATTGAAAACGCATTTAGTGTGCATCGTCCAATTGAACCGGGAGATGTGGTAGAATTAGAAATAGAAGGAATTGGTGTTTTGAGAAATACGGTTATAAGTAGTTAGAAAAATCATCAATGGTTTTAGAAAGCTGTCAGCTTACTTTCTTGATTCCTTGTTCCATTTTCTTTAACACATTTGTTCAATAAATGATAAGGTTTTATTTCTTGAATCATTTTATTTATTTTGGTCAAATAAATAAACAATTCACCATTCCGAAAAGATTAAAAATAAAATAAAAGGGAAATACGGAATTATAGATCATTCAAAAGTGAGAATCTAAGTCTCCATAAAAAAGCAATTTATTTTTTTTACTTTTAAAAAAATCTATGTTGGGTTTTACAGGTTTTTTCTTTTTGTCTTCCTTCCGGAAAAGTTTATTGCATAGGGAAGAAGTAAAAAAGCAGTTATTTTAGCGAAATAAGAAAACTTAAAACATGGTGGTTTTTAAGTATTATCATGTTTTTTAAAAGACTTAATTCTAAGATATTTTGTTCAAAAAAAAAATTATGCTCTATCGAGTAGCGAACAGAGCAGAATGCTATTTCGAGAACATTTTGTTCTTGTATCCTGCAGTTCTAGTTTAACCAACAATAAGGAAGAAACCAATTATTACTATGAAGGTGCTTCCACGCTTCAGCAAGCGAAGCTATAAGGTATGATTTTATGGAACTCGATTAGTATTCTATCTCACCATCATTATACAATTTCATTAATTCAGGTCTCGAATTAACATGCAATTTTTTATATATGTTTTTTACGTAATATCTCACACCGTTGATAGAAAAATCCATTTTATCAGCAATCAATTTGTAACTCAATCCTTCCACTAAAAATTTTAGCACACTTGATTCTTTTTCGGATAACTCAACTTTGTTCACCTTAGTCTTCTTCATATGAAAAAAATCAATCATTCTTCTAGCTATTGCTGGTGAAAGTGCAGGTATTCCTTTATCAATATTGACTAGAGTCTCTTCAATTTGACCAAGCCCCGCATCTTTGAGAATGTATCCTGTGGCTCCTACTCTTAATGCTTTGAAAATTGTATCATTATCTTTAAAAGAAGTAAGGATAAGAATATCTGAATTGGGTAGTTTTCTTCTTATTTTAGGGATTGCTTCAATACCAGACATTCCTGGCAAACCAATATCCAAAAGAATGAATCTGATATTGAGGTCAACTTTGCAATATTTTAAGAAATTTTCTGCTGATTCAGAAGACAAAATTGGTTGAAAATGCTTTGATCCTTTTAGTATGCTAACCAGTTCATCTCGAATAAAAGTATCATCTTCAACGATTCCTACATTAATCATGTTAACTATTTTAGATATAGAATTCAACTCTGAAATTATCATGACATTCATGAATTTTTAATTCTCCACCAATTTCTTCTGCTCTATTCATCATATTGGATATCCCTTGTTTGTTTGATAGTTCATCAGGTTCTTTTTTCTCAGAATAAAAACTAGAAATAGACATTTTGAAAAGTTTGTTTTGTTCTTTTTTAAAAGAGAAAATCACTTTTTCTGCTTTTGTATGTTTGATAATATTATTTACACTTTCTTTAAAAATCAGGTAAATATTAATTTTTTGTTGTACAGTTAATATCTTTTTTTTGTTTAAAGAATCAATTTCAAATTGAAATGGGATATCAAAATCTGGTAATATATTATCTGCATAATCTTGTATTCTTTCTAGAAGATTTCCCAACGATTCCTTTTTTGTATTTAATGACCAAACCATATCGTACATATTGTATATTAATTCATCGCTAATCTGTTTAATTTTAATTATAGTAGTTTGTGTTTCAGATTTAGTCATCATTTTCTTGTTCATTCGTTTGGAAAGTAACTTGATATGATTAAGGGATGTACCAATATTGTCATGTAAATTTTTTGATAAATTAGACCTCAGATTATCAATCTTCTTATATTCAAAAACTTTTGCCCTATAAAAAAGAATCGCTGAGAATAGGAAAAAAGAAAAAAAGGCAAATACCATTTTATGAAGATTAATTTTTGTTAGGATTAACTTTTTCTCTGTTTCTAAATCCTTATTTTTAAATTCAAGTAATTTCTTTTCTTTTTTTTCTAGTTCATAAGCATAGTTAAGAGAAGCGATTTTTTTTGTTCTATCTACTTTATTATATTTATTTTTATATTCAAAATGATGTTTATAATTTTGTACTGATTTGAAATTGTTACCTACTGATTCATAACTATCTCCTAGTGTTTTATATATTTCATCGTAGTACAATTTTGTATCAATTTGCTTTAGCATTCTTAAAGCCTTTTCGGCAGTAGAGATAGAATGTTGATGTTTATTTAATTTTTGATAGGCTAATGCTAACCCACTAAGAATCATTACTTCCCTTTCTTGATTTCCAATCTTTTTATTGTGCTCCAAAGCGATATTATAAAATTCAATTCCTGTTTCTACCTTTTCTAAAAGGCAAAAATTCTTGCCTAGATTATAATTGGCTAGACTCCGTCTTCCACTATCATTTAATTTTGTGAAAATAGAATCAGCTTTTTGGAAATATAAATACGCATCGTCAAATTCCTCTTCATCTTGAAATGCTTTTCCTAAATTATTTAGAATTAGGCCTTTACTTCTATCTCTTTTTAAAGAATCTGCTATTTGATAGGCATGATGATAATATTGCTTTGCTTTAGCATTATTCCCGTCTTCGTTTTCAATAATACCAAGGCTTAAATTGGAGCGTAATAAGATTTTTGGATGATTTATTTTTTCCCCTAATTTTTTTACTTGAAGATGATACTTTAACGCTTCAACAGATTTTCCTTGCTTCCAATAAATTCTACCAATATCACTTAAAACATAAGCTATAGCAACAGAATCTGACTCAGCTTTGCTTAAATCAATTGCTTTGTTGAAGAAAACTAAAGCGGTATCAAAGTCATTTTTTTGAAATGAGTAAACATACCCTAGACTTCTTAATGAAGAAAGTTGAACATCATAGTAAGGTATTTTCTCGCTTAGATGAAATGCTTTTTGATAATAAAAAATAGTACTGTCAAAGTTCTCTTCGTAATAAGTGTCACCTATTCTTGCTAGAATTTCAACTTTTGTTGAATCTTTAAATTCTTGAACATATGTTGATTTGAGACTATCTAGAGATGTACTTTGTGCTTCTAAAATGACAGGACAAAATCCCAAAAAAATCAACAATAAATTTATATCGAATTTATCAAACATCATAAAATAACATATATCAAATTCCATACCTTGCTAAAGAAAGTCATAACTCTAATCACAAATTTGTATTTTTTAGCTACCATTTAATACCATAATAGGGGTATTGCGAGTATATCAAATTTTGTCGATTTTGAATTTTTTATATTATTTAACTAAAATACACATGAGATGAACTTTACAAAGAACAAAAAGAATACTTCAAAATTGGAATCATTAAAACGATATGAGATTACAAAAGAAGAACAAAATAAAATAGAAGGTGGTTTTCTATTTAGAATGGCCTTCCAGGTTATTGATGATACTCGTTGTAACATTGAACGATTTGGTTCTTGGGCAACAGGAGGTAATGGTGATGGTGATTGGTAATCCAATTTCTAAATAGTTACATAAAAACCCCTAGTTATATTAAAATATAACTAGGGGTTTTCTTTTCTATCTAAGCTGTTTATTGAAGTTGTTTAAAAATGTTTTTAAATAACTTCAATAAAACATTAGTGCTCTTTCTAATTTAGTCAGAACACTAATGTTTAAGTAAAAGAGCAGAATTAAATGTAAAATTTTAAGTGCAAGATTTTTTTGATAGTTTTTCCTGAAAAATCATTGCATACCCTGCGGTACGGAATTATTTTTTAGGGAAAAATAGCGAAAAAAGATGTGCTTAAAAATTACATTTAATTTTGCTCTTTTACTTATGTTATCTCTTTAATTATCAATCTCTTTTCATAATGGTAAATTGTTGAGACGTTGCTCTTTTACCATGAGGAGCAACCCTAACAAGATAATTACCTGAAATAGTGTTTGATAGATCAAAAGAAACTATTTGCTGAGAAAGATTTTCGAAATCTTTGGATTTTATTTCAACTCCTCTTAGATCATAAATGCTTATACTCACATCCATTCCTTCATACTTCTCCAAGTTGATATTTACCACATCCGTAGTAGGATTAGGGAACACATTGAAAGGTAATGATAGGTCGAATTTAACAGTACGATAAGGAGTTTCCTCTTCGCTTCCATCAGCATAATGCACTAATACACGATAGATATTATCGCCTGGAATAGTATTCTCATCATAATATGAATAAGAACCTGTATTTGTATTAACATCAAATGCATCCAAATATTCAAAGTCACCAGTTCGTCCATCGTATTTTTCAATCGTCATATAGATAGCATTCTTGGCTAGATCATAGTTGACCTCCAATTTTGCATCATCAACTTCACGAGTTGCTTCAAAGTCTAAATCTGATTGAACAACAAACCCTTGTGGATTTTGAAGAGACTCAATACATCTTACTTTCATAGAACTTGTCATATCATCCATAGAAATGGTATTCGTATAAGGGAATAATCCTAAAATATCCCAAATAGGATAATGAGTCTCAGTAATAGTGGTAGTCAAATCAGATTCATCACCTAAATAAACAGTATAATTTCCTTGGAAGTTGTCATCTTCAAACAAGGTGATGGCATAGCCATTGTTCACCTTTATTTGTTTAGTGTTATCATTTCCTGCACCCATAGCGATTAGTCTCGCCATATTGTAATCACCCTCTCCAACAGAAACTCCGATGTGTGAATTCTCATCAAGTTCACCTTTTTGGAAAATAGCACCTGCTACTCCGTTGAATCCACAGTTAGAACGATCTGGATCAGAAAGACAAATTACTTTCATAGAACTTGTTTTATTGTTTTCATGAGAAGGTAAACATAAAACAGTAGGTCCTACATAAGTCCAAGAAGCACCTTGGAAATTGTCATGTTCAAAAAGAGTAACTTGAAATCCATTATTTACTCGAATAGCTGAAACAAAATCATCTTCTACAGATAATGATTTCAACTGTTCCTGAGTATAAGAACCAGTAGTAAAGATTGGTAAAGGACTACTAAAGCAATCATCAAACAAGGCTCCAGCAAAACCAGTACAATCAATCGTTGATGGGTCATCACTTAGACAAATAACATCAATAGAGCTAATGCTACCATTACTGAATTCAGTAGGAAGACATCCTGTGTCATCGGTATAATAAGTTGATTCTCCTTGGTTATTGTAAATTCGAACAGAGTAACCTAGGTTAACTTTAATTTTACTAATATTTGTATTAAAGTACGTTCCTACATTCTTACTACTTCCTGAAGTACTAGAGCAAGAAGTAAAAAAAGTAGCACCACTTCCATTACAAACAGGGTTTCCTTCATCTCTAGTATCTTCTAAAGGCTCAGAAGCATCACAAGGTGGCTTGAAGAAAATATTACTAGGCATAGATCGGGCACTTGTATTTCTTTCGATAATACTTGCCAAATCAGAACTTTCGATAATACTTCTATCTGAATTAGTAAGGAATGGATCATTTTGGTAGTAATAAAAATCACCATCTCTTAATACTTCAAATTGCTTCTTAAGAATGGCAATCGCAGTAGCAGGAAGTGAAGTTCCAGATACTAAAGGTTCAGCGAAAATACCAGCCCAAAGATCGATATCATTAACATTTCCATAAACACTTTGTAGTCTACTAGAAATTTCATGATCACTATTAATATTACTAAAAGAAGAAATGTGACTTCCACCATAGTAGCTTCTTACAGTTTTGTAATCAGGAAGACCATGATCTCTACCTCTTTGAAGGTTGATACTTACAAGGTCAAGTCCAGCGCCTTGTCCAAAAAGGAAATTACGTAGACCGTTATTTACCTTAAGATCAGTTCTGTACTGAGGGTGGAATGCTAAACCTCGAAGTAATACACCTGGCCCATATTGTTGGATAATATTAGGATTACTGAAAATAGTCTTCAATGGTAACTCTACCACTCCGATACCTTCGCAATTATCATTTCGTAGGATAATATCATTCTCTACCATCGTGTGCCATCTATAAGCAGCAGTAGCAAATGTATTCCGAACATCAGGTCGAACATTAGAATCATATCCTGTATAACTATTAAGAGAAACTCCAAATGCAGGAATAAATTCTTTGTAAACAATTCGTTGCATCATTGCACCAACAAGCTTTCTTGCTTTTTGATAAATGATTTCATCATCTGTTTCTCCTTGACTGATCAAGTAGTCACAAAGCCTATTGTGCTCTCTTACAAAAAGAAGGTGGAAAGCAGTAAGGTTCGGGTGTTCATTACCTCTAAAATCTCCAACTACAGCCAATACTCTACGAACTCCAGCCTGTGTTTCATCTCTTTCCATTCTTGGAGCATCAAGATCTACAGGAGAATCAAATTCTCCGTCAATAGTGTTATACGGTAATTGATTACCCTTTGAGGTTTTCAACTTACCATCTTGGAATGTTCTTAACCAAGCTGCTCTTACTGGATCAGCACTATATACATTTGAGGCATCAATATAAGACGACAAACCATTAGGCTGTTGTCTTGGAGATGATCCTGCAATTGGTGTACTTCGATTAAAAGGAATAAGGGCATTGGGTCCAAAAACTGGATCGTAACTAGGAGAAATAATAGGAGTGAATTCGTTACCCGTTTCACTAATTACAATATCATGATCTAAAAATTGTCCAAACTGATAAGCCATACCAGAAAGCAATCTTTCGTCTCTTCTATCTTGAGGCTCGTCAGACAATTGATTAGAAATGTGACGTGGGTTTGGACGATTTTGCCCACCTAAAACATTACCACTTCCATCACCCCCGTATTGAGCAGGAATCTCTCTGAAAAGAGGTTGTCCTACCGTTCCATATTCAGGGTTGTCAAAGTTATTTAATGTACCATCAATAGTTCTATATGTTGGTCTTTGACCAGCGAAAGGATCATTATAATCGTTACAAACACTAGTTTTGATGTCATCCAAATAAACTTTATCTAAACCAGAACTAGCATCACATCTAAATCGGAATACTGTTTGATTAGAGAAACTACTTTCGATTTCAACTACAATATTTGAAAATGTAGAAGAATTTTGAATGTGAATTCCACTTATCCATTGGTGTGCTACTTGATAATTATTGCCACCATTCGTAGAATACTCCAACAACAAATCTTCACCATGCTCCATACTATTAAATCTAACCCAAAAATCAAATTGAACTTTTTGAGTATTAGTAAGATTCATGTGGTTGGTAAAAGTACTCGAGCTGTGTCCATCGTTGTCTTTAAGTTCTACTGCGACATGACTTCCGTTAGCTCCCTTACCATTTTCAAGTGTACAAGAGTTTCCTCCATCATTCCAAAAATCATATCCATTCTCAAAACCAAATTCATTGAATAGAATATAATTACAAACTGGATTAACTAGCTGTCCAGCACAACTACATCCATCTGCTGCAATCACATCATTCATTGTATTAGCCATACCATCATCACAAGGAGTTCCTGGCAATGTTGGAAGGTTACCATTAAATGGTTGACAATCTTCATCATCACATACTCCGTCACCATCCGAATCAATACCTCCGGCTGCTAAACATGGATTGATAGCAATACCTTCACAGTCGCAACCATCAGCAGTTACCACATCATTTTCAGTATTTGCATCCCCATCATTACATGTAGTGCCAGGAGTTGCAGGGTAGAAAGGATCATTTATTTGACAATCATCATTATCGCATACTCCATCACCATCTGTATCAACATCACCATTTGCTAGACAAAGGTTTATTATAGTTCCCATACAATTACACCCATCAGCAGTTACCACATCATTTTCAGTATTTGCATTTCCATCATTACAGGCAGTACCTGGTACAGCTGGAAAAAGTGGGTTAAATGGCTGGCAGTCATCATTATCACAAACTCCATCATTATCTGTATCAACATCTAAATTTGCAAAGCAAGGATTAGCTGGATCATTATCATTAATAGTTACTGTTCCTTGGGCATTTCCTATGGTTGCTCCTGAGGCATTAGTTATATTCACAACGAATGATTCCGTTGGCTCATTAATAGAATTGTCTGTAATAGGAATTGTAGCCGTAACAGATGTACTTCCAACTGGAAAAACTACTGTGCCAGTAGTAGCAATATAATCAGCGGGGCTAGTAGCTGTTCCATCAGTAGTAGAATAATTTACAGATATTGGAGTAATACCAGGAGTATTAAGAGTGAAAGTCACAGTAGCCATTCCATTATTTTCAGCTACTAGTGCATCAAGAACTGAGACATTTGGTGTTATACCTCCAGTACAATCGATTGTAATATTTTCATTGAAATTACAAACATTTTGTCCATTTGCATCAGTAGTAAGAACCGCTACAGGGTAAGTACCATTTGCTAAACCTGTGATGGTTTCAGTAACATTACAAGGACTACCTTGCCAAGGGTTACAAGACCAAGCAGCTCCATTATATCCAGGGTTAAAAACTTTGATATTAGCAACAGCGTCAGTAATACCATTAATAGTAATTGTACATCCGTCAGTAGTAACGGTAACCCCACATCCACCAGGAGCGTTGTCATTATCATTAATAGTTGCTGTTCCTTGAGGAGTAGCAATTGTTGCACCTGAAGGGTTAGTAAGATTAACTACGAAAGATTCAGTTGGCTCATCTACAATATCATCCGTTACAGGAATTAAAATAGTTGCAGAGGTCATTCCTGCTTGGAAAGTTACTGTTCCAGTTGAAGTAGCATAATCATCTGGAGTCATAGCAGTACCATTAGCTGTTGCATAACTTACAGTTACTGGAGTAGTGCTAGGAGTACTAAGAGTTACAGTAAAGTTTGCATTACCACCATCTTCATCTACAGTTACATTATTTATAGAAACACTTGGTAGACCAGGAGCATCATTATCATTAATAGTAACTGTTCCTTGAGTATCTCCTATGTTTGCACCTGACGGATTAGTTAAATTTACCACAAATGATTCCGTTGGTTCATTAATATTATCATCAGTAATCGGAATTGAAATAGAAGCTGTGGTGCTTCCTATAGGAAATGTTACCATTCCTGATCCTGCTGTAAAATCATTTAAGCTGGTTGCAGTTCCATTATCAGTACTATAACTAACTGTTACTACGGAAGAACTAGGAGCACTTAAATTTAATTGAAGATTCGCTGAACCAGCATTTTCATTAACGGTTACATCTCCAATAGTTATACTCGGTGTTCCACCACCACTTATCGCACATCCAAATACTTCTACCTCTGCTAAAACTACATAACCTGAATTTTGTAATTGAATTCTTACATATCGACCTGTCGTTCCTACAGGAAGCATAGCCATACTTGGATTACCAACTGGCCCTGGTTCATATTGAGAAAAACTTGCTTCGTCCAACGATGTATTCAAATTACCAGAAGAAAAAGGATTACTTGATATAAGTAAATAGCAATCTTTCGTTTTGTCTTGACCATCTGTCCTATTCCAAATACGAACCTCTTCAAGATTAAATTCTTCACCTAAATCAACTTCCCAATATCCTTGGAACTCATTTGTGGTTGCTGCGACAGAAGATGTATTATTATTTCCAGTAAAGAATACTCCATTAGTATTACCATCAACTGCTTTTGAAGCACTTCCAGTAATACCTCCTGCAGAAAGAGTGCTTGATTGAGTTGTTAGTTTATTTAATGCAAGATTAGAAGGATTGGAACATCCAGTTGGATTTGGAGTATCACAAACATCACCAATACCATCCCCGTCTGAATCCATTTGATCTGAATTCATAGTAGTAGGGCAGTTGTCTTGATTATCACAAACCCCGTCATTGTCAGTATCACCGCCTAAATTAGCACATGGATTATTGTGTGTATCACAAACATCACCAATACCATCCCCATCTGAATCCATTTGATCTGAATTCATAGTAGTAGGACAGTTGTCTTGATTATCACAAACTCCGTCATTGTCAGTATCACCACCTAAATTGGCACATGGATCTACATTTCCACAGTCTGTAATGGTAATTGTAGTTGTTTGTCCTCCACAGCCTAGCACATAATATACACCATTTTCCAACCCTGTAATAGTTTCTGTCGGATTACATCCTCCATTTTCCCAAGGGTTGCAATTCCATACCATTTGCCATCCTACATCAAAAATTCTAGGATGGTCTGAAGGTGTTAGTCCTGTTAATGTTATGGTACAATTATTAGCTGTAACGCTACAATTGTAAGCTGTTGTAGAACTTTCAGAAATAGGAATGAAAGATTCCGATGAAGTCGAAAAATTTTCTTCATATTCTATTGAATTGGTTGTTGAACCAGTAGCTGAAACTTGTCCCCAACAAAGGACAAGTAAGCAAATAATTAATAAGTTAAAATACTTCATATGTCAATTTTTATTTAAAATGTTAATGTTTGTTTATTCTGTATTTTTTTCTAAAAATTTAAAATCCCTTTTTTAATCAATAGAGTATTATTCTAATACTATAGAGAATTTCCTTATGCCATATATTATTTGGTAAATCTCAAATAGCATTATAATCCACCCCAAAGGAGTTACCTTTGACTAAGTATTGAAAGTATGTTTCTCGGTTTTTCTTTTATGGAATAATTAATTCACTCTCACATTACCATAGAGATAGTCGGGAGCCATTAAAAATGAAATCCTCTTTTGGGAGAATACCGCAAAATTTGAGATTCTTAACCAGTTGATGGGTGAAATTAATTTTAATCTAGTTAATGGATATTTAAGATTAGGTAAGTTTTTGAAGTAGGGTGTTCAATTAATGAAAACATTCAAAACCCTGATAATATTCAAAAAAACATTCTCAAATATATACCGATTTCTTCTTTCTAAAGAAACACTCCAACTACATAACGATGTAGTTGGAGTGTTTTTATGAATCATGAACTTATATTATCTTGGAATGTAAATTTTGGAGAAAATCAAAAACCTATTAAAGATTACATAGTAAAAATATTCAGGGGTTTGGCATTGATTAATAGTATGATTTTTATTGGAATTTAGTAATATAGAGTATTCTGTATTGCTGATGCTTTTTATTTTTTAGCATACTCCAATCCAAAGCCAAATTTAAACAATGGATTAACAGAATCATATGGTACATCTGATTTTTGATTGGCAACTGCTTCCATCGAAGAAGGCAACTCAAAAGGCAATTTTCCTTGAGGTGCTACTTTTCCAAAAAGAACTTCACAGACCGATTTATCACTTGCCCCATAATCTGCAATAAGAGCTGCCGCTTCATTTGCAATTTCGGGAATAACCGCAGGCCTGTCCAAATAAATATCTACAACAGTAGGAACTGTTTTTAGCAATTTCAAAATACGCTTTTTCTCCTCTCCTTTAAAATCTAAATCTCCATGATGAAAGGAGGCTGCAAAAAAGTTTTTGGTTTTTACAGGAACCCAAGGTGTACTGATTCGGATAATGGCAAAGTCAGCTGCTTCAGGTGTGGCAACTACAGTAGCATAATTAGCAACGGTAGCACTATCTATATTTTCGATATAAACTTTAAGTTTATTTGATGCTAATGGCAAAGTCGCTTTTTCATTTTTTAAAAGCGTCATGGATATTTGTTGTGTTTTTTCTCCTAATGCTCTTGAAGCATTTGTACCAATAATTTCATTTACTTTCGATTCATCCACAAAAGGATTATCAAATAAACCCAACTCAAATTTTTGCTTCAACAAACGTTTGATAGAAATATCAATTCTCGCTTCCGACAATTTATTTTCTTTTACCAATTGTAAAACGAGTTCCGTTCTACTCTCTCCACCAAATTGGTCACAACCTGCATCAAGTACTTTCAACACTCGGTCTACTTCACTTAAGTTTTCGACTCCCCAAGCTCTTGCTTTCCATACAACATCTGGGCCCATTTGTAAATCTGTAATCAATCCCCAATCCGTACAAACTACGCCATCGTATTTATATTTTTCTCTGAGCAAAGTGGTAATGATGGTTTTGTTGTAAGCCATCGCCACGTTTTCATCTGTCTGGTCAGTTGGTACACCATAGTAAGGCATGATAGCAGCGGTGTTGGCTTCAAAGGCAGCCTCGAATGGAATCAAGTGATAATCAAAATTATTACCGGGATAAATTTGACCTTTCTGAATCGCAAAATGGGGGTCTAAACCTTCTTTTTGAGGACCACCTCCAGGAAAATGTTTGGTCATACAAGCGACTCCCTTACTTAAATTATTTCCTTGCAAGCCTTCAATATAAGGTTTGACTAAGCGAGCAGTCAATTCTGCATCTTCACTAAAGTTTCCACTAATCCTTGGCCAACGGGGTTCCGTTGCCAAATCAATTTGAGGATGTAGAGCTTCTCGAATACCAATGGCCAAATATTCTTGGCGAACAATATCGGCAAATTCGGCTACTAATTTTTCATCCCCAATAGCTGCAAAACCGGGCATTTCGCAAAACTGACTAAAGCCCTTGGAGGACATACCAATTACATTTTTTCCAAGATGATGTCGAGGGTCAGAGGCAATGGTAACAGGAATACCTAATCTTGATTTTTCGGCAATTTGTTGAACATTATTATACCATTTGGCAAAAATATTGGGGTCTTCAGGAATATTCCAAATATTGAAATGATTCATTTTGCGAGTGTTTATGCTTTCGACAACAGAAGGCATTCTGGCAGCAGGACCTTCAAGACCTACGTTTCCATCAGGTTTTGAATCTTTACTAACTGGCGCACCATTGATAAACATCATACCAGCTTTTTCTTCCAAATTCATTTGCCCCAACAAATCATCGACCCTTGCTTGAATAGGTTGTTGAGCATCTTCGTAGATGTCCAGTTTTTTATTTTTATTTAAATCTCTAAAGGTTACTCCATCTTTTTCAAAAATGACTTGAGATTTTTTTGTGGTTACTTCTGATAATTGATTTCCTTTTTCTTCTTGAGTAGAAGAAGTGCAATTTCCTAACAATGAAATTACCAAAAGGAGTAAAATTATTTTTTTCATTTTGTTATGTTTTTAATAAAACCTAAATTTTCATACTAAAGCTGTGATTTGAGTTTTTGTAATTGTTTTGTTATAAATTCCAAGGCTTTACAATATTCACTTCGTAAGGCATTTCAATTTTCTCGATTTCATCTGGCGTTAAATTAATATTTACAGACTTAGCGGCCTCTTCAATATGCCAAATTTGCGTAGCACCAAAAATCGGGGAGGCCATTAAAGGATTTTGATGAAGCCAAGCTAAAGCCACTTCCGCACCACTTACTCCTTTATTTTTTGCGACTTGCATAACGGCATCCGCTACTTTAAAATCTGCTTCTCTATTATAAAGTTTGGCACCATAAGCATCGACTTTGGTTCTAATCGTTTTTGCTCCTTCCCGAGTTCGAGTACCATTTACGATACCTCTAGCCAAAGGACTCCAAGGCAATAAGGAAATATTTTCCGAAGCACAATAAGGATTCATTTCTCGTTCTTCTTCTCGATAAATAATGTTGTAATGGTTTTGCATACTCACAAAACGTGTCCAGCCATTCAAATCAGCAACCGCATTGGCTTTGCAAAATTGCCAGGCATACATACTCGACGCGCCAATATATCGCACCTTTCCTGATACGACCAATTCGTGTAAAGTTTCCATCGTTTCTTCAATTGGCGTTTGATAATCCCAACGATGAATTTGATATAAGTCGATATAGTCCGTCTCCAGATTTTTAAGTGATTGGTCAATGTGTTTTAAAATCTGTGAACGTGACAATCCTTTTTGCGAAGGGTCAGTTGGAATCGGCAATCCTACTTTAGTTGCAATAATCACCTCTTCTCTTTTGACCAATTTTCGAATAGCTCGACCAGTCATAATTTCGCTGACACCAGAAGAATAGATATTTGCAGTATCAAAAAAGTTGATGCCAAAGTCTAAACATTTTTTGACATGTGCATCACAATCTGCTTGTTGGTCAAGCACCCATTTTCGCCACTCCTTACT
>JBGCFD010000192.1:0-4487 GCA_045106765.1 Saprospiraceae bacterium | reverse complement strand
AAAAATAAAGAGCTCCTAAATATTCTCTTTCTATGAATCTCCACTTGAGATTAACCAAAATTAAAAGACTTCAAAGGTGGTATCCAAAATCATAGAGTAATTGATATTTCGGAAATACGAAAGGATAAAAGATTCATTTTTTTTTTTTTTTTATAAATGACAAAAGCCTGATAATCAATTGATTACCAGGCTTTCTTTGTAGCGGAGGCATGACTTGAACCTACGACCTTCGGGTTATGAGCCCGACGAGCTACCAACTGCTCCACTCCGCGATATTACCATTCAATAACGACTAACAAGCTTTTTCTATTCATTAATAGCTGACCGCTCTGCGATATTGGATTGCAAAAGGAAAGTCTTTTTTGAATTAAACAAACAATTTGTCACTTATTTCTAAAGTTAATTTTAAATAAATTAATTTTGTCTTCGATTTTAATTTTCTACTTAATACAATGCATATTTTTTATATGAAAAAAATTCCTTTTTCTCCTCCTAAAATGAACCAAACAATTATCGATGAAGTCGTGGCTACTTTAAATTCAGGATGGATTACAACTGGCCCACGAACCAAAGCTCTTGAAAAAGAAGTGGAAAAATTAGCTCAAGTTCCTAGAGTACTTTGCGTCAATTCCTGCACAGGAGGTTTGGAGTTGATAATGAGATGGTTGGGCATTCAAGCGGGAGATGAAGTGATTGTTCCTGCGTTCACCTATTGCGCAACTGCCAATGTGGTTTTGCATTGTGGCGCAAAACCAATTATGGTAGATGTCAAACCAGATGATTTTACTATTAACATCGAAGCAGTAAAAAATGCGATTACACCAAAAACAAAAGCTATTGTTCCTGTAGATTTGGGTGGAATGCCGATTGACTATTTCGAACTCTTAAGTTTGATCAAGTCCGACGAAATCAAAAATCAATTTCAACCACGAACAGATATTCAAAAACAATTGAATCGAATTGCTATCATCACCGATGCAGCTCATTCTGTTGGAGCTAATTATCTTGGTCAACCTGCAGCAAAACAAGCTGATGCGACCGTCTTCTCTTTTCATGCAGTCAAAAATTTAACTACAGCAGAAGGCGGTGCGATTTGCTTGAATTTACCAGATACTTTTGATGTCGATAAAATTTACACTAAACTAAATACCAAAACTGTTCATGGTCAATCAAAAGATGCTTTAGCCAAGTTTGGAAAAAACTCCTGGGAATATGATGTAGTCGAAGCAGGTTACAAATTTAATATGCCTGATATTTTAGCCGCCATCGGTTTGGTCGAAATCAAACGATACAAAGCAGATACTTTGACAAAACGTAAAGAAATCTTTGACCTTTACACGCAACTTTTATCCAAGTATAAATGGGCTGAATTACCTGTTTATGAAACGGAGAAAAAAATCTCTTCCTACCATTTATATTTATTACGAATTAAAAATATTTCCATCGAGCAGCGCAATGCAATTATTCAACGTATCTTTGATGCTGGCGTTTCCGTCAATGTTCACTACAAACCTTTGCCAGAGCTAACACTCTACAAATCAATGGGTTACAAATCTGAAGACTATCCTATTTCGCTTGATACTTTTCATCGAGTAATTACTTTGCCTGTGTTTTATGATTTAGAAAAAGAACAAGTGGAACGAGTCGTGGAAGTAATTGTAGAGGCTGTCGAACATTTTTTATAACCAATTAAACTTCTTTTAAAGTCAATTTAATTGTCAAGAAATTAAATTTATTTTAAAACTAAAATATGACTTTTGAAGCGAATATTTGACATTTTATTTTCTGTAAGTGTATTGTTATTACTTTTCCCATTTTTGTCCATCATTGGGGTTTCAATCATTTTAGAATCACGAGGTGGAATGTTTTTTTCCCAAAAAAGAATTGGAAAAAATGAGCAACCATTTCAAATTTTAAAATTCAGAACCATGTTTTTGGACTCTGAGAAAAAAGGTCAAATTACAGTTGGAAACCGAGATCCAAGAATTACCAGAGTTGGTTTTTTTTTGAGAAAATATAAATTGGATGAATTACCGCAATTTTGGAATGTACTAATTGGAGAGATGAGTATCGTTGGTCCTCGGCCAGAAGTACCTTATTATGTTAAGTTTTATAATGAGAATCAAAGACAAGTTTTCAAAGTAAAACCAGGAATTACTGATTACGCTTCACTAAAATATTTTGATGAAAATGTATTGTTAGGAAAAAGCGAAAACCCTGAACAAACTTATATTCAAGAAATTATGCCTCAAAAATTAGTACTCAATTTAGAGTATGTAAACAATCATAATTTTTCTAAAGACTTAAAAATAATTGGTAAAACGGCTTTAAGAATTTTTAAAAAATGAAAAACACAGAGATTGGTTTTTTACCACATAGGCACATAGAAAACATAGATCTAAATTAGTGAAAATCTATGTTTTCTATGTGCCTATGTGGTAGAAAAATCATGCTCTGTTTTTATAAAAAAATAAAATGCAGCAAATTTCTCGTTGGGGAATATTACTTATTGATATTGGAATCATCGTCTTTTCGTTGATACTCGCACACCTTTTGCGATTCAATTTCAATATGCCAACGACGCTTGATTATGATAACTTACTTTACGGACCACCTGTAATGATTGTGGTTCGAGTGTTGAGTTTCTTTATTTTTAAAACCTATGCTGGGATAATTTTACACACTAGTATTGAAGATGCGCAACGAATTTTTTGGGCAGTTTTGAGTGGAAGTATTTTGATGGCAACGTTGGGTAATTTAAGTTTTTATTATACGACTGGACATTTTGCGCTTCCCTACTCTATTTTAATTATTGATTTTTTGGTTTCCATTTTTACCCTGACTGCTTATCGAGCTTTGGTAAAAATTCTTTACATCGAATTTCGAAATGGAAAAAAAGATAAAAAATTCGTAGCAGTTTATGGTGCAGGCGAAACTGGAATCACAACAAAAAAAGCTTTGGAAAGAGACATGGGCAATAAATTTTCTGTCAATGCCTTTTTTGATAACAATACTAACTATCAAAAAAAACGATTACTTGGCGTTCCAATTTACCCTGCCAAATTTTTAGAAAGATACCTTCTAGCGAATCTTCCCCAATTTTTAGTCATCGCTGATAACAATATATCTACAGAAAAAAAACAACGTATAATTGAACTCT
This sequence comes from Saprospiraceae bacterium, assembly GCA_045106765.1. Lineage (GTDB taxonomy): Bacteria > Bacteroidota > Bacteroidia > Chitinophagales > Saprospiraceae > CAJQQY01. The sequence continues at coordinate 1,327 of JBGCFD010000192.1, read as the reverse complement.
GCTTGAAGTACAATGTCAAGGTCAAAAATGTCCCTCCAGTCGAAAAATGGATCAATGGTGAACTCAGTTTACAACAAATCAAAGAAATCAAAATCGATGATTTATTAGAACGTGATCCTATCCAATTAGATTGGAAAAACATCGAACACCAACTCAAAAACAAAACGATTTTAATCACCGGTGCAGCTGGTTCAATCGGAAGTGAAATCGCTCGACAAGTCATGCGTTTTCAGCCAAAACTTCTAGTACTTTTGGATCAAGCCGAGACACCACTTTACGAACTTGACATCGAACTTAACAATATATTCCCGCATCTTAAACATGAAGTTGTCATTGGAGATATTCGTAATCACGAACGAATGAATCATGTTTTCAAATCATTTCAACCCGACATCGTTTATCATGCCGCAGCCTACAAACATGTTCCGATGATGGAAGACAACCCTTCCGAAGCAATCCTCACAAACGTAGGTGGAACAAGCATTACAGCCAATCTAGCTACAAAATTTCAAGTAGAAAAATTTGTTTTCGTCAGCACAGACAAAGCGGTGAATCCAACTAACATCATGGGTGCAAGCAAACGAATGGCCGAAATTTATGTACAATCTCTAAACAAATCTCAAAACCATAACAGTACATTTACAAAATTCATCACTACTCGTTTTGGAAATGTTCTAGGGAGCAATGGTTCAGTTATTCCTTTGTTCAAAAAACAAATTGCATCGGGTGGTCCAGTCACCGTGACACACCCAGAAATGACTCGATATTTTATGACAATTCCAGAGGCTTGCCAATTAGTTTTGGAAGCTGGCTGCATGGGAAAAGGAGGGGAAATTTATGTTTTCGACATGGGCAAATCTATCAAAATTTTAGACCTTGCCAAACGAATGATTCGGTTGTCAGGTTTGAAATTAGGAAAGGATATTCAAATCACTTTTACGGGTTTACGACCAGGAGAAAAATTGTATGAAGAACTACTCAACCCTGCCGAAACAAGTTTATCCACTCATCATCAAAAAATTATGATCGCCACCGTTCGGGAATATGATTTTGAAAAAGTAAAAACGGTAGTCAACGAACTCACCCAACTTTTTGACAAACAAAATAACAACGAGCTCGTCAAAATATTAAAAAAATATATTCCTGAGTATAAAAGTAATAACTCAATTTTTGAAGAGTTGGATAAGTAAAATTACTTCGTTTCTTCAATCACCTGCCGAATACTTTTTGCTACTTCCATAAATGCCTCATCCATATTTTCCCATTGCGAAATTGCTTTCAATTGTTGCGAAGTTGTTTCTTTTGGAATCATTTCCAAATCAGAAAA
>JBGCFD010000191.1:0-6270 GCA_045106765.1 Saprospiraceae bacterium | reverse complement strand
AAATCAAATATGCGAGGTGCATCAAAAATGACTTTTAAAGTAAAAGAAAATTTTAAGACTGCTCGAAATATCGAACCTTTTACTTATAAAGTTACTGTCGATGGAAAATGGATTTTGATGGATTATGATGGGAAAAATGATCTGTTGATTCATCGGTTCGATGGAAGTATCGAGAAAGGAAAACATTTGCTTCGGATTGAAGTGACGGATGATCGAGGGAACGAGAAAGTTTATGAAAGAGAATTTACGAGATGATTTTCCAAAACATTTTTCATTTCATCATGTTCCTAAGTTGATATAATTTTTTAGAAAAATAGAACAAAACACATAGATGACACATTTAAAACCAGGCGATAAAGCACCCAACTTTTCAGGCGCAAACGAAAACGGAGAAAAGATCGCACTCAAAGATTTTAAAGGAAAAAAATTAATCCTCTTTTTTTATCCAAAAGATAATACACCAACTTGTACTGTTGAAGCTTGCAATTTGCGAGACAATTATTCGGTACTTCAAGAGAAAGGTTATGAGTTGCTAGGCGTCAGTCCTGATACTCAAAAAAAGCATCAAAATTTCATCAAGAAATTTGATTTCCCTTTTCCTCTTTTAGCAGATGAAAATTTAGAAGTAACGAAAGCATTTAACGTTTGGGGACCTAAGAAATTTATGGGAAGAGAGTTTGATGGTTTGCATCGGACAACTTTTGTCATTGATGGAAAAGGTAAAATTGAACAAGTTATCACTAAAGTAAAATCGAAAGATCACGCTGCGCAAATTCTTGCGGGTTAACAGCAGGTAAATTTCAGTTAGCAGTTAAGAGTTGCTTACTGCTAACTGAAAAACAGCCTACGAACCTAGTCATTTTTAGCAAAAGCAATTGTTGCCATACTCACCTTTGTTCCTTCCGTTTCCAATATTTTTATAGCTCCAGCTTCAAGTGTTGCACCCGTCGTCAAAACATCATCCACCAAAAGAATATGTTTATTTTTTAGTAACTCAGGTCGTTTGACATGGAAAGCTTTAATGACATTTTGAAAACGTTCGATTCGTGATTTTTGAGTTTGAGTTTCTGTAAAAAAATTTCTTTCGAGTGCATCTTTTGCCCAGGGAATTTCCATTGTTTCCGAAAGACCTTGAGCAAAAACGTCGCTTTGATTAAAACCTCTTTTGATTTCCTTTTTGAAGTGCAAAGGAATTGGAACGATCAAATCAACGTCTCGATAAAGTTCAGCTTGGAGCAGCGTTCTTCCCAGCATTTTTCCCAAAATAATTCCAACGTCTTTTTTTCCTTTGTATTTTAAATTATGAATTAGGTTTTGCGTTTTACTTTTTTTCAAAAAATAAAATAGTGACGTAGCCGTGTGAATATCAACGCGTCCCCAAAGTTTTTTGGTAAAATCATTTTCTTTAAATAAATGAAAGTCAGTTCGAGGTAAACGAAATTCACAGGTGATGCAGAGTACTTGCTTAGGTGGCAAATGTCGTTTTTCGCAAGCCAAACAAAGGCGTGGATAAAATAAGCAAATGGCATCGTCGAGAGATTGAAGAATAAGATTCATCCCCTTAAAGTAAATAATATTAGAGTGTTATGAAAATATTGTTTTCGTGTATCTGTGATAACAATATTCTTTGAGTAGTGAGCAAAAAAAAAACGTCCGTCCTGAAGAACAGGACAGACGCATCAAAACAAAACGAAAAACCAACTTTAAACAAGTTTCTTTATATATCTAAGAATAGATTATTTACTTATTGAATATTATAATAACCACTTTTTCCTAAAAAATGTTTCAAAAAAAGTGTTAAGAAAATCCTAAAGATTAAAATAATTGATATTTTTTAAAACGTTTAGAATTTTATTTTTAAGACTCTTAAAAAATCGAAAGTCACAATTTAAAAAGCACCTGACTATTGATTTCTATTTTAGCCTTTCTTTAAAGTTACGGGGATTTCTTTAATTTTTCCACTTCTATTTATAGTGATATTAACGATTTCTCCCTGACGTTTAGTTCCCACTAGTTCTTGTAATTTTGGAGAAGAGTTGACAGTTATTCCATTTACTTTTATGATGACATCATTTTTTTGAATACCTGCGTATTCTGCTGCACCACTTTCTACGGTATTTGTAACGACAACACCTTGGGTAATATTTAATCCTAATTCATCCGCTAGTTCATTATTTAAATTTTGGATATAGACACCTAACAATCCTCTTTGGTATGCACCAAATTCAATAATATCTTGTGCAATTTTTTCCATAAAATTTACAGGAATCGCAAATGAATAACCAGAGTAACTTCCTGTTTGAGTAGCAATCGCTGTATTGATTCCAAGCAAACGTCCTTGAGCATCAATGAGTGCACCACCACTATTTCCTGGGTTCACAGCAGCATCAGTTTGAATAAATGATTCGATAGAGTTGCCTTGAATAATACCAATATCTCTTCCTTTTGCACTAATGATTCCAGCAGTCACCGTTGAGTTTAAGTCAAAAGGATTACCAACAGCCAAAACCCATTCACCAATTCGAGCTCTTTCAGAATCTGCTTTTTTCAAAACAGGTAACCGACGTGCATCAATTTTTAAAACAGCTAAATCTGCTTGAGCTTCAGTTCCTACGATTGTAGCTTTGTAAGTTCGATTATTAGAAAGGGTAACTTCAATATTATCAGCTCCCTCAATTACATGGTTATTCGTAATAATGTATCCATCTGAACTATAGATAACTCCAGAACCAGTTCCACCTCGAAGCCTACCTTCTCCTGGATTTCCAAAAAGATAGTCGAGTGGACTTCCAGAATCGTTTTGTTGACTTCGACCTTGAGTAGCAGTAATGTGAACAACTGAAGGAGTAGCTTTTTCAGCTGCATCAGCAAAATCAAAAGGAGCAGTTGCGGAGCCAGCTTTGACGTTTAAATTATTGGAAACTGGTTGAGCATAGTTTTCAATAGTTGGGGCATTTTCAATTGGAGAAGTTTGGAACAAGTAAACGCCACCAAGTGTGATCATACCACCAATGATTCCAGCGAAAACAAGCGAAAATAAATTCTTCATAATGATTGACGTTTTAATGTAGATTAAAAAAAGTAAATTATTCAAAAGAATAATTGCAAAAATAACGGTATTGCCTTATGTTTGTTGATAGACTAAATTGCTTTAACAGGAAATTAACATCCAATTGAAAACCAATCATCTTTCCAAATTATTTCTAACCAAATACAACAACTACAATCCAAATTCCGTATATCAATAAATTTGATTTTTAGGGAAACAAGTATTGGTTTAATATTAAACTTCATTAAAGAAAAAACGACTACCGCTATGAAGAAGCATATTCTTCAAATCGATGTCATCGAAGGACTACTAAAACCCGAGACAGACATTGAACATCAATTGATTAACCATCCTGATTTTAAGGAAGGACTGTTTTGGGGGAAGCCTCGATATGGTCATCCTGAAGGTAAAGTTATTTATCACATTGCGGAAGTGCTCAAAAATATCGACCAGCTAAATATTAATCTCCATACTCGTCAACAACTTCGATTGGTGGCATTTTTACATGATACATTTAAGCACCTTGAAGATACCAAAAGACCGAGAGATTGGTCAAAGCATCATAGCATTTTGGCATTGCATTTTGCTAAGCAATTTACTGAAGACGAAGTTGTACTCAAGATTATTGAGCATCATGATGAAGCTTTTTATAGCTGGAGAATGCAATACGTTTTTAATAAAGTTGAAGAAGGCGAAAAGCGAACAGAGAAATTATTGAAAATAATGGGAGATGATTTGCAATCTTTTTACCTCTTTTTTAAATGCGATACTCAAACAGGAGATAAAAATCAAAAACCATTAAACTGGTTCGAAGCAACTATTCCAAATATTGAAATAGTTAATCTCTAGATACTACGAAGCTCCTGCTTCGTAGTTAATGTGATTCGAGGCAGAAGTTTCGGAATACTTTTATACCACTAAATTTCTTTATGAAGTTTAGTGGTATTTTTTTTGAAAAAACTTGCGCAACATTGAAAAGTATCAAATGTCATTATAATGTGTCATTTGTTATAATATAAAATACACCGAAGAAAGCGGTTCAAAATGAACTTCTATTTTCTAATGAGAAATATTAATTTTGCAACGCCTAATTTCAAAAGTCAAATAAATTATTTCTAAATCAACTAATCATAAATAAATATGAAAAATATTTGGTTCACACTAATTCTTCTTTTTTCAGTTAGTCAATTTTTTGGACAAGCATCATTAGAAGCCATTGATGATATTCCTGCTAGTCTTGCCGCAACAATTACCACAGATGATTTACGAGCACATTTAACAATCCTTGCTTCTGATGAATATGAAGGAAGAGAGACAGGAACAGAAGGAAATCGAAAAGCTGCGGAATATATTGCTAATCATTTCAAGTCATTAGGGTTACCAAAAATTGGTGATGATAATTCTTACTACCAAAATGTAATGTTCACTTGGACAAAATGGGAGGAAGCAAGCATCGAAGTGAATGGTGAGAAGTTTAGACACCTTTGGGATTTTTTATCTTTTCCTTCTCGTAACGGGGAAATGCCAATGTTGCAAATTGATGAAGTAGTATTTTTAGGATTTGGAATCGATGATGAAAAATATAGTGACTATGGCAAAAAGAATTTGAAGGGAAAAACCATCATGATTTACAAAGGTGAGCCAATTAATAAAAAAGGAAATTCTCGAATTACAGGAACTACAGCACCTTCAGAGTGGACTACGAATTGGGAAATGAAACTAAAAAAAGCACATGAAAAAGGAGTGAAGACTGTCTTGTTCATTGAGAATAATTTACAAAAGGAAATCAGCGAAAATCGAAGATTTTTAGTTGGTGCAAAAATGACCTTGGGTAAGCAAGCTGATCCTTCGACAATGTATGCAAATAGTGCTTACATTTCAACCAATATTGCAAAAGCAATTATGGGAAAAAAAGCCAGGAAAGTAATCAAAGCGAGAAATAAAATTAAGAAAAAAGGAAAATCAAAAAGCGTTACAATTCCGACAAACATGAAGCTTGTACAAACAAAAGACATCAAAACATTAGTTGGAAATAATGTTTTAGGGTTTATCGAAGGAAGCGATCCAAAATTAAAGGATGAAGTAGTAGTGATTACTGCACACTACGATCATTTGGGAAAGAGAGGCGAAGATGTATATAATGGAGCAGATGATAATGGGTCTGGAACGAGTACAGTTTTGGAAGTGACGGAAGCATTAGTGCAAGCAAAAAAACAAGGACAAGGTCCACGGAGAAGTATTTTGTGTATGCTGGTTACAGGGGAAGAAAAAGGATTGTTGGGATCTCAATTTTATGCAGAGCATCCGATTTTTCCAATTGCCAATACTGTCGCCAATGTGAATGTTGATATGGTGGGACGAGTTGATAAAAAATATGCAGAGAACCCAAACTACGTTTACGTAATAGGTTCGGATCGGTTGAGTACAGAACTTCATGATATCAATGAAAACGCGAATAAGAAATACACCAACTTAGTTTTGGATTATACTTACAATGAAGACGATGATCCGAATAGATATTACTATCGATCAGACCATTATAATTTTGCAGAAAAAGGGATCCCAGCAATTTTTTATTTCAACGGGACTCATGCAGATTATCACCGAACTTCAGATACGATTGAAAAGATTAATTTTGATAAAATGGCGATTATTGGAAAATTAGTTTTCCATACTGCTTGGCAATTAGCTAATCAAGATAAAAGAATTGAAGTAAATGTAGAAGGAAGAAATTAGAGATGTTTTATGTTCGCTTTGCTTATCAATTTTTGAACTAACGTAAAACGCTAACTTCAAATGCAGCGAACGTCCAACGTAAACTAAAAGAGCGTCTCAAGTTAAAACTTGGACGCTCTTTTTCGTTTCATTGGATTACAAAATTCTATAGGTAATGAAGCTCGAAGCTTCGTGAGTAGACAAAAAAAAGTGAGTTAAGAACCGACCTTACCCCCCAATAAGCTGGTTCCACTCACTTAGTTTAAGGTCACTTCTGACCTCAAAGATCTTTGCATAATATTCCTGTGTTCAAATAGTGTTATTAAGTGTTCTTTCTGATACGGGGGTATCTGGGAGGAACTTTAGCAAAAATCTTTTTCTTTTGGATTCCCTCATTTGGGAATTTTTTTGTTATAAAGGAGTGAGTAATGAGACCGATATTACCCCCCAATAAATCGGTCTCACTCACCCTTTATAAAGTCATTGCTGACTCTATTTCTTTATTC
>JBGCFD010000190.1:0-132917 GCA_045106765.1 Saprospiraceae bacterium | reverse complement strand
ATCGGTCGTAAATTACATGATATTATGTTGAATTGGTATTTTTCTCAAACTAGAGAAAATATTTGGCTAGGAACATCTCCAAACACTCGAGCAGAAAATTTTTATAGAAAATCTGGCTGGAAAGAAATTGGAACACACGGTGATGGAGAAATCAAATTTGAAATGACTTTTGATAACTGGAAAAAATAAACCGATGAATAATAATTCAACAACAAAATTCCTCCACATCTCCCCCGTTCTCGCCTCGGCCAATGTTTCACGAGATATCGAATGGTATGAAACCAAATTAGGTTTTAAAAATGTCTATGACAGTTCTGCCTATCAGAAAGGGAAAATTGACTATGTCGTTTTGGGTCGTGGAAATCTTTTTTTCCATATGCAATTTCAATTTCCAGACGATATGACGAGCACCGATATAAAATTTCAAGTAAAAAATATTGAACCGTTTTTTAAAGAATTGACCATCCAAGAATTAATTCCTCCAGGAAAAATAACTCGAAAAACGAGTTGGAATACCTCAGAAGTTTCGCTCTTCGATCCAAGTGGAAATCGAATTACTTTTTTTGAAGACATTTAAATTAAATTTTTCATCAAAAAAGTAGGGTTTTTAGACTTTCAGTTGTCTTAATAAAAGAGGCGAATCAGAATGCTGAATCGCCTCTTTTTTATACTTTTGTAAATAATAATATTCATACAAATTTTAACATGAAAAATACTTTAACTTCCCTTTTCCTTTTGATCACAACTATGAGTTTCGGTCAAGATTTTTATGATCTCAATACGGTGCAAACAATTGAAATTACTTTTGCCCAGACTAACTGGGATCAATTATTGGACAATGCCTATGCTTCAACTGGCGATTATATTATGGCAGAAAGTGTCACCATCAATGGTGAAGTTTTCGATAGTGTCGGAGTCAAATATAAAGGTAACAGTACCTATCAATCTAATCAAACAAAGAATCCATTTCACATTGAATTGGATACTTATAAGGATCATCAACTCGAAGCTTATACTGACATTAAGTTGAGTAACGTGGCGAAAGATCCTTCTTTTTTAAGAGAGGTATTGTCCTATCAAATTTTGAGACAATATATGGATGCGCCACTTTCTAATTTTTCTAATGTGTATGTCAACGGAACGCTGATTGGATTATACAGCAACTCGGAAGCGATTTCGAAAAAATTTGTCAACAGTCGTTTTTACTCTAAGAAAAATACTTTTATCAAATGTAATCCTCCCGCAGGAGCTGGCCCGCAATCAAATGATTTTCCTAACTTAGTTTACCTCGGTCAAGACAGCTCAAGTTATTACGATGCTTACGAAATAAAATCAGATTATGGTTGGAAAGAACTTATCAACCTTTGTGATACCTTAGCGAATAACATCAACGATATCGAAAAAATATTGGATGTGGACAAAGCTTTGTGGATGTTGGCTTTCAATAACGTGCTAGTCAATTTGGATAGTTACTCTGGCGGATTTAAGCAAAATTATTATTTGTATCGAGATGATTATGGTCGATTCCTTTCTGTCGTTTGGGATTTGAATGAGTCGTTTGGAAAATTTAGTATGGCAGGTGGAAATGGAAATAATTTAAATAGCACCGCTGCCAAACAACAAATGGATCACCTCCTTCATATCAATGATGCAGATTTTCCATTAATTCAAAAACTGTTGAACGTACCGACTTATAAAAAAATGTATATCGCACATATGAAAACGATGCTTCAGGAAAATTTTGATAACGATTCATATATTGCAACTGCTGAAGCGTTACAAACTTTAATCGACGCAGATGTGCAGGCAGATGTTAATAAATTTTTCACTTACGCTAATTTCACTTCCAACTTAAATTCTGATGTTAATAGCGGTGGTGGCCCAGGTGGTGGAGCAACTCCAGGGATCACTAATTTGATGGATGGAAGAAATGATTACCTCTTAGGATTATCGGATTTCACACAAACTGATCCTACGATTTCAGATATTAATATCTCTACGGCTACTCCAATTATCAATGAGACGATTGCGATTACTGCTACTGTTACTGATGCGGACGATGTTACCTTGGGTTACCGAACTGAGTTAGGAGCTCCTTTTATAAAATTAGAAATGTTCGACGATGGTGCACATAATGATGGTGCAGCAGGCGATGGTGTTTATGGGACAGACTTGACGATCACAAATGCATTTGTACAATATTATATTTATGCAGAAAATAATAACGCTGGGAAATTTTCTCCACAACGTGCTCAATATGAATATTATACTTTGACAGCAACCACTACCAATCCAACAGTTGGTGACTTGGTAATCAATGAATTTATGGCGTCGAATGATGCTACCGTTGCGGATCAAGATGGTGAGTTTGATGATTGGATAGAATTTTATAACAATAGTTCTACAACTATTGATTTGGAAGGATATTTTCTTTCTGATGATGCGAATGATTTGATGAAATGGGCATTCCTTCCTGGAGCAGTTATCGAAGGAAACAGCTATACAATTGTTTGGGCAGACAATGATGAAGCACAAGCAGGGTTACATGCTAGTTTTAAATTATCCGCAACTGCAGAATCTATCTTCTTGTCAAAAACGGATGGAACGATTGTCGACGAAGTAAGTTATTTTAACCAAACTTCAGATATTTCTTATGGTCGAATTCCGAATGGCACAGGTAACTTCCAAACCATGAACCCAACTTTTAATGCTGAAAATATGGGCGTAACTAGTATTTCAAATACAACTTTGGAAACGTTTAATTTAAAAGCGACTCCAAACCCAGCAGACGATCATTTCCTTTTGGAGGTAGACGGTAATGAAGGAAAAAAACTCAATATTTCAGTTTATAATTTAAATGGAATTGTGATTTATCAAGATGTTATTTCCAAAAACAAATTTATTCACACTCATGATTGGGCAGCAGGAATGTATATTGTTAGAGTTGATAATTCATTTTTAAAAATAGTGATCAACTAACACGTGGCTGTCTGCTTGCTTTAGCAGACCTAGAAAAGGGTGAAGCGAATTCTTTTAAATAGCCAGATTAATTCTAATATTTTTCTGTCTTTTTTAAGATGGGAAAAAGTCGCTGCACTCCTTTTTTTAGGTCTGCCAAAGCAGACCACCACATAACTTAATACAATAGATGAATCTATTAAAAAATCTATTTCTGCTTTTCTTTGTAACGCTAACTTTAGTTAGCTGTGGTCCAAAAAACAAAGAATTATCAGAAAAAATTATTCCCGTAGATTTAACTTACTTCACTCAAGAAAATTTACTCAAACCAATTGCAATAGAGCAATTCACCCTCTCAGATGGCACCACAACTGACTGCTACAAAATAGTAGTAAAATCCGTTCCACACGAACATCAAATGGGGCCTTGGTGTCCCACTCATATCAAAGACTCCAAAGAAAAAGGAGGCATCTGGTTTGAAAGAGGCAAAGTGTATGATGTGGATGGTCACTTCATTTCCAATATTGGAGCGTTTTATTCTGATGCTAAATGGAACTTATACAATGAAGATGGCTCAATAAAAGTAACCAAAACACAAACAGCATGTGAAGGTGCAGCTAAACCAAATGTAGAAGAAATTTATAAAAATCATTGTGTGGAATGTCAACCTTCCTTTTATCACGATCACATCACCACCTATTATATTCCGATTAATCCTATCTATCAAACTTACTCATCTGAGTTCAGAAGAGGTATCGCAGGCTTAGCATTTAACGGCGTAAATTTTGATCCACCTGCCCCTACTGATGCTATTTTGAAAGCACATACATTAGCTCCTTTAGATGATTGCGGAGGTCATGTCAATCCTCATGTTGGGTATCATTATCATGCGGTAACTGGTTGCACCAAAGAAATCGAACAAGTAGATGAGCATGCTCCCATGATAGGATATGCAATTGATGGATTTGGAATTTTTGCTAATCAGGATAACCAAGGAAACAAACCAACAGATCTAGATGTTTGTGGTGGACACGAAGATAATATTAGAGGCTATCATTATCATGCAGGAGAACCTGGAGGTAATCAAGTACTCGGTTGCTTAAATGGAGCAACTGGTAAAATGATTGTCTCACATTAAGATTGTTCTAATCCATTAATCCAACAAGAGGAAATTACTGTAAGTGTAGTTCCCTCTTTTTTTTCAAAAAATAAAAATAAAAATAAAAGTAAAAGTAAGTCTTTTTCCAACTCACCTGTCTTTACTTCAAACACATACATTTTAATATTACATTCAAAATAAAATGAAATTATGAAGTATTTAGTTTTCACATTTTTTATAGCTTTAAGCGTAATATCCTCTTTTTCATCATGTAACAAAGATACCGAATCATGTACAGAAACAGTTTGGTATCAAGATGCCGATGCTGATGGATTAGGAAACCCAGCAGTTAGTCAAGATGCTTGCGACCAACCAACAGGTTATGTTTCCAATAATTCAGACACAGACGACACCGTTTCTTCAGGAGTAACTTTACATGCTGCCTTCGCTGAATTTGATGAAGGAAATACTGATATTTATTTGGATGGTGCAGATGTAGTCATCGAAACAAATGGATTACCAAATCATAGTTCAGTTTACTGGGGAGAAGGTCATGCTTTATATCAAGACGAACCTGATGTTGCATTAACACCAAGCACAATTCCTAATTATGATGCTTCTGCTTCATTGACTGTTTCAACTAATCCGCAACTTGCATCTAGCTCGACTTCTACTCAACTTGGAGCAATTGGAATCGCTGTAAGTGGTGCTGCCATCTTCAATGATTCAGAAGGAAATGGACCATTATCAGATGCAATTGTATCTTTAGATTATGCAGGAGCTCATATTGGACCATCAGAATATCACTATCATTTAGAGCCAATTCCATTTTCATCTGATGATGATAATTTAGTTGGGATTATGGCTGATGGATTTTTTATTTATGGAAGAAAATGTAATTCTACCAATGATTATCCAACTGATTTAGATGCATCAGGTGGACATCATTCTACCACTCAACATAATAGTGATGGTGAATATCATTACCATATTATCAATGAGTTTTACACCGGTTCTTATATCTTATTATTTGGCGGCGATTATCAAGGAACACCAAGTGACATTAACTAAATTAAATTTCTTAGCGTTCCTTTTGCTATTGGTAAGTTGTAAAAATATTCCAGTCGATCAATCAAGTTTGCAAATGTCAAACATGGAAAAAAAGACGGAACCTAAGGTCATTCCTAATTTGCAAATAGCAAAAGAACAACTAGAACTCAACCAACTTGAAGGGAGGTGGTATTTTAATAACGAACCCTTCTCTGGATTTTCTGTAGTACATCATCCAAATGGAATGGTTGCAGAACGAGTTGGTTTTTACCATGGAAAAAGAGAAGGGTTAGCTCAAAAATTTTACCCTGACAGCTTACTGCAAAAAGAATTTTACTACCGAGCCAATAAATTAGATGGTGTCGTAAGAGTTTGGTCTCCAAATCCAAATAGCATTTTAATTGTAAAATCAAATTATGTGAATGGAGTGCGAGATGGGGTACAAACAAGATGGTATCCCAACGGTCAAATGTTGCGACAGACAAATTTGAATATGGGAAAAGAAGAAGGCATGCAAAAGGCATGGTTAAAAAATGGAAAAATTTATGTCAACTACGAAGCCAAAAACGGTCGAACGTTTGGTTTAAAAAAAGCAAACCTTTGTTATGAATTGGAAAATGAAGTTATACAATTTACTAGTGATTAGTAGTTTTCTTTTTTTCGGTTGTGAAGAAAAAGTAGAAAATAATAGTCGAGTAGAAACATTGCCTTTTTACAATGAAGCTACTTTTACGCCCAATTGGTTGAACGCTGATGATCCAGCACTAAATGATTTTCATAAAATTGCTCCATTCGCCTTAACGAATCAAGAAGGAGAAATGATTTCTGAAAAAACCTTTGAAGGGAAAATTTATATCACCGACTTTTTCTTTACAATCTGTCCTGGCATTTGCCCGAAGTTGACTAAAAACATGGGCACCTTGCAAGAAGCATTTTTGGAACATGATGACATACTTTTGCTTTCTCATTCTGTAACTCCTGAAATGGATTCTGTTTCGGTTTTAAAAAAATACGCAGATGAACATGGAGTTATTTCTCAAAAATGGCATCTAGCTACGGGTAATCAAAAGGACATTTACAAATTGGGTCGAAAGGATTATTTTGTGGAAGAAGACTTAGGTATGGAAAAAGAAGAAGATGAATTCTTACACACCGAAAATTTTGTTTTAATTGATAAAAACAAACATATCCGTGGTATTTATAATGGTTTAAATACAGCATCTGTGAATCAATTAATTAACGATGCAAAAATATTACGAATGGAAAAGTGATTGAACTACAGGAAAGCTTATTTAAAATATGTTTAAAATTTATTCCAATAACTTGGTGTCAATTAGAAGGGCTAACAAAGCATAATTATTTAGACAACGTTTTTTTATATTATAGCATCTTTTATTTATACAAATGAGAATCCCGCATTTTTGGTAAATCAAAAATGCGGGATTCTTTTTATCTCATAGCTAGATGAGACAATTTGAACCATTTCATTTTTTCTAAAATAAGATAAAACATAGGGGGAGTATAGTTTTCAAGTGTCTTAAGTGTGGAAGTTCTTTTAATGTAAATAAGGGTTATGTAAGATTTTAGTATTATTTTTCAATTAAAAAACTCCTTATAATCAATAATTTTCTTTTCCTTGAACATCTTAATATTACAAAAAATAAAAGTTTTCTAAACTAAAGATTGTAGTACAACTATATCTGCTAAAACGAACAAAATGATGCAAAGAATTTTATCCCTATTTTTATTTATTATAACAAGCCACCTTGCTTTTTCTCAACCTGCTCCCTGTGGTCCAGTTCCTGCCATGACTACTACCTGTCTTGATGCATGTGTCATTTGTGATATTGATGGATTTACTGGTAGAAATGACTTACCTCCTGGTGGCCAAGGTTTCCCTGAATTCTGCACAATTGATTATGACCGAATGGCATATATTGCTTTTATCGCAGGAACAGAAGATTTAGAAATACAAGTTACCGTTACTAATTGTGTAGGTTTTTCTGGTTTAGAAGTTGGAATTTTTGAAAGCTTTGACTGTGAAAATTTTACTGCCGTTACTTTGTGTGATACCGATATTCCATCTAATGCTTCAGTTATTTTTACTAATACAACTCCCTTAGTCGTTGGTCAACATTATTACTTGGTGATGGATGGATCAAGCGGAACTATTTGTGATTGGACTTTTGATGTATTGAGTGGAAGTACTGCCGTTGGGCAATTAACTACTTCGGGAGACATCAGCGGACTAGCGCAAACTTGCCCTGATATGCCAACCACTTATTCTACAACTGGCGATGTTGGTGCTGCACTTTTTTATTGGACTGTAGATGGAACTCCTGTTGGTGGAACAACTCAAACAGTTGACATTACTTTCCCAGCTGATGGAACTTATGAGTTATGCGTAACGGCTGCGAATGTTTGTGATAATGCTCCTCCAACCTGTACCACCGTAGAAGTAGTGACTCCTGGAACTTTAAATTTGGTAGAAGAAATTTGTGATAATGATTGCTACGATGTGGCAGGACAAACCATTTGCGATTCTGGAATTTATGATTTTGTCATCACACTCCCGAATGGATGTGATAGTTTGATCTTTTTAGATTTAACTGTTTTGCCGCAGGCGCAAGAGACAGTTGATATTAATTTATGTGTAGGGGAAGAATTTTTTATCGGCAATAATCCATATTCAACTACAGGAATTTTTGTTGATACCGTTTTGACCGCAGCAGCTTGCGATAGTATTGTTACGCTTGATTTATTTATGGTAGAATGTGAAATTATTGGTTCGACTGAATTTATTTCTCCAATTTGTAAAGGCGAGGCAAATGGCTTTTTAATTTTCTCTGTACAAAATGGAACTCCTCCTTTTAACTATGTTTGGGAACACATCACCGATGTAACCATTTTTGGATCAGGCAACACCATCTTATTTGACAACAATCAAATTTCCAATGTTCCCGCAGGAATTTATGAAATTAATATCATGGATAATTTTGGCAACAACGTAGTACTTTTTCAAGAAGTAACTGAACCAACTGAGCTGAGTGTTGCGACAGATGCCATTGACATTGATGGATTTAATTTGAGTTGCAATGGAGGAATGGATGGAACAGCTTTGGCAATTGGAGATGGCGGAGTGCTTCCCTACTCTTTCGCTTGGAGTGATAATCAAATGCAAATTGGAGACCAAGCCAATAACCTTGCTGCAGGTTTTTACACCGTCAGTATCACCGATGATAATGGGTGTGTGCAAACCAATAATATTACCTTGACGGAACCTACGCCTATTGAATTTTTGATCAATTATATTGATCCTAATTGCGATGGCTTTGAGACTGGTTTGATTCAAATTGATTCTGTTTGGGGTGGAACACCAACTTATCAAACTGCCATGGGAAGTGGTCCATTCAATTCAACGAATCTTTATCAAGACCTCGCTTCTGGTACTTACGAAATTTCAATCATGGATGATAATGGTTGCGTAACAGAAGATAGCGGAACGTTGACTGCACCAGATATTCCTGTTCTTTTTATGGGGCCAGATTTGGAAGTGGCTTTGGGCTGCGATATTTTAATTCCAGTTACGACCAATAATACGAATTTGGTAGATATCATTTGGACTAGTGTCGACAACAGTATTGATTGCGATACTTGTCTTCGTCCAACAGTTGCGCCAATCAATGATGCCTCTTATTCTTTGACGGTAACTTCTATCGATGATTGTTCGACAAGTGATTCTATTAATGTTTTTGTCAATAAAATTCGAGACGTTTTTGTGCCGAATGCTTTTTCTCCAAATGGAGATGGTGCGAACGATTTCTTTTATATCAATGCCAACAAATCAGTTTCATTAGTTAAAAACATGCGGGTTTTCAATCGTTGGGGAGCAGTAGTTTTTGAAGGAAATGATTTGCCACCGAATGATTTTAACTATGGTTGGAATGGATTTGTTAATGGAAAATTAGCCAGCTCAGGTGTTTATGTTTGGATGATAGAAGTTGAATATTTGGATGGTGAAGTCATTCAACTTTCAGGAGATTTGACGATTACTTTATAAAAAAAATAAATATCGAATATCATTTCGGATAAGATCAGTTTTGATGTTATCCGATTTTTTTTTGAAAAAACAATTAGTTGATTTAGAAAAAAGGAATCACTAATAATTGATTTATCTTTGCAAAAACAAACAAAATGATACAAAGAATATTACCCTTTTTTCTTTTTATGTTGACAAGCAATTTCGCTTTTTCTCAACCTGAACCTTGTGGACCAAATCCAGCCACAACTGCCACTTGTTTGGAAGCTTGTGTCATTTGTGATATTGATGGATTTACAGGAACCAACGATACACCAACAGGAGGACAAGGTTTTCCTGAATTTTGCACAACTCAATATAATCGAATGGGATATATTGCTTTTATCGCAGGAACAGTCGATTTAGAAATCCAAGTCACCGTTACTAATTGTGTGGGATTTTCTGGTTTAGAAGTTGGGATTTTTGAAAGTTTTGACTGTGAAAATTTTACCCAAGTTACTTTTTGTGATACTGACATTCCATCCAATGCCTCCGTTATTTTTACGAATACAGTTCCTTTAGTTGTTGGTCAACATTATTATTTAGTGATGGATGGGTCGAATGGAACTATTTGTGATTGGACTTTTGATGTCTTGAGTGGAAGTACTGCCGTTGGGCAATTAACTACTTCAGGAGACATCAGCGGACTAGCACAAACTTGCCCTGATATGCCAACCACTTATTCTACGACTGGTGATGTTGGTGCTGCACTTTTTTATTGGACCGTAGATGGAACTCCTGCAGGTGGAACAACTCAAACAGTTGATATTACTTTCCCGGCTGATGGAACTTATGAGTTATGCGTAACGGCTGCGAATGTTTGTGATGACGCTCCTCCATCTTGTACCACCATAGAAGTAGTCACTCCAGGCACTTTAAATTTGGTAGAAGCAATTTGTGATAATGATTGCTACGATGTGGCAGGGCAAACGATTTGTCAAACTGGAATTTATGATTTTGTCATTACCCTTCCGAATGGATGTGATAGTTTAATATTTTTGGATCTAACCGTTTTGCCACAAGCACAAGAAATAGTCGATATTAATTTATGTGTAGGGGAAGAATTTTTTATCGGCCCAACGCCCTACTCTACTACTGGTATTTTTGTCGATACGATTTTGACAACCGCAGCTTGCGATAGTATTGTTACCCTTGATTTATTTATGGTGGAATGTGAAATCATTGGTTCGACAGAATTTATTTCTCCAATTTGTAAAGGCGAGGCAAATGGCTTTTTAGTTTTCTCTGTACAAAATGGAACTCCTCCTTTTAACTATGTTTGGGAACACATCACCGATGTAACTATTTTTGGATCAGGTAGCACGATCTTATTTGACAACAATCAAATTTCCAATGTTCCCGCAGGAATTTATGAAATAAATATCATGGATAATTTCGGAAATAATGTGGTGCTTTTTCAAGAAGTAACAGAACCTTCTGAATTAACAGTTGCAACCGATGCTATTGACATTGATGGATTTAATTTGAGTTGCAATGGCGGAATGGATGGCACCGCTTTGGCTACTGGAAATGGCGGAGTGCTACCCTACTCTTTTGCTTGGAGTGATAATCAAATGCAAATTGGAGACCAAGTCAACAACCTCTCCGCAGGTTTTTATACCGTTAGTATCACCGATGATAATGGTTGTGTACAAACTAATAATATTACTTTGACCGAACCTACACCGCTTGAATTTTTAATCAATTATATTGATCCGAATTGTGATGGCTTTGAGACTGGTTTGATTCAAATCGATTCTGTTTGGGGTGGAACACCTCCTTATCAAACAGCTATGGGAAGTGAACCATTCAGTTCAACCAACCTTTATCAAGACCTTGCTTCTGGTACTTACGAAATTTCAATCATGGATGACAATGGTTGCGAAACTGACGATAGCGGAACGTTGACAGCACCAGATATTCCTGTCCTTTTTATGGGGCCAGATTTGGAAGTGGCTTTGGGCTGCGATATTTTAATTCCTGTTACGACTAATAATACGAATTTGGTAGACATCATTTGGACTAGTGTTGACAACAGCATTGATTGCGATACTTGCCTTCGCCCAACTGTTGCTCCAATCAATACTTCTAATTATTTTTTGACAGTAACTTCTATCGATGATTGTTCGACGAGTGATTCGATTAATGTTTTTGTCAATAAGATTCGAGATATTTTTGTCCCGAATGCTTTTTCTCCAAATGGAGATGGGGCAAACGATTACTTTTACATTAATGCCAACAAATCAGTTTCGCTAATAAAAAACATGCGCGTTTTCAATCGTTGGGGAGCTGTAGTTTTTGAAGGAAATGATTTACCTCCCAATGATTTTAATTATGGTTGGAATGGATTTGTTAATGGAAAATTAACTAGCTCAGGTGTTTATGTTTGGATGGCAGAAATCGAATATTTGGACGGAGAAGTCATTCAAGTTTCGGGGGATTTGACGATTACTTTGTGATAGAAATAAATATCGAACAAGGATAGTTTGACGAGTTAGTTTATTTGTTCTATGAGAAGTATCATCAAACTTCTCAAATCCTTGTTCGATATTCGATATTCATTTTGTTAAAAAACATCTTGCCTTCTAATCAATATGAAATTTAATCACCTTCTAGTTTTATTATTTTTTCCAATTATTTCATTTGCGCAACAAGCAGATGAAGTAATCGAATTTAAATTAACGATCAATCATCATCCTATAAAAGTGAGTGAAAAATATTTCACCTCCACCCAAACGGATAGCATTTATTATGATGCTATCCGTTTTTATATTTCTAACATTCAGTTTTTCCAAGACGATGAGTTCGTTTCTTTTTTGGAAAAAAAACATCACTTAGTTGATTTAGAAAATCCCGAATCCTTGAAAATTGATTTAGAGAAAAATGCCCATCTAGATTTTAATAAAATAAGATTCGATTTAGGAATTGATAGTTTGACTAATATTTCTGGGGCTTTTGGAGGAGATCTTGACCCGACCAATGGAATGTATTGGACTTGGCAAAGTGGATATATTAATTTCAAATTGGAAGGTGTCACACCAAGTTGTCCTGCTCGAAAGAATTTTTTCCAGTTTCATCTTGGCGGTTATCAAGCTCCATTTGCCAATGTACAATCTGTTGAATTAAATATTTTTGATAAAAAAAATGTCATCATAGAACTTCCAATAGATCAGCTTTTAGAAAAAATTAATTTAAAAGAAACTTATGAAATCATGAGTCCCAATCAAGAAGCAGTTGATATGGCTCAATTAATTGCGTCGCTATTTTTTATTTCAAAATGAATTTTAAATTTTACTTTTCCATCTTAGTTATTTTTAGTTGCGTTGCATTTTGTGCGGAACAATTCTCCTATTTTAATCCTCCCAAGCATTTTCCAAAACCAATTTATGATTTCCATAACAATACACTTACAAAAGAAAAAATAGAACTCGGCAGAGCACTTTTCTACGATCCTATTTTATCCAAAGACAGTACCATTTCCTGTGCTTCTTGCCATTCCCCTTACAATGCATTTGCACATACCGATCATGATTTGAGTCACGGCATCAATGATGAAATTGGCACTCGAAACGCTCCTCCCCTTTTCAATCTTGCTTGGCAAAAAACATTTATGTGGGATGGTGCCATCAATCATCTCGACATGCAAGCACTCGCTCCGATTAGTCATCCAAAAGAGATGAATGAAAGTTTGAAAAATGTCGTCAATAAATTACAAAACAAAAAAATCTATCCGCCACTTTTTTATCAAGCCTTTCAAGATAGTTTGGTTACTGGCGAACATATCTTAAAAGCCTTATCACAATTTCAACTAACATTAGTATCAGCCACTTCAAAATATGATGAAGTCAAAAAAGGGCTAACTCAATTTTCCCAACAAGAAAAAAATGGGTATTTATTATTTCAGAGAAACTGCAACTCGTGCCATACGGAACCGCTTTTTTCCAATCAGAAATTTGCCAACAATGGACTCCCTGCCGATACGACTTTAAATGATTTTGGAAAATGGATGGTGACGAAACAACTTGGCGATAGTTTAAAATTTAAAATACCAACTTTACGAAATTTAAATTTTACCCATCCATATATGCATGATGGAAGATTTCGAAAATTAAATCAAGTCTTAAATCATTACACCAAAGGAATCTCCCAAAGTCCAACTTTAGCACCTCAACTAAAAAACAGCATCCAATTAACTCCAAATGAAAAAGTGGATTTGATTTCATTTTTGCTTACCCTCAATGATAAAAAATTTGTCTTTGATCAGAAACATCAATTTCCAAGAGAAATATTAAAATAGATAAGTTAGAATATATTTATACTTTTAACTTGCTGAAAATCAACACTTTATGATTCTTGTTGCCGCTAATTTCATTTAAAGTTTAGCGAGCAAAGGAAAAATTTATTTTCCTCAAAACAAAAAATTCTATTTTGCTTTGAAAGAATTATAATTAGAAGGAAAACCATGAGTTGTAAGGAGCGGGCGAGGAAGGGCGAAAAATGAGGGTGCGGGAGCATGCCTTGTGTTAAGCTATTTTTTCGTCTAGAATTTTTTGGTACTTTTTTTTTCAATGAAAAAAAGTACAACTGCTCATAGGACACTACTCTCAATGAACAAAACTAACTTGGAAATGAATTTACGTAACCTAGCTCGGGAATTAAATTCCCTACTCTCTCTTTTCAAAAAAATAAAACCACGTAAAATAATTTAAAACCTATTTTTAAAATAAAAAGTAGGTATTTCCAGAACTAAACTGTCTTCATAAAAAACAATTTAAAACATGAAAAAAATTCTCCTTTCATTCTACCTTTTTAGCTTGGCAATGATGACTCAAGCACAAGGCCCTGCCATAACTTCTTGGTTGCAAAACACTACCGAAACCGGAACTTATTATGTACAAGGCAACTCCACCGCAATTGATAATGGTATTTTATACAATTGTCAAAAAGTGGAATATTCAACGGATTTCGTGTACGTTTCCACAAAGGGAATTCCAGCATATCCGACTGGCCCATTTCTCGATGGAAATCCATCTCAAGCTTCTGACCAAGATGCGATTTATAAAATACCCCTTGCTCCTCAGGAAAATACGGGAACTCCAACCGCAACCACTCCTGGAAATATTGGCGTTTTTATCAATGGCGTTTCATTGTTCGATTATCGAGATGGCGTTGCTTGGAATCCAAACACCAATGCACTTTGCGGTGGTCCCGGCAACGACCCTTGTCCTGGCGGACCAATGGCACAAAATGATTGGAATCGAGATGCCATCCCCGCAGAAATGGCGGGCTTCGATTGTTCTAAAGCACACCCTGCGATGGGCAATTATCACCACCATCAAAATCCATCAGCATTCAAGTTAGATATCGATGTAGTTTCCGACATTTGCAATTTATATGATGCAGAAGGATTATATGCAATTGATGCAACGCAACATGCTCCATTGATTGGATTTGCGTACGATGGTTTTCCGATTTATGGAGCCTATGGTTTCCAAAATAAAGATGGATCAGGTGGTATCACACGAATCAAATCAAGCTACCAATTAAAGAATATTACAACTAGACCTAATGGCCCAGATGTCGATCAAATGATAACTGTAACTGGTATGGGAGGAACAAGTACTGTTACCCTTTTCTTAGGATATTTTAGAGAAGATTATGAATATGTTGCTCACACGGAAGAAGATTTTTTGGATGAACACAATGGTCGTTTCTGTGTGACGCCAGAATATCCAAATGGTACTTACGCTTATTTTGCAACAGTTGATGAAAATTGGAATTCCGCTTATCCATATGTAGTTGGCCCAACTTTTTATGGTATTTATGAAAATCGAAAAGTAAATTCAGTTACTGAACCAACAACTGTTTATGATGGAACTTCAAGTCTATCCGAAGCTGAATTTAAAAATCTAAATATTTCTATTTTTCCAAATCCAGCAACTGATTTGATTGCTATTCAAGTAGCAGGTTTGGTCGATGAAGATTTGGAAATTGAGTTAGTTGACCTGTCTGGAAAAGTGGTGAGTACTTCCAAAATTAACAAAGGTAGTACGATTGCTTACTTTGATGTGCAAACGATTTACAATGGAATTTATTTAGTTAAAATCTCGAACGGTGGATGGAGTGTTTCGGAAAAGGTGGTGATTGTGAAAGAATAAAAAATTATTATTATTTTATAAAAAACGGATTAATGACAATGGTTGTTAATCCGTTTTTTATTTTTACAATTATTAATGTACTCATTATTAAGTGGTTAAGTCCTGGTTGTGAGGTTATACATTAATAAATATATAAGGTAAATACACGCCACTATTGCGTGTATTTACAAGTTCGGTGCAACTAAGAAAGAAAAAAAGTGGAAGCAAAAAACGAAATTTGAAAATCGAAAATTCATCTTTTAAAGAAGAAGAAAACAACACTTTTAAAAAGACAATTCGTATTTTGCAAAAGAGAAATTAAAAGGATTTTTGAAAGCGGAATTTAAAAAGTCGATTTTTTTTGGCTTTTATCAAAGATTTATAACAAAACATTTACAAAAGATAAAAACGAAATTAAATCAAATATTTGGACGCTCATTTCTCAGAGAAAAAAGTACTCTCCGAAAAGACAAATCAAAAAGTTTAATTTATTTTCAGTTGATTTTAAAAAGCGAATCCAATTTTTTTATGAGGATAAAAAGGCTTTTATTTTGAAGTTTTTCTTCAACAAAAAAGCATTTACTTTCAAAGAAAAAAAGACGATTACGATTAAAAAATAAAAGCTGCACCGAAACAAAGTATACTCGTCCATCCCTCCCATTCGGTCGGCACGTCGAGTATACAGGGACGTTCGTGACAATATGAAATAAAAAAATTAACCACTTATTTCTTAATATTTTAAAACGCTAATTATGAAAACGTTCTTTAACATCTTATTTCTTTTTTCAATTGCAGCTTTTTCTCAAGATCCATTTGTTTCTGTCAATCAAGATTTGAGAGATATGTTTACCGATTTGGATAAACCAATCCCTGAAAGGGAATTTTTATATGAAATGGCTGCTCATTATGTTGATGAATCTTTTTTTACCAATTATTCAACAGATATCAGTAATGCTGATAATTGGTTTATGCTATATGACGAAATGTATTTTTCTGCATATGATACGAGTAGTTTAGAAACCACAGATGAAGTTTTTTTAAGAGGGAATTCTTTTTCTCAAGATACGATCCCAATAGTTATAATGGATTTTGACTATTACACTTTTAAGGATGATGCTCTTAGTACCAATATCTATTTTGATTTTGATACTATCAATGATCAAATTCACGATAAATACCCTCGACCAGATTTCCCATATGATATTGAAAATTTATTCGCTGGTTCACCTTCAAGGTCTCGCTTAAATTTTACAGAAAATACTTTTCGTGTTGATCCAGATTTTATTTTAGCAGATAATTTCAATTCTGACTATTACAGTAGAGATTATCAATTAAAAATAGATTTTGGAGATAATAATGGTTGGGTTGAATTTGACCCTACAGTAGTTACTCATCATGATGTAGTTTATCCAGATAGTGGTAATTATGTTATGTTAATCGCAATTTTTGTTGATAATACTCCAACCAAATTATCAACCGTAAGTCTTAGAGTCGCTTCTGGTGACCAATTAGTTCAGCCTTCTGAAACAATTAGCCAAGATGGAATACGTGCAGGTATTTATAGGGGATGTAACAATGAAGGATTGAATAAAGTAATAATTTACCTTGAAGGAATTGATATTATGGACTTTATTCCTGCATGGAATAGAGATGTTGCTCAGATTTATAATGAGCAAATTAAAGGAGAAGGTTTTGCAGACTTATTAAACTACGGTTATGATTTTGTAGTAGTAGACTGGAAAAATAGTAGAAAATCCATGGTTAAAAATGCAGACCATTTAATTAAATTTCTAGATTACTTAAAGTGTGAAATTGGTAATGACCACCAATTTATTATTATAGGCGAAAGCATGGGAGGTACAATTGCTAATTTTGCTTTAACTAAAATGGAAGTAGCAGAAAATGAAGAATTGCGTTGTGAAACAAAACAATTACACAATACACGTTTATTAATTACTTTGGATAGTCCTCATCAAGGTGCGAACATTCCATTGTCATTACAACACCTCTATAAAGATGCTTTAGATGGGTTTACAATCCTATCTCGGCTTGACCCATTGATGGGTGTAAGAAGAAAAATGATTTTTAAATTTTATGATTTATTCCTTGAAGGTGATGCAGCTAAGGAACTTTTAATTTATCATTATTCAACTAAAGATCAATTATCAAATCCTTCCAATTATGCAGAATATAGTGCACATAATTCAAGAGATCAATTTTTAAACTTATTAAGTGTTTATGGAGGAAGACCCTCTTTTTGTAAAGTGGTCGCATTATCAAATGGTTCTCTAAGAGGGAGAAGACAAACAAGACCATATGACGGTTCGTTAAGACAAGCCAATGATTATTTATTAAAATTTGATGGGAGTATTTATGCAAGAATATTAGGAATAAAATTAAAACTATATGGAAATAAGTTTCATCTACAAACAAATCCAAATGGTAACGGGCAGGTATATAAACGAGAGGCTGGTACATGGGGGATAAAATTAAAGGTATACTGGTTCGGCATAAAAGTTAAAGTAGGATTAATCTCTAGTTCATATGAAAATGAATATGTTAATACTGACCCAATTTGTGTAAATGCAGGTGGAATATTTGATACAGGCATTCAACCTAAAGGAGCTAGTTTTGATGCTGGATTTGACGCCTTTATTATGGAAGTTAGTTCCACTAATAATGGAAATGGTTTGTATGAATTTCATACAAGTATTGGTATTCCTTGGCTACTTAATAGTAATGTAGATTTTTCAATCTATTCGGATGGTTTCCATTTCAACTTTATTCCAGTTAAATCAGCATTAAATATATCTAGCCCTTTTTGGAATCAAGATTTTGAGACTATGAATATTAATACTAAACTTAGTCTAACTCCTTTTGATATTATTGCTGGGATTCCTGAAAGCGCAGCTTTTAATGTTACCAATAATTTAAGAAGAAATATGAATAGGTTTAATCGACAACATTTAAACCTAGAGAATAATGTTATTGCCACGACTGATTTTGATCCTGATTTTTTTGGAAACCATATGTCATGTCCAATTTATTCGGATGACAATTTACCTAATTTTGTACGAATTTTAAATAGAGAAATTGGAGATGACATATTATGGCTTGAAAACATGAATTTAAATAGAGTTGCTTTATTTGAATCAGAATATGATATTCATGTTAATGTAAGAAACCCTTATTATGAATATCCCTCACAACCAAATCCTAATTTGGCTTCAGATTTCATGGAAGATGGGTTTTATTCAAAGGAAGGAATTTTTAATATTCTTAATTCTGGTGAAGCTACTTTTAAATATGATGAGGTAAATTCTCCAACTGGAATTGGATTAGATTACCAAGCACCTTTAACTGGAATCTATAATGAACTGAATGCACCTCTGTTTATTTGCTGCTTGAATTATAATGAGAATTATTATAGATTAAAAGGTAAAATAAGCCCTCTTAAAACTAATGAACTTTTTATTTTTCCCAACCCTTCTAATAATAAGGAAGTCACCGTTAAATTAAAATTTTCAGAAGGTAAAGATGTTAACCTTAAAATGTTTGATTTTCAAGGTAGAGTTATCTTTGAAAAAATAATACCATATGATAAGGATCATCTTGAAAAGAGAGTTGATATTAACTTATCTCCATTCCAGTTGCAGTCTGGAGCATATATAATTATAGGGACAAATTCAGGTGGGCAAGCTTACCAAAAACTAATAATTCAAAATCAATAATTTTATAATTTCCCCTTCAATCAAACAATTGTTGATTGAAGGGGATAAATATTTAAAATATGAAAAATATAATAATTCTTTCTATCATATCCTTATTGTTTTTTGGATGTAAAGACGACAAAAAATACACTCTAACAGGTGTTATTTATAAAGATTGTTCCAAAGAACCATCTGCTAACAGAGATTTTATTTTGTGGCAGGAGGTTACTGGAGGATTAGGTCCTACTGACGGAGGCGAATTAGGTGGGTTTACTACTGATGAAAATGGTAATTTTTCGGTAACATTCAAAGATGATGGAGGAGGCGATATTAGAATAGAAACAGTTAATTCTAATAATTTACTTGGTGGGATTCCTATTTTATATCGAGTTCCTTCTATAAGTACTGATTTAGGTAACCTTTACATTAATAATAGAGCGACTATTGATTTTTATTTGGATGTTTCAAATCCTTATAGTTCTTCTGATACATTAATAATTCTAGGCGTTGGCGTGGAAATTTTAGGTCCTTTTACAGATGGAATTGTTCATACTGCCGAAGATATTTATTGGATACCATACTATGATTCAGCAATTAGTCAAGGAGAAAAATTAGGGTTTGATTGGGGAATTAATCCATATTCATCTGGAAGTTTTAATAGCATATATTATGAACCAACTGGATGTGAAGAAATTGATGAATTCATCATTGAGATTGAATAAAAAAGAGAATACTGTCACGAACACAGCATATACGCCAATTGCCCCTATGCGGGGCAACTGCGCATATGCAAAACCGTCAGTCTGTGAAAAAACTAAAATGTTATTTTTGAAAACCAAATTTAGTTTTATAGAAGCTTCGTTCTTGATAATTACTTGTATATTATTGCTTGTAATTGTATTGTTATTGAAATAAAATTTGCCTCGGAAAAATTGATAAGAAATTTTTTCACAAACTGCCGTTAGCGGCAAGCAGGTACGATGAGTCGTCCTGATTTAGGTTGACACTTTTCAACTCAAAAAAAAAGACCACATTGGTCTTGTAATTTTTTGCCCCCTATTCAATCTCATAATTTTGGAAAGTTTTATTAACAAAATATTCGAAATTCAATTTTTCTAAAAATTAATTCTTTAATTTTAATCACCTGAAAAGTGTAAACCTATATCAGGACAAGACAAAATGGAAAACAAAATCAAAATTTCAAGACTCCAAGAGGACGACTATAAACTTTTCATAGAGCTTATTGAATTGCTGAATGAAGTTTTTGAAGAATCTAATTCAATCGCATCAAAAAAGCAGTTAAAAAGATTATTGACTAAACAGGACTTTTATGCAATTGCAGCATTTAAGAATGATAAAATAGTTGGTGGATTAACTGCATATGAATTAGAAAAATACTATAATGACAGAAGTGAATTATACATTTATGACATTGCTGTTAAGACTGAATTACATAATCAAGGAATTGGAAAAGAATTAATGAATTACTTAAAAAGTTATTAAATAAAAAAAGGAATCGAAGCAATTTTCGTTCAAGCATACTCTGAAGAAGAGCAAGCTGTTAAGTTTTATGAATCTACCATTGGGAAAGGTGAGAATGTTAATCACTTTAATTTCGAAATAAAAACTACACACAATAATGTATCAATTCCGTAAAGTTAAGGAAGAAAGATGGCTCATAATTTGAGAAAGAATCAATTTTTCCACGTCACGTTTCCCTGAGGATGGCTTCTCATTAAAAATGTAATTATACTGTTACAAAAAATATAACTAACCCATAAATCAAAAAAAGAAAATCATTTCGAAAGTAGCTATTCAAAAATTAATTCTTTAATTTTAATCACTTGTAAAAGTGTAAACCTAATTTCAAAATAAAATAAATATGAAAGTTACAACCGAAAAAAATGAAAAGGTTGCCAATATGATCTTTGCATCCATTTATCCGCTTTACCTGAATAGATTGAAGAAAAATGGTAAAACACAAGAAGAACTCAATCAAGTAATTAAATGGTTTACTGGTTTTGATCAAGATGCATTACAAGCACTTATTGATGAAAAAGTAACCTTTAGAACATTTTTTCAAAAAGCTACCATAAATCCAAATGCACACATGATTAAAGGAGTCGTTTGTGGTTATCGAATTGAAGAAATAGAGGATGAATTTGAATTGTATAAACAATGTAGGCAGATGGAAAAGTTGATTGATGAATTAGCAAAAGGTCGAAAAATGGAGAGAATTTTACGAAAAGAAAAAAAGTAAAAACTGGTGCTAACAGCATCTAAACGACCACTCCCCTTCCCTATCAAATTATGAAAAAAAAATTAATAACAATACATTTACATTTTTTGAAAAAAGGCATTGATAAGAATGAAGAAATAAAACTTTTAGCATATATTTAAACTAACAAAAAGACAAACGGAAGATCTTTCACCAACTGCTGTTCGCCTCCATCAAAATCAATAAAAACGGTAAGTCATTTTTAATAAAAAAGTATTATTGGGAATTGTGCCAAACAACTGTTGATTCACATCTTCCACAAAACGAGCGCTGGGCACACCGTAATCAGTTGCATTTTGAGACCAGACTAAAAATATTTCAGAGCCAGGTTTATATTCATATCTCAACACCAAATTAGATTGAAATTGAGCAAAACTAAAATCAGGATTTTGGAATTGGTAATCTGTATTCCCATCTTTATTTTCATCTATTTTATAGTTTCCCAAGATCGCATCTTTAGTTATTTGCTCGTTGTCAAAAAAAGCTAATTGTTCTTGATGCGAGTTAGCTAAAGGGCTTTGTACAAAATTGAAATCATCATATTTTCCAGAAGAAACAAAAGGTTGACCATAATATTGAATGGTTAAATTAGGAGTAATCGTATAATTCAACCGTAAAGCTACCCGTAAAGTTTTTTGGTCGAGTCGAGCAGTAATATAGCGTTGTTGTTCTCCATTTTGCGAAGTATTAATATATTGAAGTCGATTATTAACGAACGTGTATCCTGGAGATAAAGAGATATTTAATTTATCTATCGGCTGATATGTAATAGTAATGTTATTTTCCAATAGAAAATGACTATCACTATTACCCGTAAGGGTCCAGCCATTATAAAAGAAAGAAAGTTTTTTCCTTCGATCTGAACCTAATCCCCAATACGAACCATGCTGGTCAGGTAGCCTCATTCTCGGGCCTCCTTGTAAAAGAGAACGAGAATAAATATGTGGCTGCGTAAAAAAACCTACATTCGCTCTCCAATTATTTTTAAATACACCTCTTGCTTCCATGTCCCAATCTAGAAAATTGAGTCTTCCTCCAAAGTCTGCAAATACCCAATGTTTATATTTGATCACAGCGCTTCGAAATACAGAAAATGGATTGAAAAAATTATAATCAACTCCCCCATAATTGAATAGCACATCTGCCTCTCGCATAAAACCCATATCGTTTAATTCTAATTCGGGAGAACGCCAGGTAAATCCAGATTCAAAAGTCAAATGACCTCTTCCTACTTTCCCAATTTTAATATCTCCACCAGTCCCTGTTAAAGAAGTTTTATTAGGATTAACACTCGCGTAACTGGCATCTGGTTTTTGAAAAAGATGAGCAATAGAAGTTTGCGTTCTAAGGATAGCTTCTTTGCTGCCTTGAACATTACTTGCGACAAAGTTCGCTCCGACGTAATAATTTCTATTGCTCCATTGGTGAAAAAGGTCGAGCCCAAATGTAGTCGCATTTTTATGTAATAATGATTCCAACGTTTCATCCAAATTCCGATTGGTCGAAGTTAAAATTCCTCCAATAAATGTATTTCTGTTATTGAAGTCCTTTTGAACTCTACCGACAAAATAATTAGTCAAGGGTTCTATCAGCACTTCTCTATCCGTCGTGCCATCAGAGATCTTGGCATATTCTGTAGTGGTAACGGCCTCCAATATTCCAATGGATAATCCTTTTTGGGTTTTACCTCCAAATTTAGCAGCTCCTAAAATAGTCGTTCGCTCAGGTGCATCAACATATTCATTGGAGAACGGGTTGGCATTCCCATGTGGCTTTCCTCCAATCCTTCGAGAATAAAAAAGATTATCATTATTATAAATGCTCCAAATTTTTGGCGTGGAAAATTGATAATTTAGTATCTCTTTATTTTCTACAAAAAAAGGACGTTGTTCCGCAAAGAAAAGTTGAAATCCATCCAAGGCAATAGCCGAAGGATCTGCCTCCACTTGCCCAAAGTCAGGATTAAAGGTAAAATCTAAAGTGAGGTCATTGGTCACCCCAATTTTTCCATCTACCCCTGCGGTAATTTTTTTGATGTTTTTTGATTTAAAAGGATTTTCTGGTTCTTTTTTAAATGTTTCTAAAGAAGTAACTATATAAGGTTGAATTTCCAATAACTTTTGAGCGCCCACATTTTGAAGTCCTTCCAATAGACCAAATTCACTCACCCAGCCAGAGGCATTTAAAGGCACTCGTTGCCATACAGATGTTTCTTCTTGTTTAAAATATTTTCTGCGAACTTGTAATCCCCATGTTGTATTTTTTAATTTTCCAAATCTCAATTGGCTAAAAGGGATTTTCATTTCTGCGGTCCACCCCTCTTCATCAATATTCGTTTTTGCTAACCAAATCGGATTCCAAAAAATATCTTCATTGATTCCGTTCATAGAAATAATTTTATCTCCTCGGACTCCCGCAGCAGTTAAGGTTAAGGAAAAAGCAGAACGTAAATCCCCATTTCCATCTAAAATAACTTCAACCCAATCTCCCTCAAAACCATCACGTCTTGACATTCTTCGGTTGATGGAATTGGGGGCTTGGTCATACATTCTAATACCGATATATAAATGTTTAGCATCAAATAAAATTTTGAAAGCGGTTTGCTCAGAAGGAGGTGCATTTTCATTTGGTTGGCGCTGAATAAAATCGGTTTCCCATTTTCCTTCTTGCCAAATTTCATCATTTAGTTGACCATCTATTTCAGGTTTATTTTTTTCTAAAATGGAAATTGCGGTATGACTTCTTTTTTCAACCAAGTCTTGAATTTGTGCAAAAGAAATATTTACAAAACAGATGAATAGAATTGCTAAAGAAGAGGCTGCATAAAATTTGCTGATCATAATTATTATTTTTCAGCAAAACTATGGGCAAAGTACAACGAAGAGAAGTTTTTAAATTGAGCATTATTTGATGGATAACTGAAATATGCTCAATTAATAAATAAAAGAAATCAAATACCTTTGTAAGCATGGAACTCAAATATTACAGACTCATCAAGACCATTGCAGAAGAAGGAAGCATTGCAAATTCTTCCCAAAAATTATTTTTAACTCAATCAGCATTAAGCCATCAATTACGAGAGCTGGAAGAACGATTAGGTTTTAAAGTATTTCACAGAAAACGAAATAAGTGGTTATTGACATCTGAAGGTCAAGAGCTATATAATTTATCTGTCCAATTATTTAAGACCATAAAAAAAGGGTTTAGTAAAATCGAGCAAATCAAAGAAGGTTCAAAAGGAAAAATTAAACTGGCTGTAGAATGCCAATCCTTTTTCCATAACCTTCCAGGCTTTATTCAAAAAATGGGTATCCTTTATCCAGAAATCAACATCTCTCTCAACATTGGGTCAAGGCATGAAATTATTACAAAAATAAATTCCGAAGAAGTGGATATAATCATGTCCACCTCCAAACCACTTTCTGATGATTTATATAGTATTAAAATTTATCAAGATGAAGTTTTTGCGGTGGTTCATCAAGAACATTTCTTTAATGAAAATGACTATGTAGCCCCCAGTAGTTTTGCAGACGCTCATTTAATTATCAATTCTTTTCCTTTGGAAGGTGTTGCCATTTATGAACATTGTCTAAGAGCAATAAACGTAACTCCAAAAAAAATCTCTGCGATTCCATTTACAGAAATTAGTTTAGCTATGGTTGCTGCAAATCTTGGAGTGATGTGCTCTCCAAAATGGCAATTGAAAAGATTTAAATTACAAGAAGATTTAAGATTAAAACGAATAGGCCCCAACGGTGTTAAACGCACTCATTATATGGTGGTCAAAAAAAATGCACTTTCTAAAAAATACATCAATAATTTTATTTCTACTTTTGAAGAAGAATTTATTGAAAAAATAAAAGAATAAATCAAAAGTCATTTTCAGCTACAACAATCACGGATTTGACTACATAACTCATTTAAAAAGTCTTCATTTTTGTGCTATTGTTTAATTAAAAAAAGAAATTATGAATTTATCTGGAAAAACAGCTATTGTAACAGGTTCGAATACAGGCATAGGATATGAAACTGCATTAGACTTGTATCAGAAAGGAGCAAAAGTTTATATTGCTTGTCGTAATGAAGAAAAAGCATTAAATGCGATAAAAAGAATGAAGGCTCAAGGCGGAACTGGCGAACTTGTTTATGGTCATTTAGATTTGGCAAGTTTAAGTTCTGTAAAAGACTTTTCGGACAAAGTATTAGAAACAGAATCAAGACTCGAGTTATTGATTAATAACGCTGGCGTTATGATTCCACCACCATCAAAAACTGAAGATGGTTTTGAAATTCAATTTGGAATAAATTTCATTGGTCATTTTGCACTTACAGGTCACTTATTTAATTTAATGGAAGCTACAAAAGATTCAAGAGTAGTAACTTTAAGCAGTATCGCACACAGAAATGCGGTGATTGATTTTGATAATTTCCGATTAGAAAAAGATTATAATAATTGGAGAGAATACGGACAAAGCAAATTGGCAGATATTATTTTTGCACTTGAATTTGAAAAAAGACTTAGAAGTAATGGTTGCCAAATCATATCCCTAGCTGCACATCCAGGTTTTAGCAAAACAGATTTACAAAAAAATATGGACGAGGGTATGCTTGCATCACTTGATTTAATGACTGCCAAAGAAGGGGCTCAACCGACCTTAGCTGCTTGTTTGCGCGAAGATGCTAAAGGCGGACAATATTGGGGACCTGATGGCCCTAATGAACAAAAAGGCAAACCAGCGTTAGCAAAAATTGATGCAGCAGCTTTAGACCAAAATCTTAATGCCAAACTATGGGATTGGGCCAAAGAAACAACAGGGGTGAATTTTCCTTTTTAATGACTGTAAATGTGGAAAATAACACAAGGAAATAATCTATCTTCGCAACGATGAAATAATGAAGTTGGGAAACTTATTGTTTCATCGTTACTTCATTATCTGAATTCAAAAAATATGTCTCTTTCAAAACCGATAAGGCTAAACACTATTAGCGACCTGCATCGATTTAACAACATAGCTCCACCAGAGCATCCACTAATTAGTTTAATAGATTACAGCAAAATAAATCCTACCCCAGAAAACAATGAATTGAAATGGGTGCAGCAGTTTTATACAATTTCCATTAAACGCAATGTAACTGGTAAATATCGCTATGGTCAACAATCCTACGATTTTGATGAAGGGCTAATAACTTTTTTCTCTCCTGAGCAAGTTATTTCTGTGAAACTCATAGAAGAAGATGCAACGAGTAATCCCACAGGATTAATTTTAGCCATTCATCCTGATTTTTTATTTGGAACTTCTCTGGCAACAAATATTAAAAAATATCCATTTCTGAATTATTCAGTTCGGGAAGCACTTTTTCTATCCCGCAAAGAAGAAAATTTAATAACTGGAATACTTCAAAATATAGAAAATGAATATCAGGCTAATCTTGACCAGTTTAGCCAACAAATAATCATCAGTCAATTGGAATTATTGCTCAATTATTCAGAGCGATTTTATCAGCGCCAGTTTTTGACGCGGAAAATTTCCAATCATCAAATATTGAATAAATTGGAGGAGCTTTTAGAAGATTACTTCAATGGTGATGATTTGGTAGATCAAGGCTTGCCTACCGTTCAAGATATTGCTAAAGAGTTGAATCTTACACCTGATTATTTAAGCAGTATGCTAAAGAGTTTAACAGGGCAAACTACCCAACAACATATCCACTATAGATTAATAGCAAAAGCAAAAGTAAAATTATCAACTACCAATTTATCCATAAGTGAGATTGCTTACGGATTGGGTTTTGAACATCCACAATCCTTCAGTAAATTATTTAAGTCCAAAACCAAACAAACACCTATGGAATTTCGAACTTCATTTAACTAAAAAAGAAAAATCTTAAAACTGAAATTGTAATATGAAAAAATGGTACGAAACTCTATTTGAAAACTCGGCAAAAAATTATGATAATGAGCGATTTGTTAAAGGAACAATTGGAGAATGTGATTTTATAGAAAATGAATTGGCCTATAATAAAGACTTAAAAATAATAGATGTTGGATGTGGAACAGGAAGACATGCAATTGAACTTACAAAAAGAGGATACTCAGTTACAGGAATTGATTTATCCGAATCTCAAATAAAAAGAGCCAAAGAAAAAGCGAAAACTGAAAATCTTGACATCCAATTTTTAGTCGGAGATGCAAGACAAATTCCTTTCAAAAATGAATTTGATATTGCGATAATGATGTGTGAAGGAGGATTCCCTTTAATGGAAACGGATGAAGAAAATTTTGAAATACTTAAAAGTGTTTCCCAATCAATCAAACCTAGTGGCAAAATAATATTTACCACCTTGAATGGATTGTTTCCTATTTTTAATTCAACCAACGAATTTGCTCAAGACAAAGAAAAAGAAAATGCACAATTTCACAATAACAATTTTGATTTGATCACATTTAGAGATCATTTTGAAATTGAATTTGAAGATGATTTAGGAAACAAAAAGAAAATAAAAGGTAATCAACGATTTTATATTCCTTCAGAAATTAGTTGGTTATTAAAATCGTTGGGTTACCAAAAAGTTGAAATCTTTGGAGCAAAACTTGGGCAATTTTCAAGAGAAGATAAATTAACAACTAAAGATTTTGAAATGTTAGTTATCGCAAATAAATAAAAAACAATAGACTTTATTCGATGGACGTTGAACGTTAGATGTTTTACGATCCACTATACGATTTCATTTAGAATAAATTCTAATACTCCTTGAAATACTAAACAGTTATATGGAATTAAGATAAGGTACTTTTTTCATCAAAAAACAAAAGTAGCAAAGCGAAAATTCCATAGAATCCCAAATCAACATTCATCTCAAGGACTTCAATTTCCAAAAAAAATCTCCCTACATTTGTAGCAATTCTAAAACAGTCACAATTGACCGTTTTAGAATTTTTAATTAAAATAAATACCGATCAATAAATGTCCACTAAAAATTATTTCACCCACGAATCAGCCTATGTTGATGATGGCTGCGAAATCGGAGAGGGAACAAAAATATGGCACTTTAGCCACGTGATGCCTAATTGCAAAATCGGTAAAGGTTGTAGCTTAGGGCAAAATGTTTTTGTGGCTTCCAAAGTTATCTTAGGAAACAATGTCAAGGTGCAGAATAATGTCTCCATCTATGAAGGTGTATTTTGTGAAGATGATGTTTTTCTTGGGCCATCGATGGTTTTTACCAATGTTTATAATCCTCGAAGTAGCGTAATTAGAAAAGATGAATACCTACAAACGATTGTCAAAAAAGGAGCTTCCATTGGAGCTAATGCCACCATCGTTTGCGGCAACAACATCGGTCAATATGCGTTTATTGGAGCAGGGGCTGTCATCAAAACTGAGGTGCCAGATTACGCACTCATGGTAGGTGTTCCTGCCCGACAAATTGGTTGGATCAGCGAGCATGGCGAACGACTTACTTTTGACGAAAACGGCATCGCCACTTGCCCCGGAAATGGAGAGAAATATCGCATGAAAGAAAAAAAAGTGAGTAAGTTAATCGGTTGATTTGGTAATCAGTCACTTGGAGTAACAAGTACATTTAATAAAAATAATTCATGAAAAAATTTGCATTGATTGGCGCAGCAGGATATATCGCTCCTCGACATATGCGTGCGATAAAAGATACCAATAATAATTTAGTAGCTGCCTTAGACACTTCTGACTCGGTGGGTGTGATTGATAGTTATTTTCCAAAATCTGCTTTTTTTACAGAATTTGAACGCTTTGATCGTCACCTTGAAAAACTAAGAAGAAAGGACGATAAGATTGATTTTGTGAGCATTTGTTCGCCCAATTATTTGCACGATTCGCATATCCGATTTGGATTAAGAAATGGCGCAGATGTAATTTGCGAAAAACCAATTGTTCTCAATCCTTGGAATATTGATGCGCTCGAAGAATCAGAAAAAGAGTCTGGAAAAAAGATTTATAATATTCTACAATTGCGATTGCATAAAAGTGTCATTGAACTAAAGGAGCAAGTTGACAAAGCACCAAAGGATAAAATTTTCGATATTGATTTGACTTATTTGACTTCCCGAGGTAATTGGTATTACGCAAGTTGGAAAGGGGATAAAAGTAAGTCTGGAGGAATTGCGACCAATATTGGCGTGCATTTTTATGATATGCTTTCTTGGATTTTTGGTGATGTAAAAAAGAGTACAGTTCATGTTCATGAGCATGATCGAGCTGCTGGTTTTTTAGAATTAGAACGAGCTAATGTTCGATGGTTTTTAGGCATTAATTATGACTTGATTCCAGAACACATCAAAGAAAAAGGACTTCGAACCTATCGATCTATTCAAATCGAAAGTCAAGAATTTGAATTTAGTGGTGGATTTACCGAACTGCACACTCGCAGTTACGAAGAGATTTTAAAAGGAAATGGATTTAGAATTGGATTGGCGAGAAGAGCGATTGAAACAGTTTATGATATTCGACACAAAACACCAATTGGATTAGTCGGAGATTATCATCCATTAGCAAAAATTCCATTATCAAAACATCCATTCAATAGAGGCTAAAATAAAGAAAACCAGCGAAAGGATTTCGCTGGTTGCTCTTACTATCAATAATCATCAAAGTAATTTCTATTTGGAAAATCGTAATTTGTTAAATAACACACGATTTCGAGTAACAAATTTACTCATTATTTGAATAAAACGAAATTTTCGCATTAATTTTTTCTCTAACTTTTACCTCATTCAATCTTCAACCCTTTCACAAGTTAGTTTTTTAGATTAAATTTTTTCAATAAAAAAGTCAGAATTATATTTTATTATTTTATATAAATGACCAACAAAGAGGCATATTATCAATTTTGTAAAAAAGAAAAAGAGATTCCGCTTTTTTCGCAATCTTGGTATTTGGATGCAATTTGTGGTGAAAAAGGATGGGACATTTTGATGATTACCAAAGGAAATGAGATTGCGGCAACTATGCCTATTTTAAGAGAGAAACAGTTTGGTTTTTCGTTGTCAAGAATGCCTTTAATTACTCCTTATTTAGGTCCTTATTTTACTAAAAAATTTCGCTCCTTCAAGCAGCAAGAAAAATTGATGCGTGCTTTAATTAAGCAACTTCCCTCATTTGATCTCTTTGAACAAAATTTTCCTCTTTCAATTAAAAACTGGTTGCCATTTTATTGGGAAGGTTTTGAGGCAACCGTGCGATATAGTTTTTTGATAGATTTGGAAGAAAATTTAGAAAAAATTTACCAAAACATTGATTCCGATTATCGTAATAATAAGCTTCCAAAAGCTGAAAAATTAATCCGTATTATTTCAGATCGAAGTTTAGAAGATTTTTTTTACGTCCATGAAAAGACTTTTACTCGACAGGGACTCTCCTCCCCTTTTTCTTTTGATTTTTTAAAAAAATATGATGATGCCATGAGTATCCAAAATACTCGGATCATGTTTTTTGCTGTTGATAAAAAAAATCAAATTCATTCAGTAGTTTATTTAATTTGGGATGAAGACACCGCTTATTTTGTGATGGCTGGAGATGATCCTGAATTTAGAAATAGTGGCGCAGGAAGTTTAATCGTTTGGCATGCGATAAAATATGCAAAGGAAGTTTTGGGCAAAAAACGATTTGATTTTATGGGAAGTGTGATTGAACCAATTACAAGAGTGAGGAGGAATTTTGGAGGAAAGCAAGTTCCTTATTTTAGAGTGAAAAAGTTTGAGTCGAAACTATTGGAAATTATTTTTCAATTAAAAAATTGAGCATAATTCGACATCCTACAAATAATTTCCAAACAGACTTCCTCATTAATTTTATTTAGTTCTTCTTCTAATTTTGACCTATTCACAAATTTTGAAAAGACTAATTCATATTTAATAGAAAAATTAAAATCACTCTCTTCACATATTTGTTCCAATTGGTTAATAATCAAAATTGTCTCTTCTTTAAATTCAGGAAGGTTAGCTTCAAAACTTATCAACGGAACTTTTACATTCAATCCATTTATGACTTCTAGCTCATGCCCTTCTACATCAATTTTAATAAATGAAGGAATACCTCTTTGTTTAATTATTTGATCTAAAGTGATGAGTTCGATAAATTTTTGATGCGCTGAAAAACCTTCATCTATGTTTCTTGATTCAATACTTTCTTTCCATTTTGAACTAAAAGTGTTGAGAGAAGAATTTCTATTATGAATAAAAAAAGGAGCTATTTTTTCCTCATCGCTCACTCCTTTTTTAATCAATTTAAAATGTTCTTTATGATGAAACCTTGCTGCCAATATTTTTTGATTCCGAGGATCAGGTTCAATCGCAATGACTTTAAAATTTTCATCCAAAAAAAAAGACGAAATAAATCCTTCATTGGCTCCCACATCAAAGATGACCTTTTTATTTTTTTTGATATTCTTAATCAATGATAAATAATATGCTTTTTCTAATTTTAAAATCGGATGAGTAGAATCATGCTTTCTCTGAATATTTTTTATGTAAAAATTTGAATACTTTATTTTAAAATAAAGATCAAATGATTCTAGGAAGTTTCTAATTCGTTGCCTTATTTGCATAATTAACTTAATAGATTTTCAATTCGTTTCACTAATTCAATTCGAGTATTTTCTTCATTTATTTTTTCTAATTCAGGAATAGCTTTTTCTCTAATTTCCTCATGTTTTGAGTTTTTAATCCAATCGGTCATTTGTTCCACCAAGTCTGTTTTATTTCTAAATGTTGAAACCAAAGTAGAAAATGATTTTTCAACTTTATACGAATCAATAAGAAGTGTAGGAATTCCAAATCTAACTATATCATTGACACCACCTGAGATGGTTGACTTTCCATATTCTTCTCTAACAATTCCAAATCTTTTATATTTTTTGATCGGCAAAATGATAAAGTCTGTTCGCTTCAAATAGTGATCAAATTCTTTTTGAGATAAAGGTCTGTTAAAAGAAATGAGTTGAAAATTTTCACTTTCTAAGTTGCTTAATTTGGCATTTACTTTATTATTTGAAATACCTAAAAGTTGCAATTTTATTTTTTTACTCAAATTAGGAATCAACTCTTCCAACGCTTCAAATACGATCTCATAATCTCTCAATCTATTCGTCACACTTCCAGGAATGCTAATAATTATTTCATCCTGATTTTCCACTTTTTTATGGTTCTCAAAAAAAGAAAAAGGGAATAGGTATAATATTTTAGAGGAAAAATCGGGTGAAATTGTCTTCGCATATTTCGATAGATTTTTACTTGAACATGAAATAAAATCAACCTTTTGAAATAATCTTTTCCTAAAAAAAACATCTCTCTGAATCTTCGATCTTAAAAATCTAAGAGCATCAAAAAAATAATTTTGAACAGATGATTTATCCAACCAAATAGAATTATTGAAATTAAATGATGCATTAATATTATGAGTGGTGACAATGGTTAAAGGTCGAAAATCAATTGTCGCAAAAAATTTAATAGACGAAATCAACGTAGTAAAAATTAAAACATCCTGAGTATTTAATTTTTCTAAATGCTCTTTTACAAATGATTCAATCGAAGTGGAAGAAGATTTTATTTGCCAATCGTGCAATTCTGTTTCAAAATAATCTTGCGCATCCACATAAATTTTTTGAGTCGTAAAAATGGTTAATTCAAAATCATTTTTTAATAATTTAAATAAATTATATAGCACCTCGCTGTGCCCATATAATTCAACTAAAGCAATTTTTCTTTTCTCCAATTTCGATTTGTCAATCATCATTAAAACTATCTGTATTTTTCCAAAATAAAAAACGCTAAGTTTGTTCTTTTTTCATTGAATCTCTTTTAAATGAATCCTCTTTTTTCTGTAATCATTCCAACATATAATAGAGCCAATTTACTACGAATTGCCATCAAAAGTGTAATTGATCAAAAGTTTGATAATTGGGAATTAGTTATTGTCGATGATGGTTCTACAGACAACACTAAATTCATCGTCCAAGATTTTAAAGATTCAAGAATAAAATATGTTTATCAAAAAAATAAAAAATTAAGTGAAGCAAGAAATACTGGCGTAAAAAATTCAATCGGAAAATATATTTGTTTTTTAGATGACGATGATTATTACCTTGACAATCATTTAACGGCTTTTTATAAATACTTATCAGAAAATAATTACCCTTCCAAAATTTTAAGAACTGCTCTTTTTTATAAGCGAGCTGAAGGCACATCCAAAGGGCCTTTTTACGATAAAAAAAAAGATGGAAATCCTCTAAACTGGGCTGCTTTCAATTTTTGTGGATCGGTTACTTTATGTGTACCAATTGAATTTTTTCAAGATGATTTATTTATAGCTGGAACCGAACCCTGGGAGGATACTCATTTTATTCTTAGGGTTTTTGCAAAGTATCCTTTTATTCAACTGCCTGATTATACTTATATTTATATCCGACATGACATCATGAGTTCTATCACCATTTACACGCAAATGGATACGATAAAAAGAGCAGAACAAAGTGTAAAATCAATGAAACATCTTTTCAAAAATTATGGCGATTTGGTCAACCCTTTTCTTCCTCCACATACCCAAAAATATATCGTTTCAAAAAATTATTCTACTCATGCACTTGGTTCTATACTTTATGGAAATTACAGCGTTGTGTGGGCACTTTTAAAAAGAGCTTTAAAAGAAGATCCAAAATTTTATCATTGGAAAACTTATTTGAAAATATTGCTCCTTTACCCAATAAAAAGAATAACAGGTTATCCTAAAATAAAATAGATCATCTAATTTTAAATTCATAGACAAATCTCCTATGTGCGTATGTATGGAAAACTCGTAGGAGTTTTACAGGATTTGTCTAGAGCTCTTTTTTTATTTCAATTCTATATTTTTTTATCGCTTTCAAAAGATCCATAAATGGAGGAATCTTAAAAGTCCAACACAATATAAAATATAATAAGCTACTGAAAACTAGAGAAAAAATAAGTTTCAAGATCAGCGTTTCAAAGGGAAGTATTTGAAATAAAAACCATCCAAAAATTCCAATAATTATAGAAAAAATAAATGGAAAAATAATCGGACTAACTAGTTGTTTAGTTGGTAAGCCCATTGTTTTACTCGCAAAATAATACGTTGGAAAAAGTCTAATCAAGGTAGCAATTCCATAAACGAGTGCCGTTACTTCTATTGATCGAAAAACATAAACGGACCAAATAATTAGAGCGATGGTAAAAGTACTAGCTATTAAATTGATTTTAAATGCTAAACTATTTTTATCAAAAACAATATAAATCACACCAAGTAAAGCACTTACACTTTGGAACATTCCGATGATACTTAGGATACATAAAGTAGTCGCCATAGGTAACCAATTTGTTCCAAAGATTAAATTTATTATCGGTTCTGAAAATACTGCTAAAAGGATCATTGTTGGACAAGCGAGGAGAGCAATTATTCCTGAAACGAGAAGATACATTCTATTGATTCGTGATTGATCATCTTGTATTTTTGACCACGTAGAAAATAAAACACTTTGCAAAACAGAAGAAATATTGAGCAAAGGCAATAGCATAATATTATACGCACGATTATAATATCCTAAGGAGGAAGCTCCAATGACTCTTCCAATAAAAAAATCATCGGTATTCATTGTTAGGTACCATAAAATATAATTTCCAGTATCAGGAAGTCCTAATCTAAGTAGGCTTTTAAGTTCTTTTATGGAAAATTGAAATTGAGGTTTCCATTGGATGAAAAGGAAATTTCCAAAACTTGTAATTACGGTCCATGATAAAATCTTTCCAACCAAACTAAGGTATCCCATTCCTCCTAAAGCCATCCCAATTCCAACAGTTGACGAAATAATTATTGCAACTAGATGTATTTTAAAGAGTGCTTTAAATTTTAATTCCTTTCGAAGTAAAGCAGTTGGTACTAATCCAAATGAGCCTAAAATAAAATCAAGACTTAACCAAAATGAAATTTGATTTAAAACTGTTTCTTCATAAAAACTATTGAATAAATTTCCGGAATAAAATAAAAGTCCTCCTATAAAAACAGCTAGTAAAATTTGAAACCAAAATGCCGTAGATAAAGAGGATTGGGTCAATTCTTTTTTTTGAATTATGGCAACGGTAAAACCTGCTTCTCGGATTATTTGAAAAAATCTTACCACTACAAACACCATGGCAAATTTCCCAAAATCTTCTGGAACCAAATAGAGCATTAATAAAAATGCCACCAAGAAATTAATTCCTTGAGTGATCATTTGGGATTTAAAATTCCAACTTAAACCATGTATCGTTTTATTTATTATGGCCGACAATCTATTTCGAATTTAAGTCGTCAAGAATTTCGCAAATTTGCTTAGCAATGATTTCGTTTCCCTGTTTATTTACATGACAAAAATCAAAATACAACGGTTCTTTTTTGTCATCAAAAATTTCTGTGAAATCATATATCCAATCATAAGTTTCTATTTTTTTCTTTAAAATTGGATAAACCGCTTCAAAATTTTTTCCTAAGGAACCTCTTCTTTCTAAGTTTAAATAATCATTTTCCACATTTCCTACAAAAAGATTTGGTTGCAGAATCGCAATGAACTGAATACCATTTGCCTCTGCTATTTGATGAGCCACCTTCCAAGTATTGAGTAAATGATTTGCCACTTGAATTGCACGCTCTAATTCGGTTTGGCAACAATATGGGTCAGGCAATGATTTTTTAAAATATCTACCAACAACTCCTTGAATTAATAGTGCTGTATTTTGGATAAAAACCTTTGAAAGCAATTGTTTTGACAAGTTAAATATTCCATCTTTTCCTCGAAAATAACTCCCCGTGCTATTGATAGTTGTCAATTCATTTCTCATTTGCACTTCTCTCCCATGTCCTGGAATACTCATTTTTTTGATACACAGATCTGCTACATCATTTACTCCATCATAGAATACAACCATATTAGTTGAATCATCTTTAACCATCAAATTTGTAAAAAGAGCCAAACTTTGCCTAGAGTTAAATCCAGTTCCTCCGTGGTTCACAATGCTATATTCATCTGTACATTTTCCAAAGCGAGAAGGAATTGTATTAGCATCTTCCACTCCTGCGCCCCACATCGTAGATCCACCAAAAAATCGAATTACTTTTTTTGATTTGGAATTTGAATTTTTGGTCAGTCGATTTCCATTCACATCAATATTAGTAAATTCTTTTTTGACCGGCTTTCTTTTCCATGCAATAAAAGGCTGATATTCAGTTTCTAGTTGATTAAATTCCTTTCTTATTTGGCTATAATTTTCATTAGTCATCGCAGGAAGAGTAGCTGCTGTTTTTTCTCGATTCCAATAGTAGATTTGTAAAATAAAATGAGACAAAATGTTAATGACAATCAACATTGCTGCAAGGACTAATATATTTATAGCTATCGTTCTTCTCATTTTATTTTTTCCATTGGATTATATCCATTTTATTAGTTTAATCGCAAAAATAGATATTTAAATTTGGAT
The DNA here is from genome assembly GCA_045106765.1 of Saprospiraceae bacterium. Taxonomy (GTDB): domain Bacteria; phylum Bacteroidota; class Bacteroidia; order Chitinophagales; family Saprospiraceae; genus CAJQQY01. The sequence goes on along the minus strand of JBGCFD010000190.1, from coordinate 96,108 downwards.
TCAAATTGTTGGGATGCTTACAATATTTCAAACATTTATTTGTTAAATTTGTATAAATCTATATCAATTTATTTCCCCCATTCTCATTAATATTCAATGACTTAATATCAGGCTCGAATTTTGATTAATTTTAATATGATTGAGGAATGCAAAACTTGTTAAAATTCCTCCCAAATAATTGAACATATTTAAAAAACTTCATCGATGAAGAAAATTATAGCTTCTTTAATACTTTTATTCTCCCTATTCTCCTCTCTTTCTGCTCAAATGTGGAATGGCATTGATACACTTTACGGCAATGAGTGGATTCAATACGATCAAAATTATTATAAAATACAGGTTTCAGAAGATGGAATCTATCGTCTCCCTTATCAATCAATGGTAGATCAAGGGATTCCAGTTAATAGCTTTCAAGGAAGTCAGGTTCAACTGTATTACATGGGGCAAGAAATTCCCATTCATGTAAGTTCAAATGAAACTTTTGGAACGGGTGATTTTATAGAATTCTATGGAAAAAGAAATAGAAGTCAACTAGATCGTTTTCTTTTTGAAGACCCTGATATCGAGATGGCAAATCCTGAGTATAGTCTTTTTACAGATTCAAGTGCTTACTTTTTAACTTGGAATGAAACCTCGATACCAAACCGTTTAGATAATATCAATAATGATTTAAATAATGCACCATCGACTCCTGAATCATTTTGCCTCGCTACTGATTCTGTCGTTTTTAATAATACTTGGACAAAAGATATTCATAGTGATTTTGTTTTTCATTCAAGATTCGAAAAAGGAGAAGGTTTTGTGGGAGAATTCAACCAAAATCAAACCATCACAATAACGCCACCGAATGTTTTTGCAGCTGGACCAGAAAGTAAATTAAGTCTTCGGTATGTAACTGGTTTTTACAATATCAATAAGAATATTAGTATGGGGCCACATGAGCAGACGATTACTGTAAATGGAAATGTTATTGCTAATGATGAAGTATTTGGAATCCACACTATTCAGCATGATGTGAATTTAAATTCATCAAGTTTATCTTCTGACGTTACTATTGATTTACAAGGAAATTATGATTCTAAAGATCAGTCAGCTGTAGCTTCTGTAAAGTTACTTTACCCTAGAACTTTCGATTTTGGCGCTTCAAATAATTTCCATTTTAGGATGCCTGCTTCTAGTACAACTAGGTATTTGAAAGTAAGCAATTTTGCAGCAAATGGAGCTGACCCTATTTTATATGACCTAACTAATAATAGACGAATTGTAGTAAATAATGATGGTACTTCAATTAACATTGCTTTACCTCCTTCTAGTCTAGAAAGTGAATTAATTTTAGTCAGTTCTACTTCTGGAGTTAAGACTCCCAGTCAAATTAAATCTATCAACTTTATAGATTACTCACAAGAAGATTCAGAGTATATTATTATTTCAAATAAGAAACTTTTTGATGATGGACAAGGCAATAATTGGGTAGAAGAGTTCAGTAATTACCGATCCTCTAGTGCTGGAAGAAACTTTAATACTATCATTGTTGATGTGGAACAGTTATATGAACAATTCTCTTATGGTATAAACCGACATAGTATTTCCATTCGAAATTTTGGACATTTTATTAAGAAAAATTGGACTGATCCAAAATATGTTTTCCTTTTGGGTAAAGGTCGAGAATATCAAGATATTCGAACTACTGAAGCTGTAAATCTTGCCTTCGCTGATAATACATTTCATGTTCCAACTTTAGGCGCGTTTGGTGGAGGTGACAATTTATTATTTTCAAAAAATAATACCTATGCTCCTATCCTATCGGTTGGAAGGCTTCCAGCCAAGACTGGAACCGAAGTAAGAAATTATCTCAATAAAGTTATTGAACATGAAGAAGTTCAAAACTTGCCTCAAACGATAGAAGATAAATTATGGATGAAAAATATAATCCATTTAGGAGGAGGAGCAGCAAGTGAACAACTTTCCATCCAAGGATATCTAAATGGATTTAAAGCCATTCACGAGAATAATAAATTTGGCGGAAATGTAACTTCTTTCTTTAAAACCTCTGCTGATCCAATTTATAATTCTCAGTCGGATGCTCTGAAAAATCTAATTAATAATGGAGCATCTATTTTAACCTTTTTTGGTCACTCTTCCGTTGGAAGTTTTGATTATAGTATTGATAATGCGGATGCCTATGAAAATAAAGGAAAGTATCCTGTGATGTTTTCATTCGGATGTTATTCTGGAAAAATTCATACCCCTGTAGTTGGAATTAGTGAAGATTTTGTATTAGCACCTGAAAAAGGAGCAATTGCCTTTTTTGCCACTACAGGTATCGGATACTCTAATCGACTAAATCTCTATGGCCGTGAATTTTTCACTCAATTAGGTGATACATCATATGGATCTGGCATAGGTGATCTAAATAGGATCGCCATAAAAAATACAGAATTTAGTATAGGTTTTTTAGGTGGCCAAATGACGATTAACGGTGATCCAGCTATTAGATTATATCTTGGTGAAGGACCTGATTATATCATTGATCGTGAAACCGTAAAATTTGATCCCAACCCAATAAGTATTCAAAGAGATAGCTTCGAACTGACTTTTGATATTGCTAATATTGGATACCATGCCAATGATTCTATGCTTATTGAAATCAAACAAAAATTTCCAAATAGTGCCGATGCTATTTCGATTCTTATTGACTCTATTCCTGTTCCTGAATTTAAATCAACCCTAAGTTATAAACTTCCAGTATTTGGAATTGATGCGCTTGGTCCAAATGAATTTTATATCGAAATTGATAAAGACAATGCAATTGCAGAATTTCCTTCAACGGAGGCTGAAAATAATAATACTTTGCAAACTGGAGGTGCCAGCGAAAGTATTACCGTCTATTTTATTTCGAAAGAGATTGTTCCTGTTTTTCCAAACGAATTCGGAATTGTTTCCAATCAAGATCTAACCTTAAAAGCTTCTACTTCAAGTACATTTGTTGAAAGTCAAAAATATATTTTCCAAATAGATACAACCGAAGCATTCAATAGTCCTCTTTTTCAAGAAACAGAAATTGAACAACTTGGTGGCGTTTTAAAATGGAAACCTAACATGAACTACGCTAATAATACTGTTTATTATTGGCGAGTTAGTCCCGAAGAGGATCCTGCTATTGGTGGTTTTGTTTGGAGAAATAGTTCCTTTGTTTATTTGGAAGGAAGTTCTTCAGGTTGGAATCAATCTCATCAATATCAATATCAAAAGGATGTACTGTCCAATCTTCTTCTTGACGGTGCTGGTAAAATTAAATATGTTTCTGATTTCAAAGATTTAGCTGTTGAAAGTTTAGTCTTAGATTCAATCGTTAATCCTAATTCAGTCTTTATGCGGGTTCTTCTTAATAATGACCGAATTGGAAGATATGTAGGACCTCCCTATTCTGATCCTGCTGGTATTCAAGTGACCGTTTTTGATTCAATAAAAGTAGAATACCGAATTAATTCAGATCCTGATTATTATTGGGGCGAATCAATGTTTCCATTTAAAACTGATAATTTAGCGAATAGAGAGGAACTCATTAATTATCTTAATAATGAAATCGAGGATGGAGAATATGTTTTAATTCTAACAAATCAAACAGAGACTGTATCATACGAACCCGAAGAATGGGCTTCAGACTCTGGCCCTTTGGGAACTAATATTTTTGATGTATTAGAAGCTCAAGGTGCTACGCAAATTAGAGATTTAGAAACGGAAGGTGCTCTTCCATATATTTTTCTTTATCAAAAAGGAGTAGGTGCAATGGCTGAAAGTAAAGCTTCTAGCTTAGACGATTTATTATTTTTCAATCATTCCTTACCAGGAAGTTGGGATAGTGGTGAAATGACCTCCACTAAAATTGGACCAGCTAGATCTTGGGAATCATTACTTTGGCAAACTTCCTCCATTGACAATCTTCCAACGGATGAATTTTCTATTGATTTATTTGGAATCAAACAAGATGGAACTGATTCATTAGTAATGCCTAATATTCAAGATTATGATGTTTCTTTATCATCCTTAGATGCAGATGAATTTCCTTATATCCAATTAAAATTTAACTCTAGAGACTCACTCAATAAAACAAGTGTTCATCTAGATCATTGGAGAGTTTTATTCCAAGGGACACCTGAGGTTGCCTTAAATCCAGCCTCGCTATTTACTTTTCAAAGTGATACTTTAAATCAAGGCGAACCATTATCCTTAAAAATTGCAGTCGAAAATATTGGCGAATACAATATGGATAGTTTACTCATGAAATTTGCTATTATTGATCAGAATAATAATCAAGATACTATTCTAAAACGCTTGTCTCCTATTCTGATTGGCGATACATTAGTCGCTAATTTAAGTTTAGATACTAGAAATTTTGGAGAAAAAAATACACTCTTCATTGAAGCAAATCCAAATGGAGACCAAAAAGAGCAATTCCATTTTAACAATTTAGGTTTTTTTAATTTCCATGTTCGACAAGATGTGAGGAATCCAATTATGGATGTTACATTTGATGGGGTTCATATTATGGATGGTGATTTAGTTTCTTCCAAACCTCATATTTTAATTACACTAAAAGATGAAAATTCATACTTACTTTTAGAAGATACCACTTCCTTCCAAGTACTTTTAAAATCCCCTGGAGGTTCTGATTTAGAACCTATTTTTGTAGATGGTGATAGACTAACATTTTATCCAGCCACTCAAGGAGATAATAATAAAGCGAGATTGGAATTCAATCCAACTTTACTCTCTGATGGAACTTACCAACTCGTTGTTTTAGCAGAAGATGTCTCAGGAAATCAATCAGGAGATTTGGCTTATAAAGTTAGTTTTGAAATAGTGAATAAGTCTTCTATTTCAAAAATATTGAATTACCCTAATCCTTTTTCCACCTCTACCAAATTTGTATTCACCATAACCGGTGATGAAGTTCCTGATGATATGAAAATTCAGATTATGACCGTTTCAGGCAGAATCATTCGAGAAATTAGAATGGAAGAATTAGGGCCAATCCATGTAGGAAATAATATGACTCCTTTTAGTTGGGATGGAACAGATGAGTATGGCGCCAAATTAGCCAATGGAGTTTACCTCTATAGAGTAGTTGCTACTAAGGCCAATGGAGAACCGTTTGATTTATTCCAAACAAGAGCAGATTCATTCTTCAAAAATGGAATTGGAAAAATGGTAATTATTCGATAAAATATATTTGAAATAAAAAAGGAAGCCAAAATTAATTGAATAATTTTGGCTTCCTTTTGCTCATTCCAAAAATGGTAACCCACCCAAAAGCAGCATACATCAAATAAAATCCTTCCATCGTCACTACTCTAAATCTACTTTGATTTAAAAAAAACATAGAAAATACACTCATAGAAATGATCAAAAAAAGTATCCATGAATGAAGCTTAAAATTAGTTTTAAGTCCTTTCCAAATACCAATATATCCAAAAAAATAAACAGGTAATCCAAGAAGAAAAGATATTAGCCATTTATTAAATGGATGATGGGAAATACTAAATCCAGGGAGAAGAAATTTTTGCAGTTTCGTTAGACTTAATAAAAATAATTTTTTAGGATTATCATTAATCCATTTCAAACCTTCTTTTAAGTAAAGTTGATCTCGTTCCAAAGGTGGATATTTTTTCACATTAGGATCTTGTTCTAATTCAAATGGAATTCCGTAAGCATAATCAAATTCATTTAATCCCTTTGTGTACTTATATTCTCCAATTGATCTACTGATATTATCATTATTTGACAAAGATAAAAAGAATCCAAATCCACCACTAGAAATAGTATAAATACCATGAGTCTGCCAATTGTAAATTCCATTCGGCAATGTAAAAACCACACAAATTGAACTATAAATAAAAACCATTCGCAGCTTCTGTTTCCAATTTCCGTTGAAATATAAATAAATAGATAAAGCTAAAAATGGACTGTAAAAAAGTATAATCGACTTTGTCAAAAAGCAAATAGAAAACAAAATTGCCGAATAAATAAGATGTCGTTCTTTTTGATTTTTTAGCCCAATAACAAAATGATAAATTGAAAAAATCAACAAGGTCTGATAAATCGTTTCTTGCGAAATACTATGCACATACCACATTGAAAATGGGTAAAAACAATAACCCAAAACACCTAAAACAGCCACTCTTTCTGACTCAAATAAAACCTTAGCCAACTTATAAAAATAAACTCCCGAAAGACAACTTAAACCAATTTGAATCATAGGTGCAATCCAAATCCAATATGTTCCAAAACACATTTTTACCAAAGCCAAAAAATAAGGATATACAGGTGCAACTAAAAAAGTACCTCCATCCAAATTAAAATTTCCTTCTAAAATTTGCGAACTCAAAATATCATATCTCTCACTATCTGGAAATATTTCTAACTGAGGTAGGTAAGTTTTTAAGACAAAAACAAATGCCAACCGAACTACTAGAAAGGAACAAAATATCAGTCCATAGATTTCTTTTTGCGACAGATCTTTAAATCTATTTTTGGAGTACATTTTTTTTACTTAGGTTTGAGAAAATATGTTAGAAACACAAAATTCATTTCTGAGAGTTTGGTCCATTCTTATTTTGATAGGAATCATCTCAATAAGTTTTCAAACCATTCTTACATTTCCTATCGTGGGCAACAAGATACAACCGCCTGAGATAATTTTTCTATTGACTATACTTTTTTTATCCTTTAATTTAAAAAAGATTCCCTTCGCAAAATTGAAGTTGAACCATCTTGATTTTGCATTAATAATATATTTAGGAGTCGTTTGCGTCACTTCTTTTTTTGCCAAAAACTATCAGCCATTTCTTGAATTCTTTGGCCTAGTTTATTTATTCTTAAACTATTTAATTATTCGACTATTTCTAATTTCTACTGAAATTAAACTCAAAGATTTTATCTCAAAAGGAATTATTTGGATGGGAAACATTGCTGCTTTTTTTGGAATTATAGGAATCGCTACGACCTATTTTTCGGGCGACAATCTTCTTGGATATACTTATCAAGATTATCCATATTTTGGAGATACAATTCGGATAAGCGGACTCACCTCCACTCCTCACATGCTAGCCAGTATTTTAAATTTAAGTATCCTTTTTTTGTTCGTTTCTATTTTAGAAAAAAGGGATTTCAAAAAACTCATTTTGCTTTTAATTTTTTCGGTTGCCTATATTTTTACTTTTGCAAAAATCGTCGTTTTACTCCTAATTGGAATTATTTTTATTTTTCTAAAAAAACAAAAACATCACTTAAGTCCAATTTTCAAAAATAGTTTGAGATTGATTTCCCTGACTTTATTTATGATTTATTTATTTGGAACACACTTTATTTTGGTGAATAAAAATAATCCAAATTTAAAAGAGATTAGAGAAAGTGCATTCAACTCAGGAAAAATCGTTGGCGAAACTCAACACAATTTTATCATCCCGAGTACTTATTTTACCTTAAAACAAAGTGCTATTTTTATTGGTAAAGAAAAATTTCTCACGGGAGTCGGAGCAGGCAATCATGGAACCTATTTTCATCAATTAAAGGAAGCCAATTTTTTTCCAAAACACATTCCAGATTACGATCCACATTCTACCTATTTCGGAAGTTTTGCAGAAACGGGAATCTTCGGTCTCTCTGCAATTTTATATCTAACTTTTGTTCTTTTTAAAATATCTAATCATCTTTTAAAAACAAAAAAACATGATAATTTAAAAATTGTAGTTACTGGGTATTTACTCATTTTTTTTATGGAAGCAGTTTCTGTTGATGCGATTAATTTTAGGCATCTATGGTTAGTCCTTGCGATTTTAAGTGCGATTTATAATTTGGAACAAAATGAAAATTCAGTTAAAGTTTTAACTTAATTTCCGATCCAACAAATCCTTCACGATCAATTCAGAAGTATCTCCCTTCCCATATAAATTAATCTCAAAATCAATCTCTTCGTCTTTCACCTTTTTATAAAGTGAAACAATCTCTCCTTTATTTGCAACATGACATAAGTAATTTACTTTGTTCTCAATCAACTCCACCCACTCCGTTTCATCTCGCAAAGTGATGCAAGGTTTTTTAAAGAAAAAAGCTTCTTTTTGCAAACCACCACTATCCGTCATCACCATCGAGCAATTTTGTAAAAGGTAAACCATTTCCAAATATCCAACTGGATCAACCAATTGAAATTCAGGCTTCAAATCATATTTAGCGATGTAATTTTTGGTCCGTGGATGAAGAGGTAAAATGACGGGCGTGTCTCGATGAATTTCATTTAAACCATTAACGATGTTCGCCAATTTCTTCGGATCATTTGTATTTTCTGCTCGGTGGCAAGTTGTCAAAATAAATTTTTCAGGAACATCAAAATCTGGTTTCCTAGATTTATTTGCATAAAATAAAGCGGCATCATACATCACATCTCCCACCTGAACCACTTCATTTTCTAATTTTCCGAAACCCTCATTTTCTAAATTATTAATCGCAGTCAAAGTTGGACAAAAAAGAACAGTACTAATTCGGTCCGTCAAAATCCGATTCACTTCCTCTGGCATTTTCATATTAAATGATCGTAAACCTGCTTCGACATGAGCAAGAGGAATATGCAATTTCGATGCAGCCAATGCGCCTGCCAAGGTTGAATTTGTATCTCCATAAACCAACACCCAATCTGGTTTTTCCTCTAAAATAACGCCTTCTATTCCTTCCAACATTCGCCCTGTCATCGCACCATGCGAAAGGCTATTAATATGTAAATAATGATCAGGTTTTGGAATGTGCATTTCCTCAAAAAAAACATCACTCATATTTTTATCAAAGTGCTGTCCTGTGTGAACGATCACTTCCGTCACACCTTCAAATTTGGCAACCGCTCGACTGACTGCTGCTGCTTTGATAAATTGTGGTCGTGCCCCGACGATGGTCAATATCTTCATTTTTTATCATTATATATTTCAGTTAAAATAGAATTGTATTTTGAATATTGTCGAAAATTTAAAGAGGAGTTATGCCATAAAAAAACAAAATCACCTTCGTATTTTTTGACTTGATTCATCAATTCCCCTACTCTACTTTTCGCTTCTTCCAAAGATATATCCATGTATAAACCCAATGTTCCTTCCATCAAAATTAATGGTCGTTCGATCAGATTTAATTTTTTCCTGGCAAAAATATCAAAAACTGGGAATGGATAACAAACGCCATTTCGAAAACCAATTTCATCAGCGTAACTCATCGTAGAATCCCATTTCATATTTTCATTTTCCCATAGATTCCAAGTGGTTGGATTTTCAAATCGTAAATAGTGTTGCCGTCCTGTTTCTACTTTTTGTTCAGCGATTTTTTCTAATCGTTTTTTTTCTTGGGAAAAAATTTGAGCATCATTATACGATTTATAAGATGGATGAAAACCGATTTGATGACCTCGCTTTTTTATTTTTTCTAATAATAATTTTACTTTCGGATGTGATAATTGATCTCTTGGATCAAATCGATTATGACAACCTGCCATAAAAAAAAAATGTGCTTTTACTTTTAATTTTTCAGCCCCATCCAAAAATATATCATGTGTATCATAAGGATCTTTTCCTTTTAAATAAAATTTTAAATAATTAACTCCGTCCCAAAAATAAGTTGGTGAAATCAAATATCTCACAATCGTTCTTAATCCATAAATTAAATTGGGAAACAAAAATGGAATGTCTACATCATGCGTCGGAACGATTCCAAATTCTCGCTTCTTACGCACTTGTGTAATATTTATTTTTTGGAAAAAAGCCCACAGTATTTCCACATATTGATTAACGATTGGTTTTCCCAAAAAACCATTTTTACACGCCAAAGAGTTTTTTCCCAAAAATCGCTGATGCATATCTCGCTCTCCTCCCAAAGTCTCTTCCCACCTCGTCAACATAAAAAAAGTAGCTGCAATAATATCCGCTTCTAAAATAATTTCATCCTTCGTTTCGGTCCATGCTGATTTTCCAAAAAGAGAATAAATAGAATATTTTTCTCCATCAAGGATTAAATTATCCAAGCCAACTTTCGAAGGTATATTTTCCTTTTGGTACAAAAAATCTGGGTCATCATTTGTAAAAAAATGATTCCGAATGATTAATTTTTTCGAACCAATGTTTATAATAAAATCATTAGCGGTAGGCGAAATTTCCAATTTATATTCCAACCCCAAAAACTTTTTCATCAAACAATGAAAAGTATACTCAACCTCAGGTACAGCAATATTTGGAATGATGATTTTCAAGAATGCTATTTTGTTTTTCTTTTTCCAAAAAAATCAAAGTGGGAATTTTTTGGATGAGGAAATCCCAATAGGCAGTTCGACTACCTACTATTAAACTGCCTATTGCTATGCTGTTCTAAACATACCTTTTACAACTCCTGAAATATGACTCAAAATCTCCTCATCCATCTCCGTATGAATCGGCAATGAGATCACAGATTTACACAATATTTCAGTTACAGGCAAATCTAAATCGTCTGGAACAAAATGTTTGAATGCTTCCTGATCGTAAAGTGGCAATGGATAAAAAACGCCAAACGGAATCCCCGCAGCAGATAAATGTTCTTTAAGTGCATCTCGATGTCCATCTTTTATTTTCAAGGTATATTGGTGAAAAACGTGAGTAGAATTGTGCTGCCTAGTTGGAGTTTGCAGCCAATCAATTGTTGCAAATGTCTTATCATAAAATGCCGCAGCTTCTTGCCGAGCAGTTGAGTATTTTGTCAGATATTTTAATTTCACTCCTAAGATAGCCGCTTGAATTGAATCCAATCTTGAGTTACATCCAATCATTTTGTGATGATATCTTTGGCTTTGTCCATGGTTTGCGACCATTCTTAATTTGGCTGCCAAATCATCGTTATTCGTAAAAATTGCTCCTGCATCTCCATAGGCACCTAAATTTTTTGATGGATAAAATGAAGTAGTTCCAATGTCTCCAATCGTTCCTGACTTTTGAGTTCGGCCATCAGAAAAAGTATAGTCTGCACCTATCGCTTGTGCATTATCTTCGATTACGTAAATGCTATGTTTTTTGGCGATTTCCATAATTGGCTCCATGTCAGAACATTGCCCAAATAAATGAACTGGAACAACTGCTTTCGTTTTTGGTGTAATCGCTTTTTCGAAAATTTCAGCAGTCAAATTAAAGGTATCAGGATCAACATCAACCATAATTGGTGTCAGTTGCAGCAAAGCAATTACTTCTGCAGTTGCCACATAAGTGAATGCTGGAACAATCACTTCATCACCAGGTTTTAGGTTCAAAGCCATCAAAGCAATTTGCAGAGCATCGGTTCCATTGGCACATGGAATGACATGTTTGACTTCCAAGAATTTTTCCAAATCAGCCTGAAATTCTTTTACTTTCGGTCCATTAATAAATTGACCTGATTCGATGACTTCGATAACTGCTTGATCAATTTCTAATTTCATATTTCGATATTGACCACCGACATCGACCATGTGAATTTTTTTATTCATGACTTTAGGAATTTGATATTTTTATTAAATTTCTATTCTCTTAAAAAAAACGCAAAGGTAAGTTTTTTTGTATTTGAAATTTTAAATTATGAGTTTTTATTCTCGTTGTTTCAATCTTCAACACGGAAAATTTTATCAACAAAAATCTAACATTACGGAAATTTCCGTCAAGGATTTTTTTAGTGTCAACGCTCTCTCTGATGTAAGATAACGATGATTTTTAACGAGGCCGATTTCGACCTTTTTAAATTTGTGCAAATGCACAAATTTAAAATCATTCCTCTTCTAATCCTTTTATCCTATTTCTTTCTGGATTTTGAGAAGGAATTGTATCTAGTAAGTTTCTAACCTCTTCAATATTGTCCGTAATTTTAGAAATATGCCATTCTAAATTTTTACGATCATATTCCTTTTCAATTAATTCTTGAAATGCTTTTAGTAAAAAAACTTGGAATGCAGGACTTAACCAATAACAAAAATTAAGTGCAATATCTCTATGCGCATAAGTTCCACCATAACGACCAGACTTAGATATAATACCAGTTGCATTCGTTTCTGAAATAAAATTTTGAGGTGTGACAATGTACCTATTCTCCGCAGCTTTATTTTTAAAGTACACCATTTGGTGTACTTTAAAATTAGGATTATGAACCTTTTCCCATTGTTCCAAAAATAATAATGTATTATTATTTTTCATCCAATTTCCAATTAATACAGCAGCTCTTTGATCTGACTGTTTTGCTATATCTGTCAACGATACAAAATCAATTTCATTAATAGCCTCTATCCTTATTTCTAAATTTTCAACTTTTATTTTTTTCTTTTTCATAAGATATTTTACTATTCATTATTTTAAAGTCAGTCATATGACTGACTTTAAAACGTTGCCAAATAATGAGTAACGTTTAGAATCTATGATACCTTTTTTCTCTCCTCTTCCCACCAAGCCTTACACCTAAATCTCACCTTATCCTCAATTGCATTTTGATATTTATTAAAATCCACTTCTTGTCCAAGTGACTCGAATGCTTTCACATATTCCATTTTCACCTCTTCGATGGACTCCATATAATAGGCTGGGTATTTATTTTTAAAAACATCAATATTGAATCCTACCCGTTTTATTTTTGAGCCAAATTCTACCTCCTCCCCTATCGCATTGGCTGCTCGAAATTCATCTTGTTCTTTTTCCAAATATGTTCCATATTCCTTTTTGTTCATTTGTTTGGTCGCCTCTCGCCGATCTCGTTCGTTATTGCTCATGGCATTTTTCTTTTTCAAAACCACTTCCACCATACGAGCATGTAAATTATCTTCCGTTAATTTTCCTTTCTTCCACCAATCAACAAAAGCACCTGCTTTTTCGGTTGCATTGCTTTTTTCATTTAAAAATTTCCAAAGAATTTTCATATAAATATCTTCATAGCCAATCAACGGTTGATAATTAACCTTTGCGTCAGATAAAACTTTTTCGATGATAAAAGTTTTATTGACATTCAGTTGAGATAAAAATTGAAATGCCATCCATTGCGAATAATTCAGTTGATCAATTTTTTGCTGGAGAAATGTGGCATTCTTACCTTTTGGTCGAGAAATTTCTCCATTTAAAAATCCAATATTGTCTGGAATAATTTCAGGTTGATTTTCAGAAATAAAAAATTTCAAACTAACAATACTTTTTCCTCTTTTTTTGGCTGGCATAAATTCAAACTTGATGTCTGAAAATTTTTCAATCTCTTTTTGACATGGAATTAAAACCCATCGTTTGAATTCATAAAATTTAGGGTATTTCCCTTCAATACCTAAAAAAAATTTAATCTTTTCTACCTCCAGAGTACATTCTCCTAAAAACTGATACCGCTTCAAAACTTCATACAAACGAATCGCATTGGAATTCAAATAAACGATATTGCTGATGTTGTACTGAGTAAAATGTTCTTTAAGTTGAATCAGATAATCTCGCAATTTTTCAGACAAACTAAAAGTGAATTCATCTGTTTCTGTGTCGTGTTCCATGTGTTGTAACCACACACTTTTTCCAACAATAGTACCTTTTTCATACACAATCGGTACACTATTCAAGCGATCCATTATCGCAAAAACTTCCGTTTTGTTGGCAATTCGACGCTTACCATCAAAGTTCAAAATCCGTTCTATTTCAGAGAAATGCATTTTATATTCTCGAAATTCAGAATCGTTTTGTGAAATTTTAGAGATTAGATAAAGAACAAAAAACTGTTCGCGGCTATTCATTTTATAGCTCGTTTCGATCAGTTTGTTATGTTTTACAATTGCCATTGCGAATGGGTTTTGAAGTATTTCGAATAAATGTATTTTAAATCGCAATGCAAAGTAGAATCAAAAGCGTAACTATTGCTAATATCCTTTACGCTTTTTTAAATTTATTTTCAAAATGTGATGAAACACTACGTTTTATGATGTATTCCTACGCTTTACAGTAAAAACTATTAAAAGTGGTCTTTACGGTTTTAGATGTATCTCTACGCTTTTAATTGATGTAGGTCTACGGTTTGAGATGTATTTCTACGCTTTTAGTTGATATATTTCTACGCTTTCTGATATTTCAAACTGAATCCTCCTCTAGTATGTTAGTAAACAGGGGCTTTTTCAAACTAATTGATGTAATCCTACGCTTTTGATGTAACTCTACGCTTTGAAAATAATCTCTACGCTTTCGTGATGTAGGCCTACGCCCAACCTGATGCATCTCTACGCTTTTAACAAATGTATCTCTACGCTTTTCTGATGTAACCATACGTTTTTTTGAGGTTTTCCTACGCTTTATTTTTCAAAAGGCTATATTTTATAAGGGTTACAGCCTGCCTAAATAGTAAAGGTTAAAGTATTAGGAGAAATAATTTAAAAATACCTAAAAAGAGATTTAGGTGTTTTTTTCAAAAACTTTTTTTTTCTTTGGCTCGTTAGATTTAATCTTGTGCTACGATTCTTCAAAAGAAGAAAAAATTAATCTCATTTCCGCATTTTCCATTCGTATTTTAATTTCTAGAGATCAAATTTGTCTTTGTTTCAAATTTAAACTTGATTTTAAGCTCAAGTTTAAATTTAAAGATAGAATTGTAGAATTGCTTTTACTTCAAAATTTATGTAGCTGAAAATCAACGATTTAAAACTTTCAGTATTTCAGTAAGTACGATTATACTGTTTTCAGTATATCAGTATGTTTTAACTGGTTTTTGTTTTGAAAAAATCCGTTAAAACAGAAGAATTTGTGATGTATTTCTACGCTTTTTAGTTTTCTAGATACTCATTTAACTTTTTCTTCATTTGTCTATTTTGGAATAGCCAAAATAGACAAATCTTCTACCCTGTTTTTATTTTCGTAAAAAAACAGCGTAAGTTAACACTTGCAGAAATACGATTTTCATTATTTGCGTTTTTACGGAAAATCGTAAAAACATATTTACGTATTTAATGAAACACGATTTTCTGTGTTTGCGCAAAGTCGCTAATAAGTGTTTACGACTACACGGTTTATCGTAAAAGTGTAAATACTGTAAATCGTATTTCTGTATATAATGATTTGCGATGGTACGATTATGTGGTTTTCTGTAATTCTGTGAAATCGTTTTGCAGTTTTTGCAGAAAGTCGTATCTTCGTGTTTCTGTGAAAACTTATTTCAGTATTTAAAAAAATTAAACACGAATGATTATTTCAGTTACCAGTCTTAAAGGTGGAGTAGGGAAGTCCACGATTTCTCAAAATTTAGCAGTTTGTTTTTCGCACATGGGTTACAAAGTAGCTATTGTGGATACAGATACCAATGCAAGTTCAGTTCATTGGTCCGGGATTCGGGACGAAGAACATCCACATATCACAGTCATGGGAATTGGGACTAGTGATGCACTTCGTAAAAATATTAAACAGTTAGAAAAAGATTATGACATCGTTGTGATTGATGGAACACCTTCCTTGTCAAAATTGGTGAGTACGATTATTATTTTGGGTGACATCGTTTTGATTCCGATCCGACCAAGTGGTTTGGACATTTGGGCTACTGAAAAATTTATTGAAAAATATGATCAAGCCAAAGCTTTAAAAGAAGATGTGAAAGCATTTTTTATTCTCAATGAATTTAATTCAAGAGTTAGTCTTAATCAAAGTATTAAAGAAGCGTTAGCTGAATTAGAGATTGATACATTGAAATCAACCCTACGCCATCGAATTGCTTACGAAGAAGCAGTTGTGATGGGAATGGGAGTGTATGAATATAAAGATGCTAAAGCAAAAAAAGAGGTAACTGCCTTGGCGAATGAGGTACTCAAAATTATTTCATAATAGGGGAGAAGGGTTCATTTATTTTTTAATTAAGAAATCATCTAAAAATGGCAAAGAAAAAATTCAATATCAGTTCAACGCTTAAGAAAAATAGTAAAGTAGAAGAGGTTAAGTTAGCACCTAAAATTCCTTTGAAAAAAACAGCTAAAGATCCTGAAGTAGTTAAAACAAAGGTAGATGAGATTCATAGTAAAACAATCGATAAAGAGAATCTTGAAATCACATCCAATGTAGAAGCCAAAGAAAAAATTGAGCCGTCAATAACGGAAGAACCTAAGCCTAAGGCAAAAGCTAAGGTTGCTAAAAAAGAAACCAAACCAGCAAAAGGGCGAATGGTTCGCATGACCATTGACACACCTGAAGAAATGCATCTTCAACTCAAAATCAAATCGATTCAAACTCGAATGAGTATGCGTGATTATGTTTTGAGATTGATAGAAAAAGACTTGAAGAAAGGGTAGGGATACTTATTTTTTCTTTGCCAAATATTTTACAACCGATCTAATCTAAAAAATAAATGATTCAATTATTTAGAATTTCCCTAATTCTAACTTTCCTGTTTACACATAATAAGGTGAGTAGTCAAGGAACAATCGTTCCTTTTGGAAATGATGCTTACCATATTATGGACCGTTTAGAAATTAAAACAGGGATACCCATACCTTTTCATTCTTCAATAAAATATTATTTACGTCGTGATATTACTAATTATGCGATGGAAGTAGACACGGCTTTTGAAGGACTGTCAATTTTGGATGTGAGAGATTTGAATTACATTTTTAGAGATAATAATGAATGGTTAGGATTAACTGAATTTCCAACAACTTTGGCTGGACAAAAAGAAGGGGAGGAGTCGATTGCCAAAATGAGTCGAACCGAAAAAAGATATTCTGCTAGAGAAAAACCTATTTTAAAATACTTCTATCGAACTCCTGCAAATTTTTACGAAGCACACACCAAACATTTCCACCTTAAAATTAATCCAATGATTGATTTTAAAATGGGACAAGACTCAGAAGATCCTGAACTAGTTTTTTTGAACCGAAGAGGAATTGAGGTGCGAGGAGGAATTGATGATCGAATCTTTTTTTATTCAAATATTGTGGAATCACAGGCAAGGTTTCCAAGTTATGTCAATCGTCGAGTACAACAAGATCGAGCGGTTCCAGGGCAAGGGTTTTTTAAAGGTTATAATAGTACCATTTTCGATATTTCGAATGGATATGATTATTTGAATTCTGAAAGTTACCTCGGCTTTAATGTAACGAAACATGTAGGTGTTCAGTTAGGCTACGGAAAAAATAAAATAGGAGAGGGGGAACGATCCATGTTACTTTCGGACTTTGCAAATAATTATTTATACCTGAAATTGAATACAAGAGTTTGGAAATTTCATTATCAAAATATTTTTGCAGAGTTGTCACCTGTTGGGACTAGAGATATTATTGGAGATAATTTATTGCCAAAAAAATATATGGCTGCGCATTTTTTGAATTTTAACTTGACCAAAAACTTGACATTTGGAATTTATGAAGCAGTTATGTTTAGTCGAAATAACAATTTTGAGTTTCATTATTTAAATCCATTAATTTTATATCGAACCGTTGAAGGTGCGATTGGAAGTCCTGACAATGTTTTGTTAGGTGCTAATGTAAAATGGAATTTATTTAATCGATTTCAAATATACGGACAGTTTATTTTAGATGAATTTGACTTCAATGAATTGTTTATTGAACGAAACGGTTGGTGGGCGAATAAATATGGAATTCAAGCAGGATTGAAATATGTTGACGTTTTTGGAATCGACCATTTAGATGCTCAAATTGAATATAATCTTGCTCGCCCATTCACTTACACGCATCGAGATAGTTCGGCGAGTTATTCTCATTTTAATCAACCGCTGGCTCATCCGCTAGGTGCAAATTTTAAAGAACTTCTTTTAAAATTACGATATCAACCATTTCACAAATTAGTTTTTGATAGTCGAATACTTTTTATGAATTATGGGGAAGATACTGTTTCTGAAAATTGGGGAAGTAATATTTTGACAACTCACTTGACGAGAGAACTTGAATATGGAAATGAAATCGGACAAGGTGTCGGAACAAATACCATCATCATCGGAATCGATGCGAGCTATCAAATCTATCATAATATGTACATCGATGCTCATTTTTTTTATCGAAAAATGGATAGCGAAAATGATGCACTTGACAATACAACTAATTACATCGGAGGTGGTTTTAGAATGAATATAGGAAGGACTCGAATGGATTTTTGACGCATTCAGTTTTTTATTCATTTGAAAAAACACTTAACTCACCTTAAAAAACCCATAGTTTAAATTTTTTATATGTAGAAAAAAGAAAAGAAACGCTAAGTTTAATCTGCGTTTCAAGTACATCCAACGTCAGTCGTAAAAGGTCTAACGAATTAAATTATGTGGTTTAGAGATTTTTATTTTAAAAAGCGGAGATATATTTTCATCTATTGCCTGATTTGGTTTGTAGGGATATTTTTTATTGGACAAAGGCAAGCAGAACGCAGTTTGTTGGAGACATTACAATGGATTCTGATAGTGATGATTGTAGATGCACCTGTTGTTTTTTTAATGGTGTTTTACATTTTCCAAAAATATTTTACGCCTAAAAAAATAATTCAATTGGCAATTTTAGTTGGGCTTGGAAATCTGATTACGGTTTTTGTCTATTACGGTTTAAATGAATTTTTTGAAGTTGGAAAATTTAGTTTTCCAGATTTAGAAAACGATTGGACGATTGTATTATTTCAAATTCAAAAACAAACTTTTACCGAAATTTTTCATACCGTTTTTATTTCGTCACTTCTATTGGGTGTTCAATATTATGATTTTAAAAGAAAATATTTAGAACTTGAAAATGAAAAAGCGCAAGCAGAATTACAATTACTCAAGGCGCAAATCAATCCACATTTTTTATTCAATAATTTAAATGTATTGTCTTCTTTGATAAAAAAAGATAGAGATGCAGCAGATGAATTTATTACTCGTTTTTCCAAACTCTATCGTTATTTGTTAAAAAGTAAAAACAAAGACTTTGTGAATCTTTCAGAAGAGTTAGATTTTTTGAATGACTACGTTTTTTTACTAAAAAAACGATTTGGCGAAGCTTATCAGATCCATCAAAATTTAGGAAAAGGGGAAGAGTCACAATATTCAATTTTGCCAGCATCTTTGCAAGGATTGATCGAAAATGCTGTTAAGCATAATGAAGGTTTTTATGCCGCTCCGCTAAAAATAGAAATGAATATTGAAGGAAATTTTCTGATTGTACAAAATGAAATTCGACCAAAATTTGATCCAGTTGAATCCATTGGAAGTGGATTAAAAAATTTGAATTTACGATATCAAATGCTGACGAATACTTCGATTAAAATTGTCAAAGAAAATGGAAAATTTGAAGTAAGAATTCCACTAATAAAAACCGTTCTTTGACAAATTCCGTGGTCAGACAAAAGTTGGAAATAAAAACGACCGATGGAAGTGTTATTTTCAACTTTTAGCTGACTTAAAACACAGGATGTGTCAAAGAACTATAAAACTACTTCAGCATGAAAATCATCATCATCGAAGACGAAATTTTAGCAGCTGAAAAACTGACGAATTTTATTAAAAAATATGATTCGGAAGTTGAAATTTTGGCAACGCTTGATAGTATCCGAGCATGCTTAGATTGGTTTGAGAAAAATGAAATACCTGATTTAATTTTTTCAGATATTGAATTATTGGATGGCAATGTTTTTTCTTTTTTTCAACATAAAAAAATTACTTGCCCGATCATTTTTGCGACAGCTTATGATGAATTTTTGATGAAAGCATTTAATGAAAACGGGATTGCGTATTTGCTTAAACCCTTTGATTTCAAAGCATTTCAGCAGGCGATGGGAAAGTATGAGCAATTAAAAAACAACTTTAAAAACTTTGATGATTTTTTAATGGATAAAATCAAAACCTCCTTTTCTCGTAATGAAAAAGATTTTAAAAAACGTTTTGCGGTAAAAACTGCCAAAGGGATTTTTATCATCAATGTAGATGAAATTGCTTTTATTCGGGCAGAGGAGGGTTTGGTTTTTTGCATCACTAAAAATCAAAAGAAATTTACTTTAAATCATTCGCTAAATGAACTTGAACAATTGTTGAATCCAACTGTTTTTTTCAGGCTAAATCGAAGTGAAATAATCAATGTTAATTTTATTGAAAAATTAGAAAACTATTTTAATGATCGATTGAGTGTCAGTTTGAGGAATTTTAAAGAAAAATTGATTTCAAGTGCGAGTCGAACTGCTGCTTTGCGTCGATGGATCGACAAATAAAACGATTCTTCAAAATCGTAAAAAACAATTTTTTTGCACAAAAAAATTACTCAAACTTCTTATTTTTGCTTGATTTTTAAGAACTCAAATAAGTAAGAGACTAGATATATGAAAAACATCCATAAAATAGCGAAGGAAAGAATTCTTGTACTTGACGGTGCAATGGGTACGATGATTCAAGAATACCAGTTGGAAGAGAAAGATTATCGAGGCGAACGCTTTGCTGATTTTCACTTGGATATCAAAGGAAATAATGACCTTCTTTCAATCACTCGACCTGATGTGATTGAGGCAATTCATAAGGCCTATTTAGAAGCAGGTTCTGATATCATCGAAACGAATACATTTAGTGCAACTTCGATTGCTCAGGCGGATTATGAAATGGAGGAGTTGGCCTATGAAATGAATTTGGAATCTGCTAAAGCAGCTCGACGAGCAGCTGACTTTTATACAGAGAAAACACCTGAGAAACCACGTTTTGTTGCAGGCGCTTTTGGTCCTACCAATCGGACGGCATCGCTTTCGCCTGACGTAAATAATCCAGGTTATCGAGCGGTGACTTTTGATCAATTGAAAGATGCATATTACGAGCAAGCAAGAGGCTTGATGGATGGAGGAGTGGATCTACTTTTAGTGGAAACGATCTTTGATACATTGAATGCCAAAGCAGCACTTTATGCCATCGATCAATTGTTTGATGAAAGAGGGGAGAAGTTACCAATTATGGTTTCGGGAACAATTACTGATGCGAGTGGACGAACACTTTCAGGACAAACTGCGGAGGCATTTTGGATTTCGGTAAGTCATCTGGATTTATTTAGTGTTGGATTTAATTGTGCTTTGGGTGCTCCAGAAATGCGACCACATATTCAAACACTTTCAAAGGTGGCAGACTGTTTTGTGAGTGCCTATCCGAATGCTGGCTTACCTAATGAATTTGGAGAGTACGATCAAAGTGCAGAAGAAATGCAGCAATATATTCGAGATTTTGCGACTAGTAATTTTGTCAATATAATAGGTGGATGTTGCGGAACAACGCCTGACCATATTAATGCGATGGCGGAAGGTGTTAAAGGTATTGCACCAAGAGAAATTCCAACGCTTCCAGGCTATACTCAATTAAGTGGTTTGGAACCATTGACGATTCGTCCGGAAACTAACTTTGTGAATGTTGGAGAACGAACAAATGTAACTGGTTCTCGAAAATTTGCTCGATTAATTAAGTCAGGAGATTATGCAGAAGCATTAAGTGTTGCACAACAACAAGTAGAAGGTGGTGCTCAAATCATAGATGTGAATATGGATGAAGGATTACTGGATTCGAAAGAAGCAATGGTGACCTTCCTTAATTTAATCGCATCAGAACCAGATATCTCGAAGTTGCCGATCATGATTGATTCATCCAAGTTTGAGGTAATCGAAGCAGGATTGAAATGCGTACAAGGTAAATGTGTGGTGAATTCGATTTCGATGAAAGAGGGAGTTGATCAATTTATCAAGCAAGCAAAAATTGTTAGACGATATGGAGCGGCGGCAGTTGTGATGGCATTTGATGAAGAAGGACAAGCGGATACAATTGAACGAAAAGTGGAGATTTGTAAAAGAGCTTATGATATCTTAGTAGATCAAGTTGGCTTTAAACCACAAGACATTATTTTTGATCCAAATATTTTTGCGGTAGCAACAGGAATTGAAGAACACAATGAATATGCGATCAATTTTATCGAAGCAACTCGCCAAATTAAAGAGCAATGTCCTGGCGCAAAAGTGAGTGGGGGAGTGAGTAATATTTCGTTTTCTTTCCGTGGAAATAATGCGGTTCGTGAGGCGATGCATGCGGCATTTTTATATCATGCGGTTGGGGCAGGAATGGATATGGGAATTGTAAATGCAGGGATGATGGAAGTCTATTCTGATGTTCCAAAAGAATTATTGACACTTGTTGAAGACGTTTTATTTAATCGAACTGAGAATGCGACCGAGGCTTTGACAGATTATGCTGAACGAGTAAAAGGAGGTGGAAAGCAGATTGTAAAAGATTTGAGTTGGAGAGAAAAACCATTGCAAGAAAGGTTGACACATTCATTGGTTCGAGGAATCACAGAATTCATTGTGGAAGATACGGAAGAAGCAAGATTAGAATCGAATCATCCGTTGGAAGTAATTGAAGGTTCGTTGATGAATGGAATGAATGTCGTGGGAGATTTGTTTGGCTCTGGAAAGATGTTTTTACCACAGGTAGTCAAAAGTGCTCGGGTGATGAAAAAAGCAGTAGCACATTTGAATCCATTTATCGAAGCATTGAAACAAGATGGAGAGAGTTCTTCCAAAGGAAAAATATTAATGGCGACGGTAAAAGGAGATGTCCATGATATTGGAAAAAATATCGTAGGTGTAGTGCTCGGATGTAATAATTATGAAATCATCGACATGGGTGTTATGGTCAGTTGCGATAATATTTTGAAAAAAGCGAGAGAAGAAAATGTGGACATTATTGGTCTAAGCGGATTGATTACACCTTCTTTAGATGAGATGGTTTATGTAGCGAAAGAGATGGAACGCTTGAATATGAAAATTCCATTGATGATTGGAGGAGCAACGACTTCAAAAACACATACTGCTGTAAAAGTTGAGCCACAATATAAAGGTACAACGGTACATGTTTTAGATGCTTCGAGAAGTGTTGCTGTAGCAAGTTCCTTGTTGAGTCAAGATGATGATACTCGAAATGATTTTATTTTAAATATCAAAAAAGAATATGATCGAGTTCGAGAATTACGAGGAAATCGAAAATCTTCTAAAAAGTATTTGACACTTAAAAAAGCAAGAGAAAATAAATTGCAATTGGATTGGGAAAATTACGATCCACCCAAACCAACATTTTTAGGGACTAAGGTTTTCGAGGATTATTCCTTGGAAGAATTATCAGAATATATTGATTGGACGCCTTTCTTTTCGACTTGGGAATTGCGTGGGAAATATCCAGCAATTTTTGAAGATTCATTCGTAGGAGAGGAGGCAAAAAAATTATTCAACGATGCTCAAAGTATGCTTCGTAGAATAATTGATGAGAAATGGTTATCGGCAAAAGCTGTCATTGGGTTTTTCCCAGCCAATGCAGTTAACGAGGATGATTTGGAAATTTATACTAGTGAGAATCGCAAAGATATCCTTGAAACATTAAATAATCTTCGACAGCAAAGACAAAAAGCACCTGGTCAAAAGAATTTTTCCTTAACAGATTTTATTGCTCCAAAAGAAAGTGGAAAAGCAGATTACATTGGTTCATTTGCAGTCACGACTGGAATTGGAATTGAAAAATGGGTGAAAAAATTCGAGGCAGATCATGATGACTATAATGCGATTTTATTAAAAGCATTAGCGGACCGACTAGCAGAAGCTTTTGCCGAAAGAATGCATGAGCGAGTGAGAAATGAGTTTTGGGCTTTTACCCAGGAATCATTCACAAATGAAGATTTGATTTCTGAAAAATATCAAGGGATTCGACCTGCTCCAGGTTATCCAGCTTGTCCAGAGCATACTGAAAAAGCGAAATTATTTAAGATGCTTGATGTGGAGAAAAATACGACGATTAAGTTGACGGAAAGTTTTGCCATGTATCCAGCGGCGGCTGTAAGTGGTTGGTATTTTTCCCATCCAAAATCAAAATATTTTGGGTTAGGACAAATATCAAAGGATCAATTAGAAGATTATGCGAATCGGAAAGGAATGGGAATCGAAGAAGCTGAAAAGTGGCTAGCTCCGACATTGAATTATGATGTCTAATAAATTATAAAATTTAAGTATATAAACTGTAATATTGCATCTTGAAATTTTTTAGAGATGTAAGAGTTATAATATCATACTAAATGGTTGATTATCAGGCGTTTATAAGTTGACCGCCAACTCATTTTAGGACATACAGTTTGCCCGATAATTATCGTTATGTTAAACAGGAGTGTGTTTTCCGAAAATTGACAATATTTAAAACGAAAAGAACAAATGCTGAAATTGAAATTTATTGCTTGTGCAATTATATTTTGTTTGTTGAGTGTATCCTCAACATTTGCCCAAGTCCCTCCTATCACCGAATCTCAAGCAAGAGCAGAATTGGATAAATTAGGCATGAGTGAGGAAGATTTTAGAGCTAAATTACTGGAAAGAGGAATTGATATAGATAAAATAGATTTGAATAATCCTCAAGAATTATTGAAACTACAAAGAGCAGTAGAGGAAATAGAAGCCGAGGAAAAAGCTAAAGGAAATACGATGACTTCAGGGGACACAATAACTTCAGGAAGTGGAGAGACAGGAACCACACCAGCGATTGTTCCTATTGATAATGCCCCAAATGTAGAGGAAACAGTTTCAGAAGAAGAGAAAGAAGCAGCTACAACGGTAAATGAAATCTCAGAAGGAGCTTTAGAGGGGTCTAACGTAGAAGAAGTCCTAGCCGAAGGAATTAAAGAAATTCCAGTTGAAAATCTCCCTCCTTCTACTATTTATGGGCAACACATTTTTCGAAATAAAGACATCATGTCATTTGTTGAAGGTGGAAGTATTCAAGCCCCTAACACCTATGTTTTAGGCGCTGGCGATAAAATAGGAATTTCTATCTGGGGAATTTCAGAATTAGACATCATCGCAGAAATAAGTAAGGACGGCTATATCAAACCTCAGGGGATGTCTCGAATTAATCTTAAGGGAATCACTTTAGGAAAAGCTAAAGAATTGCTTCGCAGTCGATTTTCTAATTTTTATCGTTTTGGAAGAGATCAATTTGAGGTGACGGTCACCTACCCTCGTCCAATTACCGTACACATTGTTGGAGAAGTAATGAACTCAGGAAGTTTCACCATGCCTGCGGTGAATACAGCTTTCAATGCATTGGCAGCAGCAGGTGGACCATCTGATATTGGTAGTGTTAGAAATATTAAAATTATTCGTCCAGGAGGGAAAAATAAGGAGATGGATATCTATGAATATTTGTTGGATCCAACTATTACCAAAGATTATTTTTTACAAGATAATGATATCATTCATGTTGGAGTGGCAGAAAAATTAATTTCTGTTCAAGGGGCAGTTCGGCGACCATTCAAATATGAATTGAAGCCAAAAGAACAATTAAAAGATTTAATTAAATATGCTGGAGGATTAATGCCGAATGCTTATCGAGGGAATTTCCAAGTGAAAAGATTTATTGATGATTCAGAAAAGATTATTGATGTTAATTATGGTGAATTAATTAATTCATCTCGTGATTTTAGTTTAAATGGAGGCGATGCTGTAATCATAGGATTGATACCTAAACCATATAAAAACTTTGTTGAAATTACGGGTTCAGTCGATTTACCAGGTAGATATGAATTGGAAGCAGGAATGACTATTTCAAAATTGATTGGAAAAGGAGTATTATCAGAAGGGTCAAGAACTGATGTTGCTTATTTGCTTCGAACATCAGAAGATGGCATTTTAAAATATGACAAAATCAATATCGAAAATGCAGTTACTAATGTTCAGTCTATAGAAAACGTAGTACTTCAACCAAAAGATAAACTAGTCATTTTATCAAAGAATAATTATACGGATCAATACGAAATAGCTATATCTGGAGCTGTTCGGAGACCATCAAAATACAAGTATAATGTTGGCGATGATTTAAAGATAAATGATCTCGTAACATTGGCAGGGGGACTAAAAGAAGATGCGACTAGTTTTGCATATGTTTATCGAAAAGAATTAGCAGGTAGTCAGGAGAATGAATATGTAAAAATTGATGTAAAAAATGCTTTAGAAAATCCTGATTCAGGAGATAACCTTGTTTTAAAACCTAATGATAGAGTTGAGGTATTTTCAATTTTCACCTATAAAGACGAATTTAAAATTTCAATATCTGGAGCTGTTCGGAAACCGTCAGAATATAACTATGATTCTTCTGAAAAATTAAAAGTAGAAGATTTAGTTATTCTATCAGGTGGATTAAGACCAGATGCAACAGATTTTGCATATATATATAGAACCAATCCTGAGAATCTTAAAGAGAAAGAGTATATCAGAATTGATATAAAAAATGCAATGGAGAATCCTACCTCACCGGATAATCTAATTCTGGAGCCTCGAGATCAAATCCAAATTCTTTCAAAACTTACCTACATAGATGATTTCTCTGTAAAAGTAGGTGGGGCAGTTCGAAATCCAGGAGAATATCAGTATCATCCTAGTTTGACTTTAAAGGATGTCTTGACTCTTTCAGGGGGATTAAAATTAACAGCAAGTACAAATCGAATTGATATTTTTAGAATGGTTCTCAATAAAAATGAAACGACAAGATCTATTGTAGCAACAGTCGAAGTAGATGAAAATCTTGAGATGTCTTCTCAACAAGGATTTAAGCTAGAGCCATTCGATCAAATTATTGTTCGAATGGTTCCTGAATTTGAATTGCAAAAATTTGTAACTATTGAAGGAGAAGTAAAATATCCTGGAGCATATGCACTCATTGATGATAATGAAAAATTGACCAATTTAATTAAAAGAGCTGGTGGATTAACTAAAGAATCTTTTCCTGCTGGAGCGACTTTATATAGACAAGATGAGGGAACAGGTTTCGTCGTTTTAAGATTAGATAAATCTTTAAAAAATGATAAAAACATTCATAATTTTATTCTGAAACAAGGCGACCTAATTACGATCCCCAAACAAAAAGATTTGGTAGCTATCACAGGTGCAACCAGAGCAGTAGAATTATATCCTAATAATATAGCTCGATCAGGTAAGATAAATGTAGCTTACCATAAGAGAAAAAGAGCAAAATGGTATGTAGATGAGTACGCAGCTGGCGTTGGAGAGAATGGAAGAAATAGATTAATTACAGTAGAATACCCAAATGGTGAAATTAAGCGAACGAAGAATTTTTTATTGTTCAAAGTGTACCCTAAAGTAGTAGAAGGTGCTATTGTAAAAGTAGGAGTTAAACCTTCTAAACCACCCAAAAAAGAAGGAGACAGAGAAAGGAAGAAAATTGATTGGGGGGAAGTGTTAGCTGATTCCTTGGCGCAGGCAACGGCTATCTTATCATTAGTTTTATTAATTGAAAGAGTGAATTAGTACTATGGAAAATAATAATAATGCTAGTGACGAAATAAAATTGAAGGACTTAGTTTTAATGCTACAAGAATATTTTTTTGAAGTACTAAAAAATTGGTATTGGATTATCTTGTGCACAATTCCTTTTATTTTGTTATATGTATATAAGACACATAAGGCACCAATTACTTT
The DNA here is from genome assembly GCA_045106765.1 of Saprospiraceae bacterium. Taxonomy (GTDB): domain Bacteria; phylum Bacteroidota; class Bacteroidia; order Chitinophagales; family Saprospiraceae; genus CAJQQY01. The sequence continues at coordinate 68,638 of JBGCFD010000190.1, read as the reverse complement.
TCCAGCTACTTTAACCTTTATGGTTAACGAAGATGATGGAGGTGGATTGGGAGCATTAGGAGGACTCGCTGCTTCATTCGGATTAGGTGGGGCAGGAAGTGAACATAATCTTGATAAAATGCATACACTCCTAAAATCAAGAAATATCATTCAACAAGCATTGTTCAAAAAGGAAACACTTAATGGTAAAGAAGACTTTTTCGCAAATCATTTTCTTACAGTATATCAGTATTATAAAGATCTAGAAGAAGATCCTTCAGATTTGAAAAACTTTAAATTTACCAATGATAATTTTGATGAGTTTAGTAGAATAGAAAATGTGGTTTTAAAAAAAATATATGGAAGAATAATTGGTAACTCTAAGGCGGGTATTAAAGGACTAATGTCTAGTTCTATTAATGAGGAGACTGGAATTATGAATATAAAATTTAGTGGGGCTACGGAAGAATTATCAATCAAGTTTGTAAAATGTCTTTTTGATAAATTAGGTCAATTTTATATTGATAAAACCATTGAAAAACAAAAACAAACCTACGAAATAACAAAAACAAAAGTTGACTCATTAAGAGATGCCATGAATTCTGCTCAATATCGATTACTAAAAATGAAAGATACTCGAAGAAATTTGACACTTCGACAATATGAAGCAGAAGAAATTAAACTTCAAAGACAAGTGCAAATCATGACCTTAGTTTATGGAGAGGCTCTTAAAAACCAAGAAATTGCTGATTTTTCGTTAAAATCAAGAACCCCATTTATACAAACTATTGACACACCGATCCCGCCGCTTGGCCCAAGCAAAGGCTTTATTAATTATATAATTAGTGCAATCATTGGAGGAATTTTAGGTGGATTTATAGCAGTAACCTTTTTTATAGGAAGGAAAATAGTAAGAGATGCGATGCAAGAGGAATAAATTTATTTTTAATAGATAGAATTATTATTATATATAAAACATATTGAGTAATTTTGTTACTCAATATATAATTATGATTGGCACTCTAATATCCTCAAAAACCCGAATAAAACTTTTGTTAAAGTTTTTTCTCAATAGTAATACAACCGCTTATTTGCGGAGTTTGCAAAGTGAGTTTGGTGATTCATCTAATGGCATTCGTCTCGAACTCAACAAATTGGAAAAGGCAGGAATGCTTTCCTCCTCTCTTCAAGGCAATAAGAAAATCTTCCAGGCTAATGTTCAACATCCTTTATTTAATGAAATTCATAATATTCTACTCAAGCATATTGGGTTAGATAAGATCGTTGAAAATGTAGTGGAACGATTAGGTGACGTAGATAAAGTTTATTTGGTTGGAGAATTTTCTAAAGGACTTGACAGTCAAGTTATTGATTTGATTTTTATTGGAGACATTGATAAGACTTATTTGATCAATTTAATAGAAAAAGTGGAAGGACTGATTAAGCGTAAAGTAAGATACTTAATTTATCAAAAAACGGAATTTGAAAAAATTGAATTAAATACATTCAAACCAGAACCACTTCTATTGTGGTCAAGAGCATAACAAAACGAAGCAACCGATTAGCACTAATGAATACTACTTCAAATCCTGAAAATCACCTACACGAAACCGAAACTCGGTGGTTCGCGGTATACACTCGGTATAAACGTGAAAAAGTGGTATATGATGAATTGACTCGAAAAGGTATAGAAGTTTTCCTTCCTCTTCAAAAAATTCTTAGACAATATGGACGTAAAAAAAGATGGGTAGAATTGCCTCTCTTTAATTGTTATGTTTTTGTGAAAATTACTAAAGCAAATTATGTCCCCGTTCTATCAGTCGAAGGAGTAACTAAATTTATTCGATTTTCCCAAAATCTTATTTCTATTCCGCAAGAAGAAATTCAAATGATTAAACGAATTATTGGAAGCGAAGCCTTGATAGAAGCAGAAGAAGGGTTTTATCAATCAGGAGACGAGGTAGAAATTATTGCTGGAAATCTTTCTGGAATGAAAGGAGAACTCATTGATGTTCAAGGTAAAAATAAAGTGTTAATCGAATTATCTCATTTAGGGTATACTTTAAAAATAGAATTACCATCTTCTTATTTGAAAAGATTAAAATGCGCTGTAACAAAAGTTTTAAATTAAATCTTCTTGATGAAATTTATAGGACGATTTAGAATATAAATATCATCTAAGAATAACATTATATATATCAATTTTTTAAGTACATATTTTTATTGGAAATTAAGTCTTGGGACTTATTAACGGCGAAGCCCCGTGTAGTTGGCAGCCTTCGGTTAACTCCGACAAATTGTATACTGCCAACTGAAAAACGGCAAACTGAAAATGGCAGATAATCTACATCCTATTTTTAACAATCTTTTGCAACGAAAAGAACGTGAAAAGTTTTTAAATCAAAAAAGTAAAGTACTGTGGTTTACTGGATTGTCAGGCTCAGGGAAAAGTACCATTGGAGAAGGTTTGGAAAGAAAATTATTTAAAAATGGATTTTTTGCACAAGTATTGGATGGAGATAATATTCGTACAGGGATCAATAATAACTTAGGTTTTAGTCTTGAAGATCGAACAGAGAACATTAGAAGAATTGCTGAAATAGCGAAACTATATTTGAATAGTGGGGTAATAACTATTTGTTCTTTTGTTAGCCCAACTAGTGCGATTAGAGAAAGTGCTAAAACAATAATTGGCGAGGCTGATTTTTTAGAATTTTTTGTAAATACTCCTTTAGAAATTTGTGAAAAGAGAGATGTAAAAGGTTTGTATAAAAAAGCTAGAAAAGGAGAAATTAAAGGTTTTACAGGAATAGATTCTCCTTATGAAAAACCGAGAAAACCTACACTAGAAATTTTAACAAATCAACAGACGATTGAAGAATCAGTTGATTTAGTTTACCAATATATTTTACCAAAAATTAACTTTTAAGTAAAGTTTTATAAGCGACCGTAAAAAGTCGAACGTTCAACAAATAACGTCTAATGAATTATCAATTAAATCATTTACGAGAATTAGAGTCGGAATCTATCTTTATATTAAGAGAGGTTGCAGCGCAATTTGAGAATCCAGTTCTGATGTTTTCAGGAGGGAAGGATTCTATACTGATGGTTCATTTGGCACAAAAGGCATTTTATCCAGCACGAATTCCTTTTCCATTATTACATGTGGACACCGGGCATAATTTTCCAGAAACCCTGAAATATCGAGATGCTTTGGTGGAAAAATTAGGCGCAAGATTAATTGTCGCTTCCGTTCAAGATCAAATCGATCAAGGAATAGTTCATGAGGAAAAAGGATTCAACGCAAGTCGAAATGGTTTGCAAACCTCCGCTTTATTAGATGCTTTGGAAAAAGGAAAATACGATGCAGCGCTTGGTGGTGCTCGAAGAGATGAAGAAAAAGCAAGAGCGAAAGAAAGGTTTTTTTCCCATAGAGATGAATTTGGACAATGGGATCCAAAAAACCAACGACCAGAATTGTGGAATTTATTTAATAGTAAAAAACACTATGGCGAACACTTTCGAGTTTTCCCGATCAGTAATTGGACAGAGTTAGATGTATGGCAATATTTGGCAATGGAGAAAGTGGAATTACCGTCTCTTTATTTTTCTCATAAAAGAAAAGTATTCGCAAGAGAAGGAACACTTCTAGCTGATTGCGATTACATTGAAAAAAGATCAACTGAAGAAGTGAAAGAAATGAATGTGCGTTGTCGAACGATTGGAGATATGACTTGCACAGGAGTTTGGGAATCGAAGGCAAGTACAATTGATGAAATTATAGAAGAAGTAGCAACTACTAGAATGACTGAACGAGGTGGCAGAACAGATGACAAACGATCTGAAACTTCAATGGAAGATCGAAAGAAAAATGGATATTTTTAAATGAAATTGAAGCCAACAGAAATATTAAGATTTACAACTGCAGGAAGTGTCGATGATGGAAAAAGTACGTTAATCGGCCGATTACTTTATGATAGTAAATCTATTTTTCAAGATCAAATGGAAGCAATCGAGGCGACTAGTTTACGCCGAGGAGAAACAGAAGTAAACCTAGCTTTGTTAACAGATGGTTTAAAGTCTGAGCGAGAGCAAGGAATCACCATTGACGTAGCTTACCGATATTTTTCGACTCCAAAACGGAAATTTATTATTGCTGATACACCTGGACATATTCAGTACACTCGAAATATGGTTACAGGTGCATCGACTGCGAATGTTGCTTTAGTTTTAATTGATGCTAGAAATGGAGTAGTTGAACAAACACGTCGCCATGCAATTATTGCCTCATTATTACAAATTCCCCATTTAGTAGTTTGTATTAATAAAATGGATTTGGTTGATTATAAGGAAGAAATTTATGAAAAAATCAAAGATGATTTTGAGAAATTCGCATCTAAACTTGATGTCAAAGATGTCCATTTTATTCCAATCTCCGCATTAAATGGAGACAATGTAGTCAATCGTTCTGAGAAAACTATTTGGTACGAAGGATCAACTTTGATGTATTATTTGGAAAATGTACACATTGCAAGTGACCACAATTTAATTGATACTCGATTTCCAGTTCAATTTGTTATTCGTCCATATCAGGATGAATTTCATGACTACCGAGGTTATGCGGGAAGAGTTGCAGGAGGTATTTTGAAAAAAGGAGATAAAATAACGGTATTGCCTTCAGGTTTTACTTCTACCATAAAAAAAATAGATACAATTGATGGAGAATTGCAAGAAGCATTTCCACCACAGTCTGTTACTATTTTATTAGATGATGATATCGATGTAAGTCGAGGGAATATGTTAGTTCGAGAGAATAATGTTCCAGATATTTCACAAGATATAGAAGTTATGATGTGTTGGTTTAATGAAAAACCATTGAAGGAACGAGGAAAATATACGATTCTTCACACTTCGCAAGAAGCAAGGTGTATTATTAAAGAGGTGCGATACAAATTAAATATTAACACCTTACATCGAGAATTGGAAGATCGAACCATTCAGATGAATGATATAGGAAGAGTAGTGATTAGAACTACAAAACCATTATTTATAGATGCTTATCGAAAAAATAGAAATACGGGAAGTGTGATTTTTGTGGATGAAGGAACGAATGAAACGGTAGGTGCAGGAATGATTATTTAAAAACTAAGTAAAACTGATTTAAAATTAAAAAATTCATGAACGATTTAATTAAAGATAAAAAAATTGCAATTATCGGCTTGGGTTATGTGGGACTTCCACTTGCTGTCGAGTTTGGAAAACAATATCCAACGGTAGGTTTTGACATAAACCAAGCGCGAGTAGATGAATTAAATAGTGGAAAAGATAGTACGCTTGAAGTAGAAGACGATTTATTAAAATCTGTTATTCAAACGGAAGATGCTGCTTCAGTAATGACTAAAACTGGTCTTCAAATTACGACGGATAATTCTGCATTAAATGACTGTAATGTTTTTATTGTAACCGTTCCAACACCAACAGATAAACATCATCGACCAATTTTGACACCTTTATATAAAGCGAGTGAAACGGTTGGAGCAGTTTTGAAACAAGGAGATATTGTAATTTATGAATCAACAGTTTATCCAGGTGTAACAGAAGATGAATGTGTTCCTGTTTTGGAAAAAATATCGGGATTAAAATTTAATAAAGATTTCTTTTGTGGATACAGTCCTGAACGAATTAATCCAGGAGATAAAAAACATACGGTTACAAAAATTTTAAAAGTAACCTCAGGATCTACTCCTGAAATCGCAGAGGTAGTGGACCAAATTTATAAATCAGTTATTACTGCAGGAACATTTAAAGCAAGTTCTTTAAAAGTTGCAGAGGCTGCCAAAGTGATTGAAAATAGTCAACGAGATATTAATATTGCGTTCGTCAACGAATTGTCGAAAATTTTTAATCTCCTTGGAATTGATACTCATGAAGTCCTTGAAGCAGCAGGAACAAAATGGAATTTTTTACCTTTCCGTCCGGGACTAGTTGGTGGACATTGTATAGGTGTAGATCCATATTATTTAGCGCAAAAAGCACAGGAGGTAGGTTACCATCCAGAAATTATTCTGGCAGGACGAAGATTGAATGATACGATGGGAAAATATGTGGCAGGTGAAATTGTGAAATTAATGGTCAAAAAAGACATTAAAGTTAAAAACTCGAATGTTTTAATGCTAGGAATTACTTTTAAGGAAAATTGTCCAGATATTAGAAATACAAAAGCAATTGATGTTTACAATGAATTGTTGACTTATAATACTAATGTAGATATTTATGATCCTTGGGCATCCAAAGAGGAAGTGAGTCATGAATATGGAATTGAAGTAGTAAATGATTTGCCAACTAAAAAATATGATGCAATTGTTTTGACGGTTGCACATAATGAATTTAAGAATATTGAGATCAATTCTTTGCAAGAAGTAGATTCAGTACTTTATGACGTAAAAGGATTTTTTGAAAAAGGAATGGTTGACGCTAGACTTTAATTTTTAACTATAAAAGATAACACCTTGGAAACCAAACAAAATATTTTAGTAACAGGAGGAGCAGGATTTATCGGTTCTAATATAGTGGAAGCACTCCTAAAAGATGAGAGAGTCGGAATAGTTAGAGTACTCGATAGTTTTGTAACGGGATTTAAAAAAAACCTTGTAGAATTTCATTCCAATGAGCGGTTTGAATTAGTAGAAGGTGACATTACAGATTTTGATACTTGTCTAAAAGCTTGTAAGGGAATTAATTTAATTACACATCAAGCAGCTCTTGGTTCTGTTCCCCGAAGTATTGCATCTCCATTGATTACAAATGATGTAAACATCACAGGCACATTAAATATATTCCAAGCTGCCGTAAAGATGGGAGTCAAACGAGTGGTATTTGCTGCATCATCATCAACTTATGGAGATAGCAAAGGATTACCAAAAATAGAACATACAATAGGTCGACCACTATCTCCATATGCAGTTACAAAATATGTAAATGAGCTATATGCAGATGTTTTTTCTAAAACATATGATTTTGAGTTTATAGGATTAAGGTACTTTAATATTTTTGGACCAAAGCAAGATCCAGGTGGATCCTATGCAGCGGTGATTCCATTGTTTTTTCAAGCTGCATTGGAAAATAATGGGCCTTATATAAATGGAGATGGAGAATTTAGTAGAGATTTTACATATGTCGCAAATGCGGTGCAGGCTAATATTTTAGGATTATTTACTGAAAATACAGAAGCAGTCAATCAGGTTTATAATGTAGCATGTGGTGAAAGAACTACTTTAAATGAACTTTGGGCAAATATAAAAGAAACTTGTGGGACAACTGCCGATGCAATACATAGGGGTAATAGAATTGGAGATATTCCTCACAGTTTGGCGAATATTTCAAAAATTGAGAAATTACTTGGTTATCAGGCGAAGGTAAAAGTAAAAGAAGGATTAGGACTTTCTTACGAATGGTATAAATCTATTCATGAGAATAAAATGTAATCAAGATAGACTCATAGTTAAAGGTAGAATCTTTGGATAAAGGAAATAACACTATTCAGGCATTTTGGGTGGCATTAGGAAGTTTGAGTTCTTTTTCTTTAGCAATAGTTAGCGCAGCAATTCTATCGAGGTATTTTGATAAGGTAGAATATGGAACGTATAAACAAATTGTTTATGTGTACAGTACTTTATTGATCGTTTTTTCAGCTGGTCTACCTAATGTCTTTAGTTATTTTTTGCCTAGATATAAATTGGAACAAGGAAAAGAGATCGTTGATAAACTAACCAAAGTTTTACTATCTCTAGGTCTTGGTTTTGGCATATTATTATTTATTTCAGCAGGGTTAATAGCTGATGTTTTAAAAAATCCTGAGATAGAAAAAGGCCTGAGGTACTTTTCTGTCATTCCTATATTTTTATTGCCCACCTTAGGGATTGAAGGGATTTTTTCGACCTACAAAAAAACTGTTTTTATTGCTATATATAACACCATCACAAGATTCTTGATGTTGATATTTATAGTAACTCCAGTAATATTTTATGGAGGAAATTATCTCTTTGCCATTTACGGATGGATAATCGTATCAATCATCTCTTTCTTTTTAGCTCTGTATTTTAAGAATATACCCTTTCGTGGAGTCGAAAAACAAAAGTCAGGACTTGGGATACAAGAAATCTTTCAATATAGTGTACCCATAATGTTTGCTTCGATTGGAGGAATTATTATGCGGTCTTCAGACCAATTTTACATCAGTCGATATTTTGGAACAGAATCATTTGCTGACTATTCCAATGGTTTTATTCAATTGCCTTTTGTTGGAATGATTACTGGAGCGGCTGCAACAGTATTGATGCCCATTTTTTCAAAAATCATTTCAGAAAAATCTGACATCAATGTTTTGGTTGAAACATGGGAAAGTACGTTGATAAAATCAGCCACCATTATTTATCCTATGGTGATATTTTTTATTTTAAATGCTGAAGCGATTATCATTATACTTTTTACAGATCTATATCTAAATTCTATTTTATTCTTTCAATTAGCGATGGCAGTTAATTTTTTTAATATTATTATTTTTTCTCCACTTATTCTTGCTTTGGGAAAAACTAAATTTTACGCCAACATACATTTTCTCTTTGCAGGGTTAACTTGGCTTGGGGGGTATTTAGCCGTCTCGTTTTTTGACACACCTTACCATATTGCAGCTATTTCTGTTTTGATTAATATCCTATTAATCATTTCAGTCTTAAAATATTCAGCTGGAATTATGAAGATAGGAATTACAAAGTTGATCCCATTTAAAGCATTGGCAAAATTAACTCTTCATGGCGGAGTTGTGTTTTTGGCAACCAAATTTTTAATAGATCTAACTCCATTATATAATTTCCCACTAGTATCACTTTCAATTATTGGATTAATTGGATCTTTAATTTTATTATTTACTGGACCATTACTCCAACTCGATTATTTATCAAGTATAAAACCTCTTTTAGACAAAATAAGAAAAATATGAATTATAAAAGTAATTACAACAAACTTGCATCAATATTAAAACCATTGGTGCCTTCAGGTTTACGGTCAACTATTCGTAAAAGTCATCAAAGTTATATTTTCAAAAAAGCCCTCAAACAATTTGCGAAGCATCAAGAGAATATTGAAAATCGAGAAGATATTTTGATTGATTTAATTTATGGATGGGGAAACCTTGGGTGGTCTGCAATGCATAGTTACTTGAAAAAGGTACTTGTTGAAGTTAATAAAACGGATGGTCCTATTCTTGAATGTGGTTCTGGGTTAAGTTCTATTCTTATGGGAATTATTGCAGAGCGAAGAAACCTTCAACTGTATAGTTTGGAGCATCAAGAAGTTTGGGCAAATAAAGTAAGAACTTATCAAAAAGAACAAGGCGTAACTAAAGCCAAAGTACTGACTTGTCCAATTGTACCTTACGATAATTTTGATTGGTATGATGTTCCAATGAAGGATGTTCCAGATAATTTTTCTCTAATTATTTGTGATGGACCACCTGCTCAAACTCGTGGAGGACGCTCAGGTCTATTACCTGTTTTAGCTAAAAAATTTGCCCCAAAAACGTTAATTCTTTTTGATGATTATTCTAGAAAAGGAGAACAAGAAATCGTGAAAGAATGGAAGGGGAAATATGATTTAACGGTAAGTGTACATGGAGAAGGAGATATTTATGCAACCATTGATTTTGTGCAAAATGAAGTTCCACAAAATTCGTAATAAATTTTTATAAAATACTATGAAGATTACCCTTATCGCAGGTGCAAGACCCAATTTTATGAAAATTGCACCGATCATACATAACATTAAAAAGGCTAAATCTGAAGGTCATGATATCAGTTATCGTCTTATCCATACTGGACAGCATTATGACCATAAAATGAGTGCCACCTTTTTTGAAGAATTAAATATTCCCTTGCCAGATGTAAACCTTGGAGTAGGAAGTGGTTCTCAAGCAGAACAGACAGCTGCTATTATGATTGCTTTTGAAAAAGAAATGTTGAAGCATCCAACTGATTTGGTTATGGTGGTAGGAGATGTGACTTCGACAATGGCCTGTTCGATTGTTGCCAAAAAATTAAAAACAAAAGTGGCTCACGTAGAAGCTGGTATTCGCTCATTTGATTTGAGAATGCCTGAAGAAATTAATCGAATGGTTACTGATGCTATTACGGATTATTTTTTCACAACTAGTGAAAGAGCCAATACAAATCTTCGAAAAGCAGGCATTACTGATGATCGAATTTTTTATGTAGGCAATGTGATGATTGATACCTTATTGACCAATCTTCCACGGTTAAAACGACCTAATTTTTTTGAAGAAATTGGGCTTAAAAATGGAGACTACATTGTGATGACCATGCATCGACCTGGGAATGTTGATGAGGAGGATAAGTTAAAAGCTTTCATGAATGAAATCACTTCAAATGTAAATGGTAAACCAATCATTTTTCCAGTTCATCCTCGTACCAAAAAAATATTGGATGACTTAAGGATTGAAACTCCAAATCTTTTTATGGTAGAACCTTTAGGGTATTTGGAGTTTAATTATTTGGTAAAAAATAGCATGGCGGTAATAACAGATTCAGGAGGAATTACTGAGGAAACGACTATTATGGGAGTTCCATGTATGACATTAAGAGATAATACAGAACGTCCAGAAACAATTGAGGTTGGAACTAATGAATTAGTTGGGACCAACCCAAGAGACATTAAAGCATACCTCGAAAAACTTTTTGCAGGCGAATGGAAAAAAGGAACTGCACCTGCCTTGTGGGACGGTAATGCTGCCAATAGAATTATAAATTTATTATTGAAAATAACTTCCAAAGCATAAGATGAAGATCTTAATTGTATCTGCTTCTTTTTTTCCAGAGAACTCTCCTCGATCATTTAGGACTACGGAGTTAGTTAAAGAATTTTGTCGACAAGGACATCATGTAAAATTGATAACTGCTTCTAATTCTGTCCAATATGATGACATGATGGAAAAATATAGATTTGAAATTAAGAAATTACCAAAAACTAAGTTGCCATCGTTTAATTGGAAAGGAAAAATTTCAAATATTATTAGAAGAGGATTAGAGATATTATTCGAATATCCCAATATTGAATTTTATTCTTCTGTAAAAAAAGCTTTAAAAACTGAAAAAGGATTTGACTTAATGATTTCTATTGCAGCACCTCACAGTATACATTGGGGCGTTGCTGCAGCGACAAAAAAATTTGGAAAAGCTGCAAAGATTTGGATAGCAGATTGTGGCGATCCATTTATGGGATCTAAAATGGATCGAATTGGGAAACCATTTTATTTCAAGTATTTAGAAAAATCATTTTGCAAAAATGCAGATTTTATTACGGTGCCAATCGAAGGAGCAAGAGAGGCCTACTATTCTGAGTTTCGAAAAAAAATTATCGTTATTCCGCAAGGATTTAAATTCTCTGAAACCCAAGGTTTATTAGAAGAATATCAAAGCAACTCTGTTATTAGTTTTGCTTATGCAGGTGCACTTAGCAGAGGTGGTAGAGATCCGCGTCCAATCTTAGAAGTATTGAAAAAAAGTGAAAGAGATTTTCGGTTTTATATTTTTACAAACGCTTCGTCTATTCTTTCTCCATATGACCAGGAATTAAAAGATAAAATTATTGTAAGTCCATATATACCCAGAAAGGATTTAATTAAAAAACTCAGTAAGATGGATTTTTTATTAAATCTCGAAAATGGAGTTTCAGAACAATTACCAAGCAAACTAATTGATTATTATTTGATAGGAAGACCAGTTCTTTCATTAAATTCAGGTCATCTTGATAAAACTAAATTACTGGACTTTCTTAATAGGGATTTTAGCGCTCAATACCAATTTCAAAATGTTTCCCAATATGAAGTTCAAAACGTAGTAGAGAGTTTTATAAATTTAGGACAGGCAAAGAGGTGAGAACAAAGACTAGTATAACAGGGTATATTACTTTTTTAGTTTGGCCGTTTTTTTCGTTGATTTTTGCGATGCAAAATTATCGGTCTTCCTTTGCAAAGAATATTATGTGGTTCTTTTGTAGTTATTTTGGGTATACATTTGTAATTTCTGATGAAGAGATGGATGCCAATCGATATAGGAGTAATTTTGAAGAGTTTTATGAATGGTACGATATGGGGTGGAATGATATGTTAAATTTATTATTCATTTTCGAAGGTCAATATACTGACCTTTATAGGCCGTTAATCACTTTTTTAGTTTCTCGATTTACTGGAAATTTCCAAGTGTTTTTTGCTATTATTGGTTTAGTAATGGGTTATTTTTTTTCGAGAAATATTTGGTATTTAATAAAACAAGTAGATAAAAATAAACCTCTTTCCATAGTAGCGATTCTATTCTTATTTACTTTTGCTTTAATTGTTCCATTTTGGAATATTAACGGATTTCGATTTTATACAGCCGCGCATGTTTTTCTTTTTGGAACATTACCTTTCTTAGTTGAAGGAAAGAAACAGTTTTTAATTGTTGCCTGCTTTAGTCCTTTACTCCATTTTACTTTTGTTTTTCCTGTAGCTTTATTGTTGGCGTTCGGGATAATGGGAAATAGGATTAATATTTATTTTGTCATTTTTATTTCTTCAATTTTTTTTGTAAAAGTAGACCCAGGACTGATAAATGATAATTATAAATTAGCTCCTGAATTCATACAAACTAAAGTAAGAATAATGACTTCTAAAGATTATATAAAAGCAAGAAGTAAAGGTCTAAATGATCTTAATTGGTATGTCAAAGGGAGCCAAATGGCTATTAATTCAATCGTTTATTTCTTTCTGATTTTTTGTTTCTTTTTCCGAAGGAAGGTGCTAAAGGAAAGTAATCTCAAAAAGTTATTCTGTTTTTCATTATTTTTATTAGGAGTAGCTAATTTTGCTACTAATGTTCCTTCAGGAAGTAGGTTTGTCATTGTTGCTAACCTATTCGCTTTTTCTCTGATTTTTCTTTTTGCTACTCTTGAAAGTGAAAGAAGTTGGATAGGTAAACGACTTCCAGTTTTCATTATTCCAACCCTAATTTATTGTATTGTTCAAATGCGGATTGGGTTTGATTTTATAGGTTTAAGAACAATCTTTTCTAATACTTTTATTTCATCTATCATTGAAAATGATATTGCTTTAATTTATCTATTTAAGTGACCTCTAGTATTCTATTAAAAATATTGTCGGTTGTAAGTTTGGTTCTTATTCTTCAAACTTGTAAATCTTCTTCGAAAAAAATCATTGCTACAGGCGATATGGTTAGTGTATCTCAGTCAGATAATTCCTTTTCAGATATTGTCAAATTTTGTATCAAAAATAAAAAGAACATTCTTATAGATCAACCTGTAGATTTAAAAAAAGGGGTAATTGATATACAAAATGTAGGTTTGAATTTTTCCCAAAAAGGGTTGATTCGAAATGGCCAACTAAAATCTAATGGTGCTAAAATAACTTCGCAAGTTCAAAAGATATTTCATCAAGTAAAATTGCAAGGTGATTGGCAAGCAAAAGAAGGGTACCTAGAATGGTTTGTTGGCAAAAAGATTGACAACGCTCAAAAGAATTTTCTAGCATTAGGGCAACTAATCCATGCAGGTATCAAAGTGCATTTATTGAAAAAATACCAGATTGCTTCTTTAAATGCTCAATCTTATTTTGATACACCTAAGCCGATTATCATTTTTGGAAAAAATAAAAAAGATTGCGGACTAACTTTGATTACTAAACATCAAAATTCATTTTTTGCATACTTTCGCACAGATAAAGGAAATAGTTTACATCTTTCTAATATCACCATACAGACGCTGGATTATTTGGAAAAAAAATACTCTTCCAATGAAGGTGATTTCAAATTTGTCTCGAGTGCATACAGCAAACAATTTTGCCCAACGTGCAAACCTAATGTAGATTTTATTAAAATAGAAAATTGTAATATAAGTGGGTCAATTGCATTGGCAAACTTTGCTTCGCATTCTTCTAATCAATCTTTGAATGAGTTTTCTAAGGGTAATACCATTAAAAAAGTAAAAATTACGGACTCCAATTTTCATTATTGTAATGCCCCTTTTGCGTTTTCTAATGTAGGTTATGACGAAGTTCTTTTCCATAAAAATAAAGTCAAAAATTTTTCAAGCCAGTTTCTCACATTTGCAGCAAGCGGGATTGATAAATTGTTCTATCCTTCTTTATATCGCCAAAGAAAGAAAATCACCATTACTGATAATCGTTTTGAAAACGATGTTTTGTTGGATATTCCTAAAGGCAGAGCGATGAGTACAATTGTAGTTAAAGGTGGCGATGGAAAACTTATCTTTTCAAATAATAAAGTGTTGAATCTAAAATCCAAATCAACTGATGCAGTCGCACATCCTTATTATTTTACTTGTACAACACGGGGAAATGCAGAAGTTTTTAATAACACATTTAGGGACGTAGTAAGCAAAGGAAATCCTAGCCAACCTGCTTGTTTGGTGAAGCAAAGAGGGGAATCAAATTTATATTTACATGATAACCTTTTTGAAATTACAAAAGAAGCATTAGTTGATATTGGAGTTTTAAGACATAAAAACCAATCATTAAAAGAAGTGTCAGGCAAAGACTTTTTTATCTACCTTTTTTGGATTGGGACAAGTCAAGAGTTGATTAAAAAGTATACGATCAAAAATAATATATTTAAAGTACCACTCATCAATGGAAGTTCTGAAATATGGGATGTCTGTGATTTTCGATTTGAAGATAATGTTTTGGAAATTGAACATTTTGGGAGTAGTCGTTTGAAAAATTCGATTCAAAAAGATAATGTTCTTTTTTCTTTTCGCAAACGATTAGATCGTCCTAAAACGCAAACGTTTGGAAATTTTATTAGTCAAAATAATCAAATTACTATTGGTTCTGCTGATAATAATGTATTGCATTTCACTCAATCATTTACAGGAATGCAAAATGGATCCCTCAAAAAAACAGATGTTAATTATAATTATCAAAATGTGATTTATGATGATGATTTTAAGGTAAATAATGTGACGATAGGCTATGCCTTATTGGATGGGAAAAATCAGAAAATTAGGTCGACCATTAATGGGAAAGGTGCATTTGGATTAGAAGATGCAGCTAATGCAAATAGTCTACGACCTAACGCTCAACAATTAGAAATAGATTTAGAGATCAGAGATTATCAAAATCACAAAAGTTGTTTCCCTTTAACAGTACTTCCTGAGGCTAAGCAAAAAATTCAAATACAAAACAATCATTCAGATCAGATTAATATTTTGGATTTTAATAATGCCTTTTTTTTATACAATCTAAAAACAAGTTTGCCTTTGTCTGTCCAGTTAGAAGTTGATTATATGCTTTCTAATAATCAAAAAGGAAAACAATCTTATGAAATTATTTTTGGAGATCTATATCGTAGCGCTTATTGTAAAAATGAAAAAGGGAAAATCATCAGTTTTAGTCCAATAGATAAATCTGGAAAGAAAATAATAATTAGTGGAAAACGAAAGGAGGCTCCTTTCGAGTTAGTTTTTGAAACAGGAGATTTTAAGCAACCGGGGAAGTTGTTCTTTCAAAAAACTAAGCAGGTTCAAAAAATAAAATTAAGTTTAAAAACTCAAAAGGAAGACCAGAAAGGTATTACTCCTGAAGAGTACAAAGTAATTATTCGTTCAAGAAATTAAATAGAAATCTATTCTAATTGAATATTCTTCAAAAAATAAAATCAAAGTTTAATTCCGCTAAATACCTTTATAGTGGACAAAGGATTAACCGAAGGATCGTTGTTATCGAGTCTGATGATTGGGGAACGATTCGTTCGACATCTAAAGCGATAAAACAATTGCAAAATCAAAATATTGAACTAGATGACAATCCATTTAATCGAATAGATATTTTAGAAAATGCAGAAGATTTTTCAGCGCTTTACGAAGTTTTAGGAAAATATAAAGATAAAAATAACCGCCCTCCAATTATTACCGCTAATACGATAGTGGGAAATCCTGATTTTCAAAAAATCCAAGCAGACGATTTTCAAAAATATCATTTCGAAATTTTTACAGAGACTTATAAGAACTATTGGAGTACTAACAATACCATGGAACAGTTTTCTGATGGAATCAAAAACCAATTCTTGCAACCCCAATTTCATGGTCGAGAGCATGTGAATGTTGCCCAATGGTTGCGAGGATTACATGCTGGAGAAAAAAATCTTCGAAGGGCATTTGAGCAACAGATTTTTGGGATTGACTTTCATTCTCCATTTTCTAATCGAGCCAATTTTATGGCGACGTATGATTTTGATGATGAGAAAGATTTAATTAACATTCACCAAGGGATAAAAGATGGATTGGAAATTTTTAGAATGATATTTGGAATGCATTCTCTATCTACTGTCGCTCCAGCAGTAGTATGGCATCCGAAAACAGAAAGTGTTTTAGCCAAAGAAAAAGTAAAATTTATACAAGGTTATATTGTCCAAAATATTCCAACTGTTGAGAAAAATTCATATCAAAAATTGCATCATTTTTCAGGAGAAAGGAATCAGCTTCTACAAAAATATATCGTAAGAAATTGTTACTTCGAACCCTCCTTTAATAAGAATTTCGATTGGGGAAATAAATGCTTGGCGCAAATCAAAAAAGCATTTCTCTTTCGACAACCAGCAGTTATTTCTGCACATCGGATAAATTTTGTAGGAGGGATTGAAGAGCAAAATCGTACGGATAATTTAAAAGTATTTGAACAATTATTGAAAACAATTATTTCAAAATGGCCTGATGTAGAATTTTTGTCGAGCGATGAGTTAGGCAATATTTTAGAAATCACCGAAAATCACAATAACTGATGTGTGGAATAACTGGATATATTGATTTTAGAAAAAAATCCTCTGAAGATATTTTGAGTAAGATGGTACACACGCTTCAGCATAGAGGACCTGATGATCGTGGAATGAAAACCTTTGAAACCACTAACGCACTAATTGGAATTGGACATACCCGCTTGTCTATTTTGGATTTGAGCTCGGCAGGACATCAGCCTATGTTTTATCATCATATGGCGATTGTATTAAATGGTGAAATTTATAATTTTAAAGAGATCAGAGAAGAACTGATTCAGATCGGTCATGAGTTTATTTCGGAATCCGATACAGAAGTAGTGATTCATGCTTTTTACGAATGGGGATTAGATTGTGTGGAAAAATTTATTGGAATGTTTGCCTTTGTGATTTATGATGAGCAACAGCAAAAAGTATTTTTGTGTAGAGATCGGGCGGGCGTAAAACCAATGTATTATTTTTGGAAAAATGGACTATTACTTTTTGCTTCTGAATTAAAAGCATTTCATCAACATCCTTTTTTTGAAAAAAAGATTAATTCAGAAGCTCTATCAATTTATTTGCAATATGGTTATGTGCAAGGGCCAATGTCTATTTTTGAAAATTGCTTTAAGCAAAACCCTGGTTCGTGGTTAATCCTTGATTTAAAAAATCAATCAATTGAAAAGCAAATATATTGGGATGTCAAGGCTGTTTATCAGCAACCCATTTTGAAGATTGATTATGATGAGGCAAAATTAGAGCTAGAAAAAATATTGACTTCCGCGTGTAATTATCGAATGGTCGCAGATGTTCCAGTTGGTGTTTTTTTAAGTGGAGGCTATGATAGTACCGCTGTAACAGCATTACTTCAAAAAAATGCTACTGAAAAACTAAGCACCTTTACCATAGGATTTCCAGATGGTGCTGATGAAGCACCCTATGCTAAAGAAGTTGCAAAAGCCCTTGGGACGAATCATACCGAATATAATTGCACCTATGATGATGCCAAAGCAATTATTCCAGACCTTGCTTATTTTTATGATGAACCTTGTGCTGACATATCAGCAATTCCTACATTATTAGTAAGTAAGATTGCCAAACAGCATGTGACGGTAGCACTTTCTGCGGATGGTGGAGATGAAGTATTTGCAGGATATAAAGGGTATCGGTTGGGGATGGAAAGAATTCGTAAGATAAACAAGTTACCCTCTTTTGCAGAAAGTAGTGCGGCATTTATATCTAACCATATGGCAAATGTATTGCCTCAAAGTAAAATAAGTTTAAAACATAAACTTACAGGGATTTCTAAAATATTAAAATCGCCTCACGATCAGCGAATGATTAAATTGATGGAAAATAGTACAAAACTTCCTGATAAACTTATTACCAAATTAATTAACAACAAATCGTTACCACTTCATCCAGCATTTTATGATGACTATTCATTAATGAGTGAAAGTAAAGCGGGAATGCTATTATTAGATTTTTTGACCACATTGCCTGATTTACTTTTAGTAAAAGTAGATCGAGCGTCTATGGCAGTTTCATTGGAAAGTAGAGAACCATTTTTGGATCATCGGATTCTTGAATATGCGGCACAATTACCAATGGAATATAAAATGAACCCTCGTACAGGAAAAAGAATACTTAAAGACATTGTGCATAAATATATTGATAAGTCTATTATGGATCGCCCAAAAATGGGATTTGATTTACCTATTTATAAATGGTTACGAAATGACTTAGCATATTTGGTAGATGAATATCTAAGCGAACAGCGGATTCGAAAATCTGCTTGTTTTGATGAGCAAGTTGTCAAAGATTTAGTCATTTCATTTAAGATAGGAAAACTCCAATATGAATCATTGATATGGAGATTGATACATTTTCAAATGTGGCATGAACGATGGATGAATTAATAAAAAAAATTAGAATTTGACAAATGAATATTAGATACGGCAAAGCTTTTAGAATTCCTCGAAAAATAGCGAAGTACATTCTCAGTATAATAATTTATCCTATAACTACAAAAGTTTGGAAATTACCAAAAGTAAAATCTATAGACGAAACATTAGATAAGATTATATCTGATAAGTCTTCCATTTCTAGATACGGAGATAGTGAATTTTTATATATGATGGATAAATTAAGTCTTCCATATCAAATATATGATGAGAAACTTGATAGAAGAATGAGAGAAATCTTAATATCCAATGAACCAAATATTTTAGTTGGACTGCCTATTGGATATTATTCAATAAAAGGATTAATCCCTGAAAGTTATCATACATGGAGATCTCAAATAGCTTGGATTTATCCTAGACTTATAAAGTTTTTAAAAAAAGAAAAAACTTATTATAATTCTAGCATGACTCGTTTTTATTATGAGTACAAAGACAAAAATATTTCAAAAGGTTATCTTGAAAAATTATTACTGCTTTGGGAAAATAGAGAGGTTTTATTAATAGAAGGAGAAAAAAGTCGTTTAGGAGTAGGAAATGATCTCTTTTCCAACGCAATTAATGTCGAAAGAATTTTGGCACCTAAGCACCATGCATTTGCGAAATATGATGAATTATTTGAAGAGGCGTTAAAGCATGATAAATCTAAGTTAATTATGATTGCATTAGGGCCAACGGCAACTGTTCTAGCTTTTGATTTAGGAAAAGAAGGATATCAGGCAATTGATATTGGGAATATTGATATTGAATATGAGTGGTATAAAAGAGGTGCTAACGGAAAAATAAAAATACCAGGAAAATACACAAGTGAAGCAAGTGGAGGTAGAGAAGTAGAAGATGTTATTGATGAAAAATATCAATCCCAAATCATATCTCAAATCATATAATTTTAATATTCTTAAATTCTTTTATAATAAATACTGATGAAAAGTAAATACAACCATACAATTGATTTTCACAATTTGCAAGCTCCTCGGGAAATTGCACCAACTATTGTTAAATTATTAAACCCAAAAAGTGTTGTTGATGTGGGATGTGGATTAGGGACATTTCTAAAAGCTTTTAAAGAAAACGGCGTTGATAATATTTTAGGGATTGATGGAAAGTGGTGCAAAAAAGATCTCCTTTTTCAAAACATCAATTCCAATGAATTTGTAGAAAAAGAACTAGAAGAAAGAATCAAATTAGATAAAACCTTTGACCTAGTCGTTTGCTTGGAAGTAGCTGAACATATCAGCCCTGAAAGAGCAGAAACATTTGCCGAAGATTTAACTAAACTGGGAAATACTATTCTATTTTCTGCAGCAATTCCTCTTCAAGGTGGGGACCATCATTTAAATGAACAATGGTTATCTTATTGGGAGGAAAAATTTAGTAAACAAGGATTTACGGTTTTGGATAAATTAAAGCCTTTCTTTTGGGGAAATGAAAAAGTATTTTGGTGGTATAAGCAAAATATGGTTTTGGTAACAAGAGATGAAGCGATAATTAAGAAATTTCAAGAATTTCCAGACAATAACTTGACTAATGTAATCCACCCAGAATTATTTCACACGGTAGTAGATTATAAAGATAAAAATGCTGTCAAGAGGTATGCTAGAGGTCTTTATAAATCAACTTTATATAAATTAGGACTAATCAAATAGAATTTTTTTAAAAGTGGAAAAGCGAACTAAAGTCTGTGTTGTGGGCCCATCCCTTAAAATGGGAGGAATGGAAAGAGCAAGTGCTAATCTTGCCAATAGTATTTATAAGGTAGGATATGAAGTAACTTATCTTTCTTTTTTTAATCAAGAAAAATTTTTTCAACTTGATGATGGAGTAAAATTAATTGAACCAATAGGGTTTAATAGTACATCACTTTCGATTTTTTGCACACTTAAATGGATTAGAAAAAACATCAAAGAATTAAATCCAGACAGTATTATTGTTTTTAATAAATTTTATTCTGCTTTGGTACTTGTGGCATTATTTGGACTAAAATCAAAAGTTTTTATTTCTGAAAGATCAAGTCCCCTTTTTAAATGGAACTTTAAACATGAAACGATTAATCGATTAATATTTTGGTTTTTCAAACCAACGGGAATTATCGCTCAGACTTCCATTGCTGCTCAATATCAAAAAGAGTATTATGGCAAAAATATTCCTATTGAAGTAATTCCTAATGCTTTGCGTCCAGTTCTTCATTTTCCAAATATTCAAAAAGAAAAAATCATCTTAGCCGTGGGTAGACTTCGAGACCCTTTAAAAGGTTTTGATAGGTTGATAGAAGCTTTTGCAAAAATAAAAGCTAAAGATTGGAAATTAGTTTTTGCTGGAGGTGATGAAAATGGTTTTGACCTAAAAAAACAAGCTAAAGAATTGAGAGTATTAGATAGAATTGGTTTTTTAGGACAGGTCAGAGATTTAGATCCAATATATGCAAAAGCGTCTATTTTTGTTATTCCATCACGAAGTGAAGGTTTTCCAAATGCACTTTGTGAAGCAATGGCAGCAGGACTTCCTTGTATTGCTTTTGATTTTATTGCAGGACCTAGAGATATTATTACTCATGAAGAAGATGGGATTATTGTAGAAGATGGGAATATTTCTAAACTTGCGGAAGCAATTGACTCTTTGATTGAAAACAAAGAGAAAAGAAGTATTTTAGGTGAAAATGCTGAAGCTATTCAAGAGCGATTAAGTCAAAATGTGATCGGCAAAAAGATGTTAAGTTTTGTTTTATCTTAACTTGTTTAAAAAATAGAAATGCAAAAGATACCACTTATTAGCATTGTTGTTCCAGTTTATAATGTAGAAAAATATTTACGGCAATGTGTCGATAGTTTAATAGATCAAACTTTAAAAGATATTGAGATCATTTTGGTTGATGATGGAGCAAGTGATCTTTCGCCTGCAATTTGTGATGAATATGCCAAAAAGGATGATCGAGTTGTTGTAATTCATCAAAAAAATAGTGGACTTTCAGATGCCAGAAATTCAGGAACTGAAATAGCAAAAGGAAAATACCTGACTTATTTAGATGCCGATGATTGGGTAAATGTTAAGACTTGCGAAGTTGTTTATGCTATTGCCGAAGAAAAACAGCTAGACTTGGTGATGTGGCAGATGATTAAAGAATATGAAGACAAAACTATTATAGTCGAAGGCCCATTTGGAAAAGATATTCATTTTGAAGGGCAGCAAGTAAAAAAACTACATCGCAGAGTAGCTGGACCGATTGAAAATGAAATGCAAAAGCCTCAATTAATTGATTCCTTTTTATCTGCTTGGGGCAAACTCTATCGGTTGGATATCATTAAAAATAATGAACTTAAATTTGTTGATACAAAAATAATAGGATCAGAAGATATCTTGTTTAATTTCGAATATTTTGGATTAATTTCAAATGCATATTATTTACATAACCATTTAATTCATTATCGGAAAGATAATTTGACTTCGCTAACTAAAACTCATGGTTCGACACTTTTCCCTAGATTTTTAAACCTCTTTTCTTATTTAGAAAATGAAATAAAAGAAAAGCAACTTCCTTCTGATTATCAAAAAGCATTAAATAATCGTGTATGTATTTCTATGATGAATATTGGGTTAAGCGAAGTTAGTCCAAGAAATAAAAAGAGCTTAAGAGAAAAAATCAATGCTTTAAATTTATATTTATCAGAACCTCGATATTCTAAAAGTTATAAAACTCTTTCACTAAAATATTTCCCCTTTCATTGGAAGGTATTTTATCTTTTCTGTAAACTTCAGTTTGGAACAGGAGTATTTTGGATGTTAAAAGGAATGAGACTTTTTGTAAAATAAATCTATGTGCGGTATAACAGGCATCATCAACAAACAAAACCCAGTTCAACTCTCCGAACTCAAAGCAATGTGCGATCGACTTCAACTTCGAGGACCTGATGCCGAGGGAACTTGGGTGAGTGATTATTTAGGATTAGGACATCGAAGATTATCGGTGATTGATTTGGAGACAGGTGACCAACCAATGTTTACACCAGATGGAAATTTAATCTTAGTTTTCAATGGAGAGATTTATAATTTTCAAGAACTGCGTGCGGAGTTGGTCAAACTCAATTATACCTTTTTGACAAATAGTGATACAGAAGTTATTCTGAATGGTTATTTACAATATGGGATAAAAGAATTGTTGAAAAAAATGGAAGGTATGTTTGCCTTTGCATTGTATGACAAAGAGAAAGATGAAGTATTTATTGCTAGAGATAAATTTGGCGAAAAACCACTTTACTATATTGAAAATAAAGAGAGCTTGTATTTTGCTTCTGAACTAAAAGCACTCGAATCAAAATTTGATAAAAAAGAAATTGATAAAAAAGGATTAAATTTTTTCCTTTCCCTTTCCTACATTCCTGCACCACATACTATTTATAGTGCAGTAAAAAAACTACCAGCAGCTCATTTTATTCAATATAAAAAAGGACAAAAAACTCAATTTCATCAATATTATGATTTGCAAGAAAATATTGCTAATCAACCTGTTCAAGATAATTTTCAACTGGCTTGCGAAGACCTCAGAGCTAAATTGAAATCATCAGTTGAAAAGCGAATGGTGTCAGATGTTCCGCTCGGTGCATTTTTAAGTGGAGGCATTGATTCAAGTATTGTCGCAACTTTGATGGCTGAAATTTCAGATACTCCGATCAATACTTTTTCTATAGGTTTTAAAGAAAAAACTTATGACGAAAGCGAACGGGCACAACTGATCGCAGATAAAATTAAGTCTAATCATACCGTTCATTTTTTAGATTACAAAGATGTGGTGGAAGTTGTGGACGATATTATTTTGCATTACGATGAGCCTTTCGGAGACTCGTCAGCATTGCCATCTTATTATGTGGCAAAACTAGCAAGGGAAAAAGTAACCGTAGTTTTGACAGGCGATTGCGCAGATGAATTATTTGGTGGTTATGAAAAATATTTGGGCCAACATTATATTGCTAAATTTAAAAAATGGCCAAAATTTTTTCAACAACTCGTCAAAGCTGGAGTAGCGATTACACCACATACTCGATTGACAAATTCAATTTTACGAAGAGCAAAAAAGGTGTTGAGTAATTTGGATCAATCTGAATTTGAAATTCACTATAATTTAATGTGTCTTGGTTTTTCAGATAAAGAAAGAATGGCACTTTTAGAAAAAGACTTTCAAGAAGAAATAAAAAGTGAAATCGAAACTGTCTATAACTCTTATCAATCTTCTGAATCTTTGGAAAAAGGATTTTATACTGATTTACATTTTATACTAGAAGGAGATATGTTGGCGAAGGTCGATCGAGTTTGTATGAAAAACTCTCTAGAAGCTAGAGTACCATTTTTGGATTCTAAAATTGTGGAAATGGCGTATCGACTTCCGGTGAATTTTAAAATAAAAGGCAATAATAAAAAATATATTCTCAAAGAAACTTTTAAAGATGTATTGCCAGCTGAGACGATTAACTTTAGAAAAAAAGGTTTTGGCGTTCCTGTTGATTTTTGGTTTCGAAATGAATTAAAAACAGAAATTGAAAATTTATTGTCGAAAGAATTAATTGAGCGGCAAGGAATTTTTAATTATAAAATTATAAAAACACTTTTAGACGAACACCTGAGTGGAAAAGAAAATCACAAAGGAAAATTGTGGAACTTATTTGTTTTTCAAAAATGGTATTTAAACAAAATTGAAGAAGCCTAAACTCATAAGAATTACAACCGTCCCTGTCTCCATGAATATAATTCTCAAAGGACAATTGAGTTTTATGAACCAATACTTTGAAGTAATTGGAGTGACAGGCTATGATGAAAAACATTACGAAGATGTTTTGAAGAGAGAACAAATTCAAATGGAACCCATCGAAATGGCTCGGACTATTTCACCGATCAAAGATTTGGTTTCGCTTTGGAATTTGTATCTTTTTTTGAAAAAAGAAAAACCAGAAATCGTACATACACATACACCAAAGGCTGGTTTGCTTGGAATGATTGCAGCTTATTTTGCAGGAGTTCCTACTCGAATGCATACAGTAGCAGGAATGCCTTGGGTAGAATTGAATGGTATTAAAAAATGGGTTGTGGGTTGGACGGAGAAAATAACTTTTGCATGCGCACACAAAGTTTATCCAAACTCATATGGGTTAAAAAAAATAATCGATGACAATAATTTTTGTTCACCAAAAAAATTAAAGGTTATTGCCAACGGCGCTTCAAATGGAGTGAATACTTCCTTTTTTGATCCAAATAATTCTAGTTTAGAATCAAGAGAAAAATTAAGACAAAAGCATCATATTTCAGATGAAATAGTTTTTTGTTTTGTAGGACGAATTGCAAAAGAAAAAGGAATTCAAGAATTAATCAATTCTTTTGAAAAATTACAAAAATCCCCTTCCACATCTAAAATTAAATTAGTCCTAATTGGTACTTTCGAGAAACATTATGGTTTGCTAGGCGAAGCACTCGAAAAATCAATTACAAGCAACCCTGATATTTTAGCTTTAGGAAGATTTGATGATGTTAGACCTTTTTATTTGATGAGTGATGTTTTTGCCTTTCCAAGTTACAGAGAAGGATTTCCCAATGCTCTGATGGAAGCTGGAGCAATGGCATTGCCTTCCATCGCAACGGATATAAATGGATGCAACGAGATTATTTCAGATGGTCATAATGGAATTATGATTCAGCCTAAAAATGAAGAACAGTTATATCAAGCCATGAAAAAATTGATTGATAAAAAAGAACTTCGAATTTCTCTTGCGGCCAATGCCCGCAAAATTATAGTTGATAAATTTAGAAGAGAAATCATCTGGGAATCTTTGTTGGATGAATATAAAATGCTTTTAAGTAAAAAAGGAATAAATGTTAAGCAAGAAGCGCAAGGCGTTAATTAATTTAAAAAATATTCCAGGCTGGAGAACGAATAGAAAGATTGTAGTTATTTCAGTTGATGACTATGGAAATATAAGGATGGCCTCCAAGCAGGCTAAAGCTAATTTAGAAAAAGTAGGACTGGAAATACATAAAAATCACTTTGATCAATTTGATTGTTTAGAAGATAAGAAAGATTTAGAACATCTTTTTGATACTCTCTCTTCGGTTAAAGATAAGCATGGAAATTCGCCAGTTTTTACCGCATTTACATTACCAGTTAATTTAGATTTTCAAAAAATAATTGATTCAAATTATTCTGAGTATCATTTTGAATTGTTACCAGGTACGTTGAATTCATTGCCTGGATATGAAGGGACATGGGATCTTTGGAAAGAAGGAATTTCTAACAAATTATTATATCCACAATCTCATGGTCGAGAGCATTTTAATGTTTCGAATTTTTTGGATCATCTAAAAAATAAAAATGAAGAAGTCATTGCTTGTATTCAAAATAGATCGTACGCAGGATTAACTCAGCCTGATATTTCTATCATGTCCTATGAAAGAGCATTTGCATTTTATAAGTTTGAGGAAAATGACCAATTAATTAAAATTGCTCAAGATGGTTTAATTCAATTCGAAAAAGTTTTTGGATTTAAGGCACAACATTTTACAGCTCCTGGCATTTATGCTCACCATTCCTTAGAGGAAGCACTTGCAGAAGGTGGAATAAAATATATAGATTCTTTAATAAAAAAAAGCGAACATCAAGGCAGAGGAAAATATAAAAATCGCTACCAAACTTTAGGAAAACGAAATAAAGTAGGGCAAAGATATATTTTAAGAAATTGTGTTTTTGAACCTTTTTTAAATCCTGGCAATGATGCAATTAATGAATGTCTCGCAGAGATATCTATTGCTTTTCGTTGGAATAAACCAGCAAATATAAGTACTCATAGGGTCAATTTTTGCGGACATATTGATCCTAAAAATAGAGAGGTTGGATTAAAGCAATTAAAAATATTGTTGAATGAGATAATGAAAAAATGGCCTGATGTGGAATTCATGACAACAGTAGAATTAGGTGAATTAATGGATGCTTCAAATTAATAATACAAAAACCATTTTGAATTGGAATTATTAGAACAATTAAGGAAGAGTTTTTTTTGGACACTTGATCGAATTAAAGACCGACAAGTTGGAAAACATTTTGAGAACATTCAAAGTGTTTTAGAAAACGGAAATTCTGAGGAAGCAAAGAAAATGCAATTGGCAACATTGCAAAGTTTACTTCACCACGCAACTCATTCCACTTCGTTCTATTCAGGTTTAAAAGGGAAAAAGGATTTGACTGATTTTCCAGTCATGGATAAAAATATTATTCGCCAAAATTTTGAAAAATTAATTTCCAATAAATTTAAAAAGGAAGAATTAAAATCTGTGGTAACGAGTGGTTCTACAGGAACGCCATTTAAAATTCTTCAAAATATCAACAAGCAAAAAAGGAATACTGCTGATACTATTTATTTTGCAAAAAAGGCAGGTTATGATATTGGACAAAAATTACTCTATCTCAAAATTTGGAATTCCGTCAATCAAAAAAATGCGCTAAGTGCTTGGGCGCAAAATATATTAGCAGCAGACGTGACTGATTTATCAGATAGTTCTATTGAACATATTCTTAAATCACTTTCTGTGGGTTCATCCAAAAAAGGAATTTTAAGTTATGCCTCAGCATTGGAAGTGATTAGTGAATATATTGATAGAAAAAACCTCCATGTTGAAAAATATAATGTAGGTTCTATCATTGCAATGTCCGAAGCAATCAATAAAACTACCAAGGAAAAGTTAGAAAAACAGTTTGGAACCAAAGTCGTATCGAGATATTCGAATGTCGAAAACGGAATTTTAGCTCAGCAATGTTTAGAGGAGAATAATGAATTTCATTTGAATACAGCAAGTTATGTTTTTGAAATTCTAAAACTTGGGAAAGACGAACCAGTAGCTGAAGGTAAACTTGGAAGAATCGTGGTAACGGATCTATATAATTATGGAATGCCGATCATTCGATACGATACGGGAGACTTAGGAATTAAAAAACCTAGCTCAAAGTGTTCTTTTAAAACTCCTGTTTTTACTAACGTTGAAGGACGAAGGATGGATATGGTCTTTGATACTAATGGTGAAATTATTTCATCATTTACGATTACGAATAATCTCTGGAATTATCCCGAAATTGTGCAATATCAATTTATTCAAACTGGAGAAAAGGAGTATGAATTTATTTTAAATTTAGAAGGGGATTTTTCAAGAGAGCAAGAATTAATAGAAGAATTTAAAACCTACTTTGGTTTAGATGCAATTATAAAAGTTAGTTATGTTGATGGTATCCCATTGTTGAATTCAGGCAAAAGAAAGAAAGTTATTAATAAATATCAATCATCCTAAGTAGCATTTTTTATGCTATCATTAATAAAATTCTTTTGCTCGGTTCTTTCCTTAATTAGTTTTTTTTTATTTGTAGGAGTATTGTTATGTTTTTTCAAAAAGACGATTGGTAAATACTTTTTTGGAATTGCAATTGCACTTTTTTTTATTTTTTCGACACCTACAATTCCAAATTTATTAATCAATTCTTTAGAAAATGATTATCTAGTTTTAAGTGAATTGGAAACATTTTCGGAAGATTCAGTTCACATAATTATACTTGGTGGAGGACATAAATCAAATAATACTTTACCAGCCAACATTCAATTATCGAGTTCCGCTTTAGGAAGATTAATTGAAGGAATACGAATTTCTCGATTGATTCCAAAAAGTAAAATAATTTCCTCCGGAGGAAATGGAAGCCAACCGAAAAGCCAAGCTGAAGTTCAAAAACAAGCTGCAATTTCTTTAGGTGTTTCGAGGTCTAAAATTGCAATGTTACCTCTTGCAAAAAATACTTTGCAAGAAGCAGAACATTATAAAACGGAGTTTGGAAATGAGACAAAACTTATTGTAGTAACAGATGCCTGTCATTTGCCAAGAGCTATATACGCTTTTCAAAAAATTGGACTCCATCCAATTCCTGCTCCAACAAACCACTACTTAAAAAATTCAAGCGATATATTCTGTTTTAGCATTTTGCCAAATACAGATAATTTAATAAAAACCAACAGAGCTATTTATGAGTACTTAGGTAAGATTTGGTACTCATTCTAATTTGATTTTTATATGAAGAACACTCTAAACATCCTTATCACAGGAACAGGTGGACCAACACCTCGAAGTTTTGCTAGATCCTTAAAAGAATTAAGTAGCTACAAAAACTATCGACTCTTCGGAACTGATATTCACAAATATGCAGTTGGACTTTATCAACATCATCTTTTTGAAAAGTCATTTATCACTCCTCGATCTACTCAGGAAGGTTATTGGGAGGCTATGGAAAAAATCATTCGAGAGAATGAAATTAATATGGCAGTCATTCTTCCAGAAGTGGAAGTTCAAACTTGGAGTCAAAAGCAAGCTGAAGGAACTTTACCATGCAAGGCGCTGATACCGGATATCAAAGCAGTTGAAAATATGATTGATAAATCTGTTTTGACTAAAGCTTTAGCACCTCATGGACTTGTTCCTAATTCCGTTGATATTGATCCAACAGAAGAGAACCTAGAAGAGAAAATTAGAGAAAAATTGACCTATCCATTTTGGGTGCGAAGTGCCACAGGATCAAGTGGATTAGGTTCTTTTAAAGTGCAGTCTTTTGCAGATTTGATCAAATGGGTTTCTATAAATCAAGGAGTAACAAATTTTCTCGCAAGTGATTTTTTGTCTGGAAGAAACTTGGCTTGTAAGTTTTTATATCATAATGGAAAATTGCTTCGATCAGCGGTTGGAGAACGAGTGAATTACATTATGTCAAAAGTTTCTCCATCTGGAATTACTGGAAATACCTCTTATGGTAGATTGCTCAATGATGAAAAAGTTTTTGAAGCATCCCACAAAGCGATTGAAATTATGTTTGAACAAACAGGTGCTGAGCGACATGGATTTTTTACAGTTGACTTAAAGGAGGATGCGAATGGGAAACCATTTGTAACTGAAATCAATGTTCGCCATGTTGCATTTACTTCTTCATTTGCATTAGGAGGAGCCAACTTTTGTGAAGATACTATTCGACTTTTAGATGAAGATGAATCTTTTGATCGTGAATTCAAAATGTATGAATTTGAAAAAGACTTGATCTTTTTGAGAGAAGTAGATGCCTTGCCAATCGTAATGAAAGAAACAGATCTGATTTAAAATATGTATCCTTATTTTAAAAGATTTTTCGATTTGTTTTTTACTACTTTGGGAGTTTTGATTCTTTCTCCATTACTCATTCCTATTTTTATCGCTTTAAAAATAACAGACGAAGGAGAGGTATTTTATTTTCAAGAAAGGATTGGATATAATTTTGAACTATTAAAAATTTTCAAATTGGCTACCATGCTAAAAAATAGTCCTAGCATCGGAAACAAAACGGTAACCCTTCGAAATGATCCTCGAATTACTAAGGTTGGAAAATATCTTCGTATCACAAAAATCAACGAGTTACCTCAAATATTCAATGTTATTTTAGGAGATATGTCATTAGTCGGCCCTCGGCCATTACTTTTTAAAAGCTTTAAGAAATATACGCTTGACGTTCAAGACGTTATCTATAAAAACCGCCCAGGTATAACTGGAATCGGTTCATTGATTTTTAGAGACGAAGAAAAATTAGTTTCTGAGGTGAAAAAACGAGGAGGTGAACCATTAGAATATTATCAATCTCATATTTATCCATATAAAGGTGCTTTGGAAAAATGGTATTATCATAATATTTCATTTACTACAGATTTTATCATTTTGTTTCTCACGTTTTGGCAAATTGTATCTCCCAAAAGTCAACTCGTTTTTTCAGCATTTAAAGATCTACCACAACGACCTGAGACTTTAACCATCGAAGGTATTCATCAACTTTATAAACCTATTGCTCAATGATTCCACTTTCTATACCACACTTAGCAGGCAATGAATGGAAATATGTCAAAGAATGTCTCGACACAGGTTGGGTTTCTTCTGCGGGTAGTTTTGTAACCCAATTTGAAAATATGGTAGCAGAATATGCTGGCGCAAAATATGGAGTGGCATGTGTAAACGGAACATCTGGATTACATTTGACTATGCACATGTTTGATGTGAAATTGGGCGACCATTTGATCGTTCCAAATATTACATTTATAGCTTCTGCAAATGCTGCTTCTTACACTTATGCTAATCCAATTTTTATAGATGTTGATCCAAACACCTGGCAAATGGATTTAGATTTGTTGGAAGAATTTTTAGCCAACGAAACTGAAAATAAAGAAGGACTCACTTATCTTAAATCAACTGGCAAACCAATCAAAGCAATCATGCCTGTTCATGTTTTGGGAAATATTTGCGACATGCCACGATTAGTTGAAATTTGCAAAAAATATAATATAGTCATAGTAGAAGATGCTAGCGAATCTCTTGGGTCATATTACGAAGGGAAGCATTCAGGTGCTTTTGGAGATATGGGCGTTTTTAGTTTTAATGGAAATAAAATTATCACAACTGGTGGTGGTGGAGTCATTGTTACTAATAATGAAGATTTAGCGAAACGAGCAAAACATTTAACGACTCAAGCTAAAGCAGATCCTAATACTTATTACCATGACGAAATTGGTTTTAACTATCGAATGGTCAACGTATTGGCAGCAATTGGTGTGGCACAAATGGAACAGTTTGATGGATTTTTAAAAAATAAAAAAACGATAGATGCGTACTATCGTCAACACCTCCAAAATGTTGGAGATATTCAATTTCAAAAAGTTGAAAAAGAAGTCGATCCTAATTGTTGGTTATTCACTTTTAGCTCAAAAAAGCAAGCTGAGATTTTAGATGCACTAAAAGAAAATCAAATTATTGCTCGTCCATTTTGGATGCCAATGAATCAATTACCAATGTTTCAAAATAATATTTATGTTTCGAAGGAAGATCATTCACGAGTAGTTCACGCCAATAGTTTAAGTATTCCAAGTTCCGTAAATTTGAAAGAAACGCAATTAGCTGAAGTGGTAAAAGTTATAAAATCAGTTTTTTAAAATTAGAATCGCAGACAAATAGTTTGGAATTTAAAACAGAGTATATTTTTACCACATAGGCACATAGAAAACATAGATTTTTTATATACGTTTTAGCGGTAAAGACTATGTTTTCTATGTGCCTATGTGGTAAAAAAAATTACTCTGTGTTTTTAAAAAATTAATTTAAGAATCAAAATCCCTAAATATGTTGTTTTTCAACCAAGACGAATTTATCAAAAAATATATCACGAAGAGACAAGAGAGTTTCTTTAAAAAAGATATTGAAGCGAATCGAGCAGAATTAACAGAAAAAATAACAGGTAAATCTGTTCTTGTCATTGGTGGTGCAGGAACCATTGGATCATCATTCATCAAAGCCATTTTACCATTCCGACCTGCGAAATTAACGGTGGTAGATTATAGTGAAAATGGGTTAACGGAACTGACGAGGGATTTACGAAGTGCTTACAACGAATTTATTCCTCATGAGTATATTACTTACCCATTTGATTTTGGAAGTGATATTTTTGCAAGAATGTATCGGAATAATTCTTTTGATATTGTGGCTTGTTTTGCTGCACACAAACATGTTCGATCTGAGAAAGATCATTTGGCGATTGAAGCCATGATCAAAAATAATGTTTTCAATACGAAAGCTATTTTGGATTTAGCCATGGAAAATCCGCCAGAACATTTCTTTTCTGTTTCTACAGACAAAGCGGCGAATCCCGTCAACGTGATGGGCGCGAGTAAAAAATTAATGGAAAAAGTTTTGATGGCTTATACGAATGATCTAAAAATTAGTACGGCTAGATTTGCCAATGTTGCTTTTTCAAATGGTAGTTTACTTTTTGGTTTTATTCAAAGAATTTTAAAACGCCAACCTTTGTCTTCGCCTAATGATGTAAAACGATATTTTGTTTCACCAATTGAGTCAGGGCAATTATGTATGCTCGCCTGTGTTTTGGGAGATTCGAAAAATATCTTTTTTCCAAAGTTAGATGAAAATCAGATGATGACGTTTTCTACAATCGCAGAACATTTTTTAAGAGAAATAGGAATGGAACCTGACTATTGCCAAAGCGATGAGGAAGCAAGAGTCAAAGCGGCTAATTGGGAATATGGAATGAAAAAATATCCAGTCTACTTTTTTACAACGGATACATCTGGTGAAAAATCATACGAAGAGTTTTTTACCAAAGAAGATATGGTGGATATGAATCGTTTTGAAGCACTAGGCGTAATCAAAAATGAAAGCGTTCCAGACTATCAAAGTATTGATGAGGTTTTAACTGAATTTCAAGATATGTTTAAAAATGATACGGTAAACAAAGCGGCAATTGTATCTTTATTGAGTAAACATTTATCGGACTTTCATCATATCGAAACGGGTAAATCGTTAGATCAAAAAATGTAATTGATAAGTTGAGTTTTAGTGTAAGACCGATAAAAGAATCTTGGGGAGATTTCGACAATATTATTCCTGAATTAATTTCAAAATACCAATTAAAAGAAATTTGTGAAATTGGAGCAGGAGCAAATCCATTTTTATCCAATGATTTTATTCAAAAAAAGCGATTAAATTATACACTCGTGGATGTCGATAAAGAGGAACTCAAGAAAGGAGAAAATAACTTCAAAAGAAAAGTGCTAGATTTTTCGTCGAATCGCTTTGTTCCAAAAGATCAATATGATTTGATTTTTTCAAAGATGACATTAGAACATATTCAATATCCTGAGAGGCTGCATAAAAATATTTTTTCTTCTTTAAAAAAAGGAGGATTGGCGGTTCATTTTTTTGCAACTTTGTATTCTATTCCAAGCTGTGTTAATTTATTGTTACCTGAGTTTTTATCAAATAAAATTTTATTTTATATTCAGCAGAGAGACCAAGATCAGCATGGAAAATTTCCTGCATATTATAGATGGACTCTTGGACCGGTAAAAAAAAATGTAAAACGATTTGAATCTGTAGGATTTCAAGTCGTTTCATATAAAGGGTATGTTGGTCATACTTATTTTCCAAAGCAGAGTTTTTTAGGAAAAGTGGAAGCTTTTTATACCAAATGTTTATTTAAAATAAGTAGTCCTTATTTTTCTTCTAATGCTATTGTTGTTTTAATTAAAAAATGAATAAACGTTAATTTTTTTATGTATAAAATAGTTAAACGGTTTTTTGATTTCCTCGTTTCATTGATTGTATTAATCTTACTTTCTCCCTTACTAATTCCAATTACGATTGGCTTAAAATTGACAGGGGAAGGATATATTTTTTATTTACAAAAACGAGTAGGATTTAAAAATAATATATTTAATATTTATAAATTTGCAACCATGTTAAAGGATAGTCCTAACATGGCAGGAGGAATCATTACGACTAAAAAAGACCCAAGAATTACACCTATGGGTGGCTTCTTAAGAAAGTCAAAAATTAATGAATTACCTCAAATTTTAAATATTTTAAAAGGTGACATGAGTTTTGTTGGACCACGGCCTGTGATGCAAAAAAGCTTTGATCAATATCCTGATGGCGTAAAAAAAGTAATTTATAATGTGACGCCAGGATTGACTGGAGTAGGCTCAATTATTTTTAGAGACGAGGAAGAGATTGTAACTCTAGCGAAAGAACAAGGAGAAGATCCTTGGGATATTTATCGAAATGAAATTTATCCATACAAAGGTAAAGTGGAACAATGGTATCAAAAAAATCAATCTTTTACACTTGATTTTTTTATTATCTTTTGTACAGCTTGGGTAATACTTTTTCCCAAAAGTGATTTACTTTATAATACCTATAAAACAATTCCCCAAAAGCCAGAATCTTTGAGATTAAATAGTAAGAAGGTTCATGCCTTAAAATAAATTTTTAAAAACCAATTAGAAAACTCAACCAATATTTTAATACATGAAAAAAGCATTAATTACCGGAATTACCGGACAAGATGGAGCATATTTATCTGAACTCCTTTTGGAAAAAGGATACGAAGTTCACGGAATCAAACGAAGAAGCTCTTCTTTTAATACCAGCAGAATTGATCATTTATATCAAGATCCACATATAGATAATCGGAATTTTATTCTTCATTATGGAGATTTGACTGACTCGACTAATATGATTCGGATCATTCAAGAAGTGCAACCTGACGAGATTTATAATCTCGGAGCAATGTCTCATGTAAAGGTAAGTTTTGATACGCCTGAGTATGTAGCTGATGTTGACGGTGTGGGAACACTCCGAATTTTAGAAGCGGTTCGTTTATTAGGATTGACTGAAAAAACAAAAATTTATCAAGCGTCCACTTCGGAATTATATGGTTTAGTGCAAGAAGTTCCACAGTCAGAAACGACGCCTTTTTATCCTCGATCACCTTATGCTGTTGCCAAAATGTATGCGTATTGGATTACGGTCAATTATCGAGAAGCTTATGGAATGTTTGCGTGTAACGGAATTCTTTTTAATCATGAAAGTCCACGAAGAGGAGAAACTTTTGTTACTAGAAAAATAACCAGAGCTGTTGCTAAAATCGGGTTAGGTTTACAAGAGAAACTTTATCTTGGTAACTTGGATGCAAAGCGTGACTGGGGACATGCTAAAGATTATGTAGAGTTAATGTGGAAGATTCTTCAATATGAAAAACCCGAAGATTGGGTAATCGCTACAGGCGTTACCACAAGTGTTCGTGATTTTGTAAGAATGTCATTTAGAGAACTCGGAATTGAATTAGAATTTTCTGGTGAAGGAGTTGATGAAGTAGGAGTAGTCACATCATGTAATAATTCTGAATTTCAGATTCCTATTGGAACTCAGTTAGTTTCAGTTGATCCTCAATATTTCAGACCTACTGAAGTGGATTTATTAATTGGTGATCCAACTAAAGCAAAAACTAAATTAGACTGGGAGCCAAAATACGATCTCCAAGCACTTTGTAGTGAGATGGTTCAAAGCGATTTGGAATTATTTAAAAGAGATCAAGTACTTCGGTCCGCTGGTTTTGAAGTGAAAAATTCATTTGAGTAATGGAAAAAAATGCAAAAATATACGTCGCTGGACATCGAGGCATGGTGGGATCTGCGATCATTCGAAAATTAAAAGAAGAAGGTTTTGAAAATATTATCCATCGAACTTCTAGTGAATTAGATCTTCGAAATCAGCAAGATGTTTCCCATTTTTTCCAAGAAGAAAAACCTGATTATGTATTTCTAGCAGCAGCTAAAGTCGGAGGCATCCTAGCAAATAATACTTATCGAGCTGAATTTTTATATGATAATTTGATGATCCAATCTAACATCATTGACTCCGCCCATAAATCAGGAGTGACTAAATTAATGTTTCTCGGATCATCTTGTATTTATCCAAAATTAGCTCCTCAACCATTGAAAGAGGATTACCTGTTGACTGGTGAGTTAGAGCCAACGAACGAACCATACGCCATTGCAAAAATTGCAGGGATTAAAATGTGTGATGCCTATCGAGCACAATATGGTTCAAATTTTATTTCTGTAATGCCGACTAATTTGTATGGTCCGAACGATAATTATGATTTAGAAAAATCACATGTACTTCCTGCTTTGATCAGAAAATTTCATGAAGCTAAAAAAACTCAAACACCACATGTTATGATGTGGGGAACTGGAACGCCTAAACGAGAGTTTTTGCATGTAGATGATTTGGCAGCAGCTTGTTTTTATTTAATGCAAACTTATAATGAACCTGGATTGGTAAATATTGGAACAGGGGAAGATATTGCCATTAAAGATCTTGCTTTAACCATAAAAAATATTGTTGGTTATGAAGGAGAGATAAAACACGATTTAGATAAGCCTGATGGGACACCTCGGAAATTAATGAATGTTGACAAACTTTCTAATGCTGGATGGACCGCTTCTATACCTTTAAATGAAGGAATAAAAATGGTTTATGATGGCTTAAAAAATAAAGATTGGTACTAATGGAAAATTCAAATAAATATATCGCGATCATGGCAGGTGGAGTCGGTTCTCGTTTTTGGCCCGCTAGTCGAGAATCTTTGCCGAAACAATTTCTAGATATTTTAGGAGTTGGAAAATCTTTGATTCAGTTGACTTATGATCGAGCGTTACAACTTGTTCCAAAAGAAAATATCCTAGTCGCTACTAACAAAAGATATAAAGAATTAGTCAACGAACATCTTCCAGATATATCTGATAATCAAATATTATTAGAACCTTCTAGAAATAATACTGCTCCTTGTATTGCTTATTTAGCTCTAAAAATTGCCAATCAAAATCCTGACTCCACTTTTGCAGTTTGGCCTTCTGATCATGTAATTTTAAAAGAAGCAGAATTTAATACTAAAATGAATCTCGCTTTTTCTTATGCTGAAAAAGGGGAATCATTGGTCACCTTAGGTATCCAACCTACTCGACCTGATACAGGTTATGGCTATATCGAAGTGAATCATAAAGATGGTGCTCAAGCAATTGAGAAAGTAGTGCAATTTAAAGAAAAACCGGATTTAGAAACTGCACAAAGTTATTTGGAGGCAGGAAATTATTTTTGGAATGCCGGTATTTTTATTTGGAGTGTAAAGGCAGTCACCGTAGCATTTCAAAATAATGCGCCTTCGATTTTGGAAGTGTTAGGCGAAGATATTTCAAAATACAATACGCCAGAGGAACAAGAATATATAGATCGAGTTTATCCAAATACGGAAAAAATTTCAGTCGATTATGCTTTACTCGAACGATCTAAAAATGTGTACACCATTCCTGCTGATATTGGTTGGAGCGATTTGGGAACTTGGAATTCGTTGCATGCTTATTTGGAAAAGGACAAAAAGGAAAATGTGATGCAAGGAATTATTTTAAGTGCAGTAGATTGTGAAGATAATTTTGTGCGATTGCCAAGGGCTAAGAAGGCAGTCATCAAAGGATTAAAAAATATGATTGTCATTGATGAAGGTGATGTGTTATTGATTTATCCAAAGGATCAAGAACAAGAAATTAAATCAGTCCGAAATGAGTTGAATGATGACTCCGTGCTCTAAAATTTAAAATACAAAACTCACCATGAAAAAAATTGCTATTGTTGCCAATAGTACATGGAATATTTATAATTTCCGAATCAACCTGATTCGGAAATTTCGTTTACAGGGGTATCGTGTAATCGTAATTGCTCCTATTGATGAGTATATTCATTATCTTAATGAAAGTCACTTCACCAAACACATTCCTCTCACTAACCTGTCTCCTCAGAGTAAGAATCCACTAAAAGATCTTCGTTTAATTTATGAATTGTATAAAATTTACAAAGAAGAAAAACCAGATTTAGTTTTACATTATACAATCAAACCAAATATTTACGGTAGCATCGCTGCACGCTGGGCAGGCATCTCTTGTATGTCTACAGTTACAGGATTAGGCTATACTTTTTTGAACCATGGAGTTTACACGAGAGTAGCTAAATTTCTGTATAAATATGCTTTTAAAAGTAATTTTAAAACCATTTTTCATAATCATGATGACCAGAGATTATTTAAAAAATTCAATTTGATTCCTGATGAAATTTCAACTGTAATCAAAGGATCAGGAGTAGATACTAAATTTTTTCGTCCAGTTAGAAACAAAAAAGATAATGACAAATTTGTTTTTCTTTTTGTAGGAAGGTTACTGTATGACAAAGGGATTGTGGAATATATTCAAGCAGCATTAAAAGTAAAGCCAATTATTAAAAATGCAGAGTGCTGGGTTGTTGGTGAAATGAATGCAAAAAACCCTTCAAATATCTCAAAGAAAAAATTATTGCAATGGGTCGAGAATCGCTACATCCGATATTGGGGAGCCACCAATGATATTAGAAATTTCATTAAAAACGTAGACGTAATTGTTCTTCCATCTTATCGAGAAGGAATGCCTCGTGCAGTTTTAGAAGGTATGGCGATGGGAAAACCAATTATTACTACTAATACATCTGGCTGTCGTGAGGCAGTTGAAGATAATATTAATGGCTACTTGATTCCTATCAGAGATTCAATTTCTTTGGCAGAGGCTATGGTGAAAATATACCATCTCGATGAAGATAAATTCAGGAAGATGGGAGAAGAAAGTAGAAATAAAGTGCTCAACGAATTTGATGAAAAAATAATTACTCAGAACTATCTTGATTTAGCTCAAGAATTATTTCAAGAAAAAAATGAGGCAGATCAAATATCTAAAATCAAAAAACTTTTAGACTAATTTAATTTTTTCCATACCTCCAATGCAAATAATGTCCACAAGATCTTAGCTCTCTTTTCTTTTGAAACTCTCACCTTATCCGCTTTTAATTTCTGGATAAAATCTTTTTTAACAAAATTATTAGCATAACAATTCTCACCTAGATTTGAAAAAATAACTTCTTTCAAATCATTTTCCACCCACTTTTTTAATGGTACTTCAAAACCTCTTTTGGGTTGATGAATCAATTCTGAAGGTAAATACTGTTTGGCTAATTGGCGCAATAAATATTTCGTTTGTCTATTTCTTATTTTAAAATCATCATTAACCGATGGAATATACTCCAACAGCTCTTTTGATAAAAATGGACTTCTTCCTTCCAATGAATTTGCCATGGTGGCTATATCCATTTTTACTAAAAGATCACCAGCCAATGCAATTTCAAAATCAAGATTCATGATCTTTTTTAAACCAGAATTACTATGATAAATTTTGGAAAAAATTGGATAAAAATCATGAGTGCTTGAATTATAAATATTTTCTTCAAACCCTTCAAAAATATCAGAGGTCGCAGTTAAATATCTCTCTACATTATTTTTTGAAAGTAAATCTACGAGGCGATAAAAATAATTATACTTACTTTTTTTATCATGACTGATCGGTAAAATC
Source organism: Saprospiraceae bacterium (assembly GCA_045106765.1). Taxonomy (GTDB): domain Bacteria; phylum Bacteroidota; class Bacteroidia; order Chitinophagales; family Saprospiraceae; genus CAJQQY01. Next base: position 29,017 of record JBGCFD010000190.1, on the reverse strand, counting down.
CATTTGGCCGATTTAAAAAAGGTTTTTCCAATTGCTGATGTTTGAAATAAATCGAAATAATTAAAGGGAACATATCTTCGATACCCTCCAAATAATTCATCTGCTCCATCTCCATTCAAAACTACGGTTACATGCTTTTTGGCTTCTTGACTAACATAGTAACTTGGAATAGCTGAGCTATCATAAAATGGCTCACCATAGTTTCCAATAATTTTTTCAATATCATGTGCTAATTTATCAAATGAAATATGAATTTCAGTATGATCAGTCTGATATTTCTCAGCAGCTAATTTTGCTAAAGGTGCTTCATCAAATGTTCCTGAAAAAGAAACCGTAAATGTTTTTAAATTAGCTTTTAGTTTTGCTGCCATTGCTGTAACTAATCCACTATCAATCCCTCCACTTAAAAAACTGCCTACTTCTAGATCTGAGGATTTCAACCTTCTTCGTACACTTTCTTGCAGCAAATTTTCCGTTTTTCTTAAAGCAAAATCAAAACTATCTTTATTTTGTTTTTGAGAAAAATTCTGAACCTCCCACCATTTTTCAATTTTAATTTGAGTCGTGTTTAAATCAATTTTTGCAAAATGTCCTTGCTTTAATTCCAACACATTTCGATAAGGAGTTTGCTCTCCTAACATAAAACCTAATCGTAAATAATTACTAATATTTTCCTCTTTTATCTCTAGTGGTAGGATTGATTTCAAGGTATTCAACTCACTAGCAAAAACTATCTTTTCTCTTTTTTGAAAAATATATAATGGCTTCTCTCCTGCTCTATCTCTTGCTAAAAAAATCTCATTTTCTTTTTTATCTAAAATTGAAAATGCGAACATTCCATCTAGCTGATCTAAACATTTTTTACCCAGTAAATGGTATAGATGCAAAATCGTTTCAGTATCAGATTGAGTTTTGCAACTCAGTTGATACTGTTGACGCAATTCCAAATGATTATAGATCTCACCATTAAAAATAATCGCATAACGATCAAGATAATGTTTTGGTTGTTGGCCATCTTCAATATCTTGAATGGCTAGTCTTAAAATATAAAATTCAGTATTTTTATATTGGAAATGGGTTTGCTCATCTGGTCCTCGATGAAGCATGGTAGATTTTATTACAGGTATCTTTAAAGAATGATTCACAGAACCAATAATTCCACACATTTATGAGCCTTTTATCATTATAATTTTTTACTAGTTTATTTCGACCTTTCCGTAAACATCCCCATCAATTCCCCAAAGGCACTCATTTCACTCTCTATACCTAAATCACCTTTCGCAATCGCCAATTTTGGACTCCTAACTGCTCCTTCGATTACTTCAAGGGTTACAAATTCTTCGGAATGTTTTACTAAATCTTCAACAGAGAGAATTGGTTTTTCAAAGGTGGTATTTTCTTTTTTTGATTGGCAAGAGAAAAGAAAAAATAGACTTAGCAGACTTTTCATGTTTGATTGTTTTCACAAATATAGTTCTACCAAATGAAAAATTTAAATACTCTTTTTTTTAGAAAAGAAGTTCTTACTTTTAGCCTCCGAAATTGATTATGAAAAACTCTTCGAATAAGAAAATACTGATTTGTTCTTACTACTTCCCTCCTACCAAATCGGTGGCAACGGTTCGTATTTTTAATTTTCATATCGAAGCACAAAAACATTTTCAAGAAGTATTTGGGTTGACTACTTCCAATCGTCAACTTTTTCCAAAAGATCATTTTCCATTGAATGATAATGCTGTCGCTAATATAACGGAAGTTTGGACTTACGACTTACGAACTTTTTTAGGAAAAAAAAATAATGCATCAACTACGATTAAGCAAAGTAAAAAAGAAAGTCGTTTCGGAAAATTTATCATTAAATTGGCTTATTCTTTTCCTTTCAATTTTATTTTGGGAGATGGCGGATTGACTTATATTTTAGGTGGATTTGTCAAAGGAAAAAAACTGATTCGTGAAAAAAAAATTGATGTGATCTTTTCAACTTTTAAACCATATTCCAATCATCTGATTTGTTATTTGTTAAAGCGTTGGAATTCTAAATTGATTTGGATTGCGGACTTTCGAGATTTACATGTAGATGAAATGCGAGACAATGTTTATTTTCCAAAATTACAACATTGGTTTAATCGACAGATTCTAAAAAGAGCAAATATTGTAACAACAGTTTCACGGGGACTTACAAAAAACCTATCTGATTATCATGATAAAATATATGTCCTCCGAAATTCGATTTCATCAACGATAAATCAAGCCGCGAGTGAAAATTCTTTTTTTCCAAAATTTACGATTTCCTACACCGGATCTATTTATGCAAATCTGCGATCTGCAGAGCTACTTTTTAAAGCATTAGAAAGTTTAATTCGGCAGGGAAAAATTGATGATAATAAAATTCAAATTTCCTATGCAGGAACAGAAGCAGGTATTTGGCAAAAATGGGTCGATGATTTTAACCTGCAAAAAATAAATATTTTCCATGGAATTGTTCCAATGGAGGAAGCCAAATCAATTCAGCAAAAAAGTCAGATCAATTTATTGTTGAGTTGGGCCAGCGAAAATCAGCAAGGTGTTTTGACAGCAAAATTTTATGAATATTTAGCTGCGCAAAATCCAATTTTGTTGATCATAAAAGGTTCTAAGGATGATGAATTTGAAAAAATATTTGATGAACTAAATGCAGGGATCGTTGCTTATGATCAAAATGATAATCAGAAAAAAGTAGAAGATTTTATTTTAAAATATTATCAGGAATGGTTGGAAAAAAGAACAATTACTCGCCCTATTAAAATGAAAACATTACAAAAATTTCATTGGGATTTTCAGATGGAACAATTTTTAAATTACCTTGAAAAAGAAGTTTAAACCAAATGTATTTTTTTAAAACAGATCGACGGAAATTCCTTTTTGGATTAGCATTATTGATACTACCTATATTTTTTAATAATAATTTTAATGGAGGTTGGATTTCGATTGGTGTTTATGTTTTATTGGTCGGATTAGGTGTAATAATGACTTTATATTTTTTATCTAAAATATTGAAAATCAATTCTTTATACTTTTTTAGTGTAGTTTTATTTTTTGAAATTGGAATCTACTCAACGTTTACTTTAGTCAAACAACAACGAGTTCAATCACCTTCTATTATTCAGTTTTCTAAAGATATTTATTTTCAATATTTACGTAATATTCCCTCCTTTCAAATGGGTTTGGGAAAGTATGATCCTGATTTATTTTATAGACTTCAACCAGGGAACACAACCAATTCAAATATTGAATATTCCAATCATTATCAAATCAATTCTCAAGGGGTTCGGGATGATGAAGGGTCTCTTGATTTTCCAGAAATTATCATGTTGGGTGATTCTCATACCATGGGTTGGGGCGTAGAACAAAACGAGACATTTGCCAATTTGCTAGAAGAAAAAACGCAAAAGAAAGTTTTGAACACAGGAATTGTTTCTTATGGAACTGCTCGCGAATATTTAATGTTTCAAAAATTAAAAACAGATTCTTGTCAGACTATCATTTGGCAATACTGCTCGAATGATTTGCGAGAGAATCAATCGTTTTTGGAAAATGGAAATCAACTTAAAATTTCGTCCGAAAGAGAATATCAATTTAGGTACAAGCGTAATTTTTTACAATCGAACTACTACCCTTTTAAATATTGTTTTGAAACTTTTGCCCATCAAATTAGAAAAATAAAGGAACCAAAAAAGGAGGAAGTCCAGTCATTGAAATTATCCCATCAAATTGATAATTTTTTTAAGATCGTAAAATTACTGCAAGAAGGATTCAAAGGGGAAATAATTATTTTTAATTTAGAATCTTTTGACACGACTGACGAATATTATTTAGCCTTCAAAAAATATGTGAAGAAAAATCATTTGGGAAAAATTCAATTAATTGATTTTTCTACTATTTTAGAGAAGCAAGATTATTTTATCATCGACGGACATATTAACGTATCTGGTCATCAAAAAGTGAGTGAAGCTATTTTTAGAAAAATTCAAAGAGAATCAAAAACGATGAGTCAAAATGAAATTTGAAAAATTAACTACAGACAGATTAATCTTAAGAATATTATCACCCGAGGTGTATGATTTTATATATCAGAATTTTTCAGAAGAAGAACAAATGAAATTTCTTGGATTATCGTCAAAAGAAGAACTGGCTAAGGAAAAAAATAAACATGACAATGGGCTTTCTATGTTTAATAAATCCTTTCGAGGATTTCAATTAATCGAAAAAGTCTCTGATAGAATTATCGGTTGGTGTGGTTATCACACGTGGTACACGGAACATAGTCGAGCAGAGATTGGTTATCACATTTCGATAGAATCATTTAAACAAAAAGGATTGATGTCCGAAGCATTGGAAAAGATTTTGGAATATGGATTTATAACAATGAACTTACATCGAATTGAAGCACTAGTCGCCGTCTATAATATTCCTTCCTTAAAACTTTTAAGTAAAATGAATTTCAAAAAAGAAGGTATTTTGCGAGAGCATTATCTTGTGAATGATCGACTGGAAGATTCGGTGATTTATTCTTTGTTAAAAAGTGAATTTAGGAAATAGTATTTTTGTTTTATTCATTATTGAGTTTGAACTGTTATTTTAATTTGTGACCTTATCTTTCTTCCATTTTTAATCTAAAGGATTCCCCGATGCTTGATAAGTGAAAAAATTCCTCCACGACCAATTTTTTTCACCATATAGGCACATAGAAAACATAGGTAAAATTCTATGTTTTCTATGTGGTGAAATTCTATATTGATATCTATGAAACTGTTTTTTGATTCTCCATCAGCTTGCTGCGGAGTAGTTCAATGGCTGGTTTCCATGGCGTTAATTTTTTTAAATAAGAAAGTCCAATCGTACAATTCGTTTTACCTACTGATCCAAGACAATGTTCATTTGACATACTTCCATCTTTTTCTATGATCGCCAAAAAAGTTAGGATACCATCCGCTCCATATTTTGGATTCATAATTTTGTCGTAAACGTCTTGATCCCCATCGAATACTGATCGGGTATCAGGATTAAGTGCGAAATTACTTTTTGAACTTTTAAAATATTCAGGAGGGTACTAAGAAGATAGTAAAGAATTAATTTAGGGGAGTTAGTTATTGTTGGATTCTATGGGATAGAATTATTTTCTTAATCTATATTTTTAATTCTATTCACCTTTCTCTAACTTACCATTAAATCTTTCATTAATCTAGTGTAAAAAGAATGAGTGTAGCATCTCAACATGTTTGTCGTAACTGTGATTTTGAAAATAAATCCTCTTTCCAATTTTGCCCAAATTGCGGTCAGAAGAATACGGATGGTAAAATTACTTTTTCGGAACTATGGTCAGAGTTTCAGGATTCAGTACTCAATATTGAATCTAGGACTTGGCGCACTTTCAAATCGTTATTTATTCCTGGCAAATTAACTTTAGAATATTTTGCAGGAAGGCATCGAAAATATGTCCATCCTTTGCGATTGTTATTGGTGACTTCTGTATTAGTTATTGTTGCGATGAGTTTTCAAGATTTTCAATCTAGCACCAATCATTATTATAATATTACAGATCGGATCAAGGAAAATTATGAACGCCAGAAATTAAAAAGGATTTTAGAGAATATAGTAGATTCTACTAACAATATATTTCCAAGTCAAGAAACAGAGCTAATTACAGATACCATCGTGACAGTATTCCGGGATTCGTTGGATGAATTATTAGATGGTTATGGAGATGGTTATGGTAATGGAGTCGATTTGAATTATTATATGGCTTTTGGAAATGAAGGTCAGGAATTAGTTTTAAAACGTGATTTTCTTGAAATGGATGAGAAGGAGTTGACCCAAAAATATAAGAACGATGCCAGCTGGTATGACCGATTATTATTTAAGCAAAAGGCAAAATATATTAAAGATGAATCACAGTTATCAGCAGCATTTATAAGCCACCTCACGTGGGCGATTTTACTGATGATGCCTTTTTTGGCATTGGGACTTTATACATTGTATTATCGGCATACCTACTATTATATAGAACATTTGATTTTTGCCTTCCATATTCACTCCTTTGCTTTTTTGGTATTAACAATATTGATCTTTGGAATTAATATTATTCCACTATGGATGTTCTTCGTTTTGCTCGGTGTGATTGCGACCTATTTATTTATTTCGATGTGGCGAGTTTATCAACAGAGTATTTGGAAGACCTTGCTTAAGTTTGTCATTTTGAATATTTTTTATGCAGCTCTATTTGTACTGTTTTTGTTTGGGACTTTTATCATAACTTTTTTACTGTTGTGATGGCTTTCTTTAGTAAGTTGATCGGTCTCCCAAGTATGAATATCTTGTTTGGAATAAAAATCAAATCTTGGTAACATTTCTTCTTTATCTTTCGGCAATGCTACCCATATTTGATAACCATGTAGTATATTTCCTCTTTTATCTTTTGGTGTTCATTCATTGTTTATTTTAAAATATTTTTATAAAATGAATTTACATATTTCACCCATTTCTCTGGACTTCCTAATTGACAAAAATGGCCTAAGCCTTTCATGATTGTTAACGTCGCATTTTTGCAAATTTTTTCTTTTAGGTAATATGCCATTTCAACTTTAGCTACTGCATCTTCATTGCCCCAACAGATATGAACAGGTAATTTCGTCTGAGCCAAGGCAGGAAGCCAACGTGTTTTTTCAAATCGTTTCCGATCATTTAAATACTTAATGGTTAGGTAAGATTTTTTATGTCCATCTTGCAAGGTATTCCCTTCCCAAAGCATTTCAATATCTTCTGTAGATAAATTTTTATTTCCATGTGCGCTGCGCACTTGTTGATTAAATAATTTGAAGGTTGTCAAATTTTTTAGAAGATGACCATAGTTGGAGAGTAATATTTTTTGTGTAATTCTTAAACTGGCTAATTCCAAAATCATGCTTCCGTTGGTAAATGTCAAACTTTGTAATCCTTCCGAAAACCACGCTGGCATCAAACCGTTTTTATGTCGAGCAACAATTTCAGTTGCTACGCTATCGCCCATGTCATGAGAAAGTAAGTGTCCACCTTTGATACCAAAATATTTCCAAACTTTAAAAACAGTATCCGCCTGTTCGAACAAAGAATAGGTATAATTTTCTGTTGGTTTATCACTCAATCCATAGCCCAGCATATCGAACAAAATGATTCGATCAAAATTTTCTAACAATCCATTTACAACTTTGTGAAATGAATAGGAAGACTCTGGGAAACCATGAATTAATAATAAAGTTTTTTCAGCGGAAGCAGTTGAACTACCCAATTGTTTGATAAAAAGTTGATGTTGGAATGGCCCGTAGGAAATATATTCCCCTGAGTTTTTCCAGGCCAATAATTGTGGTGACATTGTTTTATTTTTATAAATTTACTTAAACACGATCACTCCATCGTCCAATGCACTTTTCTCAAAAATATCTTTATCATAAAAATAATTTTGCTCCACTCGCCAAGGTGCTGTCGAACCTTTTTTTGGCAAACGATCCAGCACTCTTAAAATATAACCTGGTGTGAAATCCATGTAAGGTTCTAGTTTTAAATTAGGGTCATTTTGCTCTGGGCAACATTGCTGGTAACCATTTTTTTCCATATGATTAATTAGCCTGCAAACATATTGACTTACCATATCACATTTCAAAGTCCATGATGCATTGGTGTAACCAAACGCTAAAGTCATATTTGGAATATCGCTAAACATGCAACCTTTGTAAGCTACTGTTTTAGAAAAATCAATCAACTTTCCATCAACCTCAATATCAAAATTACTGATGACTGTCGCATTCAAACCTGTTGCGGTGACAATCATATCTGCTTCTAATATTTCCCCAGATTTGAGTTGAATTCCATTCTCTATAAATTCTTCAATGTGATCGGTGATGACGGAAGCTTTCTTATTTTTGATAGTGGTAAAAATATCTCCATCAGGTGCTAAACATAATCGCTCATCCCATGGCTCATATTTTGGTGTAAAATGTAGATTAATGTCAAAGTCTGGTCCTAAGGCTTCTTTGACTTTTTTTAGCAACGTCTTTTTTATAAAATTAGGATATTTCCTCGCTAAACTATAGGTGAATTGTTGCCAGCGAATTTTGCGCCAGCGATTGATTTTAAAGGCAGTATTTGTCGGGAGAATTTTATAAAGTAATTGCCCTAATTTATCAATGGACGGCTGAGTTGCAATATAAGTTGGACTACGTTGAAGCATCGTGACATGAGTTGCTTTTTCGGCTAGTGATGGAATTAAAGTGATAGCAGTTGCACCACTTCCAATGACGATAATTTTTTTATCAGCGTAATCAATATCGGCTGTCCATTTTTGTGGATGAACAATTTGTCCTTTAAAATTTTCGCTTCCTTTGAAGGTTGGCGTGAATCCTTTTTCATAATCATAATACCCTGTGCAAAGGGATAAAAAGGAGCAAGTGAAAATTTTAGGTTGATCTGAATCAGGCGTATTTGCAGAAATCGTCCACAAGGAATTTTCAGAAGACCAAGTTGCTTTGTTGACTCTATGCTCAAATAAAATATGTTGATCTATTCCTTCCTCTTTGATGGTGTCTTCCAAATATTTAATGATTGCTTCTCTTGGAGCGATAGTTTTAGCATTGGTCCAAGGTCGAAAAGCGAAACCAAAAGTGTACATATCAGAATCTGATCGAATCCCTGGATAGCGAAATAAATCCCAAGTACCGCCAATATTTTTTCGTCCTTCTAAAATTCCGTAAGTCTTGTTGGGGCAATCTGTTTGCATATAATGAGCAGCACTTATTCCTGAGATTCCTGCGCCGATAATTAATGTGTCGAAGTGGATTGAGTTCATTTAAACTTATCTTAGGAGGTACTGGATACCTTAAAGGCATCCGATGCCTAAATACTTAAATAGGATTTTTTTGAATAAATTGATGTGTCCGATCTGCCATAATTTCACCAATATCTTCTTGTATAAAATGATTCGCATTTTCAAACTGCTCATGGTTTTGACCTTTAGCTCCAGGGATTCTTGCCACCCACTTTTTTTGAATGGAACGTCTTCCAAGCAATCCATCTTTCAATCCGATCAAGGATAAAAATGGTTTTTTAAATTTTTTCAAACCTTCGATGGCAGCCATTTGTTGACCTCGGAGACCTGCATTCATAGAAGGTAAAGTACGTGGACCAGCCATAAAAATAAAAGAAGGAAATGGGGCTTCGTACCCTGCAGTTTCTGCTTCGGTCAAGTTTACTTCAGTTGAAAGATTCATTACTTCGCCTACGAAAGTATTCATATTGGTCAAGCAGTAAAGTATCCATGACTGAAACCAATATTCCATTCCTTTGAGCGCGTACTTTGCTACGGCGGGTTTTAGAGCGTTGACTTTTGGATTGACGATGACTGGATTTGGGATATAAAATTTATTGGAGTCAGCTTTAAACGAAGGCAAATCTCCATTCGCTAAAATTACTCGCGCAAAATAATTGGGGTTTTCTCCAACTATTCTCATTCCAATTAAACTTCCCCAATCTTGCACAAAGACAGTAACATTTTGCAAACCTATTTTTTGAATAAATTTTAAAATGTCTTCGCAATGTTGATCGTAAGTGTGATATTTTTCATGAATGGGCTTATCCGATTTTCCCATTCCAATTAAATCGGGTGCAATGCATCGGTAGCCTTTTTCAACTAAACCTTTAATCATTTTTCGATATAAATAGGACCAAGTTGGTTGTCCATGCAACATCAAAACTACTTCTCCATCTATTGATCCTTCCTCAACATAATGCATTTGCAAACCATTGATGTCTACATAATTTTCCGTAAAAGAATAGCCTGACAAATTTTCGAATCGTTCAGCAGGAGTTCGCACATATTCCAAACCTGCATTGGTTTTTTGAATTGGAACTGAACTGTCCCAAAATGCTTCTTTGGGATAGGGTGCAACTTCTTGGATAGCACTTCCTCCTCCTTTTTGGAAATCAATTTTGATGGGAGAAGGAATAAAATTGGACGCTAGTTTTTTTATCTTTTTTGTAAGACTCATTGATTAAAATTTAAAACCTACATTCGAAAATTTGATTTTTTCAAATGTAGGTTTTAAAAATTAATTTTAAATACAACTTGGTTAATAATAAATGGTTCTTAAGCAAATTACGAGATTAGTGCAAGGACTATTTATATCAACTCAAATTCGATTCTTTCTAATTCTGTTCCATTTTTTGATTTGATAATCAAATCATATTCTCCTTTTAATAATTTCTTTTTCAAATAAGATCTCCAACCACTTGGGCTAGAATTAGACTTTATTTCAACAGGTTCATAAACCGTTTTGTCGCCAGTTTTTTGAATAAAATGAAAATCCAAATTTCCTTTGTTGTCTTTGGAATAGGAACCATAATATTTTATAGCTAAATATAATTCACCATAGTCTAGTGTCTTATTATCGCCATTTTGTTCAATAGAAATATTTAATTGATTTATTGGAATTTTGAATCGATTTTTAAAAATGGTGGAATCTGGTTTCCTCTCCAATTTATCATAACTATTGCAAAAAACTATTTCAATGGTATCTAATGGATTGTACTCAACCGTTTTGACGTCTTCCTTATATTTCAGAAAAAAATCAGTAATATCTTCCGCTATAAATATTTTACAAATATCATTTTCTTCATTAGTCCTTATATCAAATTCGCCCTCTTCGTTAGCAGTAATTAATTTTTCAGCAGGAGATTTTTTTTCATTGGCTAAATCTGTTTTGTAAATTCCTTTTTTTGGTTTTCCGAAAATGTTAATCAACCTTCCATTGCGAGTTACTATTTTTGAAGGAGGCGCGTTTACTGTGATTGTCACTTTAGCAGTATCTCTTCCGCCGTTGCCATCTGATACTTGATAAATGATTAAATCATTTCCAACTTTATTTCCAATATATTCTATATTGCTATTTTTCATAGTTGTTGAACCAAGATCTGCATCATCAACTATGGAAATTTTTAATAAATCCGTCTCATCTTTATCTTCCACATGATCCATAATTGGAATGGTCAATGTTTCTCCTTTTATGATAGTTTTCGAGTAATTAGATGCAGTTGGTTTATTGTTTTTTGCTTCAGGTTGTAGTATTAAAAAAAGAGCTAAAAGGATTAGAGAAAAACCTAAACCACCTAATAACTTTGCTTGCCCAGTTTCAATTTTTGGAATTTCAAAAGACCCCAAAGAAATGCCTCCTTTAGTAATTGCGCCAATAATCAATAACAATCCAATTACAAAAATGGCAATTTCACGATGCTCTACTATGCTTTCAATTAAATCATTCATTTTTCGTTACACTATTATGAGTAATAAAATAAGACCAAGTGTCCTTGGAAGAAAATAGACCTTAATATTTATTGGAAAAATAAGTGTTGGAAAGTTTTCTGAAATCATTTTGGTTTTTCTTCTAAGGGGAGGTTAAATATACATATAAAATTAAAAAATCATATTATTTGAAAGAGTTTCTACTATACACTAATTTTTATTTATCAACCAATCTAACTAAGTTTGTTTCCATAAAAAATAAAAATGCCGAATTTATACCGCACAATTTTTTTCTTGTTACTTACTTCTTTTCTTTTTTTTTCTTGTCAAAGTGATACTACAACGGTCTCAACTGCTGATGGAGAAAAAGAAATTTCCACCGATGAACTACTTAAGACGATTGGCGAAAGTTATGTTTTTGGATATCCACTAATTTTGATGGATTTGACTAAAAAAATTTCTACCAATATTGAAACGCCACATCCAACTAGACCGATTGCCCCTGTAAATCAACTAGGACATTTTAGAAGTTTTCCAGATCACACTTTGACTGCGATTGTCAAACCGAATGTTGATACTTACTATTCCGTCGCTTGGTTTGATTTGGAAAATGAACCACAAGTGCTTTCGATGCCTGCAACGGAACGATATTATTTATTGCCGTTCTATGATGCATATTCTAATATTTTTGCTTCGCCTGGAACTCGAACAACTGGAACAGCTGCACAAGTTTTATTAATTGTCGGACCAACTTGGAAAGGAGAAACACCTGCAGGAATGACATTGATTCAATCGCCTACTCAGATGGCTTGGCTGCTCGGAAGGATTCAAGTGAATAGCGCTGAGGATGGTGCGACGACGGTAAAAGCAATTCAAGATTCTATGCGTTTGGTTCCATTGAGTGAGTACGGAAACGAAAATTACATTCCCCCTTCTGGCATTGTCAACGCGGAAAATAAAAGCATTATTCCTGTAAAAACGATTCGGGAATTGGATGTCAAAACTTACCTCAATCGACTATCTGAATTGATGGTAAAAAATCCACCTGCTGCTGCCGATACTGCTGCTTTGGAAAAAATGGCTAAGATTGGATTTGTCCCAGGGCAATCTTTTGATGTAAGTACAGACAATTTTATTTTAAAAACTAAGCTTAGTAAACTCCCTGATTTTATTCATAAAAAATTTGAAACTCGACGTGCAGAACCAGACCCAACACTTTTAAATAATGGTTGGATGTTGGTCAGCGAAGGGATTGGAACTTATGGAACGGATTATTTGCGAAGAGCTTATATTGATTTTATTGGATTAGGTGCATTGATTCCTGAGGATGCAGTTTATCCAAATTGTTCTTTTGATAAAAATGGAAATCGACTAGATGCGAGTAAAAAATATACTATACATTTTGACGCTAATCAGATTCCTCCCGTCAATGCTTTTTGGTCTTTGACTGCTTATAATGAAGATGAGTTTTTGGTGAAAAATGAATTGAATCGTTTTGCACTTGGTGACCGAGATGATTTAACATTTAATGCAGATGGATCTTTAGATTTATATATTCAAACAGAAAAACCAGTCGAAGAAAAAATAAAAAACTGGTTGCCGATTCCAAAGTTAGGTCCTTTTTATTTGACCTTACGATTGTATTGGCCGAAGCAGGAAGTCTTAGATGGGAAATGGAAAATTCCATTTGTTGTGCCTGTGAAATAATATTTTTTGTCTAAAATTTATGATAAGGAATTGACGATGTGGTTTTTTTGAAGTCAATTTTCCTCCAAAAATTTAATAGCAATACCTTCATATTCATAAGCAATATAATCTCCACCCATATCTAATTGCTCGCTACCTGTGTCATCAAACAAAGTTATAATATTGATTGCGATGGCAAATCCGTTGACTGAAGTTCGTTCAACTTCTCTGACCTTTTTAAAGATAATTGCATCAGCTTGGTAGCGACTCGCTTCTTTTTTCATTTTCCTAATTAATCCTTTATCCATCGTTGATTCATTTCCAGTTATAATAATTTTGGAAATTACTCGGTATGGTGTAAGTAGTAAATCATTGTCGTCATAAATAGGAATTTTTTTCCAACCTGATTTTGGATGTTCGCTTTTTTGAATAAATGATGTAGTAATTAATTCGGACTTGGTGATTGAATTATATCCAACGCAACTACTTATGGAAAGTAAAACAAAAAGTAGAAATGAAGTGGAGTAAAGTTTTAGCATGACTTATATTTTAAAATTTAGGAATATTAAAATCTTATCCCAAATTAAATAATACACCACAAAATTGATTTTAAAAAAGAGTTTTTAACTTAACTTTAAAGATTAATTCAAATGTTAAATAGCGAATGATTTTTAATCTAAATAATTCCCCGATGCTTGCATCGGGTGCAACAGCAGCAATGATATCTCATAAGTGAAAAATCTCTCCACGACCAATTTTTTTCACCACATAGACACCTAGAAAACATAGAATTTCACCTATGTTTTCTAGGTGTCTATGTGGTGAAATTCTATATTGATATCTATACACACAAGTTTATAAATGATTGACTTTTAATACTTTATGAATAGTGTATTTTGTTGATTCAAAAAACAATAAAGAAAAAATAATCTATCTAAACAATCTGTTTTCAATGATTTATATACTTTAAAATGATTAATTCATTTTTGCGTCAATTTTGTGTGCATAGATTAGCAGCTTGCTGACGGAGTAGTTCAATGAAAATTTTCACTTCAACCATCCAGTAATACTCAATCGATCCTTTCTACTTACCATCACTTCATGTTCCAATAAATCACTCTTAAAAATCACGGTTCTCCCCCACTCCGGCAAAATCGTGACTGCTCCTTGGTCAGTATAAATTACCAATGCACCGCCATCATCTATTTGCCGATTTTGATTGAGATAGGTGACCACAGAATATTTTCTGCTATTGTCATTTTTAAATCTATCGATATGTCTTTTGTAAAATGCTCCTTTTTCGAAAAGTGCGTAGTGAAATTCCCAATCTTTAATTCCTGTGTAGCAAGTACGATTTAGATAAGTACAAAAGTCATGAATCTGGAAATTGAAGGCTTTTTCAAATTCATTTTCCGAATTATTTTCTATCCATGAAATTTTGTCAGAACGAATGGTAAGTACTTTTTTGGCATTGACTTTATTTCCAATAGTTGCTTTTTTGAAAATGCCTTCCTTTTCTTTTTCCAACAATAATTCTTTCAAACCAATACAAGTTGATTTTGCAAAAAAACCATCTACTTGAGCATAATTATTATTGACAAGGTCATCAATAATTTTTTCGTATACTTTATTTTTATCCATTTTTGATTTACGTTTTTGTAAAACAAAGGCGAATAAAATTTTCCAAAAGGTTTGATATATGTACACCCGACTATCCATCGTATAATCAACCAGAAGCGGATTTAACGCAAAACAGCCTATAAAGGATTATATAAAATCTCTTGACGAAGAGTTATTGAATCACTCTCGGATTCAATTTATTTTATAATTCTGTTGCATCAAAACTCTTTTGGTTTACTTATAAACCTTCGTTTTGTCATTGGCGATTTGCCAACTACCTGAGTTGTTAAAAGTTTAAAAATGATCTGTCTCGCTTCTTCTTTCCAATTCTAATTAGAGGTGAATTTTTGAATTGTAATATGAGGGAGTAAGGTAGGTAAGATTTTTAAAAAAATTAGAAGAAACCGATTAGTTTAATTTAGATAGTAATTCCTTTGCCTCTTCATGATAATCTGCTCTAGGATTGTCGATTAAATTTTTCAACGCATTTTTGCAAGCCTCAATTTCATTTTGTTTTAAATAACTTAAAGCCAAAAACCATTGAGCAGGATCATTATACAAATTGGTTTTTCTTGCCAAAATGGAGTTGAAATGAACCATAGCCTCTTCTGTTTTATTTATGGATAAAAGACAATCGCCTAGTACTAATTCTACTTCCGAATTTTGAGGTTCTGCTTCTAATATATTTTGCAGCAGAGGAATGGCAGCAGAATAATTTCTTTCATTATAGTATGTACCTGCTTGTAGATAATTTTTTGTCATATCAGTTCCTCGACTCCCAAAGTCTTCCATATAAGGTTGATAACTTTCTGCAAAAATCTCTTCGGGGGTTATCTCAGTTGGATTTAAAAATTGCCATCCGACAAAACCAAGAATAAAAATTGCTGCTGCCGCCATGATCCATAAGGGAATAATTCTATTTTGGTTTTTTGGAGGGTTGTCATTTTTTTCTTGGTCAAGCATTTCTTTTCTGACAACTTTGATTCGGTCTTTCATTTTTTGATTTCCCAAAGCTTCCAATCCATCTCGAACCAATTCTCTTTTTCTAACTTCTTGAGCTAACTCTGCATTTTTTAATAATTGCTGCCGAAAATCTTCCTTCTCCTGGGGAGAAAGTTTATTTAAAATAAAGTCGTCAATTTGATTGATATAATTCATCATAATCTATTTAAAAAATCGAGTAAAAAAAGGGGATTGATCTATGATCGAAGTTAGTTTTTTTAGACACTTAACCTTTTTGTTTCTAGCAACTTGATCATTAGCAAAATTCATTCTAATCGCAATTTCTTTCATTTTGATACGCTCATAGTAAAAATAAGTGAGCATTTTCTGGCAATCCTCTCCGAGATGACCGATCAATTTTAGCATCGCTTCTTTTTCCTCGTTGACTTCTATAGATTTAAAAATAGTTGGTTCGATAACGATAAAAGATTCGTGATCTTGAATATCTACGATATCTGTTTTTCTTTGATTTAATTTATTTAACCAAAGATTACGACAAATAGAATAAAAGTAAGTTCTCAATTTACAAGTCAGCACAAAATCATTTTTTTTGACTTGATTAAAAAGTACAAGAATTCCATCTTGGAATAGATCCTCTACGTCTTCCAACCCTCCGCTATTACGTTGAATCAAATGAGAAATCATAGGAAAAAATTGTTGATATAAAATTTTTAATCCTTGATCATTCTCTGTTACATTTTCAGAACGCAATAATTCTATTGTGTTCTTTTCATTATCCAATGGCATGTCTGTCTAGTTTAAGTATATACTTTATATTTCAAAAAGGTAACTCGAAAAGTGTTTTTATTTTTAAAACGAAAAAAAAATGATTTAGTGGTTACACTTTTTATTTTTTCTTTATAAATAAAATAAATAACCATTGCGCAATACTTAGCGGCGGTTGGTTGATATTATTTTCTTCCTCAAAAAACAACAATATTTTAAGAAGAAAAAATCAATCAAGGTTTAAAAAAAGTATCTACTCAAATATCGTAGATTCAGGTCAAAGAAGAGCGAAAATTTAATGTCATATTTTATTTTCAAAACAGAACCTAACGGTTCATAAAACACTTTTATCATGAAAAATTTATTAAAATTAGTTCTTCTTGTAGCTTTATTTATTTCGTCATCTTCGGATGCATTTTCTCAAACGATTACTAATAATACTGATTGCGACTTTAGAGTAAAAGTTCATTATTCATACCCTGCAGCCTGTGATAACCAAGATGATCTTAATTGGAACGTTCCTGCAAATGCGGTAGGCTTTGCTATCCCTGGCCCAGCGGGTTCAAGAGCAACTGGTGCAAAAGGAAGACCAGTTTTCTTTTCCACTTCATCAAACAATTGTGGTTTTGCAATTACACTTTGTGGAGGTCCAGATGATGATACCGTAGCTTGTAGTGCACCTTGCCTTACCGGCCCTAGTTATACTGCCACGATAGACTCAAATGGCAATATTACAATTTTCTAAGGTTAAAAAGCAAATAGAAAATCTCAACATCAAATTTGATGTTGAGATTTTTTTCAAAAAAAACGGTTACACTTTTTTAAATAAAGATATATACTAAAACTAGTCAACAGAAGAGCAGAAAATAAAAAAATGGGAAATACTCTTTTCAAAAAATTAATTTGATTAAGTAATTTTCTAAAAAACAAACCAGGCTTTTTCAAAGCAAAAAAACAGGGTAACCATTTTTGGTTTCCTGCTCTTCTTGACCAGGCCTCCAATTTTTTTTGGAGGTCTATTTAAGATATTTTATATTGTTTTTTAAATTAATTATTTAAACAAAATGATCATGAGTAAAATTAAACTTGTCTTAACTATATTCCTCGCTTTTGGAATATTTACCACCAATCTTCAAGCCTCAGAATTAGCGAGATTATGTGGAATTAAAACTCCTTCTGTTTCTTCTTCTCCTGTATGTAATGAAGAAAGTGGGATTATATTTAAAGGAGGGCCTGGATGCTCCAACCAAATAGTTATGTCCATCTATTTTGCTAACTTGATAGGATTTGATGTCGAGCCTATGCTGGGAGAATCATATGATTTGCCAACAACGATGCCTGATTTGTATGTTCAATTAGATGTTGATTTTGATGGTAATTATGAAGTTACAATTCCTATTATTAATGGCTTCATTTATAATGGTGATTTTTTGGAGAGTCCTTCATTACAAGGTTTTCATTATATCTATCAACATGAAATTGACATCACTCAATATTTCAGTAATTTTAATCCTTGCCCTGATAGTGATGAAAAAACTATAAGTGCACGAGTTATTGAATCAAAAACTGGTCCTGTGATATTCGATCCAATACCGTATGGAGATGTTTATGGAGTTGCTTCTTGCGAGGTATTTCATGAAACTTGTTCATTATGTTTAGACGGTCAAGGAAATCCTATTGCTTCAAATTGTGATGGAGATTCTAGTGTACCACAATATGATTTTGACATATGTGTCGATTGTACAAGTAGTTGTAAAACTAATAGAGTAATTTTATCAAACAATCAATTTGAAGAAATAAAATTAACTCCTAGCATTGCTCCAAATCCTTTTACGGATGAGGTTGCGATAACTTTTGAAACTCAAAAAGGAGACACTCCAACTGAAATTGAAATATATGATTGGACTGGAGCTTTGGTGATGAAAAAATCCGTAGCACCAGAAATTGGAATGAGAAAAGTTACCCTAGATATGGGTAGTCTTCCTCAAGGGATTTATTACCTCAATTTGTTAGTAGATGAATCAAGAACAACTTCAAAAATTATAAAGCTATAAGAAGCGGTTGCCTGTTATATTAGATTCATCGAAACCTATTTTGTTATTTTTTAAAAAAAGTTCTAGCTAAGAAAAGTGAATTCAAAATTTTAAAAGTTAATTTTGAGTTTGCTTTTCTAACTATTACCGCTCTATTAAAAGAACAAATTAATTAGATAACAAGATGGTTCGGTTGGTAAGTTTAGTATTATTTACGCTAGTGTATTTTAATATAAATGGACAAAAATTAGCATCTCAAGAGATAAGTAAAATTGATTCTCTTGGTCATTTTTATCTAAAGAAAACCAACGATATATACAAACAAGATCTTGACCAGGCAGTCATCTATGCGGATAGTGCATTGTTCTTTTTCCAAAAAACTCAAAATTGGGAAAATATAGTTCTCAGCTTGATCTACAAATCATCTGCATATAATTATAATGGTGATTATTTTAATTTTCATTTCACCCTGCTTGAAGCTAGTCAGCTTGCTAATGAATATCTTGATGAAGATAATCCAAGTTCTATTTCTGTTTTAAGTAGTATAGCCAAGAATGAAATGGATATTGGTAATTATGATCTTGCCATCGAATTTTTTCAAAAAATTTTGAAGATAGATATTGCATCAGATGACAAAAAATTTATTGCTAGTGATCTCAATAATTTAGGAGATATTTATTTTAGAAAAGGAGATTATATTGAAGCATTAAAACACTTTGAAGAATCAGGCAGAATTAGAAATGAGGTTGAAAAAAATGGTTGGAGGGTAGCTATCGCTAAAATAAATGTTGCCGACACTTATCAGAAAATGAATAATTTTCTAGCTGCGAAAGAGAGTTATACTGAAGCTGTCCAAATGTTACTAGTCTTAGCTAATAAAGCTAATCAGAAAAATTTTGATTTTGTTTTTAGAGAATTAACGAATGCCTATTTAAGTTTAGGAGAGTTAGCACTCAAAGAAAAAAATTGGGAAGAAGCTTTATCTAATGTAACAAAAGCAGAAACTTATAGCAATAAAGTTTATGTTCCTGATCAAGGACGGAGTGCAGATATTTTGAGTGAAATCAATAAGCAAAAAGGCAATTATAAAAAAGCATTGGAATATTGTTTTGAATCACTTGAGCTAGCTAAAGAGGAATTCAAGGCATTTGGAAAACATCCTGTCAAGGCAGAAAAAATATTAAGAATTGCTAACGGGTATTCTTCAATGGGAGATTGGGAAAAGGCGCTCCAATTCTACCTTAAAACTTTGAATCAAGTCACCCCTGATTTTTCTTCTTCTAATGCTGAGCAAAATTCCTTGCCTGAGAATTTTTATTCCAATCTAATTGCACTTGATGCCTTGAAAGGAAAAGCGGAATGTTTTTTTCAATTTTATAAAAAAAATAAAAACCTTTCCGATCTAAAAATTGCTTACCAAACTTATCAAGCATCGCTGAAATTAATTCCAACGCTGCGGAAAAGTTTTAGGCAAGAAGGATCCAAAGAAATATTATCTTCCAAAGTTTTACCACTCTTTGAACAAGCGATTGATCTTGCTTTAATTTTATTTAATGAAACGACTGATGATCTATATTTGTATGATGCTTTTCAATTTGTAGAAGGGAATAAAGCTGTTTTATTATTGGAATCAATGAATGAAAATACAGCCATCAATAATTCAGATATTCCTGATGACTTAAAAAAAAAAGAATTAAAGCTAAGTTTAGAAATCAATCATTTTGAAAAGCTAAAAAACGAGGAAGAACAAAAAATTAAGCCTGACAAAAACTATCTTGAAAATTTCGACAAAAAATTATTTCAATTAAATCAAGAGTATCAAACCTTAATTGAAACCCTTGAAAAAGAGTTTCCAAAATATCGGGAGTTTAAAGATAAAACAGAGTTGGTTTCTGTGGAAAAACTGCAAAGAAAATTACCAAATACTTCTACGGTGTTAATTGAATATTTTGTTGGTCACGAGCAGGTATATATTTTTACCATCACTTCAAATGATTTTAAAGTGAGTCAGTTTAAAAAAGATGAGTCATTTGAAAAAAGTATAATCGACCTTCGCAACATGATTAGCCAATCCCCTACTAATCAAGATGAAATTAAATCGTACCAAAATTATATTACAAATAGCCAATACTTGTTCCAACAATTAATCGAAACATCCTTGACCGATGACATCAATTCTTTAGTTATTATTCCTGACGATATTTTAGGATTACTTCCTTTTGAAATTTTATTATCCGAATCACCTTCTGAATCTTCACAGAGTTATCACTTGGAAGATTTGTCTTACTTATTTGAGCAAGTCGATATTTCTTACAGTTATTCTTCCACTCTTTTGGCGAATCAAGTAGCAGAAAATAAATCCAAAAGTAATTTTGATTTTGTCGGTTTTGCTCCATCCTTTAAAAAATTGGAAGGAAGCAATGCAAGTCGGACTTGCGAGATTGGAGAACTTATCAATCTAAAAAACAGCAAAGAAGAAGTTACTCGAATACAAGCCATTTGGGGAGGGAAAATATTTGTTGATGAAGAAGCGAACACTTCTTCTTTTGAAAAGTATGCTGCACAAAGTGATATAATTCATTTAGCAACTCATGCATGTACCGATAAAAATAATCATCAGTTTAATAAAATATTTTTTACTGATGATTATCTTTCCAATAAAGATTTGTATAATTTCTTTTCTCAATCTCGATTAGCAGTTTTGAGTGCGTGCAATACTGGAAGTGGTCAATTAGTAAAAGGAGAAGGAGTAATGAGTTTATCAAGAGGATTTATTCATGCAGGTTGTCCGAGTGTAGTGATGAGTTTGTGGTCAGTAGATGATGGGAGTACTTCAAAGATCATGGAACTTTTTTATCAAAATTTAAGAAACGGTGAAACGAAAGACCAAGCACTTCGGTATGCAAAATTGGAATATTTAAGATCCTCAAAAAAGTCATTTCAGCATCCTTATTATTGGGCGGCGTTTGTTCAATTTGGTGA
This sequence comes from Saprospiraceae bacterium, assembly GCA_045106765.1. Lineage (GTDB taxonomy): Bacteria > Bacteroidota > Bacteroidia > Chitinophagales > Saprospiraceae > CAJQQY01. The sequence goes on along the minus strand of JBGCFD010000190.1, from coordinate 7,663 downwards.
TGCAAGACCCTTGTGTAAAGAGGGGTTTTCTTTTTCTAAAAAAATTATCATCGGAGGAGTTCTATTTTTGTTTGCTTTGTTTCTATTTCAACAATTTAGAAAAAAGAGTTAGTAATTATAATTTCAGCGTTTGGATTCCGAGCATAAAAAACACACGTATTTATATTGTTATAAACCTTCTCTCCTATCTAAAGTTCTATCGTTTTTCATTTGTCATTCTCTCTTAATTTTTCCATTTTAAATCCTTTATTATTTAATTCAATAGCTGTTGACCAATCTTTATTTGCAATCATTTTTAGAATTACACTATATTCTATTTTTGGATTTTCACAAAGGATTTTACTCGACTCTCTCCTTGTTCTTTTATAAATTGAATGAAATACTTCCCACTTGGAAGCTCAGAGATATTGACTTTATAATTAGATGATGAAATATCTAGCGTCTTCATTTTTTTCCCTATATGATTATATAGAATGGCATTCCCATTTCCATTTCTAATTGTTAAATCTTCTGAAGTTGGATTAGGGAACAAGATGATTCCATGTTTCTGTAACAATGCTTTTACATTTGCGACTGTGATGTTTGAGTATTTATATTCTCCATCAAAATCTACCATTTTTAATCTGTAATATTGATATTCTTTCAATAAATCAAAATCATAAAAATGATATTCTTGTTGATTTTGAGAATTATGATGAGAGGATATTCTTTCTAGAAATTCAAAGTTTACACCATCATAACTTTTCTCTATTTCAAAATGAGAACTATTAATTTCAGAAGCGGTGATCCATTTTAATTCTATTTTTTGTTCATGCAAAATTGTATTAAAGGAAATAAGTTCTACTGGTAAACTAAGCCCCAAAGTTATTTTCTCAAATACTTCACAACCATTCCCACCCTTGATCACCGTCCAATATTCTCCTTCGGTTAAGCCTGTGAAATTTGGAGGCATTGGTGATGAATAAGTTACCGCACTATCTATGCTAAATTGAAAAGGTGGAGTTCCTGATAATCCACTAAATAATATTTTTCCATCTGAACCACCACTTGTAGTTGGATTAGTTCCATTCCTAGTTGCGGAAGGATTTTCATAAACGGTTAGGTTAATATTATAAACTGTGTCGCAACTCCCACCAACTACCAATGTATCAGAGTACGTACCATCAACACTATAAAAAGCGCCACTCGGTCCTTGATAAGAACCACAGGAAGTTATCGTCAAAGTATCATAAGAATAATTGTAATCACAACTACCGTCATCAATCACCGCATCAGGATTGTAATTACAGGAAAATGGATCGGTGCAACCTTCGACTGATCCATCAGAACAATCTGTCGAAGCAGTCGAAGCTGGACAGTTAGAAAGCGACCTAAACGTATTATCCAAAACAGTCCCTTTAAAACATCTTGGAATGTAAGGATAGTTATCTGTCAAAACATAATAATAGGTTCCATCTGGAAAGTCTGGTGTTTTTCCCCACCTTCCATTACAAGAATCTAGGGTCGTAGTGGTGTACTCATAATCTTCATAGTACAATCCTGAATAGGAACCGTCTGGGGCAGAATACCCATCGCCCGGACGAGTTCCAGAAATTAATGTGTACCCAGAAGAGAGAGCGACTAGTGCACTCGAAGTATCATTTGCGTCAGAAAAAACAAACTTATAATAAATGGGAAATCCATCTGCTGCATATCCTACAATAGATGAATGTGCAGCAATTGTGATTTCTAAACTATCTGTAAAATAATCAACTGGAATATCATGATAATGATATGACCCAAAAGCATTAAGGTGTCCTCCATTATTTCCAAATTTGGCATTGAACATGTATCGAGCTTCTTTGTGCCATTCAATATTAACTTCTCCTGTTTCTAAACCAGTACCTGGATCTATGATATCAAAATATTCATTCGAATTAGGAGTGTACCCAATTCCGTTTAGACCTACTCCAAATTGATAAGTATAATTACATCCTGCAGGAGTTTCAACTTCTTCGTACAAAGGGGTAAATGTATTGGCCGTATCTGGATACAGACACATGGAATATTCTTCTTCACTTGCCTCTACCGTAAAAGAAGAATTATAACTATCATCATGATCTGGAATATTATTGGAATAACAATTTCTCACTTTGGAAAAAGTGGTGTCAAAGCAAACTGCATTCGAAGTTGTGTTTGCATAAATAGCAGCAGTATCACATTGAGCATTCAATAAAAAAGGAAATAAAAAAATACTAATTGTGTATATTATTTTATTCAAGATATTATTTTTTAGAATTTAGCGATGATGGTTCTCTTTCTATTTTTGATACTGAAATTTCTCCTCTCTTCATTTATATCAAAAATTACTTTTAAAATTGCATGGTCGTTATACTTAAACATATAATCACCAATCACTTTTATTTCTTCTACTTTCGGACTAAGTAATTTTATGGTGTAGGTTAAGATGACAAAATCTTTTTCGATAATTAAGTCTTCTGAATGTAGGATCATTTTTCTTCCATTGACTTCTACTTGAAAATGATCTATTAAATATTGATTGCCACAAACTAGCATCATATCTTTTGCTGAGCAGGTTCCTTCTTTTTTTAAAGCATGGACAAAATGCTTTTTCTCCACTTTCGTATTTAGTAATAAATAATCATCTGATAATTGCTCAAAGGCAAAAGTTCCAACAATTTCATTATGAATAATAAATGGAATTGGACTTGAAAATTTAAGGGCATAAGTTGGGATTTTTATCAAAAATAAAATCACCATTATCATAAAAATTAAATTCGTTGTTTTTCTCATTTTTGGATTTTCTTTTTTAAAACATTGAGTCTCAGAAACTTTCACTCAAAAAAATATTTAGCCCATATTTTTGATTTTTAATTAGAGTGAAATTCCTGAGCTCAATAGTAAATACATGAAATTAATTTAATTTTAAGGATGCTGTTTTCGTTTTCAAAATTTGATTGAGAGGACAATTTAAGATGCCTTGTTGGCTTAGGAAAAAAGGTTTAGATCCGTTTTTTATTTCAGTTAAGACCCCCTGATATTATCTGATAAAAAATTATTACACCCAAAAAACTATTTCCATAAGCTCAACAGACACTCTTAAACATCTTTATTAATTATCTACTACTTCAAAAGGTTTGATCAAAGAGCCTTTATCCGTAATCGTTTTTAGAAAATACTTTCCTGCAGATAAAGCTTCTAACTCAATATCATTTTCTAATTCAGAAGTTTGAAAAGTGTAAATTTTTCTTCCGATAAGATCAAAAATTTCAACTTTCGCTTCCACCAAACAGTTTTCAAAAACAAGAGAAAATTCTCCATCATTTGGATTTGGGTAAATATTAAAATTTTCTCCTTCGCAGGTTACTTCTAATGTTTCTGTAGTCACTCCTAAGAATTCTGTACAGCCGTTATGATCCATGACAGATACGGTAAAAGTTCCGCCAACTGTAGTGCTTGCATCTTCTTCATCGTCATAATCTCCGGTTCCATCCATACTCCAATCAAAGAGATAAGGAGGTGTTCCACCGATGACAGTTAGATCAATTTCATTGATTTGGGGTGATGAAGAATTGTTGACATCAGCACTTAATTCTAGCAGAGGTGGTTGTATAATTTCGACGGTATCTTTTTGATTACATCCGTTAACATCGGTGACTTGAAAAGAATAATTCCCAACTGGAAGATCAGTAAGTTTAAATTTTTCTTCTTGAGAAAATTGATCCCAGATAATGTCATAAGGTGCTTCTCCTCCATTGGCAGAAATAAAAATTTCACCATCCTGTGATTCAAAACAACTTAAGTTTTTGAGACTATCTACATTAACTTCTAAATCGTTCACTACATTAATTTCGAAGGTGCAAATCTGAGGCACCGTATTTATATCCATAATCTGATAAAGAACCGTCGTTTTCCCAAGCGGAAATATATCTCCACTATTGAAATTGGAAGAAAATGAAACACCACAATTTTCTTGAGGCTCTGTCCAAAATACTTGAGCCATACAATCCGAGCTATTTGCAGAGACGGTCATATCTGAAGGGCAAATAAAATTAAAAGGAGTATCATAAATTTCTACCGTAACGTCACAACTATCACTATTCCCATTTTCATCTAGGACAGTCAACATAACTGAGTGAACTCCAATATCATTACAATCAAAAATAGTCTTCGAAGCAAAAAAACTTACTTCTGTACAAAAATCATAGGAGCCATTGTCTAGCATTTCAGCTGTAATTTCCACTACCCCATTTTCCTCTAAATACAATTCAATATCCTGGCACAAAACAACTGGTGATATATTTTCCGAACCTCCATCTTCAATCGTCCAAGTGTCAACGGTAATCATATTTGCCCTTGCTGATCCACCTTCACAATAGATACTATATCCTCCATGAAAATCTAGACTATCTTGCAATTCTAAATTATTCCAACCGATAAGTAAGCTGTCATAATTGGGTGTTGATAAAGTTGCTTTATTCAAAAACCGAGTCATACTGGTTACTTGACTCACATCCCAGTTACCGATGTCTTGGTCGAAAGCTGCTGCATGTTCAAACATCGAATTCATACCAGTTACATTTCCTACATTCCAATTACCAATATCTTGATTAAAGATTATAGCTGAATTAAACATATTTTGCATACTAATCACATTACTAGTATTCCAGTTACTAATATCTTGATTGAATTTATAGGTATGAAAAAAAGCATAATTCATATTGACAACTTGACTGACATCCCAACTGCCAATGTCTTGATTAAAATCATTCGCACCTGCAAATATCCATTCCATTTTTGTTACTTGACTGACATCCCAATTGCCAATGTCTTGATTAAAAACTGTTGCTCCTTTAAATGTATAAGACAAATTTTTAACATTCTGTATATTCCAATTACTAATATCTTGATTGAATTTATACGCTTCTTGAAATGTTCCTTTCAACGAAACAGCATTCTCAATATTCCAATTCGTGATGTCTCCATTAAATTCGTTAGCACCAGTAAACATTAATCCCATATAAATTCCATTACTCACATCCCAATTATTCAATGGTTGGTCAAAAACAGAACATCCGGAAAACATTGCCCCAAAATGTGTAACATTACTCACATCCCAATTATTCAACGGCTGATTGAACGAGCTACAACCAATAAACATTCTTTGCAAATTCGTCGCACTACTCATGTCCCAATTATCCAACGGTTGATTAAAATTAGAACAGCTTGCGAAGGCAAAATAAAAATTAGAAATATTACCAACGTTCCAATTTTCGATATTCGCATTCAAGGAAGTACAACCAGAAAAAGTAGTTTGTAAACTAGTTATATTGGAAAGGTCAGGCGCATCAGTTGCACTAATATTTAAATTTTCACATCCTTTAAATGCTGACGTCATAAATTTCCATTCAATATCTCCCCATTGTGATATATCCAAAATTTTAGCTTTATCCCCTTCATTATTAAAATATATTCTTGGGAAATCACCTCTTATTTGAATAGTGTAAATACCTTCACTTCCAAAGTTATGAGTGACAGAACTGGTGATTCCTAACTCATCGAAAATCCCATCGTTATTCCAATCCACATCATAATTATAAATATGATTAATCGTCGAATCAATTGGAATCGTGATAGAAGTACTATTTGAGATTCCATCATGATCAGTTTTCCAAGTGGTGATAAATGCATTTTGTGCATTCATTTCAAGAATAAAAAAAGAGAAATCATAATTATAGCCATGCTCCGCCCAGCACGAGATGTAATATTTCGAGTCATAAATAATAGATTTGTATGTAAGTAAATTTTCTTTTTGGTTTGATGAATTATGAAAAGAAGGATTTAAAAAAATCGTTTTTATCAATTCAACATTCGAAAAATTTAACGGCGAAAAGTTTACCAAGGGAGGAGAAATCAAACTACGAAATAGTCCAAATGTGCAGAAAATTGTCCAATCTGATAACTATTTGTCCAGAATTGCACAAAATTGTCCAGATTGGCATGAAAAAATTTTTGAAATTAATTTTTGTGGCTATTAAAATAAGCAGAAGGAAGAATACCAAATCGCTCTTTATACAGTTTGGAAAAATAACTTGGCCGTTTCATTCCAATAGAAAAAGCCACTTCTTTTACCGTTTTTACATTGCCCACTTCCAACATTTCTTTAGCCTTATTTAATCTAAGTTCTTGAATATATTGATTGGGCGTCATCTGAGTGAGCGACTTTACTTTTTCATAAAAGATAGATCGGCTGATTTTCATTTCATCAATAATATCTGGCAAGTATAAATCAGGATCATTCAATCTTTTGTTGACGATCATTTGAAATTGTTCTATCCACAACTCATCTTTTCGATCCAATCTTTCTTTCATCGCCTCAATTTGTTCGGTTTGAGTTTGAATGATTTTTTGATCGTTAAAAATTTGTTCGGTTCTTTCTTTGACCAGTTTTTCTAATTCTTCCTGTTTTCTTTTTAGGTGCATTGTTCTCAATCTAATCAATCCCCAAATACTTAGAACCGTTCCTAGAAATACAAAAATCCAAAAAGTGGCTGTATGAAAAATTGGTTTCCTAATTTTCATTGGAATAATCATTGTTTCTCCAAGCTGCTTTCCATTCTTTTGTAAGGCTTTAACTTTTAGCTCATAGGTTCCAGGATGCATTCCAAAAAGTTCGACATGATTATCCGAACTAATTTTTTCTTTGTATGCTGGTAATACTTTTTTATACTCACCTATTGGTGTTAAAGTATAATACAAATCAATTTTGTCCGTCCAAAACATATTAGGGCTTGTGATTTCAAAATCAATTACTCTAATTCCAGAGCCAAGATTCATCAAATCAATCTGAGAACCATCAGCCATTTGATCCTTGGTTGCATTTAATCCAAAAATAGAAGTATGATTTAAAGCTAATTTAAATTCATCTTTTAAAGCTTCTTTCGTTTGAAAATCTTTGGGATGAAAACTTGTAATTCCATTTTGAGTTCCAAAATAAATTTGTCCATCCTCCGATTGAAAATGTGAAATTCGATTAAACTCATTATCACTTATTCCATCCTCCTCATTGAAAATTGTAAAATTCTTAGATTCTTTTTGAAAACGAATAATTCCATTAAAACTACTTAGCCATAGATTCTCAAAATCATCTTCAAAAACAGAATAAATATTGTTCGTCAAAAAACCATGTGATTTATTAAACTGATCAACTTCCCCAGTTGCCTTGTTCCATCGAATCAAACCTGCATCTTCTGTCGCTAACCAAAATACACCTTGTGCATCTTGGTGCATGTGTTGGAATTTGGTAGACGGAAGATGGAACATTCCTTTCTTATTTTACCATATTCTGCAATAATTCCTTTTTTAATATCAAGTTGAAATAATCCATTATTACTCCCCACCCAGATTACACCATTTTTATCTTTAAAAAAAAATAAAATAGTAGCATCCGCTAACTCTTCAAACTCATTGTATTTTTTAAATTCTTGTAATACTCCATTTTCAATAAATGATAACCCTTTTTTTCCAATCCAAATGCGATGCTCTATATCTTCAAATAAAGACCAAATTCTAGGATCTTCTCCCACGTCATCAAAAATTTTTAAAACCTGACTTCCTGTGCTATTAAGTTGGATAAGTTTCCGATAGGCAGTCCACAAGTTTC
>JBGCFD010000189.1:0-16734 GCA_045106765.1 Saprospiraceae bacterium | reverse complement strand
ATCAATATAGAATTTCACCACATAGACACATAGAAAACATAGGTGAAATTCTATGTTTTCTATGTGCCTATATGGTGAAAAAAAATTAGTCGTGGAGGGATTGTTTGTTTATGAGGTAGCATGGCTGATGATTAAAAAAATGATTGAATCGGGGAATTCTTTAGATTAAAAAAAGGTTCTTAAATATACCTAGTAATTTTCACCACATAGGTGGTCTCTTGTGAAATAAATATGAACTTTTATATTTCACAAAATTTGTTGAAGACCCAAAAAAAATAACGTAATCATCAATAAAGAAGCAGAGTTGGATCATAAAATTATTCAACAAATCAAATTAAATGTTCAGGAACGTCGTCAGCTATTTCAACAAATGAAATCTTTATATCAACCTGAAAATGATACAAAAGATAGCGAAATCTATTATTTCCTAAATGGCGTAATTAGCAAGAGCGGCTTAAAAAAATTAAGTCTAGAATACTTAACTGACTATCAAAAACAATACAAGATAAAATTACCAAACTTCCTCATTCGACTATTATCAGAAATCGGAAGTGGAAGACTTATCAATCATCATTTCGTTGGAAACAAAAATGAATTGCAGGGTCTAGTAATGTGTTTAGAAGAGAATTTTTTAAACAGGTGTGTAGCAGAAGGAGTGCCACCAAGATTCATTGAAGAGGAATTATATTGGAGTTACGATTTTGAAAAAAATAGATTTAATCATCCGCAAGTTCAATCCATTTATGAATCCTTAAATTCCGAACGAGATAAAAATATTACCCTTCTTTTTGCACTAGGTGGGCACAGTTCTTATATCACTTTAAATAGAGTCAACAATACTCAAGTGGCAGTTTTTGATATTTATGGAATTTGTAACAAGACTTTTACGGTAGATGGTCAGGAGTATGAAAGTCCATATTTTATGTATGGGGACATTGATTTTAAATCTTCCATTCTAGGAAATATTAATACTCATTATTGGTATAGTATGTTGGAAAAAATTAAAACGATGAATGCCTAATCAAAAGTAGAAATATAATTTAACCAAATTAGTTTTCTATCTTTTTATATGTCCAGCGAACCATCCTGAAATTAATATCCAACAATCAATTTTTCCACAAATTCTTTTCCATTTGTTTCCCCTTTTAAAAAATAGACTCCCCTCGCCCACTCGCTAACATCAATCGATATTTGTTGTTCAAATTTACTTGACATAATATTTTTTCCAAAAATCTTTTTTCCCATAACATCATACACACGTAAATGAATATCGCTATCTGTTGAAGTTTTATATTTAAAAAAAACAGTTGAACTCGCTGGGTTTGGCGTGATATCAAAAACAAATTCTTCTGCCACATCATTCGTAGCAACTGTTCCATTCAACAAAAATATAGGAGTCAAGACTGCATCAGTTGAAGACGAGTAATTAATAACGGCATTCGTTATACCAGTTTCTTGCCAATGTAAAAAATAGTACCCATCCTCTGGAATGGCTTTGATTTTAATCGGTACTTCATCAAAATATTTCCCATTATATTGATAAGGAATTTTCATTTCATTGGTATGGAAAACAACTGTTCCATTTGTCGTTTCATCAAAATTAATCATCAAATTAAAATGTCCATCGATGTCAAAAAAGTTTTCATAATTCGACAAAACATTATCCATTCGATCCTCGAAAAAAGTTTTAAATTTATTCAAATTACTCGCCCAAGTAGCATTACTTCCTCCAACAGGACTATCATTAAACATCGACCAATTAGCAGGAGAATTATTAAATTTAGTAATCAGGCTTGGCACTTCGGAAGCCACTCTTGCAGTCAAACTATCAATAAAATGCGCTGTTCGATCTGGCGCAAAAATAGTTTGCCCAAACGTGCAAGCTCGCTGTACAAATTCATTTTGAAAATATTGATTTTGAAGTATTTTTCTTAAAAAAAGTGTACTCTGAGGGTTGTTAGGCCAAGGCGTACCATTAGTTGTTGTCGCATGTTCGATAGCATTAAACTGTGCATCGGAAGGGGCCCAATTATCAAATCCTGAACTGACATCTAAATCATATAACATCCATCGAAATTTTCCATCATTACGATTTCGCCAAACGGTAACATTATTTGCAGGCCAATCATAATTAGCAATATACAATTGTCCAATATTATAATTCATAAATTCGTCGATGTCCATTTTGGAATTGACAAAGTCGTAATTCGTCAAATTTTGCATAGAATTATTTTCTATAAAACTAGTCAACTCATCCCAGGCAACCGCATCACCCTCTTTAATCTCAAGACCAGAATACGGATTTTTTAACAGATCAATACTGTCTTTATCAACTCCGTGATGTGACTCGACATAGTGCTTACTAAACTTTTCTCTTAGTCCATAAAATCCCCAATATTCATCATTCAAGTAAACAACAACAGGTTCGTAAGCCATCATATCAATATCAACTTGATCATAAAGTAAGGCATGTAAAGAAGCATCTCGAACCATCGTATATGGATGATCGTTACCACTCATTCGTAATTTCAATCTTTTAAATTCTTGAATATCCATCTGGTCAAAAAGCGGATATTCAATTTTATTTTCCCTAAAAAAAATACTGAATGATTTCATCGCAAATCCTCTGGAACAGCCTCCTGCTATTTTTATTCCTGCAAGAGATCGGAAAGCTTCACTCCCGTCAGGTTCAAAATATCGAATCGACATGGGACGCTCCCAATCTTGATTCCAGTTACGTGGTGAAACATTGGAACAGTTTCCTGTGATTCCATTTTCACCTGTAATATATATTCCTTCTTGTTCATCCCAAAGATATTTTGGATCAATAGAAATTTGTACAACTGGCAGGTCATGAGAATTATTGATCAGATAAAATTCCTCTTTTTGCACACTTGAAATATACCCTGGCTTAAATGCACGTGCTCGAACTAGTGTCGTCGAATTTAATGTAAAAGCATTGTTATAAATAGATGCATTTTGATCTGGGAGACTGCCATCTACAGTATATCTAATCTCAGCAGTTGGATCATTGGAACTCAAAGTCAACATTGTTCCACTCGAATAAAATCCGCCCTCAATCGAAAAATTAATTGAAGCATCTAAAAATAATTCACTTCCATCATTCGATTCATTGGGTGTGTAATTTCCAAAATAAACCCAATTATCTTCTCCGTCCGTTGCTCGCCCATAGCTTACATTTTCTGAAAGTGCACCAAAAGTAATTTCATCTAGCACGACCAATTCATCTCCTTGTTGTTGAGAAATAAAAACGGTTTCTCCGCCACTACTCAACTTAAATGGAACATGATTTGGTCCTTGTTCAGGTGCATCATCCAACCAAATCAGCGCAAAACTTTTTGGAAAAATAAATATAGGTTCAGGAAATTGCCACTTGGTGCTATCAGCCAAATCATCCGAAATATAAATACCATCGAGGATCACTCCTTTCTCATTATCATTATAAATTTCTAACCAATCATCCGTTTCTCCATACTCATCAGCAACTGCATTATTTAGCGACATCAATTCATTGATATAAATATTTTCTAAATTCTCCGTAGAAAAAATAACACTCGCTTCGACAACTAATTTTGCCACAAGATTTGGATCACCTTCAAATGATTCCGCCACCCGTTTCCCTGATCCTGCAATAAAAATATTGATAGAATTTCCCATTTGCCAATCTGACTGATTAACTAATTCTTGAATGATCGTATCAATATTTGGGGTACGTTGTGCCAAACCATTTGCCCCAACCACCGACCAATTATTAGGAGACCAACTAACCGTTTCATCTGTTGGAACTCGATTAGAAATATCAAATGGAATGGTCGTAAAACTAGAAGCATTGGAAGTTGCTTCTCCATTAATTTCGAGATTACAACCTCCTGTAGAAATTTCATCCGTGGTAAATTGAATATAGGCTTGATTGATTATTGCACCTGGAGGAATTTGAATATCCTTAAAATGTAGACCGACAATTTGTTCATCTCCATCCTCAATCAATTCGAGATCAGTAGAAAAAGTATACATGGTTCCATCCTCTTCCTCTTCCACATCATCAATTCCAGCTATAATCGGAATAGTAATTTGAAAAGTAATCGTCGTGTCTTGTCCAAAGGCAGTTGGTCTTATTCCAAAAAAAATAATACAGCAGCAGATAATGTAATAGATTGATTTCATATTAAAATTTAAAAGAAAAGTTTAATAGCATTTTAAGAAGGTAAATATAATAGTTTTTTGGATAAGTAAATTTTAATTACTTCATTCCCATTTATCAAAAAATGAAAACGTGTGTTTATTGTTAATAAAAAAATAAAAAAAATTCAATCTCCCATTTTATTTCTACTTTTACAAAAAAAATCAAATGCCTACTCCTCTCCCATCTTCAATTAATGGTGTCATAAAAAGATTGGACCTCATCATTCAAGAAACCATCAATGCCAATAATTACCTTGGTATTTTTGCCTTTGTATATCGAAGGACTACCGCTAAAATTCAAGAAGCGATTTTAGAGGAAAGGTTTGAGGATAATGTCAGAATGGAAAAATTCGATGTCATTTTTGCTAATCGATATATTGAAGCTTACGAACATTTCAAATCTCAACAACCTATTTCCAAATCTTGGAATACTACTTTTCAAATAAAAAACCAACCCTTTACAATCATCCAACATTTGATGATGGGGATGAATGCACACATTAATTTTGACTTAGGATTCGCTGCTGCGGAAATTTCTCCTGGGAATAAAATTGATGATTTGGAAAATGACTTTATGTTAGTCAATCAGATTTTGCAAGAGATTATAAATGAAATGCAAGATCGGATTGGCAAAGTTTCGAGACTGATGTTTTTATTAGATTGGATTGGGAAAAATAAAGATGAGGAAATTATAAATTTTGGAATTGTAAAATCTAGACAGTTTGCTTGGGAGTTCGCCAATGGAATTGCTACACTTGAGTTTAATGAAAATGCTAAAAATATTTTAATTGAAAAAACTGATAATACGGTCGCTGCATTTAATAAAATAATTCAAAGACCTCCTTCTCGAATACTTCATTTCGTTTTGCGAATAATTTCTCTTTTTGAAACAAAAAACATCGAAAAGATTATTCAAAATCTTAAGGAGGATTAAATTTTTCACCACATAGGCACATAGAAAACATAGATTTTATCACTCATAAAAACATCTATGTTTTCTATGTGCCTATGTGGTGAAAAAATACAGTAAAGAAAATACACTCTTTTTATTAAGTAGCCATTTTCCTCTTAGAAAAATAAAATCCAATCAAAAAACAGACCGCACCAAATGCCAAAAAACCATAAAACTTATTATTCGTTTTTTTTATTAATACTACTCCTCCATCATCTCCATAATAAATCAACCCTGCCCAATAATATGGCGAGCGTTCATAACTTGGAATGTTTTCATTTTTCAAATAAGCTAATTTTGCAGCATGTAATGATTCATATTTTGAATTACCATTTTGCAAGTTTTTGTAAAAATCAGATAAAATAGAACTCGTTGAAACAGCATTCACATTCCATAAACTCGACACCAAACTCTTCGAACCAGCAAAAGTAAATCCTCTACCCAAACTCATCACACCCTCGCCCGGCGATAGTTTTCCAATGTTCGATTGGCAAGCACTCAACACCACTAAGTCTGCCGGAATTTCCAAACCATATAATTCAGAAAGGAACAAAGACGTATCAGCAAAAACAATATGTGGTTTAGTTTCCGTAGCCGAAGAAAAGGCATGAGTTGATAAATGTAAAACAGAAAACTCATTACTATTTTCCAGAAAATATTTTTTTGTCGCTTTTTGATTTTTCAGAAAAACACCTTGTATTTGTTGACTTATTTCACCTAATTCATCTTGACTAAATGCAAGTGTCGCATACTTTGAATTAACAGATTCATTTGCAAATGGAGCAAAGGCAGCAACCCTATTTTCAGTTGACTGGTTAACTTTTCTATTTAATTTTGAAAAAATAGTAGCGGAATATCCGTAATGAATCTTTCGATATTTTATCATATAATCTGCAGATGCAATATCCCCAGAAATTGAACCAACCAAAGATTCAAAAGGTAGATAAGCCAAAGCACCATCTGGAAAAATTATCACATCTCCTTCTTTTTCAAATGACAATGGAGCTATTAAAATATCGAAAACCATTTTTGATTGTTTTAAAAATTCCTTTGGCGCATTTTCGATATTTGATGATTTTTCGAAGTAAGAAAGTAAACTTCTAATTTCTTTTTCGATAGAATCGGTTGAACCAAGTTGGTATAATTCTGCTTTTGAAAAACGTATAGTTAAAGCGTAAATGTTTTTTTCTCCATAGAAAAAATGAATAGCAGTTCTTTCTTTAGCATTTGAAAATTCTTCTTGTGCATCTGAAAGTGAAATTACTTTTGTGCCAAATTTGACTTCAAAAAATTTCGGATAATCTTTTGCTAAATTCTCAGTCTCAATTTCAAATCTATGCTGCAATCCAACCAGCTCCTTAATAATTCCTTCTTTTGATAAACGGGAATAATCTTCTTGATCCAAAGCTTCTTTATACTTTAATAATTCTTGTTGCAAAGTCTGAATATGATTTTTCAAACTATCAGGAACTAACGCTAATGCATCAGAAGTTTGCAAGGCTTCGAGTAATAAAATAGCTTTACTTTTTTCAAAAAAGAAAAATGCTTTCTCGACATTTTGTATTTCGTAACAAACTTCGATGGCATTTTCATAAAATGGAATCGCCTCCTTTCGCCAAAAAAGTTTGGTGTCTTGGTCTTGATGTTCTTTTCGAAGTTGGTCGATGACAAGGTCTCCGAGTTCGTAAAGTTCGAGGGCGGAGGTGAGATATTTTGGGTCGTTTTCAGTTTGGGAAAGGAAACGGAGGGTTTTTGCTTTGTCGCCAAAACAGGTTAAAAGATCAATTTTATTGAAGGCTAATCCCACATCCATTTTGGTTGGATTATGCCAATCTTCATTTCGTTGGAATCTTGGAAGGAGTGTTTTTATAGATTTTTGAAAATAAGAAAGTGCAGTATGATAATCTTTTTTAGCAAAAAAATGTTCTCCTATGTTATTATAACTCTGAGTTATAATTCCATTAGAATTAACTTTTTGTGCATTTTTTAGTGCATCCTTGAGTATTCTAAATGATTGTCTTTCTTGATTATTTTTTTGATAAATTATACCAAGATTATTTTGTGCAATTGCCAATTCCTCAGTCATTTCAAAAATTCTATAAATTTCTATTGTCTTTAAATAATTTTGAATAGCATTTGTATAATTATTTAATTCATAATAAGCCACTCCAAGGTTAGAGTAAGAAATGGCTTGATTTTCAAAGTCTTCAATCTTCTGATAAATTGGTATTGTTCTTTCAAAATATCCAATCGCTTTTCTGTATTCTCTTTGCGCTAACAAAATACGTCCGTATTCTAATAGACCTCTCACTTCTGTTTCTACTTCTCCAATTTTTTGGGCTTCAGAAATAACTAATTCACAATAGTCAAGTGCATTTTGATAGTCTCCTACATTAATATGAATGATTACTAATTCAACATAACTATCCAGCATTCTTATAGAATCCAAACTTTGATAAATATTAATCGCTTGTTTTAAATTCTTTATGGCAAATTCTGCCTGATTTAAATTGCTATAGAAAACACCAGCATTATGATATGATTTTCCTAGATTAATATTTGGTTCATTGTGATATAACTGTTCTCTAATTTTTACAGCTTTATTGGTAAAGATGATAGCAGAATCTAAATTATTTCCCAAGTAGAAAAATATACCTAGTTTATGATAAGCTAAAGCTAAAGAATCTTGAAGTTGAGGGCAATCCTTTATTTGGTCGGTTAAATTTTGAATCCTTTGAGCATTCTGAGTTTGTAGTATTTCGTTTATATTTATCTTATTTGAGCATTGAGCATCTAATAAAAATGGAATTATCAATAAAACCAATATTCCCAAAAATTCATTTATCTTATAGAAACTCATACAAAGCTAGTTTTTAAAATAAAATATAAATGAACTGATTTATTCTTAAGATGTCAAATCCTTCTGATTCATTTTTTCTTTGTCAATTATAAAAAACAAAAGGAGTACCATTATTAAATGATACTCCTTCTAGTTTCTTCACCAAGCATTTTAGTCAATTTCTGGTTTAGCACTTGCGCCTTTCACTCTTTCTCCTCCTTTCAAATATTTTAATTTCGATTTACAAATTAAGATTAAATTTTAATCATTTTATAATTCCAGTAATGATGACCTGAATAAATTTTTATGAAATAAACTCCTGATGACCATTTCTTAACATTGATTTGTTCTGTAGAAAAATGATCCCAATTTTTTATTTTTTTGGAAAAAATGATTTGTCCTGCTAAATCAAAGATTTGAATTTCTGCTTCTTTAACCTCTTGAACCGAAGTTATAAATATATGATTTTCCGCAGGGTTAGGATAAAGCGAAAACTCATTTGAATTTTTCAAAACTAATTCATCGATTGGAGTTAGGCAAGAAATATTATAATTCAATACATTCCCATCTAGGATAGTATCTTGTAATGAAGTGTACTTATCCGCACAAACTAAAATACTTTCTTTTACAGCACTATGTTCTTTATACCCCGAGCAATATGCAATCGCTGCTGCTACTGTTACCGCTGGCGCTGACATCGAAGTACCTGTTTTAGTTGCTTCCATATCATTGAGAACGGTACTACTAATATTTCGACCAGGCGCTAAAATATCTACACAAATAGGATCATAATTTGAAAACTCAGAATTGATAAATGATAAACTTCCATTATTGCCTATTATCGTATCTAGCGAACCAACCGTTAACACGTTAGCAGCATGATAACAAGCTGGGTATTGAGCATTCATTGATAAATCTAAAGAATCATTTCCAGAAGCGGTAACTATTAATATATCATGTTCTCTGATGGTATCTACCGCATTACTCAAAATAATACTAGAATCTCCATAAAAACCCCAACTATCATTAATCACTTCCACACTATCTTCGAGTGCTTGATAAGTCGCACAAGTCACATCAAATAAATTAGAAGTGCCATAAGAATCGTGCGTTTTGTATCCAATTATTTTCACTTCGCAACTATCCCCATATTGTTCTTCAAAATTTTTGACTACGATTCCTGCTACATGAGTACCATGGCTATGGTCATCTTTGATATTATTATTATCATCTACAAAATTCCACCCAAGCGGGTCATTTTCTTGGCAATTATCATCATCATCAATATTATTACCATCCAATTCATCATCATTTAGATAAATATATTTTAGCAAAGATGGATGTTCATAATCAATTCCTGTATCTAAAATTGCAACTAAAGTTACATTATCAGATGGAGCAACAATTCCATTAGGAATATTATCAATTGGGCTATTTATTATGGGTACTTCATTTTGAAGTTCATTAAAGTTATATCTATTTACATCGACTCCATCTATGTTAGATTTACTTTTTGTACTTTTTACAATTTCATTTATTCCTATCGTATTTCCATTACCTGAAAGAGTATCTCCACTAGAATTTCCAAATTCCCATAACTCTAATCGGTCACAGACGCATGATTCTTTTAACGTTGCGCCTAAAGAATCTCTGATTAGCTGGCGTTCCAATGGAGTTGTATTTGCTTTGAATTGAACAACTATTTCTTTTGGAACATAAGCCCAATTAGAACTATCCACCTCGAAAGGTTTTCCAAAAACAGTCAGACTATCTCCATATCGAGTAGGGAAAGTTTGAGGAGAAGGGTCGTCATTCCAAAATTCCACATCATCCAAAATCCAAAAATAATAATCCCCAAAAAAAACAAAACGAACCAAAGCCTCTCCCACTCCACCTGCTGCCGACGAAATATCAATCACTCTATAATCACCCGAAGAGGTCTCCACATTTTGGTTCACATTATCATTGACATTAAAAGTCGTCCAAGTTGTTCCGTTGTCAATGGAAACTTCAACGCGAGTATCCGTTTGATAATTTCGAAAATATTGATTGAATTTTAGATAAACATTTGGCTCACCTTGAAAATTTAAAACAGGAGAATTCAATGCTACTTCCACCGGCAAAGCAGGATTTCCAACTCCCCCTGAAAATAATCCATCACTATCATAAACTGCTGCTCCTCCAAGCGAAGTTGACCGAATCGAATCTCGATCATTCCAATATGTTCCACCATCGGCTTTTCCATTTTCTTTCCATTGCCAGTTACCAAAATTAACGGAGGATAAGTTTTCAGAAGTCCAACCATTCAAATCTTGGTCGTCAAATGTGTAGGCTTGTCCATTGATGATCGTTTGACTTTGAATCATTTGACTGAATAGAAGTAAAAGAAATGTAAATCTTGTCCCTAATTTCATATGTATTTTTTTATGAATATATTGAAAATATTATAAAAAATAGAGTCCACCTAAATGAAAGTGAACTCTATCTTTTTAATTGATTAGATTGGATTATTTTTTTGCAATTTATTTCCAATATCGCTTAACCATTCTCCAACGGAACATATTATCCGTCCAAAAAGATTTCTCAACCTTCCTTTTCCAATTCCTTGGACATTTGGATTTTCAAAATCTTCTTCAAAAGTAGCAATCAATTTTCCAATTGAACTAATCGTAGCTCCTACATTTTGAATTTCTTCGGTGTTGCTAATTTCTTCCTTTAGGTTAGGACTGGTAGTTCCGTTTCCATTTTCTTTTAATTCCTGCAAAAGAGAAATTGCTTCGGTAATTGAATTTTCTGTTTTTACTAACATAATAAATAAATATTTAGGGGTGAAAAAATAACACATTATTGTGTCCAATGATATATCGAGAGAGTATTCTAAACCTTACTCTCTTTTTATCTTTTTTTTTTAAGTGCTACCTCTTTCGAGGTAACACTTAACTTGGATTTCGGGATTACACTTGTCATTTTCTAATTGGCGATTGAGATAAAAATTTATTAAGTCTTACTAACAGCCGCTGAACAAACTGCTGCTACTGGTGCTGCAAATGCTCCTCCACCAAGTCCGCCAATCGCTGCTCCTGCTGCATCCGCTAAAAGTACTTGCCACCATTTTGCGCCTGGTAATTTTTCTTCTTGGTTGGCATTCCAATAATTATTCGTTGATTTTAAGGTAGCCAAGTAAGTCATCGCTATTTCAAAATCTGGGGAGTTTTGATGATCTGTCATCATCTTAATTTCAAGGTCTTTGATTCCTTTTTCTACTTCATCCAAACCGATTGGAGAAACTATATCAACATATTCTCCTAAGAAGGTTGAAAGTAAATTTCGAGTGTCATCTTCCAATCCAATCGTTCTAAAAAATTGGTCATAATTTGTAAAATCATAATCTGTAATTAAGTCATTTGGGCTCAATTCTAATCTTTCTTTTGCTTCTGCAAAAATTGCTGGATCTATATTTTCTTCTTCGAAAATTGTTTGTATGATAAAATTTTCTTTTGCCATCGAAGACATCGTTGAGGTCATTTGTTCTGCCGAATTTTCATTAAAGTTTCCTAATATTTCATTGTGTCTTTCTCCTACATTTGCGTAAGGATTTGTAGGAATTATTTCTGAAGTAATTTCTTCTTTTTGACAAGCTGTTGCAAATACGATCATTGAAATTGCAAATAAATAAATTAGATTTTTCATGGTAATTATTTTTTAAAATGTTTAAAATATTTTTCTAAATTTTGTATTCACTATTGAATACATCTTACTATCGTGGGGATTTTATTTTCTTACCTTTTTTTTTATTTTTTTTTGAAAAAAGTTTTTTTGAATACTAAGTGATTGACTACTAATTGTTTTTAATCAATTGATAATCAATCACTTACAATTTTTATTCAAAAGTTTATTTTCTCTTTTTCCTAGGTCTGCTAAAGCAGACGGCTACGTGTTACTTTAATCGAATACATCGAAGGTTCCGTTGATTCCTCCTGCTTGGAAGTATGCTTGAATTGGGTCGTCTAGGAAAATTCTAAATGGTGTTGACGTTTTATATTTATTCTTAGTTTTCTTTTTGTTCGACACTATTTTTGGACTTGAAACTGTTGCCAAATCATTTAATATCGAACAGTTATTTGCTTCGTAAGTATGATTCTCAAATCGAATTGTCAAGTTGGTTTTTTTCTTTCTCCACTTGCCACTTCCGTTTTTCTTTTTGTATTTGATTTTGCCTTTTACTTTTCCAAAACCTAAATCAATACCCAAAATATTTGGAGTTCCATTTGCTTTAATCATCCACTTAAATTTCTCCCCGCCTACTTCCTTCCAACCTTTCGCTTTTTTGTGTCTGATGTATTTATCTTTTGGTCCTACGCTGATTGGCATAACTGGAAACTCTAATTGACAAAGTCCACCTCCAGTAGCTGATCCTACATTAAAATTGACATTGAAATTTTCCAAACAACTTACGGTATAAATATGCGAAGGGTTGGGAGCAGTCGAAGTATTTCCATCTCCAAAAATCCAATTAACTGACAATCCCGGAGAGTAATTTCTAGTGAAAAATTGCACCGTGTACATGTCTACATAATTCCAATCTGGAGAAGGACATTTTAAATAAATTTTCTTTTCAGTATATTCTGTACAATATGGTCGAAGGCTTCGTTTTCTCATTCTGATAATAATATAGTCAGCATCATTCGGTACACTCACCGTTGGAGATTCTGCTCCAGAAGATTGTCCGCCAAAAAATGTTTCAAATTTTGAAACCATCGTATCTAAACTATTGTCACCTACTATTTTCCACTTTCTCAATTGTGAGTTCGTTAAATAATCTTGCGTCAAGTCTGTCAATGTAAATTCATATCTATCAGTCGAAGGATTTAAAACTGGATCGGTATAAGTAAAATCTGTTTGGAAACCACAACCACTTGATCTTGAACCTGAAGGTGAAGGACATAAATCTTCAAAAATGATATTATTTTGAATTGCAAATTCCATCGCATCGACTTCCGCTTCTCTTCCTGGCTTAGAAATCATGATCGAAAATTGCTCTAATAATTTTACGCCTTGGCAATCTTGAAATGGAATTCGAATCCACAAACAATCATCAATCATCAAAACTGCGTCGTCTCCAATTTTGACAATCGCATTTGGATTGAGCATCGTTTTTAGAATATCATCTTCAAAAAAAATAGTGTCAATATCATTTGTTTCGTCAATTGAAATTCCGTTGTCTTCCATATCTATTTCCCAATCGTTGACAAAAGTTCGACGACTTTCAAAGTTTAACTCGTTTTCAAAGGCATCTAAACTTGCGGTCGAATCAGTTGCTTCATTCGCATCATATCGACTTTCCAAATGATCGTAGACCTCTCTAAAATGTGCTTCGTCATCAAAACTTAATACATCACAGATTTTAGTCACCTTACTTAACGGTCCATCATTTTTATAATCTGTTGAAGTATTAGGTTCGAAATTAACATCCAATTTTATTTCTTCTTTTTTGCAACTAGTGGCAAAAAATAGGAAGGCAATTATTAAAACATTAAATAGATTTTTCATGGTAATTTTAATTTTTAAAAAGTTTGAAAAGTAATGTTCTGATTGATTACACTTCTCTATCGGGAGGATTTAAAAATCTTACCTTTTTTGTTTTTGTTTTTTCAAAAAAAATTAATTCACATATTTAAATGGTTGATTTACAATACATTGCAGATATTTTAATTAAAAAAAATTAAATGATTTTTTTATCTTGCTTCCATGAATGAACATGAAGATCATCGATATCTGATCGCACTTCGAAAAGGAGATAATTTGCTTCTCAATGAATTGTACAGTAAGTTTTCACCTCAAGTAATTAGTTGGGTAAAAAATAATAATGGAAGTATGTCTGATGCAAAAGATATTTTTCAAGAAGCATTAATTGCACTTTATAATAAAGCGTGCGATCCTGACTTTATCCTCTCCTACCCGATTGGTGGATTGATTTTTCAGATTTGTAAAAACAAGTGGATTGATCAAATAAGAAAAAAAACTAAAGAGTCAGAGGTAAGAATTTTGGAAAAGGAACGATATGATTCTGAACAACCTAGCGCATCTGCGATTGAACAAATCGAAGAAGAAGAAATTCGACAGAATCAATTAAATCTCGCCTTTGAAAAATTGAGTGAGCTTTGTCAAAAATTGTTAAAGGCAGTTTCGGAAGGAATTTCTTCCAAAGATATTGCCGTTCAATTAGCGATGAATGATGTAAATACGGTTTACCGTAGAAAAAACGCATGCGTGGAACGTTGGAAAAATTTGTATCATTCTTAAACTAAATCCTATGGAAAAAGATAATTACACTTTAATTGAAAAATATTTAAATGGTGAGTTAAACGAAGAGGAAATTAAAAAATTTCAGTCTCGCTTAAAAGAAGATACTGTATTTGCAGAAGAATATACTTTGCAAAAAAGTATGAATATTTTTCTGGAAAAAAATCGTAACCAACCTGCCCTTGAATCTAAGTTAGCATCTATTGGGAAAGATTTCTTTGTTGAAGGGAAAAATGAACAAGAGGATAAAGTCATTCCTATTTCTCGAAATAAAAATCGGAATCGTTGGATAATCGGTTTGATTGCAACTGCGGCGGTTGCTGCACTTTTGGTGATGTTTAACCCTTTCCAAGAAGGAGATTTATATCAACAATATGCAGCTCATCAACCCATTTCTTTAACTGAAAAAAGTACAGGAAATGATGTGTCGACAAAAGCGGAAACTGCATTTAATCAAAAAAATTATGCACTTGCCTACGAAAATCTAACATTATATTTACAAGAAAACCCAGCTGATCAAAAAGCACAATTGGCACTAGGAATTAGTGCCTTAGAGGATGGAAAAACAACAGAAGCTATTACAATTTTTGAAAAAATGGCTACTGGGGATTCTGCTTTTAAAGATTACGGAACTTGGTATTTGGCTCTCTCCTACTTGAAGCAGAAAGATTTTGAAAAAGCGAAATCATTTTTAAGTCAAGTACCTAATTCTGAGAAAAGTTTATTTAAAAAAGCGCAAAAATTATTGAAAGATTTAGACTAAAATTTTCCAGCTATGAAAAAACTATTGCTACTTTCCTTTTTATGTTTTTTTATCTTTTCTCAGAATTTAACAGCCACACCAGTTGACATCAAAAAAAAAGATACACCAACTGAAGTAACCATCCAACCTAAAAAAAATAAAAAAAGGAAGAAGAAATTTTTCGCTCGGATGGCTGAAAAAATTATGAAAAGGCGAGTTGGGAAGATGATCAAAAAATATCGACTCAGCCCTGTTGAATGTGATCAAATCGTATTGAATAGTGGAGAAGAATTAGACGTAAAAATTATAAAAGTTGGAGAAGAAAGAATTAGATATAAAAGTTGTGATTTTCAAAATGGACCAACCCGAAGTATTCGAATAGAAGATATTTTTCTGATCAAATATGCTGATGGAACTAAAGAAGTTTTTACGGATGTTGATGCATTAAAAAAGAATCAAAAAGTAGCAAACAATTTTTCTTATCAAGAAGAGAAAATTTTAAAACAATATTGGACCATTGGATTTTTGTTAGGTTTACTCTTGGGTATTTTTTCTCTTCTTGTTATATTAATTGCTCTAAAAGGGGAAAAAAGAAAGAGAGCTTTTAGAGGAGCGTTGGCTGGAATGTTAAGTATCTTATTATTTTTTACCACTTTGATATTATTGACCTTTCCTTTTATTTAAGTAATCGGATATAAAAAAACTGCCAACTCAAATGAATTGACAGTTACTATACAGTTTTGTTTTGTATAGAAAAGTATAAGAACAACTTTCTAATTAAAAAATCATTAGTTGTTCAAATACTTATAAAAAAAAGATTTTCCTTATTTAATTACGACTGTACTTAATGCGTAATTTTTATCTGTTCTTAACAAAATAAAATAGGTGCCGGTTGTATATTTTGTTACATCGAAAGATGCATTCACATCATTGATTTCCCAAGTTTGCAAAACATTTCCTTGTGTTCCAATCAGTTGAGCTTCTACATTTTGGTCAATCATTTCTGATGGCAAATCAATGGTAATGAAGTCAGTTGTTGGATTTGGGAAAACTTTAATGTTTACTTGATTCAAATTTTTCACACTAGTCAAGTCTGGTAAAAGTACATTGTTAAGTACATGTACTACTCCGTTCAAAGTAGTAATATCAGCTGCAATTACTAAAGCATTTCCATTAATCGTAACTGCTCCGCTAGCATCAATTCCAACTGTGATATCTTGTCCTAATAAAGTTGTCGCTACTTGCCCATCTGTCAAACCTGAAGAAAAAGCTTCTGAAGTCAAAACATGGTATTGAAGAATTTTTTGCAAATCTCCTGTTGGATCCATCAATAATGTTGCTACATCTACCGGTGCAAATGCATCATCATTTGGTGCAAATAATGTATAATTTGCAGACAAATCGCTCAAGGCGCCATCTAACTGAGCCTCTACAACTGCTGTTTCCAAAGTCGTATGATCTGGGCTGTTAATCACTACATCTGCGACTGTTGCATTAGGTGGTAAAATTACTGCATCCAATACGTGCACTACTCCGTTCAAAGTTTGAATATCCGCGATTGCTACATTAGCATCGTTAATTTTTACTCCTCCACTCGCGTCAATTGTAACAGTAATGTCTTGACCGAAAAGTGTCGTTGCCATTTGTCCATCTGACAAATCTGATGACAACACTTCTGCTCCTAAAACGTGATAC
>JBGCFD010000188.1:0-14168 GCA_045106765.1 Saprospiraceae bacterium | reverse complement strand
CAAATTCGTCATGAATAACTTTGAGGTAGTCTCTCATTTGGTTAAGATATACTTCATCCATCACTAATTGACCAGCGGGTACCAAGTTCGATTCTCTCAAAATAAGATAACCTGCAGTAGAATCTTCTTGCAATAAAATCTCCTCAGGAATAGAATTCGGATCAGGATTGGTAATCAAAAATTCTCCTACTTGAGTATTCAAATAAAAAGTATTAGCCGTTTGATAAATAGGATCAATACTAACTCCTACACCATTTGATTTTTCTTCTTGATAGTTGGGATGGCACAGTACACCCATTGCTGCGATATATTGATCTACTCTATAAAAGTCTCGCTCTTCGTATGCTCTAAAATTCCACATACTAGCATAAACTTGCTTGATGGATTTGGAGATATGTCCCTCGTCGAGGTTTTGTGTTTTTGAAGTATAAAGTCCTGCACCACTAAATCCAGGAAGGTCTTCATTGTTAGTACTTGATCTACATCGCACCGCTGTACCTACAGGGAATGCGTCATGCATCGCTTGTAAATTATCCAACATCCATTGAGGCATTGGAGCATCTTTAATTTCTTTTCTAAAATCTTTAAGCATGTCAATACGAGTATCCAAGTCACTTATAAAAATAGGATCATTGATCATGTCTTCTACTTCTTGGTAGAAGTTATTGAATTTCATAAACTCATCATAATAGTAAAATGGTACACCGAAGCCATCCGGAATAGTTCCATCTGGGAATCCAAAATTTCTCATCGTCGCAACATTCGAACACTTAGCTCCGAATGAAGTAGCCATATTGAATGTAATAGAATCCAATGGTAATATTTCAGTAAAACTCAGATCTCGTTCAGGTATTTGATCTTGTGTTGGTCTTAGTTTTTCGAACCAATCATTGACTTCATCCAGCGTCGCCTCTCTGATAAAATATTTGTCATCTTCTACTCGATAGTAAATATAATTATCTAATAAAGCAGTAATCGAATCTATCAGGAGTGGATCTTTAATATAGGCATTAGGTACATCATCTTGGATTGCTCTTAAATTAACGTGAGACAAAGGAGTTTGTATTACAGAGGTAATCATACCACCTACTCTTGGCAAAGAGTTCGGTAGCACATCATACAAAACTATATCTCTTGAACTTGGAGTCTCATTTAAGCTCATCTGCCTAAAGTATCCAAATCCTTCCGCTTTATGAAAGGGTAAAAAATCTACATCGCTAAAAACTTCAGATTCCAACACAACATTTATTCTTGATCCGACATAATCATTTTTATATTGATCATTATAAATTGCCTCTCCTCCATCTCCAATAAAGTGCTGCATATTATTGTTGAGAAAAGGCATATTGGCTATTAATAATTCATATGTTTTCTGGGTCGTTGCAAAATCTTTTGCATCTCCAAATGAAAAATTAAAGGAGTAACTTCCGATTGCTCCATTAGGAAGTATTTCGTTGGGATTGTAAACTATTTCACCAGAACCATCATCTCCAATAAGACTTGCACCAATTTCTAAAAAAAAACTAGCATGTATAAAATGAGTATTACTATTGATAAAATATACTTTAGGTTCATCAGTTTCTATATCCAATATTCCAAACTTGACGAACTGTTGTCCATCAAGAAAAGGAGCCCAAGGAACATTCTCAACAACGGATAAATTAGTGAAGGTCTCAGCATTATCAATAGAAGTGGTTCCGTCTATAAAAGATACTTCTTCTGCGAAATTGAGCGGGGCCATACTAGGCATATTATTCAACTCTGTGATGTCGTCGATCCCATCGCCATCTATATCATCAGGATCAGCAATGGAATGTTCCGTGATGGTATAATTCTGAAGAGGGAACGCTCCTGCCGGTTCAGTAATCATCATATTGCCATCTATACCCATCGTGATCGAAGTGACTGATTCATAACTTAAATTTGGCGCATGCTGTGCGGCCAACACATAATACTTATCAGCTTGAGCTTCGATTTCTAATTGGACTTGACCATAATTATTTTCACTATAACTAATAATTGGAACATTTTGCGATAGACAAAAATTACAAATTGCGAATAAAAAAATTAGAGTGAATGTTGGTCTTGTGATCATGATGTTTTTTTTTAGATGATGTTGATTTTTTTAATACTGACATGTATTTGAAGTCTTTTACATTCTTTCATTTTGAGAACATACTAATTGTTAAAATGTTCTTTGATTTTATCGTTACTTACTACTATCCATAAAAAAGAAAAACGCTGCGTGGGATAATTTTTTATTTCTAGTTCTCGTTTGGGCCAAGGTTCCTACCTTATTAAATTTTAAAATAAAAATTGTCGATTTCTATGTTATCTCCAAATCGAAGTATAAATTTTTTTCAAAAATTAAACCTTACCTTACTGTTAAACCTTACCAATTATTAAAGGTGGGGCGAGCAGAGAGTTTTGTAAAAAGCCCCTAAAAATTTTAGAACTACACCTTGTTTTTTATTGTAAATAATTTTTATCAAAATCAATTTTTATGAAAACCAATCTTATCATTACCGTTCTTTTATTCTTCCTAATGTTTGGTAAAGTTACCGCTCAATCAGATTTAGTCTATGGCCTAAATTGGGATATGGGGCAAGTCAGTTTTACTTCAATTAATATCAGCACAGGAGAGGTTGAGTTTCTTTCCGATCCGATCAATAATGATTATTTTCGATATGGAGTCTCCGATTTTGATCCCATCGAAAAAAGGTATTTGTACGTGCGAAGACTTGCTGATGAAAGTGCAGGGATAGTTAGTATATCTGCTCAAACGGGAGAGGTGCTTAATGATGTACTAATTGATTTGCCAGTAGTTACTGGTTCTAACCCTTATGTATATATTTCACAAATTGGATTCAACTGGATGGATGGAGTACTCTATGGTATTTTACAGCAACGAGAAAACGTAGGAGAAGGCTTGATTTACTTGGTGACGATAAATATAAATACAGGATTAATTGATTTTATTTCTAGTGAATCTATTGCTAATATCACTACGATTGATAGTGGGAATTCTGATATTGATCCGATCAATCGAAGATTTATATATGTAACTCCTGAACGAATTTATACGATTGACCTTGATACAGGTGAAGCAATTTATGATCTATCAATTAATTATCCACCCAACTCAGAAATACAATTTGCCGCAAATACAACTTATGATTATCAAAATGATATACTCTATTGTCTTCACGTTGTAAATATTACCGATGCTAATGGTGTTGGTTTGGGAGCAGAATTGCGATTAGCGAAGATTGATCCAACAACTGGAAACCTGACGGTTATTTCTAATGAGAAAATTAGTGATGACGGTTTTGGAAGTGGAGATTGTGATATTGATCCGACGAATAGTCGATTTTTGTACGTTCGTCAGGATACTTTACATAGCGTAAATTTAACAACGGGAGTAGAGTTAAATAGAGTTCCTATTCAAAATGATAATAACTCTTTTACCCCTTTTGTTAATTTAGGATATGATAATTTAGCCGAAGTTCCAGGAGAATCTATTGTGATGAGTATGGGAGAAGATTTGACCATTGAACCTGGTGAAGTTATCACATTAAATGTTTGGCTGGGGGAGGAGGTTTCCTATGAATGGAATGATGGAAATACAGAGGCGGTTAGGAATATTACTCTGCCAGGTATTTACTCAGTTACGATTACTAAAGATGATTTTGTAGTTGAAGGAACAATAAATATTGAAGAAACTACGAATGCGAATGACTATTTAACGGAGGGGATAAGTTTTGAAATAAATCCAAATCCTGCCTTTGATTTTATAGTTTATAAAATAGAAAATGTTACGGAAGAGAAAGGAACTTTATCCATTCTTGACTTGAATAATAGAAACTTATTTTCGACCCAGATAAATGAATCTTCGGGAGAAATTGATATTGCTAAATTACCAGGAGGTCACTATTTTTTAAAGTATGAAACAGTAACAGGTTTGAAGGCTTTGAAAAAAATAGTAGTTGTTAGGTAGAGGGCAACATAGATTTATATACTTGCTTTTTCCGTCCAATATCTCTTGTCTAGATTTCATAAAAACCTAGCTATAATTTTGTATTATACCAACTAAGCCTTATTTTACACTCATGAAAAATATTTTAATTTTAACCACTTTGATCTCACTTACTATTTTTACTGCATGCAGCAATCAGAAAATGGAAGATGATCTTGTTACGACTAAGGAAGAAACTCCAAATTTGCTCACAATTGATAAGACCCATAGTAATGATAATGATGAGGAAAATGCCGTAAGAGCAAATTTCAAGATTGATAATGAAGGCAACTCCATAAATGAAGGAGATGATTTATTGCTTTCTAATTACTCTGCTAATGCTGTTTCGTATCATTGGGATTTTGGTAATGGTGCTACATCAACAGAAGCTCAACCAACTTACCAATACAACATACACGGCAACCGCACCGTAACGCTTACCGTTACAGATGCCTCTGGTAGAACTCATCAGACAAGTCATGAAATTTTAGTGCTATGTGTGTTTGGTGGAGGAATAGATCACTTTTAATAATAAAGAAATATATATAATTGTAAAAAAGGGTGTAACTAAATTTTAGTGTACCCTTTTTTATTTCCCGCTCCGCTGGCGTTACTTCGTTCTTTGTGCCTCGACTAGACAAAAAATAGCTTCAGTCAAAATACATGATTACTTATGTCTGACCACTTAAAAATCTGCTGCTAGCCATCTCAAAATAAAACTCGTCATTGCACTATCGCCAGTTCTCTAATCTGAAAATCAATCAATATTTACTGCATCAGAACATGGTAATTATACAGTCGAAATTACGCAAAGTAATCGTGTAGACACTTCGGATTGTTTTGTGATTGAAATTATTGGATTAAATTATTTGAAAAAAGAAGAACTTATTTCCTTATTCCCAAATCCAACTCAAAGAGGATTTTTAATCTAAAGAACTCCCCGATGCTTGCATCGGGTGCAACAGCAGCAATGATATCTCATAAGTGAAAAAATCCCTCCACGACCAATTTTTTTTCACCATATAGGCACATAGGAAACATAGGTGAAATTCTATGTTTTCTATGTGTCTATATGGTGAAATTCTATATTGATATCTATGAAACTGTTTTTTTGATTCTCTGTCAGGTTGCTGCGGAGTAGTTCAATTGATTTGAAAAAAAAATCCCGAATTTTCATTTCGAAAATTCGGGATGGTTTACATTGATTATTGATAGTAATTAATTTGATATTTTAATCTGCTTTTTCTCTTTGGCTACTGAAATTGAAATATGATTTCCAGCCTTATTTTTATACATAATGTTATGACCATCATTTGTTGAGTCATTTTTAATGATTTGGACAGGAGAGACAAGATCCTTAACAAGTTTTATATCAAGCCCTAATGATTTAACATTTTGGGTAACTTCAATAATAAAATTGTCTAAAACATTTTTTGTCGGTACATTAAATTCTTCCAGTAAAATACTGTTGTTCATACTAGAATAAGCAGAAGTTAGAACGGATGCCCCAGACACAGCGCTTGCCATTCCAATGGTACTTGATAGTGTTACAAAAGTTCTTCTTTTCATTTTCTCGAAATTTAAAATTGTTTTTTAAAATATGTTTAATTATTTATAGTGTAAGAGTATGTTTAAAAATTTAACTAACTGAAAGTCAATAATTTGTGGTTCTTGCTAACGCTAACGCTAATTTCATTTGAAGTTTAGCGAGCTAAATGAAAATTAAATTGGACGCAAGGTTCATAAAGTATTGATTTTCAGAACGGTAAAATTTTAAACATGTTATATGATGATTAATCAGGCCAAACCTCATTTCCATGATTATCTACAACTTCAATATGTCCAATATTAGTGATCTCAAAGTGATGTCCATTTCGAGCATTACTCATGGAACACCAAACAAAACCTGACTGATCAGAATAGATACATAGGTTTCCATCATTTTGAAATTTTAAAAAATAATCTTTTGAGGCATCACCTTTTTGAGTTGTGTTGGCCCATATTTCTCGATATTTAAAAACAACAATACTGCCATCATTACATAATCCATGTTCTAAAATTTCTTCAATTACTAAACGACCGTCATCAGTAACTCTTACTTGATATTTCAAATTTCTTGAAAGCAAACTTGAACCCTCATAAATTTGTTTTTCTTTTCCTATACTTCCAATAGAATTACTAATAATTGCAGTTTTAGGAAGCCTTTCACAACGTTTATCAAAAGCTAATGCTTTACTTTTTTTATTTGGTGGATATTTTACCAATACTTCGAAAGTGGTAAAAGTTAACTCCTCCCCACCATATCCAATATTACAAATGTATTTATCTCCTACTTTAAAAACTTTACCAGGATGAGTACCTTTTTCGTGGTAAACTCTTCCGACATATAAGGTTCTGTCACCTTCAGTACCTGCCTTAATAGCGTTTTTTGGTAAAGAAGAACCATCTGTTTTTATCCAATCTAATTGAATGACTCCGCTGTTAGTTAATACTTCAAAGTTGGAAACTGTTTTTTCCATACCTCCATATCCAATATTACATTTGTTTTCTACAACTTTCCCTGGATGCATAGCTCCATTATAGTTACAACGACATACTGGCAAACTTCTATTACTTTCAACTCCGCCTATCACAGAATAGGGTGGAAGCTCTTCACTAAATTCGACCCATTTTAATTGAGCATTGGCAAAATTATAAGTGAATAAAAAAATTGATATTAATAGTACTAATTTAGTTAATCTCATTTTTAATAATAATGTTTAAATGTGGTGAAAAATATTTTCAAAAGGATTCTTTAAGTCACTTATTAAAATTATAATATTCTATTATTGGAACTAGATTTAATTAGGATCCAGAATAGAAGAAAGTTATTCTCTATTTTAAATAAAGAATAATTTTAGGTCAATAAATGATTTTTGTAAAATAAACTCAGAGGAAAAAGTATATATTCAAACAATAATACTTTTTATAAATTTAATTTTTTTTTTTCACAAAAAAGAGTTTTATAGAAAAAAGATATTAAAATAGGAATTTATTTTACTCTATAAAATAAGATGATTTTTATAGTAAAATAGATTATTTAAATTCTATTTTAGAATACCCATTAATTATTTTAGATTAAAAAAGTAGTAAAAGGGCATGTTGTACTCTAACTGAGAAAACTACAATTACTAATCAATTCCAAAACTTTTCTAATAAAAAAACTTTCAATACCCATGTCCCTTCATCAAAATTATTTCAAGCACGACTATAAACGAAATTTTTAGATAGGTATTGGATACCTGAGTTAGGACAAAAGAATGGGATAATTCGTTTGAAAATTATCCCATTCAATTTTATTAAAAAAACCTCGCAGCAAGCTGACGAGGAATTATTAAATGGGTTTCATGGAAGTTGTTTCAAAAGTAAAATGGAAACAAGCTTCCTAATATTATTTCACCACATAGATAACATAGCAATTCATCTATATTTTCTATGTGCCTATGTGGTAATAAAAATTCTGTGATAGTTTTTACTTCTGAATATGTCTATATGAAATCAATTATTAATCTGCCCCCGACGCAAGCATCGGGGAATTCTTTAGATTAAATAAAATTATGGTCGTCTATACACTTTAAATGCTGGATCACTTCTGACAGCCATGTGTGCTGCTCCCGATTCATTAACTACTTTTAAAGCTTCAGAAAGACCTGTTGGAGAAATTGGGTCAAGAGTTCCTGGGATATTTACCATTACTCCATCCGTATGCGCCGAATTTATAAATTCGCTAATTGAGCTTTCTTTTGCTAATGTCCAAACATAAACTTTTTTAATTATTTCGTTTTGATCCCTTAATTCTCCTCCTTCCTTTATTTCTGGAAAAACATTTTTGGGAATAATGGAAGCAATACCATCACCATACCAGCAATTGTTAACAGAGTTATCTGCAAAGAATGACTGAACAGCAGCCGGTTCATCGCTTTGATCTATAGCTATACCTTCATGTGATTCAAGCCCATCTTTAATTTTATTAAACCCTGCTCGATGATCAAAACTTGCAATAGAATATACCGTATTGATTTTTGCAGATGTGCTATCATTATTCAAAAAATTACGGACATTCGTTCTTACATCCACCATAACATCGGCCAGTTTATCCATACTACTTATTGAAGCTGCAAATTTGCAATCAAATATTATCAACGCAAACTTTGTAGGGTTTTGATCTTTGATGATTTTTGCTCCAGCTAGCCATTGTTGAAATGTTGTTCCACTTTCAAGATCATGATTAACAAAAATCTGATTGGAGGATTCATTATATTGAAGATCACACTCAAGGGCATTTGCCCCTTTCGAAATTGCAATGCCAATATCTTCTACATCATTGCATCGATGTCCAATTACATAGACTGGACGATTATCAGTATTACCTGGGTTTGGTTTGGAATGCAGCGCTACATCACATAGGCTTGAAACAGGTGGAGTCACTCTTAGGTTTCCAGGCGAAACTTCAAGTGTTACAGTTCCTCCAACATCATCACTTGTGAGGTAACAGTAAAAATTGGTTTTACAATCCCAACTTCCACCTGAATTATCTTTAAATTCTATATACCAATAATCCTTTCCGGTACGAGCGAACCCTGTCCAAAATCCAACTGTAAAACTACTTGTCGTTGCTCCATCTTCGATACTGGAATAGTTTTTCATATCGGTATGATCAGTATCATATCTATGAATAATTCTGACATCAGAGATTTTCGATCCCCAATTATTTTTAACAACTACTTGAGCATGTGAATTTGGTTTACCCATAATTTTTGTTTTTTAAGGTTATAAAATATTAAGTCCTATTTGAGGTAAAAGTGAGAATGTTTTGTTCATTTTTTTTATCATAAATAATATCAAGTGCGTCGTCCAAATCGAAAGGGGAACATTTTGTTCAAAAGTTTCCTTCGTTTTTCACAACCACAATCATCTTTCATTTTTAATCCAAAAAATTTTAAGACAATCATTACGACATCACCAAGTCCTGTTATTTGATTCATATAAATTATTTTTTCATTTTTGGAAATAAACAATAAGCCGATATCAATGTCATCGTTACTATTAAAATAGGGTGGTACTTTGCTCGAAAATTTCCACCTGTTGTGCGATCATTATTTCGAGTATTAACTATTGGTAGGTCTTCATCTTGAACAGCATTAATTAGTTGCTTCAATAATGAAAAAATTTTATCCGTGATTTTTTTTTCAATATAAAAAAGCGATAAAAGAAGTTCAGCCCCAATGTCATAATCACCTATAGTTATTTGTTTAGTTGCTGCTTGAAATAATTCGTTTTTAATTTTTGGAAAATGTTTTTCAATATTGGGCAAAACCGTGTTGCCGAATTTTGTCCCAAAAAAAATCAAATGGGTAACATCGTAAAGATCAACTATCCCTCCTTTTGCCAACTGTCCATCCAGCTCGCGGTAAATTTTTCCTAATTGATTCAAAAAATATTGATCGCTTTCTTTTTGAAAAAAAAGGTCTTTCAAAAATACATAGTCCATTTGAGAAATTTCATCTTGTTCGAATTCATGAGCGTCCAGCAAGCTATGGAGAATAGTAAAGTTACTTTCTGCTAAATGCTGGATGGCATTCATTAAAAGTGGTTGAAAAAGAAATGCTTTGAGAATATCTGGTCTTTCCTTTACTTGTATTTTTAACTCATTCCACTTGATTTTTTTATCAAAAAAAATCAAGTGATTTTCCAATTTGGCTAGTCTAGAATCAAACCAATCAACGATCCACGGATCGGCCGACTGTTTGGAAATACTCCCTTTGAGAGCATAAAAAAAGATAGCCAACTCGTTCAAATAATTAAAAGAAATGTTTTGCAACTTCTGATTTTTAAAATTCGGAACCTCTAAAAATTGATCAAAATATTTGTCAATCCATACCAACAGTATTCGAATCGTTTTGGAGGATTGAGTGACGTCAGTTGATTTTAATTGGATCGGATGCTCAATTAATTCAGGCATTTTTTTAAAATTTACATCTGGCAAAAACGCCTTTTCGAAACTACTTTTGTTAAAGTAGTTTACGAAAAGGCGATGAGGTGTTTGTTATGACTTCTGGTGCAATGAAACGTTGCAATCGCTAGAGTCCGGACAATCTACTTCCATATTATGATTTGTGATTACAAGAGTAATTGTTTTTCCCTTGTCTGCATCAGTAAGATAACAGTAGAAATTAGATTTGCAATTCCAAGTCGTACCTGTGGAATCTGTGAATTCGATGTACCAGTAATCTTTTCCAGATCGGAAAGTTCCAGTCCAATACCCGATATTAAAGGTGTCAGAAGTTGCACCTTGTTCAATTCGATCATAATGTTTAGAGTCCGTATGATCATTATCATATCGGTGAGTTACATTAATGTTGGTGATTTCAGCACCCCAGTCATTTTTTACGCAGCATTTTGCGTGAGCATTTGGTTTACCCATGATAATTGTTTTTTAAGGTTTAAAAAAATATATAAGGGAATACCTGTCAGGTATTCTATTTGTATACTTGCTTCAAAATGGGATAGAATAACATCCAACTTGACTTTGATAAAAATTGCAAAAGGAGTATTTTCTCCACTTTTCCTTATGGTTATACGAATAATAACTTGGCTCAAGCAAGTTTAAATAACTAGAAAAAAATAATTTAGCAAAAGAGAAATAGTTGTATGTTTCTTTAAAACAAATTTATGTCAAAACGCCAATTGGCTCTAGCACAAATCTTTCAAATCCTAGCACAGTCAAACAAGTAAATATGAAAAGGAAATGCAAACAGATTTATATCAATTTGTTTTTTGCAAGTAGGGATGCGGATTATCAGAAGCTGAAAAATCCACCTGTAGCAAAGGCGTTGGAGAATAATTGGAAGCGACTATTGGAAGGGTAAAGGAGTTGGGGTGATTGCGAGTTATTCTGGAGCAGGGAAGAAGAGGATGGTGCATTTTTTTTTAGCATAAAAAAAAGAAAGCGCTATATCTTTCATCTAAAGAGTTCCCCGATGCTTGCATCGGGTGCAACAGCAGCAATGATATCTCATAAGTGAAAACCCCTCCACGACCAATTTTTTTTCACCATATAGGCACATAGAAAACATAGAATTTCACCTATGTTTTCTATGTGTCTATGTGGTGAAATTCTATATTGATATCTATGAAATTGTTTTTTTTATTCTCCGTCAGCTTGCTATGGAGTAGTTCAATTATATAGTACCTTCTATTTTATGAAATTAGGATGATCTATTTTCAATCACCTTTAGGTTTATACTTTTTAATTTTTCCTCCACCTTTTAATTTTGATAATTTAGTTTTCGAAATCTCCTTTACTCTTGAAGAGTTCTTAATTGAATTGATTTTCTTTTTCATTGTTTAATAATTTTGGTTATAAAATAATTTTTCTTGCGGCAATTTATCTATTTGTTTCCCTTTCATATTCTTAATACTCAAAAAATTGAAAGTGTAACCGAAAAAAAATTATAATAGTGATACCTAGCTGATAACATAGAAATCTGCAAGACTCCTATCTTGAATAGCGATTAACGTATATACTAGCAGTATTGCTGGTGATGCGGTTCGCAGCGTTAGCTAGCGCAGAAAGGCATTGGGCGCAAGCAGATAGAATCAGCTAGATAGATTTAGTTTACCTAGCTGATTATTTACACAGTTTCTAATAGTGATATTTTTACGGTGTATTTTGCTCATCTTCTCCTTCACCAACTTTTTCACTTCTTGTAGATATTGTAGCACTCCCATTTGCTTTAATTTGAAAATTAGAATCTTTGCTGAATACACCATTTTTAAGTAGCTCGGTATAGTTTGAACCATTTGTATTAATTTTTCCAGAAAAATTCAAAAATAATGGAGCCTCATTTCTAAGGATATCAACATAGTTTTGAAAAAACTTAGTGCCTTTATAAACTTTTGCATTCAAAAAAGAAACATCACTACTTGGATAACTTGAAATTTCAAAGCTAGACTTTCGAGGTGATTTTCGGGAGTCAGAGAAATAAAATTGAGTGTTAAGTATTAATGTATTGAATGGATAAAAAAAAGATGTAGAACTTGGAGATAAATTCAATCCTAATGTAGGATTATCCATTGAAGAGTATATGTTTATAAGGAAATCGTAAGGAATGTTTTCATTGTCTTCTCTTTGGAATTCTTTTCCATCACATAAGTTTATACTGTAAGTTGTAAAGGAAAGATTATGAAAAATAAGTGAAGGATTAAAAGCCATGATATTTGGTTTTTTGTGGTTAAAAATTAGTTTAAAATACTCTAATATAAATGTTAATAAATTTAGGGAAAATTAGTGATATTTTTTTGCGCAAAATATTTACACCTAACTCGGAAAGGTAGTGTTAACGTTTGATAGAATACTTTTGATTAAAGGAGTTAATTTTTTATTTGAAATTTAAGTTTTTATCTTTTCAAAAAGCAAACACCTCTATCTAGAGGTAACAATCAATATAAAATAAACTGTATGAAAATAATACATATTAGTGATCTTCATTATGGAGAATTCGCAGGCACAGAAAATTTGATTAATCATATTATTACTCATTACAAAAATGAAATGGTTAAACCCAAAATTATTCTTTCAGGAGATTTGGTAGATTCATCATTGCATAAAAAAGATATGGGTGAATTGAAAATTAAGTTGACCAAATTAACTAATCACAACTTTGATTTAATGATTTGTCCTGGTAACCATGATTTGAAAAGAGAAGGTTCAACGGGTAACCCTAAAAAAAAGATTAAAGTATTTAATAAATATTTTAAAGATTTACTTCCCAAGGGTGTCAACTACAAAGGAGAGGATGATAATGATTTGTTAGACTATCCAATCATCCATCAATTTAATGATCATTTTTTTATTGGATTAAATTCATTAGAAGGAAGACCACTTTTCACCAGAGGTAAATTAGGAAAAAATCAATTAAAGGAATTAAAAAATGATATAGCTAGGATTAGAAAAGAACATGATAACCCAAAGATTATAGTCTATTTACATAATAATCCATTTTCATTTAGTTATAAATATAAATGGCTAAAATTGGTAGATCGAAAAGAGTTCAAAAAGATAATAAAGGGAATAAATGTTTTACTATCGGGTCATTGGCACTCCAATAAAAGATATAAGGCAGAGGAGACTAAATATGATATTAATGTAATACAAGTAACTGGTGCTAGTACGGCTTATGATTATATTTCTTGGACTGAAATTGATACTTCAGATTATTCTGTCAATCCGATTAGATTTGATGATCAATAATTGTAGATAATAACTTACTAGTTTTTATTCAACAGTCTAAAAGTGTAATTGTTAGTTGGTTTGATATGGAATAGGAGGGAAAGCAAATAGCGAATATTTTTCTATTGAAAAAAATTAAAAAGATCCCCTTTACTAACAAGTAGAGGGGATCTTTTTTTATAATAATATTCTATTCCTTTAGTATGTTAAAAACCAAATATCCATTGTGGCGCTGTATACGAGATTCATTGTCTGTTGTGAAAGAGTACTTGTTGACAAGGAAGAATAGTCGCTTCCAAAAAATCGCATAAATTTACCGTTAGTATCTATCGTTGCATTTGAGTTCGTCGAACACATAGTTATTTCCTGTCCATCTGAAGGATTAGCAGGTAAAAATGCTGTATAAGGCCCATTGATAAAAACTATATGATCAGAATCTGTAAGAGTAGTATTTGCATTAATAGTTCTTACCGAAGTAGTAGCTGCAGTAATGGAAGTCCAAGAAGGTGAAGATCCATTTGTTATTAATACTTTACCAGAATGACCTGATTGTGCAGGTAATTCTATTTCGTTTGTTACAGAACCATCCACTTCAGCCGTCAAATAACCATTGTTATTAGTAAAAGCATCCACCTGACTTTCTGTTAGTTGAGTATTGGTAGTTTGATCGACCCAAGCATAATTACCAGACCCATCAGTTTTCAATACTTGATTATTTGAACCTCCTGCAGGTAATTCTATTTCGTTCGTTACAGAACCATCCACTTCAGCCGTCAAATAACCATTGTTATTAGTAAAAGCATCGACTTGACTTTCCGTTAATTGAGTATTGGTATTGGTAGTTTGATCCACCCAAGCATAATTACCAGAACCATCTGTTTT
>JBGCFD010000019.1:0-38273 GCA_045106765.1 Saprospiraceae bacterium | reverse complement strand
AAAAACGTATGGTCCTTTTCTAAGTGATCTAGCCATTATTATTATGGTTAATTTTAATCGTAGAAAACTGAATCCCAGTAATCTATCAATTAAGAATATTAATTATTATTTACTTTTTCTCTTAGAGATAATTAATTTCTCAGAGTGTTTCTTTCTATTTCTAGTTTTTTGACCTTTAGCCATTACACCAGTTCTAGATCTTGGATGTCCACCTGAAGATTTACCTTCACCACCACCCATCGGGTGATCAACTGGATTCATCGCAACCCCTCTAACTCGTGGTCTTCTTCCTAACCATCTCTTCCGTCCTGCTTTTCCTAAAACTTGAAGGCCATGATCTGGATTTGAAGTAACTCCCATTGTTGCTCTACAAGTCAGTAAGATTCTTCGAACCTCACCTGAAGGCAATTTAATGATAGCATATTTCCCTTCACGACTTGAAAGAGTCGCATAAGTTCCTGCACTTCTTGCAATTGCAGCTCCTTTCCCAGGTTGCATTTCGATTGCGTGAATTGTAGACCCTAAAGGAATTTCACTTAATAAAAGTGTGTTCCCTACATCAGGAGTTGCACCTTTACCAGATTTGATCTCAGCACCTACTTGTAATCCATTTGGAGCAATGATGTATCTTTTCTCTCCATCTCCATATTCTACCAATGCAATAAATGCAGTTCTATTTGGATCATACTCGATAGTTTTGACTGTTGCTGACATTTCATCTTTATTCCTTTTGAAATCGATGACACGGTAGCGACGTTTATGTCCACCACCTCTATTTCGCATGGTCATTTTACCTGAACTGTTCCGTCCACCTGTTTTTTTCAACGAAGTAGTCAAACTTTTCTCAGGTTTATCTGTCGTTAAGATAGAGTAATCATTACCTACACGGTGACGAAGACCTGGAGTAATTGGATTATATTTTTTAACTGGCATCTTCTAAAAAGTTTTTATTGTTGGTTATTTGATTTAACAAATAACTAATTATATATCTCCAAAGAAATCAATGTTCTCTCCTTCTGAAAGGGTAATGATTGCTTTTTTGTAACCTGAAACGGCTCCTTTAACAACCCCAGAACGCGTATTCCTAGATTTAGATTTTTTAGGCATATTAATCGTGTTGACAGAATCAACTGATACATTGAATTGTGCTTCAACAGCCTTTCTGATTTGTACTTTGTTTGCTCGTTTGTCAACAACAAAGCTGTACTGTCCCATATTCTCAGATAAAGCTTCTGCCTTTTCTGTAATAATTGGTTTGATAATAATGTTTTTTGCCATTTTCGAATATTGTTATTCATTGTTATAAATCTGTTTGAGAAAAAACAGGTTTACAATCAACTAATTAATTTGCAAAAGTTGCTTTAATTTTTTCAATAGCTCCTTCAGAAATAACTAAAGTTCCTGAATTCATCACA
The DNA here is from genome assembly GCA_045106765.1 of Saprospiraceae bacterium. GTDB lineage: Bacteria > Bacteroidota > Bacteroidia > Chitinophagales > Saprospiraceae > CAJQQY01. The sequence goes on along the minus strand of JBGCFD010000019.1, from coordinate 36,858 downwards.
TCATATGTGCTCAGATCTTGTGCACGCATTACTTTAGTTTTTTGAACATTCCTACTAGATAAATAAACATTTTGGTTGTCTTCAGCAATTACAAAAACTGATTTTTTCCCTGCTAAATCTAAACCGTTTAATACACCAGTAAAGTTTTTCGTTTTTGGAGTATCCCATTTGATATCTTCGATAATAATAATAGAACCTGCCTGTGCTTTTGAAGTCAATGCTGACTTACGAGCCAAACGAGCTACTTTCTTATTTAATTTGATTCCGTAAGTTCTTGGTCTAGGCCCAAAAATTCGACCTCCACCTCTGAAAATAGGAGATTTGATATCACCTGCACGAGCTGTACCCGTACCTTTTTGACGTTTAATTTTTTTGGTAGAACCTGCAACTGCATTTCTTTCTTTAGCAGAGTGAGTTCCTTGACGTTGATTAGCCAAATATTGTTTAACTGCAAGATAAACTGCATGTTCGTTTGGCTCGATACCGAAGATATCGTCTGGCAAATCTACTGATCTACCGCAATCTGTGCCATCTATACTTTTTACATCTAATTTCATGATGTGATGTTTTTATCTTTTTACAAGTTTGATACTTCGCAATAAAGTTTATCGAAAAAATTATTTTTCAATAACTACATAAGCCCCTTTGTGTCCAGGAACAGCTCCTTTAACTAAGATTAAATTTTTCTCAGGAAAGATTTTCAGGATCTCTAAATTCCTAGTTTTGATTCTATCTCCACCAGTTCTTCCAGCCATTCTCATTCCTTTGAATACTTTTGCAGGATAAGAAGCTGCACCAATAGATCCAGGAGCTCTTTGTCTGTTATGCTGACCGTGGGTTGCATCATTCACACCTTTAAAGTTGTGACGTTTTACAACCCCTTGGAAACCTTTACCTTTTGAAGTTCCAACTACATTTACAATATCACCTTCTGAAAAAACTTCAGTTATTCCTAAAACACTTCCTAAGCTTTTTTCGGTAACTTCTAGAGCTTCTCCATTTTCACCAGTTGGAGGTGCTAAACTGTCCAAATCAAAATTTCGAAATTCAACAATTTTTCGTTTTGGAGTCGTTTCAGCATTTTTGAAGTGCCCCATCATTGGGTTAGGAGTATTCTTCTCTTTTGCTTCTGCAAAACCAAGTTGCAAAGCTTCATAACCATCAGATTCTGCAGTTTTAACTTGTGTAATTACACAAGGTCCTGCTTCAATGACAGTACAAGCAATGTTTTTTCCAGCTTCGTTAAAAATGCTGGTCATTCCGAGTTTTTTACCTATTAAACCGTTCATATTGATTTATTTGATATCCTGAATGGATTAGAAATAACAGCGCGCAAAGCGGAACGGGAAGGTGGGAAATTCACGATTTCACACTTCCAGTTTTGGACTGAAATTCTCTGAGTAATTCAGGAATTCTTTTTTTACAAAAAAATTACAAAAGACCTATCGACCTATGTTACTAGGTCAATTTTACTTGAATATCTACACCTGATGGCAATTCCAATTTGGAAAGTGCATCTACTGTTTTTTGAGTAGGAGTATAGATTTCGATTAATCTTTTGTGAGTCCGCAACTGAAATTGTTCTCGAGATTTTTTATTCACGTGCGGAGATCGTAGCACGGTAAAAATCTTCTTTTCAGTAGGCAGCGGAATCGGACCAGTAACGACAGCGCCAGAATTTTTGACGGTCTTTACAATTTTCTCCGTTGATTTGTCCACTAAATTGTGATCGTAAGAACGGAGTTTGATTCTGATTTTCTGATTCATAACCTGTTGTATGGTTAAATTGTTAATTATTTATCTTCAATAACCCGAGCCACGAATTGAACCGTGGCTCGGCTCATATTATACGTTAATTTCGCCTTTTGATTTAGCGATCACTTCTTCTGCGATACTTTTTGGAGGAGAAGCGTAATGTGAAAATTCCATTGTAGAACTTGCTCGACCTGAAGTAATTGTTCTAAGTGATGTTACATATCCGAACATTTCAGATAAAGGTACATCTGCTTGAATTGCTACTGCACCTGGTCTTGCTTCTTGTCCCTTTGGTAATCCTCTTCTTCTGTTCAAATCACCAATTACAGATCCTACATAATCTTCAGGAGTAGTTACTTCCAATTTCATGATTGGTTCCAAAAGTGTTGGTTTACATTTTTTAGCCGCAGCTTTGAAACCTTCTTTTGCACATAATTCAAATGCAATTGGCTTCGAATCCACCGCATGCATAGAACCATCGTATACTCTTACTTTCATTGCGTTGATGCTATATCCTGCAAGAATACCATTATCCATCATTGAAGTGAAACCGTCTCGAATTGGTTTTTGGTAATTTTTGTCAATAGATCCACCAACAATACCCCACTCGAATTGAAGTTTAACTTTGCCATTTTTGAAATCTTCGCTTTCTAAGAATTCTTCATCGGCTGGGCCTAATTCGAATTCCATATCTGCGAATAATCCAGATCCACCTGATTGTTTTTTCAAACGTTCTCGATGAGTAGTCGAGGCTTGAAGTGCTTCTCTATAGTTTACTTGAGGTGCACCTTGGTTACACTCAACACCGAACTCACGTCTAAGACGATCAACGATAATTTCTAAGTGTAATTCTCCCATACCGCTAATTACAGTTTGGTTAGTTTCCTCATCGTATCTTACTTTAAATGTAGGATCCTCTTCAGCTAATTTTGCTAAAGCCATTCCTAACTTATCTAAATCTTTTTGAGTTTTAGGCTCAACTGCAACCCCAATTACTGGATCAGGGAAAGTCATACTTTCTAATACAATAGGATTTTTTTCATCACAAATTGTATCTCCAGTTCTCAAGTCTTTAAATCCAACACCTGCAGCAATATCTCCCGCTTCTACTCTATCAATTGGATTTTGTTTATTAGAGTGCATTTGGTAAATCCTTGAAATACGTTCTTTTTTACCTGAACGAGTATTCAAAATATATGACCCTGCATCTAAGGCTCCAGAATATACTCTAAAGAATGCTAATCGACCTACAAAAGGATCTGTAGCAATTTTGAAAGCCAAAGCTGCGAAAGGTTCTTTAGCATCAGGCTTTCTTGTAACTGGCTCGTCCGTTTTAGGGTTAATACCCTCGATAGCTTCAATATCTAAAGGAGAAGGTAAGAACGTACAAACTGCGTCTAACAATGCTTGAACTCCTTTGTTTTTAAAAGCTGAACCACACATCATTGGGCAAATTGTCATATCAATTGTTGCCTTTCTGATTGCTTCTCTCATTTCTTCAATTGTAATTGAATCTGGATCTTCGAAGAATTTCTCCATCAAAGTATCATCATACTCAGCTACTGCTTCTACTAATTTTTCACGATATTCCGCTACTAAATCAATCATATCTTCTGGTACAGGAATTACTTCATAAGTCATCCCTCTATCTTCTTCATTCCAAACGATAGCCTCTCCTGTCATCAAATCAACAACCCCTTTGAATGTTTCTTCGGCTCCAATTGGTAATTGAAGAGGAATTGCGTTCGCACCTAACTTATTTCTAACATCGTTCACTACATTCAAAAAGTCGGCACCTGTTCTATCCATTTTGTTTACAAAACCAATACGTGGTACTTTGTATCTATTAGCTTGTCTCCAAACTGTTTCAGATTGTGGTTCTACACCAGATACTGCACAAAATAGTGCAACTGTACCATCCAAAACTCTTAGAGAACGTTCAACTTCTACTGTAAAATCAACGTGTCCAGGAGTATCAATAATATTAACTGTGTACTCTTGATCTTGCCATTCCCAGCTAGTCTTAGTAGCTGCTGAAGTAATGGTAATTCCACGTTCCTGCTCTTGCTCCATCCAATCCATTGTAGCTGCACCATCGTGCACCTCACCGATCTTATGACTTAATCCGGTGTAATAAAGAATACGCTCAGTAGTGGTGGTTTTACCAGCATCAATGTGAGCAGCAATCCCGATATTTCTGGTGAATTTTAAATCTTTTGCCATGATAATAAGATAATGTGATTAATTAATTTGTTGATTTACGAACAGGTTATGTTATCTACTATCTTCTACTTTTGAAATGCGCAAATGCTCTATTCGCTTCTGCCATTCTGTGAGTATCTTCTTTTCTTTTAACCGCTGCCCCTTCTCCTTTACTAGCTGCGATTAACTCTGCTGCCAATTTCTCAGCATATCCTTTCCCACTTCTTTCTCTAGAAAATTTAATCAACCATTTAACTCCAATCGATAGTTTTCTTTTAGCCCGGATTTCAGTTGGAATCTGGAAGGTTGCACCACCGATCCTTTTACTTCGCACTTCTACTTGTGGCATTGCGTTGTTAATCGCTTTTTTCCAGATGCCATGCTCGTTTTCTTTCGTTCGTTCCTTAATCAAATCCATCGCATCATAGAATACTGATAATGCTGTAGATTTTTTTCCACTATACATTAACATATTTACGAACTGAGTCACCATTGGATCATTATATCTTGGATCTGGAGCAATGACTCTTACTTTTGGCTTTCTTTTACGCATCTTATTGTGAATTGTTGATTGAAGATTACGATTATTTTCAACTTATAGATTTTCGTAATCAAATCTTTATTAAATTATTTTTATGATAACCTTTTATTTCTTAGGTCGTTTTGTTCCGTATTTAGATCGACTTTGCAAACGATCAGTTACACCCGCTGTATCTAAAGCTCCACGAACGATAGTGTATCGCACCCCTGGTAAATCTTTTACACGACCTCCTCTAATCAATACGATTGAATGCTCTTGCAAGTTGTGACCTTCCCCTGGAATATAACAAATCACCTCATGACCATTAGTCAATCGAACTTTAGCAACTTTACGCAAAGCTGAATTCGGCTTCTTAGGAGTAGTTGTGTAAACACGAGTACATACTCCACGTTTTTGTGGGCATGCCTCTAGTGCACGAGTTTTACTCTTTATAATGATTTGCTTTCTGCCTTTGCGAACAAGCTGATTAATAGTAGGCATAAATACGTATTTTTATATTTTTATTAAAAATCTTCTAAACCAATCGAAAAAACCTTGATTTTAAAGGTTTTCTTACACTTTTTTTATAGTGTTTTTTAAAGCGAGTGCAAAGATATATTTATTTCTCTTTTTATCAAAAATTTATAGTGAAATAATTAAAGGTTTTTATGTTTTCTTTTCTTTTTGAACAATACACTTATATTTATGGATTAGTTAATCCAAATTTAAAAGCATTTTAATGTTGTCCTTTGATCCCTTTTCAAAATTAAATACATGAATTATACAATAAGAAAGGCAAATACCAATGATTTAAAAGCAATCTATGGCTTAGTGGTTGAACTCGCAGTTTATGAAAAAGAACCTGACGCCGTAACAGCTACTTTAGAGGATTATGTAAAAAATTTTAATGATCAGGTTTTTCAGACAATAGTTGCAGAACATCATGGAAAAATTATTGGAATCTGTATATATTACATAACATGGAGTACATGGAAAGGCCGGATGGTTTATTTGGAGGATTTTGTGGTAACAGAAACTTATCGTAAAAAAGGTGTAGGGCAGTTATTATTTGACCAATTTTTAGTTGAAGCAAAAGAAATGAATGCAACTATGGTCAAATGGCAAGTTTTGGATTGGAATGAGCCTGCAATTCGATTTTATGAAAAAAATAAAGCCACTATTGAAAAAGAATGGTGGAATGGAAAAATAATTTTCATATAAATTTTACGAAAAATAAAAACATACATATGTATTTATAAATTTTATAAATCGCTATTTATCATTCATTTAGTTGCTGCCTAATCGATAAATCAAGTCTTTCAATTTACAATTAAACCAGTTTAATAAAAAAAAACAAAATTCTTTTTTTGAAGCTTTTTTTGGTTTTATTAAACTCTTCGCTTTATATTAGCGGTAGATTTAATATCTATTACCTATTCCAAATTATCTTTCCATGATTTTATAAACTTTATTACAATAATAAAGTAGATTATTCAAACAGATTATTACTTCAAATTAAATTTAATATTGTTTTTAAAACTTACTAGTTTTAAATTACATTCTAAATATAAATAAACTACACAACCAAGAAATAGTGTTTCATAGTGTGAGGGGTAACCAATTAAGTTGGTTGCCTCTTTTTTTTACTTTAATAATCTATCAAATTAGCAAGTATATTTATTTTACACTTCTCGCCCCATCAATTCATGAGATAAATTTATCAATACTTTTTTCTTCTCATCAACTACATTAACTGCTGCCAAATGCTCAAATGCTAATGCTAAATATGATTCCATTAATCGCTCCGCAGCTTCACGAACTTGTAATTCATTAAAAACCGATTTCACCGCTTCAATTTTAGCATTTTCGCTATTTGAATCAATATTCATAAGGTTTGACAATCTAGTTCGTTGATCCTCATTTCCTAATTCTAAGGCTTTTATTACCAGAAATGTCTTCTTATTTTGAACAATATCTCCACCTACTTTTTTTCCAAATTTTTCAGGGTCACCATAAGTATCCAAGATGTCATCTTGTAACTGAAAAGCGATTCCAATATTTCTTCCAAATTCATATAAATGATTCGAATCTTCTTCCTGGGAACCTCCGATGATTGCTCCTATTTTTAATCCTCCAGCAATCAAAACCGCGGTCTTTTGTTCAATCATTTTTAGGTATTCATCAATAGAAACATCATTCCGAGATTCAAAATCCATATCATGTTGTTGTCCTTCACAAACCTCAATCGCTACTTGATTAAATGTCTTGATAATTTCTGGAATTTTGGCCTTATTATCTAATTGTAGAAAAAACTCATAAGCATAAACCAACATCACGTCCCCCGAAAGAATCCCTGTATTTTGATTGTATTTAACATGAACGGTTGGTTTTCCTCTTCTAAGCGGGGCTTCATCCATTATATCGTCATGTAAAAGACTAAAATTATGAAAAATCTCTATAGCCATCGAAGCTGGCAAGGCTTGTGCTATATTATCATTGAATAGATTACATCCCATCAACAGTAAGACGGGACGAATTCTTTTTCCTCCTAAACTTAATATATAATTGATAGGCTCATATAAGCCTGTTGGTTTTTGATGAAATTGGTTTTCATCCAAATATTTCTTAAAAAGTGATTGAAGTTCGACAACATCTTGCATAAATAATGAGAATAATTAAGTGAAAGAAATAATTAAATCACAATAAAGGAATAATACTTTCCTCAAAAGGTTTAGAATTTTCCATTTACAGAAAATAATTTGCGAACATACGAAAGGCTATTGAATTATTTTCTTTAGCCATCTCAAAAAGTCTTTTAATCATTCTTATTTTTTAGCAGAATCTACTCCTTACCTTAACCAACTCTAAACCATTTAATTTACATATTAAGAATTCCTTATTTCCTTAACTAAAAAGAAAAGTTTTTACTTGTAACAAATAAAACTTATCCCCGTTTCAAGTTGGTATCTTAATTACAAAAATGGAAAAAAATATCAGACCCGTGAATGTATTACTCGTAGAAGACAATCCAGGAGATGTTAGATTAACACAAGAGGCATTCAAAGAAGCCAAAATCTCCATCAAATTAGATGTGACAATGGATGGTGCTGAAGCAATCAAGTTTTTGAGAAAAGACGGTGAATATGCTGATGCTGTAACACCAGACTTGATTCTTTTAGATCTAAATTTACCAAAAAAAGATGGTAGAGAAGTTTTAAAAGAAATTAAAACTGATGATCTCCTAAAAAGAATACCTGTTGTTGTTTTAACAACTTCAAATGCCGAACAAGATATTATGAAGAGCTATAATCTTCATGTTAATTGTTATATTAATAAGCCAGTAGACTTTGAAAAGTTTTTTGATATCATTCAAAAAATTGAAGAATTTTGGCTTACAACTGCTATCTTACCCACTATGGTACGCCCTTAGAAAAAAATTACACATTAAACTTTTGCCTCATTTGTTGACTTTGAAGTGAAAGAATGTGATCTTTAGGAAGATTAAATATAGTTTTGAGTTATATTTAATCTTTTTTGTTTACGACATTATTTTTATTCGCCATTTTATTGTACCACAAACTGATATGAGCAAAGTATCAAAAACCCAAATTTTAATTATTGAGGACAATCCAGGAGATGTGGACTTGATAAAAGAATACTTGAAAGAAGCATCCATCAAAGATGAGATTATTCATGCTTCGTCTTTTTTTGATGGTATAGATGCTATCAAATCAAACGATATTTCTATTGTTTTACTTGACCTTTCTTTACCTGATTCCTCTGGATTCAAAACATTATCTAATTTTTTAGAAAAGCAACCTCAAGTTCCTGTCATTGTTTTGACTGGAACTAACAATGAAATTGTTGGTAATCAATCAATCAAAGCTGGTGCTCAAGACTATTTAGTTAAAGGTCAATTTGATGGAAAACAATTAGGTAGATCGATTAGATATGCTATTCAACGATTTAAAGCTCAACAAAAATTAGAAGATGCTGCTAAAAAATTATATATCAGCGAAAGTAGATATTTAGAAGCTCAAAGCATGGCAAATTTTGGAAATTGGTCAATGGATATCGTCACTAACGAAATGAAATGGAGTGATGAAGTCTATCGCATTTTTAATTTCCAACCGAATAGCATCTCTCCTACTTATTCAGATTATATGAGCTATGTTCATATTGAAGACAAAGATCAAGTGGAGGAATTTTTTGTAAAAGCAGGAAAAGATGGGAAAACCCACAAAATCGAACATAGAATCGTAGTGGAAGGTAAAACCATCAAATATATAATCATTCAAGCTAAAATTAACTTTGATCAATTAACGAATAAGATTTGGTTGTTAGGTGGAATTCAAGATATCACCGAACGAAAAATCTCCGAGCAGTTAATTATTGAAAAAAATATAAATCAAAAGGTTTCTAAAATTAAAGATGAGGCATTAGCAGATTTAAGTTTTCACATTCGTACACCACTTTCTTCCATTGTAAATCTTTTATTCCTTTTGGAAAATACAGGAACTTCTAAATCTCAAGCTGAATATGTAGATGGATTAAAAACTTCGGTGGATGATCTTTCCATTATGGTGAATAATTTGTTGAATTTCTCTGTTTTGGTTTCTGAAAAAATCACTTTGGAGGAAGAAGAATTACAAATTGTTGATTTTCTCAAAAGCACTAAAAGAATTGTTAACCTCAAAGGTGATAAATCGAATCAAACAATCGAATTTGAATTAGATGAAAACCTTCCTGAAAAAATTATTAGTGATCAAAAGAAACTCACTCAACTTTTGTACAACTTGATTGATTTCTCTAGCAATCGAACAGTTGCTAATGGAAATATTCACGTTCAAGCAATTCCAAAGGAGATGACTGATTCGGAAATGAAACTTTGCATTCAAGTTTCAGATAATGGGACAACTATCTCAGCTGCTAGAACTAAAGAACTTTTAAGTACAGACCGACTTATTGAAAATTACTCTGATGATGTAGACGATGCTAAAAAAGATGATCTGGGAATGGCTATCGTAGCAAAGCTAGTGGAAATCATGAAAGGTGAAATTTCAATCGAAAGTAAAGACGGAAAAGGAACTCAATTCAAGATTGAACTTCCAATCAAAATAGTTAAACCAATTAGTTTAACACCTGGCGATGTACCTGACTCTCCACTCAAAATATTATTAGTGGAAGATCACTTCTTAAATCAAATTGCTACTAAAAAAATCCTTACTACTTGGACAGACAAAATCACCGTGGACATTGCTGAAAATGGTTTGATTGCTGTTGAAAAATTCCGAGAACATGGATATGATTTAGTCTTGATGGACATGCAAATGCCGGTAATGAATGGTCTTGATTCTTCTAAAAAAATTAGAGAAAATAGTACGGTTCCAATCATTGCTTTAACTGCCAATGCATCAAAACAAGAAGCAGATAAATGCTATGCAGTTGGAATCAATGCATATTTGACAAAACCATTTAAGCCTCAAGATTTATATGCAAAAATCATGAGTTTGATGATTGCGGTGGATTCGTAAACTAAGTTTAGATTCCACAAAAAAAGGGTGTAATGAAATTCATTACACCCTTTTTTTATGATATATTCAAAAGGAAAAGAGTTACGCTACCCCAAGACCGACTACCCCTAATCGTCCATCAAACTTCACTTTATTTGCTTTCTTAACCATTTTGATTTTGAGTTTTTTGTGAAAATCTTTGAGAGATGCCTTTTTCTTATTTTCCATTTTGAAGGATTTTTTATATCTATTTTAAGAAATAGAAAAGGTTAGGTAAAATTGTTTTGACGGATAAAACTATGTATTAATTTTTTAAAATCGAAAAAATAAAGAATTTAATTCCTAACATTTCTATTTTTTATGAAATTTTGCGTCTAACATGTCTATAACTATCTCCCATAAATCTTCGTATGGAACGATTTCGATTTCCGCTGATTGGCGAGCAATTTCGAGTGGTACGGATTGTAATTTTTTACGTAATATCTTTGATTTCCTTTCGACTGCTATTCGATGAAAATCGCATTTAGGAAGTAGGAGAAGCATTTTTATAAAGCAGTTGGAACGAAAGGTATCATCTTTTTTTAAATGGCGGTAACAATAGGCATTAAGGGCTTCTACTTTGTCGATTATCCGATTGTATTTTTTTTGTTGGAGAAGGAAGAGAACTTGGATGATTAAGATAGGAATGTTGTGACCTCGTTTATCTGAAGAATAGGTTGGTACTTCATTTAAAAATTTAGAAATTCGAAATTTTTTGGGTGAAGTCTCCTTTGTTTCATTTCTATCAATTTTATTTATTTCTATAAAAAAATTAATGTAGGCTTCATAAATCCTCCATGGTTCAATTGTACTTTTATACGCAGACTGGAATCCATAATTTTTAGTGATTTTTGTGAATATATCAAAAGCTTTTTGGTATTCTTCAGTATGAATACACATTCGCATATATTTTTCATACATATTCAACCAACTGATCTTTCCTTCTGGAACTAGTTTTAAAGCTTTAAAAATTTCGAATTCCGCTTCTTTGTATTTTTTAATCTGAATTAAACAATCTATTTTCTTTGAAGTAAAAATGAAAATATTTATTGGCATTTTACTTTCCTTTTGTTCAATCTTTCTTAATGCTTCATTACAAATTCTCAAAACATTTCCATTATCATTCACTATTTCATATCTGTTTGAAAAGACCATATATGCCATCATAATGAATCGATTGGAATTTACTTTTTTGAGATATTTTTTCAATTGGACAGTAGAATCTATTGCTTCTTGGATAATATCATCAGAAATGATAAAATAGTTCTTGGACTTAAAAATCAATTTCGTATAAAGTTGCTCGGCTATAGTTTCAGCATTATATATTTCAAGGTATTTCTCCGTTAATAATGTATACTCAGTAAACTTTTTTTTATTCTTTTCTATTACTCCATAATGTCTACTCAATTTTTTCAACAGATTTATGCACATCTCTGTATATTCAAATTTCAAAACTTGTCGCAATGTTTTTTCAGCCAATTCTATAGCAATTTTTCTTGCTCCCCTTCCTAAAAGTATATCTATTGCTGCTACAGATTTTTGGCTAACATAAAATGCTCTTTGAGTATCATTATAATTTGGTTTATTGACATCAATAAAAAAAACAGTATTTATTAATCTCTGCTTAAGTCGATACTTCAATTTTTTATAATTAATATCCTCCGAATCTGTTCCTAAAATCCCTTTTGCAGCCTCCTCATCATTTTTAAAAACTCCATCAGCGATTCCTTCATATAATCTGTAAATCTTCCCTGATGATTGACGAGTAGCTTTGCCTATTACCTCGACATTTTGAGTAGTTTGTTTATTCACAAAACTGATTAATTCTTGTAGATCTTCCATTAGGTTATTTTTTACTTTTCAAAATCGGCACAATCTAATCAAAGTAATATAAAAACCATAATCTATTGACTATCAGAGAACTAATTCAATTAATTTATAAAAAATAATAAAATCCCCCTATCCAAAACATTGTATTCTGTTACAAAAAGATCAAAACAGATAACCTAATTTTGAGTATCATTTTAAAGATGCAAGCAAATCAATAAGACTAAGAACACACTTTAGTGAATCGTATTCGCCTACCATTAGGCATAACAACACACATAAAGTTAGACTAAAACATGTCCTAGTTTATTCTTGAATTATAAACGATTTGAAAAAGTCAATTGCAACAGATTGACCATGCACCTTATTGTCTACATAGAAGAAGATGTAGACGTACTCTATCACGCTCTCTTTTATGGCATCTCCTCAATGTGAGGGGGTGCTTTTTTTAATATTAGGGAGTAATGAATGGTAAGTTTTCTTTTGTATATTCAAAAGAGATCGCCTTAAATTTACTTACGCGATTTATGAAATTTATCATCCAACATATCCATTACTATCTCCCACAAATCTTCATAGGGAACGATCTCAATTTCAGCAGACTGCCGAGCAATTTCGAGGGGAACGGATTGTAATTTTTCACGTAATATCTTTGACTTCCTTTCTACTGCAATTCGATGGAAATCACATTTAGGAAGTAGGAGAAGCATTTTAATAAAGCAATTGGATCGGAAGGTGTCATCTTTTTTAAGGTGGCGGTAGCAGTATGCGTTGAGGGCTTCTACTTTATCTATGATTCGGTTATATTTCCTTTGCTGGAGCAGAAAAAGGACTTGTATAATTAGGATGGGAATATTGTGACCACGTTTATCCGAAGAAAACGTTGGGACTTGATTAAGAAATTTATTTATTCTAAATTTTTTATTGGAAACTTCTTTAAGTTTATTAGTTTCAATTTTATTAATTTCTATAAAAAATTTTAGATAAGCTTCATAAGTTCTCCATATTTCAATAGTTTTATTATATGCTGAGTTAAATCCATAATTAATTGTAATTTTCTTAAAAATATCAAATGCTTTTTGATATTCTTTCATATGAAAACACATTCTTACATACCTCTCATTCGTTGCAAGCCAACTAATTTTGCCTTCAGGCACTAATTTTAAAGCGTTTATTATTGCTAATTCAGCTTCATCATATTGCTTGACTTGAATCAAATAATCAATTTTTCTTGAAGTAAAAACAAATATACTAATTGGTCTTTTATCTACTTTTTCAGCAAATCTCTTCAATGCCTCATCACATACTTTTAAAACATTTTTATAATCATGAATAATCTCATATCTAGATGAAAATATCAAATATGCAAGCATTAAAAAACGATTAGAATCAACTCTATTCAAATAAATTTTCAACTTATCAGAATAGAGAATTGCTTCATTAATTACCTCATCAGATATAAGAGATCTATTATCCAACAGAATACCCAATTTAGTATGAAATTGTTCGGCAATTGTTTCAGCGTTAAAAATTTCTAAATATTTTTCAGTTAACAAGCTATATTTTTTAAATTTTTTATCATTTTTTTCCATTAATCCATAATGTCTACTTAACTTTTTTAACAAGTTGAGACTCATTTCAGTATATTCAAATTTCATAGTTTGTCTTACTACCCTTTCAGCTAACTCAATTGCAGTTTTCCGTGCTCCTCTTCCTAATAAAATATCTATTGCTGCTACATTTTTTTGACTGATGTAATATGCCCTTTGAGTTTCATTAAAATTTGGTTTATTTACATCAATAAAGAATACAGTATTTATTAGCCTATTTTGTAGCCTATATTTAATTTTTTTATATGATTTTGTTACTAATTTGTCTCGATATAAATCTTCCATAGCTTCTTCATCTGTGCGATATTTTCCTTCAATTACACCATTGTACAATTGTTTCATTTTCCCTGAATAATTACTAGGGTTTCCCATTACTTCAATTCGCGCAATCTTTTGTTTATTAACAAAATGTATCAATTCTTTTAATTTTTCCATATTAACTTCGATTAACCTCAACAAAAAAAGCACAATTATACAAACAATAAAATCATAAAACATTGATTATCAACACTATTTAATATAAAAAACTTATAAAAAACAAAATCACCACGTCCACTTTTAGTGTTTTATGTTAAAAACATCTACCTATTAATAAAATATATTTGGGTCATATTTAGAGATATGATTTTAAGATCTCTTATTTAATATAAATTTTATCATTTCAAAAAATGATTTTAAGATAGTTAATTTAGGTTTTTTAATTCAGAAGGCATTTCCTAAGTACCCCCTACCTTAAATTAAACGTACTCGGAAATGTCTTTTTTTGAACTTTCTTCTATTTTTTGTATCTTAAAATAATTAACCAATAATCCTATAGACCTACCCCACAAAAGCAACTCCTTTATTTCCTCTTTTTTTATTTACTATCCGAATATTTTCACATAAAAAGATGGAATCATAGTTGATTCTTTGGAAAAAGTAGCACCCCTCTCTCACTTTACTTCCCTCTTTACCAATTCCCTTTTTCACAAAACATTCAATTTTCATTGTCCTCAATAATCTCTTTCGGTGATATAACCGAAATGGGATGAGTTTTGGGCTGTATCCAATAATCTATTTTTTTTTAACCATGCTCAATAGTAATCTTGAGCAACAATTTATTTTAACATGAAACATTCAAAAAATTTACTAAAAACATTTGTGAAATTCTCTGGAACCTTTGAACTAAAGAAACATGAACAAGCCAAAATAAAAGGTGGATCAGATGATTCTAATAGCGGGGATACAACTAATGATTCTATTACAGAAGATATAGATACAATCTAAATATTACCTTCTCCATACTCAGCTCTCAAATAAAATAATCCAACACCTCTTAATTAAGCCTTTAAATCCCAGATGAGTAGCCTCATTGCTGGTCGAGACTGGTATGTTAATAGGTCAAGTTTAATAGGAAAAAATGGCAGCGGATGCGTACGATCCTTCTGCCATTTTTTTTATTTTCTTACTTTTACCTACCTTTTCATCTTTATTTCAAAATAATATTGCAAAAGATGAAAAACCTCTATTTCCTACTCGTCTTAACAACCTTAATTATATACACTAACAGTTGTAAAGAAATTCCAACTGCTTCCATGATTTTAATCAATGGAAAAATTGCCACTATGGATAAAAATAATCCTACGGCAGAAGCAATCGCTTTCCAAGATGATCGCATTATTTTAATTGGTTCAACTAAAGAAATCGAAGCACTCAAAAATGAACAAACTAAAGTCATTGACTTAAAAGGAAACTTTGCTATGCCTGGTTTTATTGAAGGACATGGACATTTTTCTGGGTTAGGAAAAAGTCTAATTAATTTGAATTTTCTAAAAACCAAAAACTGGCAAGAGATTGTCGATATGGTTGCCGAAGCTGCCAAAACTGCGAAGCCTGGTGAATGGATCGAAGGGCGTGGTTGGCACCAAGAAAAATGGAATGAAGTCGTTGAACGTAATGTACATGGTTATCCTTATCATGATGATTTAAGTGCCGTCTCACCTAATAATCCTGTGTTGCTTCGACACGCAAGTGGACACGGTGTTTTTGCCAATAAAAAAGCGATGGAACTCGGTGGAATTTCTTCCGAAACCCATAGTCCTGTTGGTGGAGAAATTGTCAGAGATGGTAGCGGGGAAGCTATCGGAATGTTTGAGGAACGAGCAATGAGTTTGGTCTATGCAGCATTCCAAGAATATGAAAAAACACTTTCTCAAGAAGACTTGGAAAAACGATGGTACAAAGCAATCGAATTAGCACAAGAGGAATGTTTGAAAAAAGGAATAACCAGTTTTCAAGATGCTGGATCAAGTTATTTAGAAGTGGAAAGATATACTCAATTGGCGAAAGAAGGAAAATTTGATTTGCGACTTTGGGCGATGCTACGACATTCTTATGATGAGATGAATGGCAACTTAAAACAATTTCCAATCATTGATGCTGGTAATCATTTTTTTACTTGTCGATCCATCAAAACAGAAGTGGATGGAGCACTTGGAAGCTATGGAGCTTGGTTATTGAAATCTTATAATGACAAACAACATTTTGTGGGACAAAATACTACTACCATTGAAGAAGTAACCAATATTGCTCGACTGGCTGCTGAAAATGATTTGCAATTATGTGTACATGCTATTGGTGATCGAGCAAATCGAGAAGTGATTAATATTTTTGAAAAAAACATCAAAGCCAATCCTTCCAAAGACTGGCGATGGAGAATTGAACATGCACAACATTTGCATCCTGAGGATATTCCAAGGTTTAAAGAGTGGGGAATTATTGCTTCGATGCAAGGTATCCATTGTACTTCTGATGCGCCATTTGTGGTAGATCGTTTGGGAGAAAAAAGAGCAAGAGAAGGAGCTTATCCTTGGCGATCTTTATTAGATGCTGGTGTACTAATTGCCAATGGGACAGATGCGCCTGTGGAAGATGTTGATCCTTTGGAAAGTTTTTACGCATCGGTAACTCGAAAGCGAGCGGATACTGGTTTGGAGTTTTTTACAGAACAAAAAATGACTCGTGAAGAGGGATTGTATTCCTACACTTTGGGAAATGCTTTTGCAGGTTTTGAAGAAAAAGATAAAGGGTCTTTGGAAGTGGGAAAATTAGCAGATGTAACGGTTTTGACTAAAGATTTAAGAGATTGCGCTGATGGGGAAATTTTGGAAGCAGAAGTGGTTTATACGATTGTTGGAGGTAAAGTTAAGTTTGAGAAATAATTTTTTTATGAGGTATCGGATAACTACTTTAATGTTGCCAGTTTGTGGTATTCTGAGGTTAAATTACTCCCAAGTTGACTTTGAAATCACCTTGGGAGTAGGGAACCAAAAACAATTTAGTCAAAATTAAAAAACCTCGCAGCAAGCTGACGAGGAAATAAAAATTCAGTTAAGTGTACTTTCAACTGTTATTTTTTTAAACGTTGACTTATTATGTTTGTCCCCGTTTTACAATAAATATTTTTTGCCAGCAAAAAATACATAGAATAAAGAGAAACATAAAAATTCATAAATAAGTCAGCGTCTATAAAAATAATATCATTGCCCTTATTCTTCTATTACTTAATTCTTTAGCACCCGATCAAGCACTAGGGAATTCATTTTGATTAAAAAAGTAAAAATTGCATCTGACTTTTTGGTTTTTGAAAAATAATTATTTCAAATCCATTCGTAATCCAAGGGCAAGTCCTGCACTCCATTGATACTCTTTGACTAATCCATTCGAAGCAGATAAATCTGAAGATTCTTTATAAGTTGGTGTTAAGTGATAGGTGAAATTTGGTTGTGCAACGAATTCCCATTTTTCATTTATTTGATAACTCACACCAAAAGCTAAAGTCGGTGCTAATTGAATTTGATTTATCTGATTTTCTCTTTCTTTTCTAGAACCTGACTTATCTCCATTTGTAAAGGAACTAGTAATTGATCGCAAATAATAGTTAGTATTTAAACCAATTTCAACAAAAGGTTTTAGTTTTTTTTGTAAAAAATCATATCTCAATGCAATCGGGATTACTAAAAATTGATAGGTATATTTTGTTTGAATATTTTCATCCGAAGTTAAAACTGGATTAAACCCTCCTTGCCCATCATGCTGAGATCCATACCTTAATTCTATAATTTCAGAGTTATACCCAGCACTTGCTAATCCTAAACCAATCTTTAGCCAAATTTTCTCTTTCAATTTTTGATGATAATTTAATTGAAAATGATAATTTAATTTTCCTTTTTCGGAAGACCTAACTGATTGAACTATACCCGAATTACCATGATGCCGATAGGAATAATCAAGACTACCGAGTAACTCTATTTTTGAATTAGATTGTGCCAATAAGAATAACGGCAAGCATAAGAAAAGCGGCAGCAATAAGTTTTTCATATTTTATTTTTTCCTTAAAAGTAAAAAAAAATGTAATTCCATTTTTTAATTTTTAAAAAAATAAAAAAAGCGGTATCGAAATAAATCGATACCGCTGTCAAAAAGAGTTTTTTAAGTCTATTCTTGAATGATAAACAAATTAGATGTTTTCGTTCCAATTTGCTGCAAACTATAAGTTCCAGCTGGAAGATGAGAAATATCAATTTGAATATAATTGGTCATTTCTGGTTCTACTTCTAAAGAAAGTCTTGAGACTGTTCGTCCTAAAAGATCAACTATAGATAATTGCGTTTCTGTTTTTTCACAATAAAATTCAACGTTTAGCATTCCTTGTTCAGGAGAAATAGGATTTGGGTAAATATTGATTTGGTTATCCAATTTTTTACAATCTAAACTTTTGGATATTACTTTGGAATATTCAAATGAATTGTCCAAGTCTACCATTTTCAATCGGTAATAATTAAATTCTGAAGGAGTTTTGTCTGTAAATGAATAGTTGGTACCATTCTCATTTCCAATACTTTTTTCCAAACCAATTCTCGTAAATTCATGACCATCTCCACTCCATTGGATTTCGAAATAATCAAAATCAACTTCAGTCTCCGTCTTCCAGTTTAGCTTCACTCTACAGTCTTTTTCATCAGCTGAAAAGTTAGATAATTCTACTGGTAAACTTGCAAAAGTCGTCATATCTCTCCAATCCAAATCGTTTCCTCCGTTATTATCTGGAGTTGGCGCGGCTGTACCATTTTGACTCGAATCTAATAAATCTACCAACCCATCATTATCATCATCATACCAAAATGCTGATGCTGGATCTAAAAATGGTGGACGTGCAGTCTCATTATGACCTCCAACTAAAGGCTGGTTATCTAACCAATCTGGAATTCCATCAGAATCTGTATCAGTTGAATTGACATAATACCCATTGCTAGTTGCTGCTTCATAATTTGTCGCCATTGTCATCAAATCATCAGCTGCATTTCCATCATTATTAATGTCATAACCTTCTGTCCAATCATTGGCACCATCGCTATCCGAATCTGTATCTAAATAATCAGGAGTCGAATTTACTGAATCATCATCTACATTTGGAGAAGAACCAATATTAGAACCTCCAGTTCCATTTGAAGAATTTAAACTTTCATAAATATCTAAAACGCCATTTTCATTAGCATCAGTTGGATTTGATTGTGGATCAAGTGAAAATGTTGGACAAGTTGAACAAACACCTTCTAAGTAATCAACAATTCCATCATTATCTGCATCAATATCTAAGAAATCAGGAATACCATCCCCATCTGAATCAGTCGTTGCAGTTGTACTTGGATCATGCCATCCATTATTATCAGAATCTGTTACCGTTGAATTATCTCCAACAATTCCGTCCAAAGTTCCAGAAGTGTTATCTGCAGAAACTGCTCCTCCTGCGTTTTCCACTACATCTGTAATTCCATCATTGTCGGCATCTAAATCCAAGTGATTGGGATAACTATCAGCATCAACATTGATAATATTCACTCCTCCAGGTGACATAGTTTCAGTCGAATTAACTTGACCATCAGAATTAGTATCAGCAGTTGTTTCTACTAAAGCAGTTCCAGAATTATTTTCATCATAAACATCTGCTAAACCATCATTATCAGAATCCCAAGGCGCTGCTAAAACATCTACCATTCCATTACTATTTGGAGAAATTCCTCCTGCTTCAATAATATCTGGAATTCCATCATTATCTGCATCTAAGTCTAATCCGTCAATATATCCATCACCATCAGTATCATAATTATTACTATTTCCATCAATAAAAATTATTGCTGCATCATTTGCAAATCCATCATTATTGGTATCCGTTCCTCCCGTCATTAAAAGAGGATCTGTAGCATCCTCTACCCCAGCTATTCCATCATCATCAGAATCATAAATATCAACCAACCCATCATTATCTGCATCAGTAGTTACATCTGCTAATCCATCTCCATTTGTATCTATACCTCCAGCTTCTACCAAATCAGGAATTCCATCATTATCTGCATCTAAGTCAATTGAATTTGGTAATCCATCATTATCAGTATCTTCATTTGGCATAGCAATTCCGTTGGTACAACTCTCTGTAAAACTAAATTCAACTCCATATAATGCGGCTGCCGTAGACAATCTTCTTACCTCAATATAACGTGCACTTCCAATTAAAGTATAGTTGAAAATTTCAGCACCAACAGATTGATTTTGAGTAGAAGTATATATCTGAGGATTAGTAAATACTCCTCCTGAAGTTGCAGATTGACTGACCTGCTGAGTTGTCGCATCAGTATTCGCAGCACCATTTCTAGCCATATATAATTGAATGGTAGTTCCAGATGGGATAGTAACTCCGAGGTCTAATTCAATCCAATCTCCATTTCCAATTGAAGCCTTATTTGTTCCCGGCACTCCTATAGAATTATCAGGATTGTTTACTCCTATATTTATTTGAGAAACAGCATTCCCTGAAGTTGTACCAAGGCAAGTAGCATCATATAAATCAACTAATCCATCGCCATCTGAATCAGTAATATTATCTCCGATTCCATCTCCATTAGTATCAACTCCACCTGCTTCTACTAAATCAGGAATTCCATCATTATCCGCATCTAAATCAAAATGATTAACCAATCCATCCAAATCAGCATCAAAAGCATCTGGTACACCATCACTATTTGAATCAGTATAATTTGTAGTACTTCCATCACCTGCTCCATTATCTACAACATCTTCATAATTCAATGTTCCATCTCCATCCTCATCTCCAAATGGATCAAGAGATAAATACTCAGCCGTATCTTCCAAACCATCTCCATCAGTATCAATATCTAAATCATTTACAATCCCATCCTTATCGATATCAAATGGATTTGAAACTGTTGCTATAACTGAACAGGAGGTATTTATTTCATCAAATACTAAAATGTCCATTGTTAAATCTCCATCATCCTTCATGGTACCTGAATTGATTGTCAGGGTAAAAGTTGTATTGATTCCATAAGTTCCAGAGGAAGGAGAAATGGAATAACCAGATGGAGCACTTACTGAATAATTAACTCCTGGAACTGGTCCTAAATTTGTAAGTGGATTTAGTTCAAAAGTGATTTGATTACTCACTCCACTTTCTTGAATATTACTTGCCGTAGAACTATTAATTACCAATGGAGCAAAATATGCATCATCTACCAATATCCCACAAGTCGCTGCGTCTATATGCGAATACCATAAAATTATTCCATCGCTATCGTCAATTTGAGGCGAAACACTATAAACTCTTTCCCAAGATGTTGCAATATCAGTCCATGCAACGGCTGTTGAATTTGTAGTTACAATTGCTCCACTTTCATCATAAACATCCAAAATCGTAAATGGTGATTGAAATTCAAAAGTAGGTCGAGTACTTCCTGTTCCTCCTAATGGGAAATCTTTATTAAAAGGTACCCAATCATAATGCGAAACATAGCGCAACCCATCTGTATAACTATCAACTGTACAACCAGACAGATCCGAAGTATAAGTTAAACTGTTTCCGATACATCTATTAAAAGCAGGCGAAGTTCCTCCAAAAGGGATATAGGCAAATTGACTTCCTTCAGTTGCTCGTGTAGCGTCTATTACGAAAGTAGGTGCAAAAGACGTATTAGTTCCATCATCATAAAACCATTCATAAAGCTCTCCTGTTTCTGCATTATTTGCCCCTATTCCAAATGGAAAATTCTCGTTAGGAGTAATGGTATTTTCAAAGTTACCATTGCCAACTAAACTAGAGGAACAACATTGTGCATTGATTGATTTGGAAAAGAATAATGAAAGAAAGAAAAAACTAAATAGGGTTAAAATGTTTCTAGTAGAAACTTTTGGAAAGTTAAAATGATTCATGATATGTATTAAATTGTGTTTATATTAAATCAAAAACTAATCTAAAAAGGAGGGATTTTTTTTATTTAAACTAAAGTGTAAAGAATTTTCAAAAACAAATTATTGAAAACAAATAGGTATTTCTTTAGTAAAAATATTTAGTTAGTTTTTTTGGGCAAATCTGGAAAACACTATTTTATACTTTGGGAGGGTTTATTTTTTAACTTATAATTTTCGTGCCTTCTTGTTATATCCTGTCACATGAGAAAAGAATGCCAAAGGCTTCAATAAGGCTTTTATTTTCAATAAACCACACTACCAAATGTGACATAGAAAAATTATAAAATATTAATTTTTCTTTAAAAAAAATCTATAAACATTACCTTTCACTTAGCAACACCCAGCCATTCTGTTACAAATCTACGGAGCTATTATTAAAGCATTTCTTCTTCTTTTGACCTACTTCTAATTAATTTATCTTGTTTTCTTTTAATACTATTTAACTCCTTTTTTAAGATTGCGGCTTTATTACAAGGTCACATCTAGCATTCTTTCATCATTTATCCATTAATACAAAAACCATCCTCAAAATGAATTGAGAATGGTTCTCTATTTTTTATTAAAAAAAATCATTATTGAATCATAATCATCTTAGTCGTTTTTCTTCCTAGTAATTTCACATAATAACTCCCTCTTGCCAGATTTGAAATATCTAATTCAAGTTTATTTTTTCCATTTTCTGTACCTATAGATAATTGTCTAACTATACTTCCCAACATATCAACTATTACTATGGTTTCAGTTGTGTTTGTTGATGAAAATTCAAATGTCAAAACTTGCCCTTTCAAAATTGGATTTGGATATAAATTCATTTCATCTTCCAAATCCTCACAATCTACTTTTACATAAACCACTTTCGAATATTCGATTGAACCATCTAGATCAACTATTTTTAATCGGTAGTAATTGGCATAAGTTACTTTTTTATCTATATATGAGTATGTGCTACCTTCTACATTTCCAGTACTTTCGACAATAGCCAATCTTGAAAAACCACTACCATTTTTACTTCCTTCTACTACAAAATGATCAAAATTATTTTCACTTCCAGTTACCCACTTTAATTGCGCTGCACAATCTTTTTCATAAACATTAAACGAGGTTAATTCAACAGGTAAAATAGCTACCGAAGTCATATCTCTCCAATCCAAATCATTACCTCCATTATTATCTGGAGTTGGTGCAGCTGTTCCACTTTGGCTCGAATCCAATAAATCTACCAATCCATCATTGTCATCGTCATACCAAAATGCTGAGGCTGGATTTAAAAATGGTGGACGATCTGTCTCATTATGTCCTCCTACGGAAGGCTGATTGTCTAACCAATCTGGAATACCATCAGAATCTGTATCAGTTGCATTGACATAATATCCATTGCTAGTTGCGGTTTCATAATTAGTGGCCATATTCATCAAATCATCAACAGCAAGTCCATTATTATTAGAATCATACCCTTCCGTCCAATCATTAGCTCCATCGCTATCTATGTCAGTATCTAAATAATCAGGAGTTGAATTGGCTGAATCATCATCAACATTTGGAGAAGATCCGATATTCGAACCTCCTGTACCATTAGACGAATTTAAATTTTCATAGATATCTAAAACACCATTTCCATTAGCATCTGTTGGGTTTGATTGTGGGTCAAGTAAAAATGTTGGACAAGTTGAACAAACACCTTCTAAGTAATCAACTATTCCATCATTGTCCGCATCTATATCTAAATAATCAGGGATACCATCTCCATCCGAATCCGTAATCAAAGTAGTACTTGGATCATGCCATCCATCATTGTCTGTATCGGTTACATTTGTATTATCTCCTACTATTCCATCCAATGTTCCTGAAGAGTGATCTGCCGAAACTGAGCCTCCTGCATTTTCTACTACATCCGTAATTCCATCATTATCGGCATCTAAATCTAAGTGATTTGGATAAGGGTCTCCATCAGTATTTACAATATTAGAACCACCAGGAGACATGCTTTCTGCAGCATTAACTTTTCCATCGGAATTACTATCAGCAGTCGTTTCAACTAATGCAGTACCTGAATTATTTTCATCATAGATATCTGCTAATCCATCATTGTCAGAATCCCATGGCGCTGCTAGAACATCTACCATTCCATCACTAAGCGGACTACTTCCTCCTGCTTCTAAGATATCTGGAATTCCATCATTATCTGAATCTAAATCTAAGTGGTCTGGATATAAATCTCCATCTGTATCAGCCGAAACATTATCTCCATCAACGAAAGTAATAGCTACATCATCTGCTTTTCCATCACCGTCAGTATCAGTTCCTCCAGTCATCAAAAGTGCATCGGTTGCATCTTCTACTCCTGCGGTCCCATCATCATCTGTATCATATATATCGGCAAAACCATCACCATCTGCATCTGTAGTTACATCAACTAATCCATTTCCATCTGAATCAATTCCCTCCGCTTCTACCAAATCTGGAATACCATCATTATCGGCATCTAGATCAATATTATTTGCAAGTCCGTCTCCGTCTGTATCTAAACTAACTCCTGTTTCTCCATTTAATTCATTCCCTAAACCATCCGTTTCTACCAAAGGCTGGGTTCCCTCTCCCGCGTCAACACCAATTGAACCATCATCATCTGGATCATAAACATCAGCAAATCCATCTGAATCATTATCTGTAAGGTTATCAACTATTCCATCTCCATTACTATCAACACCTCCCATTTCAACAATATCAGGAATACCGTCATTATCAGCATCTAAATCCATAGCATCAACGGTGCCATCACCATCTGAATCCAAATTAGCAATTGGTGTTCCTGCTACCCAACTTGGTGTTCCTCCAGCAGTATCTGTATCATCGTAAGCATCAGCAAGTCCATCACCATCCAAATCTACCATACTAGTTGGATCTGTTGGAGTTGGGTAATCTATTACGCCGTCGCCATTCGTATCAATTCCTCCCGCTTCAATGATATCAGGTATACCATCATTATCTGCATCCAAATCAAGGTTGTCAATAATACCATCACCATCTTGATCCATGGAAGTACAAACACCATTAACGTTAAGTGTACAAAAATCTGGATCTTGATAATTTAAAATACCATCACTATCATCATCAGCAGATGGATCGCAAAGCGTGCAACCTGACAAACAACTATAGTCTGTAGCTAATACTCCACATATTTCTTTAATATCAGGAATTCCATCATTATCATCGTCAAGATCATTTTTGTCAGCTATTCCATCACCATCCTTATCAGCAATATGAAGCCCAAAATCATTTCCTACATCGCAATCTTCTAAAGCTAAATTAGTGGCAGTTTCAATATTATCAGTTGTTAGAGTATTATCAGTTGGATAAGTTGCTATATCAGTTTCCATTACAAAATGGGTAACCACAGTTGTAGCACTAATACTTACATTATCAAAATAACCATATTCGCCACTTGACCAATTAGGGCCATCATTGATAAATCTTATCGTAGTATTATTAGAGATATAACTTGTAATATCTTGAGAAAAAGAACCAGTTTGAGTACCTGTAAAAGAACTAATAGTGGTAAAACTACTACCATCTGAAGAGGCTTGTATAGAAAAAACTTCCCCAACATCCAATCCTACTGTTTCCCAATCAAAGGCTAAGGTAGCAGAAATAGTTCCTGAAAGATCGACACTTCGTCTTAAGAATTCATCATTAGTATAAGCAAACTGAAGAAATCCTCTTTGACTAGCAACTCCAGCATATGACGCACCACCATTTACAACCCAATCTGTTGCCCATGTTCCTGTTCCTCCAGTATATCCTCCTGATGAAAAATCATCACTAACCGAGACCGACCCTGCGTTTGAAGTATAACTATATCTTCCATTCACATCAGTTGTTTCTGTCGATAATAAAACATCACTTCCATCCACAAATCCATCTTCATTTACATCTTCATATATTTTAACATCAACATTTTCAACTCCACTTTCCGAATTATCTGTTCCATTAGCATTAGCATCATAAAATACTTTTCCTTTGATAATTTTTTGAGAAGTTGAAGCGGTACAATCGGCTATAATAACAGTAACAGTTGCTGTATCACAAAGTCGTGTTGGAATTGATTGATCACATACTATATATTCAAATTGGTCAACCCCTTCATATCCTGCTGTTGGTGAATAGGTAATCTCTCCTGTGGATGAATTAATATTTGTGATGGTGCCATTGGAAGGTTGTAATACTCCAGTCGTGGAAACGGAAGAATTATCTATATCGTTATTAGCATCTGAATCATTATCTAACACATCGATTACTACATTCGTACTAACAGATGTTTCATCTGAATCATCTACCGCAACAGGAGGTAAAGGAGGGGCTGGAACAACCATTATATAAGCAGTAGCATTCGTACATTTTTCTCCTTCAGCAGTAATTTCTAATCCCCATGTATTAAGAGTACCTGTAGATCCTACAGTACCATCAATAACTGTTAAAGTCCATGTCCCTTTACTTGTACCCCCATCAAGTATTGATAAGGAACCATTAAATGGAACACGTGTACTTCCATCATTTAAGTCTGAACATACACTTACCGATTGTCCTTCATCATCTACATTAACATCATAGCTAGTATTAGAACACAGATAACTATACAATGTGACAGCAGTCCCATCAGGACTAGTTAGTGATATAGCTAATTGCCCAGCATTTTGATGAGTAATATTTAAATTCGTAACATTTACATCTAAAATATTTCCACCTGTGGTAATATCAATAGCTGAAGTAATTGTATTATCAACAATGGATACTGGAATATCTGAGGATGCTTGAGTAGTTACCAAACTCGTACTTACATCACTATCGCATCTTTGATAAACAAATTGATCCGGGCCAACGTATCCGCCATTAGGCGTATAAGTATATGTTCCATTTGAATTTATAACTACAGAACCATTTGAAGGATTACTAGTTGGGGTAGTATTCAATGTTCCTCCTGAGTCATTTGTACCTAAATTTCCTGAACCTGATATATCTTCATAGGTTAGTAAAAAATCATCTCCAGCCACAGGTTGAGTTGATCCATCTCCATCAAAATCAGTCAGTATATCAATAATAACTATTTCCGTAATACAAGATTGAGGAGAGCCATCATCACATACTTGGTATTCAAAACTATCCGTTCCAAAAAATCCTGAAGAAGGCGTATAAGTATAAGTTCCATCTGAGTTTAACGTCACCGAACCATTACTCGGACTAGTCACAGGAGTTGTATTTACCGTTAGATTATCTCCATCAGGGTCAGCATCATTTGATAATACATTTCCACTAACAGCTTCATCTATTAATGTTTGATTTTCATCTGCATTGGCAATCACAGAATTATTTGCTGAATTAGGTTCTCCAACAACTGTTATCGAAACTAAAACAGTATCACATGCAGATGCTGTTTGATCGTCGCAAACTTCATATTCAAATTCATCTACTCCCAGATAATTAGTCGTAGGAGTATAAGTATAATTTCCATTCGTATTCATAGAGACTGATCCATTTGAAGGGCTACTTATCAAAATCGTATTTACACTTAAATTATCTCCCTGAGGATCTTGATCATTGGTCAAAACATTTCCACTTACTGCAGTATTTAGATAAGTTATATTATCATCATTAATTCCAATCACTCCATTAATTTCGATTAAAACCATCGCATCATCACATAATGGAGTAGGATCTGTATTACATATCTGATACCATATAATTTCGATACCCACAAAACCAAAATCTGGTGTATAAGTTAATTCACCTGTTGTTCCATTAACTGAAACAGTACCATTAGAAGGAGAAGTTGTGATTGTAACAGAAGTAGGATCAAGTCCTGTACCCTCATCATTAGTCACTATATCAATATCAACAGAGCTATTAATCGAGGTAGTTGTTGTATCATGATTAGCAAGAGGAGCACAAAACGGAATATGTAAATTATCTCTTGTATCAGTACTCCCATACCACCAAGTATTTATAGTATTTTCATCTCCATAATCTAAATTAGTCCATTTATGACAAGGCATATTACATCCTGCATAATCATAAGTTGCCTCTGCTGTTCCAGAGAGATCTGGAATATTGGTATCATCGTAATACCCCTTTAATGAAAACCCAGGAGCAGGTGTTGGACGTACAATCTCAAGTGTATAACCTTCTACCACATACTCTACATCATAGGAAGCATAATGTGTTATCCCTTGAGTAAATATCGCTGAGGTATATACATTAACATTTAAATCAGCAGAATTTCCTAAACCATCTAATCCATCCCATTCAATACATTTTCGAAAAGGGGCAGTTTCCCCTGGTAATGAATCTATCAAGCCTCCTAATAAAACATCTGCAGTTCCTGGATCATAAATCCCAACTCCAGATGTTTGATCATAATCAAGAATAATATTTACTTGCCCTGGTTGAGTGGCTTCGACCCAAATACATGGATCACTTGGATCACATGCATTTACAATTGGGTCATCCGTTAATGTTCCAATAACCCCCGAGGGAAAAACTGAAATATCAGGATCATTAAAGAATAATTTATGCTCTATATATGTGCTATTTGCAGCATTTACTGATTTCCTATCTTCATTAACATCTCCTGTATTCGCTGCACCAGTACTATTAAACGCTACTGTAAAAAACCATCCTCTAAACCCTGCTGTAGCAAAATCAATTTTACTTACAAATCCATCAGAAGTATATGAATAAAGTTGCCCATTAAATGCTCTATCAAAATTACCATATGTCCCACCTCCTACATCTGTTGGAGTTTTAAAGGCCCAATTATAGGCCCAAACTCTTCCATCTATCGCTACTGGTGAACCACTAGTTTCCGCAACAGTAATATCAAAGTGTCGAATATCAAATAATGCTGTTGTTGTTGCAGCTGCATTATCACTAAACTCAATATAATAATCTCCAGAACTCAACCCACTTGGATCAAAAGTAAATGGGCTATATCCTCCTCCTCCCACAATAGGTTGAGGACCAGCAACTGCTAACGCATAGGTATCCGTATTGGCGGTAGAAGAATTTACTTCAATGGGACCATAAACTATATTTCCAGAAGGGTCTTTGATTCTAAAATAATACGACGAGGCTTGATAAGCATTCCCTGTTCCATCATCTTTTTGAGAA
Organism: Saprospiraceae bacterium; assembly: GCA_045106765.1. Lineage (GTDB taxonomy): Bacteria > Bacteroidota > Bacteroidia > Chitinophagales > Saprospiraceae > CAJQQY01. The sequence goes on along the minus strand of JBGCFD010000019.1, from coordinate 7,930 downwards.
AAGCCTAAATAAACAGTTTCATTCGAAGGATCATTGATATGAATAAAAAGACGTGTTGACAATGCTCCATCATAACTTGCAAAACTACCATAAGAGGCATTATTTGTCATTAACATCGTCTTATCGCTGGAGCTTGGATCTAATTGTTTCGTTCCTTCAGCTTTACTTGAAGTCGAAAAAAACATTATACCAATAAGCAACCAAAATAATTGTTTGAAATACTTTTTTGGAAATAAAAATTTAATAATCAATTGTTGGTTAATGCTCTTAAATTTTAGTTCTTTTTTCTCAAGGGATCTTAATAGAATCATTTATTTGTGTTTAAAACGCATTACAAAATATTCAAATCTTTGTGTCAAGATTCAAATGGATTAGTAACCTTCCTGCTTGGAAGAATCATTACATTTTTTTGAACGGGTTAGTTATAAATGAATCGAGCAGTATTGATAATTTTAGCTAGAGATTGCTTGCAAAAAATTCTTGTTTATATTTAAAAATTAAGCTGAGGTTATTTTCATCATTCTGGGCAAAACATAGGTAAACCCTATGGTTCGACGAAACTTTGTTAACAACAAAAGGTTAAAAAAACAGCCAAAAAATTATGAATAATTAAGGATATGAACTTTCTTTTTAAGAAATGAACTCTTAAAAAAATAAGTTAAGTAGGACGTGAATATTTTTTATATTTAAAAAAAAAGTAAACTTAAACCTTAGACATATACTAACTATCTATATACAAAAAAATGCCAAAAACATCATATAGTTTCTTTTTCCCATATCTTTTGTGACAACATAAAATGCTCGTTTTATTAATCTAGAAGAGAGAGAAAGATCGATATATTATCCTAAATAATACTCCATCATTAACTTCATATAATATTCTCTGAATCAAAAGATACTTGCTATTTTTCCCAAACATTTAATTAAATTTGCCTTTCAAAATTCAGCAGGAAGTGTAACACATATTTTACATTTTCAATAAAACACAATGATTCAAAAACTTCTCATTAAAAACTATGCGATCATCGAGGAATTGGAAATCAATTTTTCGAGCGGGCTCACCATTATCACAGGAGAAACAGGTGCAGGTAAATCTATCTTACTTGGTGCTCTTGGCTTGATTATGGGAAATCGAGCAGATACCAAATCTCTTTATGATCAAAGCAAAAAATGCATCATTGAAGCTTATTTCCAAGTAAAGAAATACAAAATCAAAGGCTTCTTCGAAGAACATGAGATTGATTATGATGACGAAGTAATCGTTCGGAGAGAATTAACTCCCTCAGGAAAATCTCGGGCATTCATCAATGACACGCCTGTCAATTTGAAAATGTTGCAGCAATTGAGTGGTTCACTCATCGACTTGCACCAACAATTTGACACCCTCGATATTCATAATGTTTCTTTCCAATTACGAATGATTGATGCCCTCGCAGGCAATAATGATTTGTTGGAAAAGTATCAATCGACTTTCAAACAATACACTTCTGCCAAAAGAATTTTAGCAAAGCTGATCGAAAAAAGTCGAGCCGCGGATAAAGAAAGTGATTTCCTTAATTTCCAATTACAAGAATTTAATGAGGTTGAATTGATCGAAGGAGAGTTGGAAAAAATGGAAACTGAAATCACCAAACTCAGCAATGCAGAAGATATCAAACGAACGCTTGGCGGTGCATTTCAAAGTCTTTCTGAAAGTGAAAGCTCAGTTATTTCTAATTTGGAAGAAATCGGAATGGCACTCGCAAGTCTTCGAAAAGTTTATCCTGATTTGGAAAAAATCATGGAAAGATTTGATGGAGCAGTTTTAGAAATTCAAGATGTCGCTTCCGAATTTGAAAGAATTGCCGACGAAACAGAACACGATGGAGAACGAATTTTGGAAATCCAAAATCGCCTTGACCTTATTTATAAATTACAAAATAAGCATCATGTCAAAACCGTAAATGAATTGTTAGAAATTCAAGCGGACTTGCAAAGCAAAGTTGGTGCCTTCGCAGATTTATCTTCCGAAATCGAAAAAACAGAAAAAGATATTGAAAAATTTGAGCAAGGTTCTAAAAAATTAGCTACTCAACTTTCCAAAAAAAGAAAGTCAGTCGTAGGAGGTTTTGAGAAAAAAGTACAAAAACTTTTAGTGCTTCTTGGAATGGAACATGCTCAATTAAAAATCGAAATTGGAGAATTGGAGGAGTTGTCTTCAACAGGTTTGGACGATGTGAATTATCTTTTTGCACCAAATAAAGGAAGTCAATTTTTACCCATCAAAGGAATTGCCTCAGGTGGAGAATTGTCTCGACTGACTTTGGCTACCAAATCTTTGGTCGCAAGTGCTATTCCATTGCCGACTTTAATTTTTGATGAAATAGATACTGGAATCTCAGGCGACACAGCGTTGAAAATGGGTGGCATTTTACATGACCTCGCAGACCAACATCAAGTGGTGAGCATCACTCACTCTCCGCAAGTTGCCGTAAAAGCTGACAATCATTATTTTGTTTTCAAAAAAGTAAAAGATGATAAAACGGTGACTAGTGTTCGACTGTTAACACCTGACGAAAGAGTGCGAGCAATTGCCACGATGCTGAGTGGAAGTCCTCCGTCAGATTCAGCTATGAAGAATGCGAAAGAGTTGTTAGAGTTTTAAAAAAAACTAAATTGTAAATTGTGATTTCATACAATAATAAAAAATTCAAATCCATAGAAAACAGCGGAGGCGGTGAAGTTTCTTCCGAAACTATCTTCGAATATTTTCAAAAAGAAAATATTTTATGGGCAAAATATAGTGGCGGAAGTATATTGTTAGGAAATATTATTGGAACTGTTGATCAGGATGGAATAATCGAAATGCGATATCAACATCTCAGCAACGACGGAACTTTTAAAACTGGAAAATGTATTTCCACACCCGAAGTTTTACCTAACAAAAAAATACGTTTGCAGGAGGATTGGGAATGGACAAGCGGAAAAACGGGAAAAGGAAATTCAATCATAGAAGAAATTTAAAATGAAAAAATTCAAGTTAAATACTGATAAAATCATTGGGTTATCTGCCATGTTAATCAGTTTATTGACTTTAGTTATTTTCATTTACCAAACTAATTTAATCAGAGAACAAAGTAGATTATCAGTAACTCCAAGGCTAGCTTTTAATTCTAGTTTAGACACGCCAGATTCTGTTTCTAGTTTTTCGTATTTCATCGTTAATAAAGGATTAGGTCCAGCGATCATTGAATCTATTGAAATTATTCATGAAGGCAATCGATACAAATTAGATTTCCAAGATTTTGTGAAAAATGTATTTCCTAAATTTAATGATTATGGAAATGTAATTCAAAATATGGCTCTTGACACAGGAGTAACTTTATCAGAAAAAGAATCTATAAAATTCTTTACATTTAAATTTAAGGCAAGCAAGACAGCTCCTTTTTTTAAATATTTAAAAGTGAAAGAAGACGGAGTATTACCTTTTGATATCGAAGTAATCTACAGTTCTATTTATGACGAAAAATGGAAAGTTTACGCCAATAAAAAAGGACATCCAATAAAACTTTAATCATAAACAAAATAGTACAACCAATGTCAAACAACTTACTAGCAGGAAAAAGAGGAATCATATTCGGAGCACTTGACGAACAAAGTATCGCCTGGAAAGTCGCTGAAAAATGTGTCGAACAAGGCGCAAAAATTACTTTGACTAACGCACCTGTTGCTTTGCGTTTTGGAAAAATTAATGAGCTTGGTGAAAAATTGAATGCGGAAATTATTCCAGCAGATGCAACGAGTGAAGAAGATTTAGAAAACCTAATTTCCAAATCTATGGAAATTCTTGGTGGAAAATTAGATTTCGTTTTGCACTCCATTGGCATGTCTTTAAACGTTCGAAAAAAGCGAACTTACACCAATATCAAATATGATTGGATGCAGAAGACTTTTGATATTTCTGCGATCTCTTTTCATAAAGTGATGCAAAAGTGTATGGAGTTAGATGCAGTAAACGATTGGGGAAGTATCATGGCATTGACTTATATCGCTGCACAAAGAACATTCCCAGACTACAATGAAATGGCGGAATCAAAAGCATTGTTAGAATCATTCGCAAGAAGCTTTGGTTACCATTATGGAGTAGAAAAAAAAGTGCGAGTCAACACAATTTCCCAATCTCCAACTTGGACGACAGCAGGAAGTGGTGTAAAAGGATTCAAAGAATTCTTCGACTACGCAGATACAATGTCTCCACTTGGAAATGCTCCAGCCGAAGCTTGTGCTGACTACTGTGTAACGATGTTTTCGGATTTGACGAAATATGTTACGATGCAAAATCTATATCACGATGGCGGATTTTCCAATATGGGAATGAGTCCAGCGCTGATAAAAGTAGAAGAATAAAAAAAAGGGTGACTCAAATGAGTCACCCTTTTTTCAGTTTTCAATCTCACCTAATAAAGTTTTTGCCTCTTTATAGAAATCTGCGGTTTCATCATTGGCCAACTGTCTTAACCAACTTTTACTTTCTTCAATTTTTCCATTTTTTATATAAGTCAATGCTAAATACCACTTAGCTTGATCTAAATATAGTTCATCATTATTTTGAATAATTTTATTGAATTGTACTATCGCACTCTGATATTCATCAATATTCAAAGAAGCATTTCCCAGTCCTAGCAGTACTCTTGAATCATTCGCTTCTTCACCTTCCAATTCTTCTAACAATACAATTGCATTTTTATAATTTCCTGCTCGATAAGCATTTTCTGCTTTAATCTTTCCAGTTAGGGCATCCGCACGAGTAGTGAAATTTGGTACATAGGCTTGATAATATTTTGAATACAACTCTTGATTGGAAGAAGAGGAATTCCAAAAATTAAATCCAATCACAATTAGCAACACAACTGCTGCAGCGGCAATCCATCTTCGATATGGAATAATAATTCTTTTCGCATTCGACTTTCTTTCTTGTTCATCTCTTACTTTTTGGTGAATCTTTTTTAGCCGTTGTCTTAATTCTTTAGTTCCTTCATGTTCGATTCCTTTTGCAACAACTCGCTGTGATTCCACTTCTTCTGCAAAGCTATCATCGGTATTTAATTTTTTCATAAAGTCTGTTAATTCTTGACCCTGTAATTTTTTTTGCAAAAACTGGTCAATCAATTCTTGTTGGTTTTGTGGTTTCATGTCATTATTTTTTAGAGAGACCTTTAAAATTGTTTTTAAAAAAATCAGAACCCTTCACTAGAGTTTTTAGTTTTTTCATACAATTTAATTTTTTGTTTTTCGCCACTTGCTCATTTGCTAAATTCATTTTTTCAGCAATTTCAGACATTCTATTTTTTTCAAAATAAAAAAATAATAAAACCTTTTTGCAGTCCTTTCCAATTTGGTCAAGCATCTGAGCAACTATACTTGACTCCTCTTCTTTAATTAATATATCAAAATGATTTTCACCAATTGTTACATATTGTTTTATCACATCTGTCAATTCAGTAGTTCTCTTATTTTTCCTTAATTTTTTTAACCATAGATTTCTACAAATAGAATATAAGTATGTTGGTAGACTACAAGTGAGTTTTAAGTTTTTATTTTTCACTTGATTAAAAAATATAATTAGAGCATCTTGGAAGATGTCTTCTGCATCATCCACCTTTCCATTATTTGATAAAGTAAATTTTTCAATCATCCCAAAGTAATTTTGGTAAATGAATGTGAACGCCTGATCATTTTTAATTTGATTAGGTGAAAAAATCCACTTTATGATCTCCTCCTCATTTAGTTGTTGCATGGCATGTATATTTATATCAATTGATCTTAAAAGGTAACTTTAAAAATTAATAATTATTTTTTGAAGGTATAATATTACCTTTTTGGAATTGAAGGTATTAAAGCTGGGTTTAACAACAAAAGGGTATTTCTCTTCCTAATTATTGAACAAATTCTGAAATAACCCAAGAAAATAAAGCTATGAAAAAATTTAATAGGAGAGAAAATCACAATTATTTTCAGAAATTAAAAAGACTACTATGTAAAAAATAAATTCAAGAAAAAAAACCTCTAGGTGGTACCCTAGAGGTTAAATAACTCAAAGTATTTTGAAAAGACCTGACAGTCAAATTCAAACTTATTGTTATCATGGGCTAAAAATATTATTTTTAAAACTTAAAAACAATGAGTAATGAAAAATTTCACGCATGCAAAAACTATTTTAATCTTAAGCTTACTTTGGTTTTGTTCTTTTAATCTTTCCTCTAATTCTAATCTTGACTTAGAATATAACGAATCCAATCTCTGTGAGGAAGAGGCTGCTGTATCTACAGTTAGAATTTGTAGAATAAATCCCAACCAAGCTTATCAATCAGGAGGCACTAGCGGAGGTTGTGCCGCTAATTCTTGGCATCTAGAAGTAGTAGATGAATGTACCGCTTTTATTCAAGGTGTAATCACAGCTACCAACTTAAATCCAAATCCTCAAGAAGGTGTATTTTATTCTCTTCCTAGTCATTTTCCTGATATGTATATTAGAGCATCTTATTTGGGAGGTTCATCGATAAGCCCTCTAAATTCTTTTTTTACCTTTACCCAAGGCGATACTCATGTGGGGTTAGACGGTCAATCATATAATTTATTTAGAGTTGATATCTCTATTCCTGTAGATATTGGAGATCAATGTGTAAATGGTTCAGTTGCTGCTGTTCCTATGTCGATTAGCCTAATTTCCCCAAACCAAGGTTTATATCCTGTAGGTAATTTCGCTGCACCGCATGAAGCATTTTCGTGTAGAGTATTTGCCGAAACATGCTCAGTATGTTCAGATAATCAATGTGGTCATAAAGATTTCCCTCCTGTATATGACGGTTCTGCATGTGGTCCATGTAGTGACGATAGTTGTACATCAGGCAAATCATCTGCCCCTGAGAAAAATGAATTAATTAAAATGGAGAAAGAGAAGAGTTCAGAAGATGAAGCAGTCGATACGAAACACAGATTCGCTATTCAACCAAATCCATTTACCGATTTTTTCACCATCAAAAACAAAAATGAAGATCAAGTAAATTTTGATATTGAAATATTTGATTCAAATGGAAATAGAGTTCACTTTACTCAATCTAAAGTCTTGGACGCTAACCAAACGATGGATATCTCTAACCTCAATTTATCGCCCGGTGTTTACTTTTGTAAAATAAAAACATCATCAGAAATCATTACTAAAAAAATAATCAAACTGAAATAAGATTCACCTATACCTTAGAGTATGTTTAAAAATCTAACTAAATGAAAGTCAATGATTTTCAGAACGGTAAAATTTTAAACATGCTCTTAAAGAAGATAAGTAGAAGAGCATTCTTAATTATAAAATTTTAAGCGCAAGATTTTTTTCGATAGTTTTTCTTAAAAATAATTGCTTACCCTTCGGTACGGAATTATTGTTTAAGTCAAAACAACGAAATAAAGAGGTACTTAAAAATTAAACTTAATATTGCTCTTTTACTTATTTTTATTATATGGAGAATATCCTCTTCGCCACTTTGACTAACATACTCATGAAAAACTTACTCCTTAGAAGAATTCTTTTATTCTTTATTATTTTGTTTTCTCATCTTATTTTTTCTCAGCAAAAAGATAATACCGACCTAGCATTAATTAATGAGGAGGGAGATAGATTATTCAAAATAGCTAATGACTTTTTTGGAGAAAACTCTGATAGCACAAAATTTTATATGGAGTTGGCTGCCAAAGAATTTGAAAAATCTGAAAATTGGAAAATGTATGTTTCCTGTTTTAACACCATATCAATTTGTTATTTTTTTTTTTTTTTTTTTGAAGGATTCTATAAATACTATCAGGAAGCACTTCGAATGGTTGAACAATATTTACCTAAAAATAGTAATGAACTATATTATTCTTTATTTAACTTATTCTTATCTTTTACGGAGAGAGG
>JBGCFD010000187.1:0-8522 GCA_045106765.1 Saprospiraceae bacterium | reverse complement strand
ATGAGTCGGAGTCATGTGGAACGAGGAATGATAACTTTGCACCCAGGTGGAATTCCTCACGGCCCACATCCAGGTACAGTTGAGAAAAGTATTGGGAAAAAAGAAACAGGTGAATTAGCTGTGATGGTAGATACTTTTGCCTCACTTCTGATGACAGAATATGCGGCAGGAATTGAGGATGGAGATTATTATAAAAGTTGGTTAAAGTAATTCTTTTAACGAAAGAATAATTTTATATAAAAAACAAAAAGGGTAGATCTACAGTTTTATAACTGGCAGATCTGCCTTTTTTAATTTATTTTTGTAAAAAAAAGAACATGAAAATTATATCAATCTCATTTTGGTTTATACTATTAACGACAATCAGTTGTGCTCAAGCACCAGGTGATCGACCAAAAGTAAATAGCGAAGATTTTGATAAAAAAATATCAAAAACTATTAATTTCACTATTCCAGTAATGGGCGTGGATGAGTTGAAAGAAATGCAAGAAGATGTTGTTTTGCTTGACGCTCGACCTCAAAGTGAATTTGAAGTAAGCCACATAAAAGGAGCAAAAAGAATTGGATTTAGAAATATCGATGAAGTCGCACTCGCTGGAATAGACAAAGATGAACAAATTGTAGTGTATTGTTCCATTGGCTATCGAAGTGAAAAGGTAGGAGAGAAGCTCAAAAAAATGGGTTTTAAAAATGTCTATAATCTTTACGGAAGTATTTTTGAATGGGTGAATCAAGGTAATGAAGTGGTTGACAAAGATGAAAAGATAACTGAAAAAGTACACACCTATAACAAGCGTTGGAGTAAATGGATTCAAGATGGGAAAGCTGAGAAAGTATGGTGAAATGGTTTTTTAGTTTCACGTAATTATATTGTTATAATATTTGAGTGAAAATTAGAAGTATAAAATTTTAGGGAAAAACCTATATCTCAAAGTTGAGATATAGGTTTTTTTATTAAATTGAAAAAGTTGGTAATGTATTTGATATATAGTAAATAATATATTTAAATAAGTTACCACAAGACAAGGATTTTTCCCTCCCACCGATTCAAGTCTTCTAAAATTTACACTATGAGAAATTACTTAATGAGCACCATTACGGTGTTACTAATCTACGCTATTCCAAGTTTTTCACAATGTACTCAAGGCGATTGCCATAATGGTGAAGGGACATATTTCTATCAAGATGGAAGTATGTACGCAGGAACTTTTTCCAAAGGATTAACCGATGGATTTGGAGAATGGTGTTTTCCAAATGGTGATAAATATGTTGGAGGATTTAAAAATAATTTCCAACATGGATCTGGAATCGTTTATCATATAGATGGAGATGAAACAATGGGAGAATGGATCAATGGCGAGTATTTCGGAGTAAAGTATGGAGAGGTCGAAGGTTGCATCGAAGGTGATTGTGTCAGCGGACATGGAACCTACATTTACGATGAAGGTAACGCGAAATACACCGGTTATTTCAAAGATGAAATGCCTCACGGTCAAGGAGTTTGTCAATATTCTAATCGAGAATTTTATGAAGGACTTTGGTCAGAGGGAAGTTTTAATGGTTATGGAACTTTGTATTTATCAGATGGTTCTCCGATTCAAGGATACTGGAAAGATGGAACATTTACGGGACAAGAAGAACCTGTTAAAGCTTCATTTATGCCAGCTGAAGAACCAGTTGTAGAGCAAACAATTTCGACTCTTGCGGAAATTAGAAAAAATTCAAAAATAAAGGTTCATGCATTAGTAATTGGAATTTCAACTTACACGCATATGCCTGTTTTGAAATATTCAGATGATGATGCTTATCGAATGTATGCATTTTTGAAAAGCCCGGAAGGTGGTGCACTTCGAGATGATAATATTCGAATGTTGATTGATGAAGAAGCAACTCGTAAGAATATCAAAAAAGCAATGAACGAATTATTTATGAATGCAGGGCCAGATGATTTAGTCTTGATGTACTACAGCGGTCATGGATTAAAAGATTGTTTTTTACCAATTGATTTTGATAGATATAATAATAAATTATTTCATGAGGAAATCAATGAGATATTAAAACAAAGCCCTGCAAAATATAAATTATGTATTGCTGACGCTTGTCACTCAGGAGGTCTGGCAATGAAGGGTGGAAGTCCTGATAATGAATTTTCAGACGAGCAAGTAATCAATACTTATTATAATAATTTAGCTCAATCGAATGCAGGAACTGCTTTGATTCTGTCTTCAAAATTAGAAGAGATTTCTTTGGAGTCAAGTGGATTGCGACAAGGAGTGTTTAGTCACTTTTTGATCAGAGGATTGGAAGGAGAAGCAGATCGTAATATTGATAAAATCGTAACAGTCACCGAACTCTTCGATTTCATTTCTACAAATGTAAAAAGCTATACAGCTAATCGACAGTCGCCAGTTATCAAAGGATCGTTTGATCGAAAAATGACGGTGAGTGTAGTTCGTTAAATAGATGATTTCTGGAAATAACAAAAGGTGTTACCACTTTGTGTGGTAACACCTTTTGTTATTTAATCCTGTATCATTATTTCAGGACAAGACAAATTATTATTATTCTAATTTCACCTCCTGACATAAACATCATATTCATAATCAATAATTTTTTTCTCACCTACATCCTAATCTTACCTCCCAGCAAAATTCGTTGATTTTATTTAAAGGCATTTTGATATTTACTCGACCACTTTTGAGCCATTCGAGATTGGAGTTTAACAAATTCCCTATAATCGTTTTCTTGAGATTTAAATGGATGTTTTTAGATTTGAAACTTACGACTGTAAAAAAAAATCCCGAATTTTCAATTTGAAAATGATTTAGATAGTCAAAGATTTATTTACCCAATAAATAATCAGCCGTATTTCTAAAAATCCTTTCCGTAATATTTTCCGTATTCGCTTTTTCAAAATTTCCTCCTGTAATATTTTCAAATAATTCAATGTAGCGATCCGAAACACTTTGCACAAATTCGTCAGGCATTTCAGGCATCGTTTGTCCTTCCAAACCTTGAAATCCATTTTCAATTAGCCACTCTCTCACAAATTCTTTGGACAAATGTTTTTGCTTTTCACCACTTGCTTGTCGATCTTCAAATCCATCTGCATAGAAATATCGAGAACTATCGGGTGTATGAATTTCATCAATCAAAATAATTTTTCCATCTTTTTTCCCAAATTCATATTTCGTGTCTGCCAAAATCAACCCTTGCTTTGCAGCCATTTCTGTTCCTCTTTGAAAAAGCGCATGTGTATATTTTTCCAACAAAACATAATCCTCTTCACTAATAATTTCTTGACGGAGAATTTCTTCTCTAGAAATATCTTCATCGTGTCCTTCCTCTGCTTTAGTCGCAGGAGTAATAATTGGTGTTGGAAATTTATCATTTTCTTTCATCCCCTCAGGCATGGTTACTCCACAAAGAACTCGTTCACCAGAGCGATAAGTTCGCCAAGCATGACCGACGCAATACCCTCGAATGACCATCTCAATTTTAAATGGTTCACAGGCAATTCCGACTGCAACATTGGCATCAGGAGTTGCCTCAACCCAATTAGGAACGATATCACTTGTTGCATTTAAAAAGTGTAAAGCAATCTGATTCAGTACTTGTCCTTTGAATGGAATTGCTCGTGGTAAAACATGATCAAAAGCAGAAATTCGATCAGATGCGACCATCACTAATTTATCTTGAATAGTGTAAACATCTCTTACTTTTCCTTTGTAAAAGTTCGTTTGATTTTCAAATTCGAAATTTGTTGCCTTGATGGATTGTTGTTCTAAAGTCATAGTCATATTTGCTCTTAAAACATTTTTTAATAAAAAAACTCATTTTTAAAACTTTGCAAAAGTAAAGTTTTTTACCTTCATTGAGCAACGAAAAAAGAACAAATGATAGATAAAATTCCTAATTTTTTTATTCAAGCAAAAGCACCACTTTCAGAACAATGCCAGGCCTTGGGGATTGTTGATTTTCATGAGGCGGTAGATTATATTTTTAAATTACCCTATCGTCGAAATTCCTCCAAAGAAGACTTGACTTTGGTCTTTTCTGAGAAGTGTGGAGTGTGTAGTACAAAACATGCAGCATTGGCAGCTTTAGCTTTAGAAAATAATTATTCAGGATTAAAACTGGTGATTGGAGTATATAAAATGAATGAGAAAAATACACCTGGAGTGGGGGAGATTCTGGGAAAAAATAAATTAGCATTTATGCCCGAAGCGCACACTTATTTGGTTTTTGGAAAAGATAAAATAGACATCACTCGGGAAGTTGAAACGGAAGAATCACCATTTGAAAGTTTATTATTTGAAAAAGAAATTCAGCCTAATCAGATTGGTGAATTTAAAGTTAGATTGCATCGTGATTTTTTAGAAAAGTGGATTTTGGAAAATGAGATAAAATATTCATTAGACGAAATTTGGAAAATAAGGGAAGATTGTATTTATGCTTTAAGTCAAGTTTGAGAAAAATATTTTATGAAAAAAACAGGAGTTTTATTATTTGTAATTGTATTGTTATTTGGTTGTCAAAAATCGAAAAATGTAGATTTTGAGAAAAGTATTGAGGAGTTAAAGCAAAGAAACCATTTAGTTTTTTTGCCAAAAAATAATAACAATGGTTTTGATGTTTTTGAAACGCTAGAAGGAAAACTAAAATCGGGAGTTAGAGAATTTGGAGTCATTTACACTTTTTCAGATGAAGAGTTAAATGAAAATAATCAGTTGTTGAGAAAATGTTTTAATTTTTATCTCCAACATAAATTTGAATCTTATCGAGATAGTACCTCAAAAATATTACTTCATTCATCAAAGTTTTTTTCAATGATAGAGGTTTTAAATTCTACAGCCGAGGATTCTACTTTAACCAACGAGATACAATTTTCTGAAATTATAAATCAGTTAGATGGAATCCCTTATTACTTTTCCCAAGCAAAAAAAATTATTAAAAAACCTACCAAAGAAAATTTAGAAAATGCCATCCTACAATATTCCCAAGATTATTTTTATCTAAAAAATGAATTCCCTCTTCTCCTCCGAAAACCTGATATTCTCAAAGAAGATCAAATCAATTTTTCCCAAAAAAATCAAGAAGCACAACTTGCAGTCAAAGATTTTATTGCTTTCTTGAATAGTCAATTATTTGAGTTGGGGAGTAATAAGTAGTGGTCTGCTTTTATTTAGATAAAAAAAGCAGACCACTATGTATTTAAAAGTTAAGTGATAGTTGTACTTGTAATGCCATCACATAGAATTAATTGCCACCTTTTATTCTGTGGATAGTGTTTTTCTATTTTAGAATATTCACTTTTCCATTGTCCATGTCATACAAAGCTCCAACAATTTTAATTTCCCCTTTGTCCTCCATTTCTTTTAAAATGGGGCTGTCAGTTCTAATTTTTTCAATTGTATTTCGAACATTACTTTCACTCACCATGTGAACAAAATTTTGATTTTTAGAAGTTCGTTCACCTTCATATTCAACCAGGTCAACTGCTGGTTTTATTTTGGTGAGCATGGGAGTAATGTTGCCTAATTTTACATCATCCACCGCTGCTTTGACTGCACCACAATGTTCATGTCCCATGACAAGCACTAACTTTGATCCCGATACTTTACACGCAAATTCCATACTTCCGAGAATATCTTCATTAACGAAATTACCTGCAACTCTTGCCACAAAGATATCTCCAATCCCTCTATCAAAAACGTCTTCAACAGGTACTCGACTATCTACGCATGATAAAATAATAGCTTTAGGAAATTGTGCTTTGATACTTTTTCGTACTTGTGCGGAGTGGTTACGTGCAGTAAGATCGTTTCGTATGAATCGCTCATTTCCTTCTTTCAAGGATTGTATTACCATGTCAGGGGTGAGGGCATCTTGTTCCGCTTTAGTTAGAACATCTTGTACTACACCAGTAATTTGTGGTTCTGGTTGTTTTGTTTGTACTTGTTTCGGATTCTCGTTAGTACAAGCAGCCAAGAAAATAACTGCTAGAAAAATCATAATTAAATTATGTTTGCTCATGTTTTGAATTTTAAAAATTAATTAATGTTATTAAATTTATTTGGTTTCTATTACTGTTATTTAAGATTTAATTAAAGTAAGTATGACTAAAGTTGTTGACACGATTTTCAGAGTAAAATAAAACTATCATATTTAATAGTAAAACTATTATTTGGTGATTATGTTTAAGCAAAAGGCAGTTTTTTTTATTTTATTTTCCAATCTATTTAATGTTTTATCGGCAATAGTTATATACCTGATTATTAGTGGTTTGTCATATTTTTAGCAAAAGTGCATGCATCATTTCCTCTTTTCATTCTATCTTCTATTAGAAAATGTATTTTAGCAAAAAAATTAATATTTTACTCGCTACTAAAACTGATGCTTTTCTTTTTTCTGACACAAACATAACCCTCAATTGCTATGACGAATTTTTTATTAAAAAATCTTCTATCCACTTTTACCTATGCAACTGTATTTTTAGGAGTTGCAACTTTGACATTAGATTGGACAACTCCAACCACAATTGAATTATCAAATTCGACAGAGATTCTTTCCCATTATTGTGCGCATGATGCATTGCTACAGCAAAAATTGGAAGACCCTATTTATCAATCCAAGCATATCGATTTTGAAAAAGATTTGTACAATCATCAAAATGGAAATAATTCGAATGCCGAAGTCTTGGCAGATTATACTTTACCAGTAGTCGTTCATATCGTACATCAAAATGGAGCAGAGAATATTTCCGATGCACAAATTCTGCAAGCAATGCAAGATTTGAATGATGCGTTTGAGAATGTTGGATATTACGATCAAGGAACAGGAGTGAATACTCAAATTGAATTTTGTTTAGCAACTCAAGATCCAGATGGAAATCCAACCGATGGAATTACACGAGATAATTCACCGTTGACTGATATGGTTCTAGAGACAGAGGATATTGCTTTGAAAGATTTGAATCGATGGGATCCTTTGCGATATATTAATATCTGGGTAGTCAAAGAAATCAATAGTGCGAGTTTTGGAAGTGGTGTTGCAGGCTACGCTTATTTTCCCACTTCGCATGGTCAACCTGAAGATGGTTTAGTTGTTGAAGCACAACGATTTGGAGATACGCAATCGAATTCAGCGGTACATGTGCATGAGATGGGACATTACTTAGGATTGTATCATACCTTCCAAGGAGGTTGTCCGAATGATGATTGTTTGGCAGATGGTGATCGAGTTTGCGATACGCCACCAGACCAAACTACCGCAGCTGCACCTTGTGGTTTTCCACAAAATTCTTGTTCGACAGATGTAAATGCGAGTGATCTTAACAATCCATTTACAATGGATGAAGATGACATGATTGAAAATTATATGGACTATGGCGACTTGGTTTGTTACTCTGCATTTACTGCTGGACAGACAGAGCGAATGGTTTTTTCAATTCAAAATATTCGACAAAGTTTGTTAGGATCTGTTGCTTGTCAAGATCCATGCCCAGTTGGAATTACTGCTGATTTTACTGGAAGTGCAACGACAATAAATGTAGGCGAGACCATTAATTTTACGAATACTTCTACGAATTTTGATGGCTCAGAATGGGATGTAGATGGAACTGTTTTTTCAAACATGACAGATGCTTCGTATCAATTCAATTCATTAGGGACTTTTACAATAACTTTGACGACGACGAATTCAATTGATCCAGTTTGTTCTCAGAATTTTTCAATTGAAATAACAGTTGTATGTCCTGTTGTTTCTAATTTTCTTTTGGACAATCCTTCTCCGATAGGAATAAACGAAACGATTAATTTTACTAATGTTAGTGCTAATGCGAATAGTTATGAGTGGTTGGTTAATGGAATTTCTCAATCTACAAATACTAACTACACGCAAAGTTTTTCAGTTTCAGGAATTTATGAAATATGCTTGATGGCTTCTGACCCATTATGCGCAGATACTTCATGTACGACCGTGGTAGTTTCTGAAACCGCTGAAAACTGTAATGCGACATTTATCAGACGTGTGGGAGAAGATGGAACAGATGAGCAGGCTCGGCAAATTATAGAAAGTAACGATGGTGATTTTTTTGTTACAGGAATTAGAGAAGATAGTGTGGTGATTATGAAAATGAATCCAAGTGGAGAAACCCAATGGTTGAGGACTTTTAAGTTTACTACTAATAATGATCAGATAATAGGATTGCTTTTAGATAGCGATAATAATTTAGTAGGAGCAGGAGCAGGTTATCCCAATTCAGGAAATGGGTTCCGAGGATTTATTTTTAAATATGATTATCTCAATGATAATATGATATGGTCAAAAGAAGCACCTGCTAATTTGGGTGCTTTAGGAATGCAAGTTTTAGAACCTACTATTGGAGGAGATTATCTTGTTATAACTTCTATCCAAAATAATCCTGCTCCAGGAGCTGCCGATGATCCTGGCTTTATAGAAATTGATAGAGCGACAGGGAATTACTCAGGAGGAATTTTAAAAAATTTCAATTTAGATGC
>JBGCFD010000186.1:0-32853 GCA_045106765.1 Saprospiraceae bacterium | reverse complement strand
AAAACTTTATGAAAACAGGAGATCCAGGATTAGCTTGCAAAGATTTTATTGAAGAAATTAACTCATTATTAAGAGTATCGGATACCTTCAATATATCCGATACTTAAGTTAAATATAGGCCATGAAAATAAAAGTTTGCGGAATGCGAGACCCAGAAAATTTAGCGGAACTGCTCCAACTTCCCATTGATTACGTCGGCCTGATTTTTTACAAAAAATCAAAAAGATTCGTCCAAAAAGAATTGCCTAAAATAGATTTTAAGGGCAAAGAAAGAGTAGGCGTATTTGTCAATGAATCAGTTGAATATATTGTAGAAAAAAGTCAACAATATAATTTTATAACAGTACAATTGCATGGTTCAGAATCTCCAGAATTTTGCCAAGGATTAAAAAAGCAAAACTTCAAAGTGATTAAAGCATTTTCAGTCAACGATGAATTTGATTTTTCCGAAACTAAAAATTACGAACCATTTTGCGACTACTTTTTATTTGACACCAAAGGGAAATTACCAGGAGGAAATGGCTATACATTCGATTGGGAAATACTCAAAAAATATCAAGGAAAAACTCCATTTTTTCTCAGCGGAGGAATAAATAGTACGCATGACAATATACTTAAAGGTTTGAAAGTTAAGCAATTATATGCAATCGATTTAAATAGTGGTTTTGAAAAAGAACCCGCATTAAAAGATATTTCATTATTGAAAAAATTTATAGAAGATGTTAGAAACTAATCTTGAGCAAAAGAAATATGATGTAGACGAACAAGGGTTTTATGGAAAATTCGGCGGGGCATTTATTCCTGAAATGTTGTATCCGAATGTAGAAAATTTGCGAAAGCAATATTTGGAAATCATGTACGAACCAGAATTTCAAAAAGAATTTCAGGCCTTGTTGAAAGACTATGTTGGGCGACCTTCACCTTTGTATTTTGCCAAAAAACTATCAGCACATTACAATACAAAAATCTATCTCAAACGAGAAGATTTAAATCATACAGGAGCACATAAAATCAACAATACGATTGGGCAAATTTTATTAGCAAAACGATTAGGCAAACATCGAATCATTGCCGAAACTGGCGCAGGTCAACATGGCGTAGCAACTGCTACGGTTTGTGCATTGGCTGGTTTGGAATGTATCGTTTTTATGGGAGAAGTGGACATTGAAAGACAAGCTCCAAATGTTGCTCGGATGAGAATGTTAGGTGCAAAAGTTGTTCCTGCAAAAAGTGGAAGTAAAACTTTAAAAGATGCGACTAACGAAGCTATTCGTGATTGGATCAATCATCCAAATGACACTCACTACATTATTGGTTCGGTCGTTGGACCTCATCCATATCCAGATATGGTTGCTCGATTTCAATCGGTGATTAGTGAAGAAATGAAATGGCAATTAAAGGAACAAACAGGCGACGAAAATCCAGATACCATTATCGCTTGTGTTGGTGGAGGGAGTAATGCGGCGGGTGCTTTCTATCATTATTTGGAAAATGAAAAAGTCAAATTGGTTGCTGTCGAAGCATCCGGTTTAGGAAATGATACTGGTAAATCTGCTGCGACAAGTATACTTGGTTCCAAAGGTGTTTTGCATGGAAGTCGAACACTTTTGATGCAAACAGAAGATGGTCAAGTGGAAGAACCTTATTCGATCTCGGCAGGATTGGATTATCCTGGAATTGGCCCGATGCATGCACATTTGATTCGGTCGGGGAGGGCAGAAGTTTTTGGAGCTACGGATGAAGAGGCATTGCACGCTGCTAGATTTTTAGCAAAGACGGAAGGTATTATTCCTGCATTGGAAAGTGCTCATGCCTTTGCAGTTTTAGAAAAAATGAAATTTGAGAAAGATGAAGTGGTGGTGGTGAATTTGTCAGGAAGAGGAGATAAAGATTTGGCAACTTACATTGACTTTTTTAAACTAAATGGATAAAAAGAAATGACTCGAATAGAAAAATTATTTGCAGCGAAGCAGAAAGATATTTGCAATATTTATTTTACAGCAGGTTTTCCCAACTTAAATGATACAGAAAAAATCATTTTGACTTTGGAAAAAGCAGGAGCGGACATGGTCGAAATAGGAATGCCATATTCCGATCCTTTGGCAGATGGAGAGACGATTCAACAAAGTGGTTCAGTTGCTTTGGATAACGGAATGACCTTGCAAATTTTGTTTGAACAAATAGAAAGTGTTCGTCAGAAATCTGAAATCCCTTTGGTGATGATGGGGTATTTTAATCAAGTGATGCAATATGGAGAAGAAGCATTTTTTAAGAAATGTAATGAGGTTGGAATTGATGGATTGATTTTGCCAGATTTGCCTGCTGCTATTTATAAGGCTGATTATCAGCAACTTATGAGTGATAATAGTTTGAATAATATTTTTTTGATTACTCCTCAGACTCCTGATGAACGGATTGTCTATTTGGACAGTTTGAGTTCAGGTTTTGTTTATATGGTCGCAGATGCTTCGGTAACGGGTAAACAAAAGGATATTTCTAACAATCAAATTACATATTTTGAACGCATCGAAAAAATGAATTTAAAGAATCCAAGATTGATTGGTTTCGGAATTGCAGATCATCAAAGTTTTTCCACCGCATGTGCTCATGCCAATGGTGCGATCATAGGAAGTGCATTTATTCGAGCATTGGAAAAATCAGAAAATATTGAAGCAACAATTTTTGATTTTATCGGAATGATAAAAAATGAAAAAGTAGAAGTGTAAATTATATGATTGACCGTAAAACGTCCATCGTTGAACGTCAAACGAGTTTCTATCTTTTTACTTTTTTAAGATCTTCTGCTGTAAGTTGAACACCTGCATCATACAGTTCTTGTAGACTAAATTTTTTGACTTTACTCTCTAGGTAACTCAGGTAGGTTTCATACAAATGTGTTTTTCCATCTGAGTCTTTTATTATAATGATTTTACCGTCAGGTGAAAAAGATACATTCAAGACACTAAAGACACTTTTACCTATTTCGCCTAAAGTTTGGGTAATCTTAATGATCTGTAATATATTACCTTTAAAATCTCTCCATCTTATTAAATCCTCCCTTGTCTTTGTCAGATAGGTTCTCCCATCTGGTGAAAAACTAATAATTTCTTCATCTTGATAATGCTTTAATTTTTTAAAATCTTTTAATAAGTTACCTTTATAATTCCATAATTTTATTTCACCACTTTTATTTTTAGTGTAAAAGCCTTCTTGGGAAATTATTAAAAGTTTATTTTCTTTAGTTGTAATTTTACTAAAATCTAATTTTTTTCCTGCTAAGTCCCAGGTATAGGGCAATGAGCCAAATCTATTATTTGCTATTATTACATTTCCATCAAAAGAAAATTTAAGGTTTTCTAAATGGTAAATAGGCTTCTTTATATTTAACAATTCAATGCCTTTTAAATTCCACATTTTAATCTTACCCTCCTCATTTCCTGTCAAAATATTTTTTCCATCAGGAGAAAAAATTAATATTTTAATATTAGAGGAATCTCCTTTTAGTGTTTGAATTTCATTGCCTTTTAAATCCCATACCTTTACCACACCATCTTTGTCTCCTGTTGAGATATACTTTCCATCAGGAGAAAAAGTTACAATAGAAATTTCGGAAGTATGTCCTCTAAAACGTTGCAATTCATTTCCCTGTAAATCCCATATTTTTAATTGGTTGTCTTTATTTCTTGTGAGGATTTTTTTACTATCTGGAGAGAAAGTTACCAGTTTGATTGAAGGAGTTTTTTTCTGAGGAAATGGCAATTCATTTCCCATTATATTTTTCAATTTTAAAGAGTTATCTTTTTTATTTCTCTTGAAGTAGTATTTATTATCTGGCGAAAAAACTACTGCTCCAAAATTACTTTCAATTTCAGCCTTATTATTGATTGACCATCGTTGTATGAAATCATCATTTACCGAAATTATGTTTTTTCCATTTTTGGAGAAGGCGGCTGAATTAGCAAATTCCATTGAGAACAATTCCTTACCCGATTTTTCTATTAGCTCGGCGTATCCATCAATTTCAACAATAAGAATTTTGGTATCATCTGGTGAAAAAGATACTTCTTTAATTTGTGGAGAATTTCCGAAATAAATTTGTTCTTTAAATTTATAATCTTCATACAAATGTACTCGACCAAATCCTGACCCATCTCCAGCAAGGAAATATTTATTATCAGAAGAAAAAGCTATAGCACTAATACTATGTTCTTTACTTTCTATTTCTTTTGTAGGCTCGTTTTCCAGATCAACAATTTTGATTTTACCATATCCGTCACTACTTCCTCCAATAATTGTTTTTCCATCAGTTGACATGCCAAGTACATAAACCTCTGGCATATCAAAGCTTTGTGATTTATTATCTTCTAAATTCACGTAGACTGCTTTCCCTTTATCAGAGAAGGCAATACTTTTACTATCAGGAGAAAATGCAAGACTAAATGCCCAATATGTGGAATAACTATTTATTAATTTTCCTTCCAAATTCCACAAATACACATAAGAGTAACTTGCTATAGCTGCAATTATATTATCATCAGGAGAAAATCCCACAAATTGGACATCTTTCTCTGAGGTATTTAGATCTAATAATTTTTTACCATTCATATCCCATAGCGCTACTTTTCCGTCAAGGCTTCCAGTAAGTATTTTTTTGTTATCACTAGACAAGGCAACGGCTGTAAATTTTTCACTATCCTTATTTTGCACTATATCAACATAAGTTCCTTTAGTGTCATTGAAAATTTTACTTATGGCAGTTCCTGCCGTTGGGTCCTCAGGATGTTTTTCATAATTATATTGAGCTATTTGTAAAGCAAGTGTGGAATTATTTCTTGCGATATCAAATGCTAAGGAAACATTTTTGGCTGATTGAGTTGCCTTGTCAGCTTTTGCTTTAGCTGAGAAGGCCATGTTTTTAGCGAAGTCAGCTTCTCGTTTATTTTGTTCTGCTTTTATTTTTTCTCTTTTGGCTTGAACGGCAGAACTATCTGCCTCGATTCTTTTTACTTCTGCATCTTCTTTTGCTAATGTGGCTTCTTTTTCTTTTGAGGTAGCACGGATTAATGCTTGGGCAGTTTTATCATTAGCTTCGTTTGCATTTTTCCAAAAAACAAAAGCAGTACCTGCCAATAATAAAGCAAGCAAGGAAACGAAGGAAGCCAGCCTTGTTCTTTGTCTGGCACGTTTTTCATTTTGTTCAGCTGCAGCTCTAAGTTTGGCTTGTTCGGCAGCTTTTTGTTTTTCAATTTCTACCTTTTTATTAGCAGCTTCCAATTCTTTTTCCCTGGCAATGGCTTTTTCTCTTTCTAATCTTTGAGCAATAATATTATATTTTTCCAAAACGGGTTCGACCAATGTATCATGACTTATTTCATAATAAAAATTTCCTGTTCTGGCTTCTTTTCTCAAAACTCTTTCTTCGTGCAATTGATCCAAAATATTTTTAGGAATCTTTGCATCAGCAATAATAGCTGACTCCTCCATGATAATTCTTCGCTTATTTCGGATTAGATTTTTTGCCATCAAAGTTTCTACAGTATCTTGAAGTGCTGGAGGAATTCTGGAAATCACACCGCTATAAAATTCTTTGAGAATAATTTTTATTCCTTCTTTTTCTCCATAAAAATCGGGAGTGATCGTAAAATCTTGAGGCTTTTTTTGGTTGATAATTTTATTTTCCAAATGCTGACAAAACAGTTGTAATTGGAAAGCTTCAATCTCTGGTTCTGAATCTGGAAGATCACTACGCAATTGATCTTTTTCTTTTTTTCCCAATTCCTCAACTACTTCTGTGATGGCATTTTCAGAATAATTAAATTGAGGAGATTCATAATTTCCAGTCAAAGCTGCTGGAAGGGTAATCGCTTCAATGGCATTGTTTTTTTTCAACATTTGCAATTGAAAACGGGTCCGTAGAATAGCTGGAATATCTGCCGAAAGTTCATCTAGCAAATACAAATAATCTGAACGGATGGAAAGTATGAATTTGACTTTGGGAGGCGTTTCCCAATCTATATTTTTATCCAAATCACTAGTGGATGATTTGACTTTTTGTCGAACACTATTGGGAACATGGCCATTGACTATATCTGAAAATTGGTTGATAAAATTTTGTCTTTGCTGAGGCGTGTAGAGTGTAAATAATTCTTCAAACTGATCTAGCACAATCACAGGCGTAAAGACTTCTCCCAAATCGACATACCAAAATTGCTTCAAATATTCCCACAACGTCAAGTTATCTGGAAGGTCAGAATCAATATATTTTTTCTCTTGAAGTAATTCTAAAACTTGTTTCTCTGGCGGAAGAGTAGTGTTATTTAATCGAATAAAAACAGGATGTAAGTTACGATCTTCGAGCTGTGGACACACTCCTGCATTCAACAAAGAGGATTTTCCAATTCCGGATTTCCCAAACAAAACGACAATATCATTTAAAACGATGAGTTGAAATAAATCTCGTTTTTCCTCATCTCTTCCTTTGAAAAGATGCGCATCTTCCGCTGTAAAAGGTCTTATTCCAGGGTAACGTTTCATTATGTTTGTTCAAATAGTTTTTAAAAAGAATATATTCAAATAGAATTGTTCGAGTCGTAAAACGTTCAACGTTCAACGTCAAACAAAACAATCTATCAACCTCGCCTCTTCTTTCTTTTATAAATTTTTCCACACCAACCTTCCAACTGTTGGATGATATCTGCGAGGGCGACGTTTTCATTTTCTTGGGTATCCAAAGGTGTTCGATTACGAGGAAGAATAGTTGATAAATTTCCAATAATAGAACCTTGCCACATACAACTCTTCATTAAAATAGGAATCATCACCGCTGATTTTTCTTCATGACATTGCAAAGCAACCTTTAATTGTTTTTCATAAATTTCATCTGAATTAAATAAATTCGCAGTTACTAAAATAAGAATGATATCTGCTTGTTTTAATTTTTCTTCCACGACATTGCTTCGTTCATCACCTGCTGCAATTTTTGATTCGTCCCAAGTTTGGATAAATTCATTTCCTTTAAGCGTTGATAAATGAGTATCCAATGCATTTTTTATTTCCTCATCTTTTTCATCAAACATTAAAAATGCATTGAGTCGAGTAGTATCCTTAGGCGCAGTTTGGACGGTATTTATTTTTTCCAAAAAGGTAGTCGCAAATTGCTCAGGTAAAAAATCTACGAACTCTATTTCAAAATTTCTTTTATAGAAAAAACTAGTTAAATCAGAAATGTCTTTTGGATTTTGTAAAACATAAGTTTCCTTTTGTTTTTGATATCTATTGATAAGGTGTAAAATGAGCCGCAAGTGCCATTGATTAAAATCAAAACCTAAAAAGATAAAATTCTTTTCAGAATCTTTTTCTCTTGATGAGGTAAATTCGATGGCAATTTTATTAGGAATCCCAGCGGTATTTTCTTGTTGTAGAACTGTATCTAAAAATATGAGTTGATCGGTCTCGGTGATAATCATCGAGTCAGGATCGTCGACTGAACCCAATAAATTAAAAATTAAAGGAGCATCTGTTGTGATTTCTGTTTTGTTGGAATCAATACTATTATTATGACTTGGATTTTTATAATGGTAAAAAGAATTACTTGCATCAAACTTATTTTCATCTTCCAAGGCTTCTAACAAAAAATTATCAGGGCAAGTATTGACAATAAATCGAAAGGGTAATTTAGCTAATTGTTCATAAACTGGAAAATCAGAAATATCATATTGACTATAAAATTTTTCAATCAATTCTCCTAGTTGAGCTCTTGCTCGTCCTTCCTTAAAGTTACACTCAGGCAGCAATGCATCTTCCAATTGCTTAGAAACATATGCTAAGTTGGTAGAATTGAGTAAAAGAAAATTAGGTTGAATTCGATGCAATTCTTTTGCGAGGTGTTCTGCTAAAAGTTGTTGGAGGGAAATATGTTGTCCTTCACGTTCAATAGTCGCAATATTTGGACCTAAGACAAGCACACATTCATCGTTACTGATAGCAGTAACAAGGTTGTTCCATTTGATTTGGTTAGTAGTGGAGTATTCTGTCATTTTTTAATTCTGAGAAAATTGAATTATAAAAATGTTTACTCTAGTAGTTTAATATAATAAATGTAGTAAAATATTTTGGAAAAATAAATGTAGAATAGACTTTATTCGATTGACGTTGAACGTTAGATATTTTGCGACCCTCCAGAAGATTTCATTTAGGTAAACTTTAATTATAGTCTTTCTAATTTCTAAAAAAATGGGAAAAAATTATTGTACTTAAATTTCTGCTCTTTTCTTACCTTGCGCCTAAAATAAAATAAATATGAAATTTAATTTTTGTCCTACTTGCAAAAGTGATTTGGCATTAGGGAAAGAAGGTTATATTGCTTGCGTCAATGAAGCATGTAGTTTTGTTCATTATGAAAATCCGACTCCAGTTGTTGCAGCAGTCATTGAATATAAAGACGGGAATGTATTGTTAGCACACAATGCTGCATGGCCTCCTAAAATCTTTGCCTTGGTAACTGGTTTTTTGGAAAAGCATGAACATCCCGAAATCGCAGTCCTTCGAGAAGTAAAAGAAGAGGTCGGTTTGGACGCTGAAATCAGAGGATTCCTTGGACATTATTCCTTTAAAAAAATGAATCAAATCATCATGGCGTACCATGTTTATTCTGATGGAGAAGTTGAACTAAATGATCCAGAAATTGATGAGGTGAAAATTGTTCCTTTTGAAAAAGTAAAAACTTGGGATGCAGGAACAGGATATGCGCTTAAGAAATTTTTGGAAAGTAAAGGGTACACACCTGAGGTAATTTCATTTGGGTAGGTTTTTACGTTTTACGTTTTACGGCCGCTACTATGCGTACGACCGTAAAACGTAAAACTATATTATTTTTTAACCATATTTGGATTTAATAAATCATAGAACTGATCTAATTTCGGCAAAATTATTATTCGAGTTCTTCGATTGATAGATCTTCCTGCAGCAGTTTCGTTACTTTCAAGGGCATTATATTCTCCTCTTCCAGCAGCAATTAATCTATTTGGATCAATGCCATAATTAGTTTGTAACACTCTAACTACAGAGGTAGATCGTTTTACACTCAAGTCCCAATTATCTTTAATACAATCATTTTTAATTGGTTGACTGTCAGTATAACCTTCTACCATCACTTCCAAGTCAGGTCGTGATTCTACAATTTTAGCAATTTTTCCTAACACTTCATTAGCTCTTGGAGTAAGGGTAGAGCTTCCACTCGTAAACAACATTTTGTCAGAAAGATTGACGAAGACGACAGTTTTATCAACTTTTACTTCTACATCATTATCGTCAATTCCAGATTTTAAAACACCTTTTAAGTTGACAGCTAAAGCTAAATTAATTGAATCAGCTCTTGTCTTTGCAGCTTGAAGAAGGTTGATATATTTATCTTTCTTTTCTAGTTGTTGAAGGGTCTCTTTGATATTTTCACTAGCTGATTGAGAAAGTGTGGTCAAGTCATCGACTTGTGAGAGTTGCTTATCTCTTAGCACTCTTACATCATTTATTTGTTCTTTAAGATCTGAGATTTGCTCTTCTCTTAATTGCAAATTACTTTTTGAAGTTTGAACTTGTCCTTTTAATTTTTCATTCTCTTGCTTGCAGGCAGAAAGTCTCGCCATGTATTCATTTAAGCTTTCACCGCACTCACCTAATTGTTGATTGGCTACATCATATTCTGATTGTAAGGCAGCCATCTTTTTTTTACTGATACAGGAAGTCATTAAAATTCCGACACCTAAAAACAAGAAAATTTTTATCGAGGTTTTCATAATGTATTGATTAATTTTTAATTAAGAAATAGAAGGTTTCTAATATTAGAATAAAGTCTAATTACAAAGGTAAAAAGTTTGAAGGATTAAATTGTTTAATTATTTATATAAATATATTAAAATAGATAATGTAATAGACTTTATTTATTTGACGTTGAACGTTTTACATATCACATATAATTTCATTTAGAATAAACAAAAATATTTACAATTGTAATTTTATTTTTTTGGAAAAAGGTAAGGGAGGATTTATATAAATAAGGTAAACGTAATTTTTTTATTTTAATTTTTTAACGAGGGATTAATTTTTTTTAATCTAAAGAATTCCTCGATGCTTGCATCGGGTGCAACAGCAGCAATGATATCTCATAAGTGAAAAATCCCTCCACGACCAATTTTTTTATCATATAGGCATATAGAAAACATAGAATTTCACCTATGTTTTCTATGTGTCTATGTGGTGAAATTCTATATTGATATCTATGAAATTGTTTTTTTGATTCTCCGTCAGCTTGCTTGCTGCGGAGTAGTTCAATGGAAAAATAGGAGAGTGGAATGTAATTTCAAAATGAATAACTCTACTCATATTTAATTTTTTTGAAAAAATCCCACACAACAATTCCAACACAGACAGAAATATTTAGGGAGTGTTTTGTTCCCAACTGAGGAATTTCAATACAAGCATCTAGGTATGGTAAAATTTCTTCACTCACTCCTTCCACTTCATTTCCAAAAACAAGTGCATATTTTTTTCCAAAGTCAATGTTGAAATCTTGAAGCCAAGTTCGTTGATCGACTTGCTCAATAGCAACGATTAGGAAACCAGCTTTTTTTAATTTTAGAATAGTTTCTAGAGTTGTTGTAGAGTGCTCCCAAGCTACGGATTCTGATGCTCCGATGGCAGTTTTTAAAATTTCTTTATGAGGAGGAGTCGCAGTAATTCCACAGAGATAAATTTTTTCCAAACCAAAGGCATCTGATGTTCTAAAAGCAGAACCCACATTCAATCCAGATCGAATATTATCCAATACTAAAACTAGAGGAGTTTTAGGTTGTTTTTTGAATGTTTCATTATCGACTCGATTGAGTTCTTGGAGTTTTAATTTTCTCATAAATTTTATTTAGAAATTCTATTGCCTTTTATTAGTCATACAAGCTTTGATAAAAGAAACAAAAAGTGGGTGTGGATTCTCCACCGTACTCTTTAATTCAGGATGAAACTGAACACCAACAAAGTAAGGATGATCTTTTAATTCCACAATTTCTACTAGACCCGTTTCAGGATTTATACCAGTTGGGATTAAACCAGCTTCTTCGATTTTCTCTAAATATTTATTATTAAATTCAAAACGATGACGGTGTCGTTCGCTAATTGTATCATTTTGATAAGCCTTATAAGCTTTTGATCCGTGTCGTAATTTGCAATCAAAAGCTCCTAATCTCATAGTGCCACCTTTGTTTTTGATGTTCTTTTGATCAGGCATTAAGTCAATGACTGGATTTTTAGATTTAGGATTAACTTCTGCCGAAGCAGCTCCTTTTAGTTGCATAACGTTTTGAGCAAATTCGACCACGGCACATTGCATACCTAGGCAGATTCCGAAGAATGGGATATTGTTTTCTCTAATGAATTTTATTGATTCTAGTTTTCCTAATATTCCTCTTTCTCCAAATCCTGGAGCTACCAAAACGCCATCCAATCCATCTAAATGTTTTAACACAGAACTAGAATCTCCTTCCAATTGCTCCGAATGAATTGGAATAACATTTACTTTACATTCATTCTCTGCACCAGCGTGAACGAATGCTTCGTGAATGGATTTATAAGCATCTTGAAGTTCATTATATTTTCCAACCAAACCTACTGTTACCTCATGCAAAGGTGATTTTAGACGAGCTAAAAATCCTTTCCATTTTTTCAATTCTGGCTCTCGTTTATTTGGCAATCGTAATTTTGAAATGACAGTAGAATCTAAATTCTCTTTGTGCATTAACAATGGAACATCATAAATAGTCGCTGCATCAATTGCTTCGATTACAGAAGATATTTCAACATTACAGAACAAAGCTAGCTTTCTACGGATTTCCATATTGATTGGTTTTTCCGTTCGGCAAACTAAAATATCAGGCTGAATACCAGTCTTCAAAAGTTCTTTTACTGAATGTTGAGTCGGCTTAGTTTTTAACTCTTTCGCAGCACTCAAATATGGAATCAATGTCAAATGAATTACTAAACAATTATCCGCACCCAATTCCCAACGTAGCTGTCTCAACGCTTCTAAATAAGGTAGCGATTCAATGTCTCCGACTGTTCCTCCCAGCTCAGTTATAACGATGTCAAACTCATTACTTTGTCCAAGAAGTTTTGCACGCCGTTTTATTTCATTGGTGATGTGAGGAACAACTTGAACTGTTTTCCCTAAATAATCACCTGCTCGTTCTCGATTGATAACGGATTGGTATATACGCCCAGTTGTTACATTATTGGCTTGAGAGGTTGGGGAATTTAAAAAACGCTCATAATGACCTAAATCCAAATCTGTTTCAGCGCCATCGTCTGTCACATAGCATTCCCCATGTTCATAGGGATTAAGTGTGCCTGGGTCGACATTTAAATAAGGATCAAATTTTTGAATGGTAACTGAAAAACCGCGCGCTTGAAGAAGTTTTGCTAGGGAGGCTGCGATGATTCCTTTTCCTAAAGAAGAGGTAACTCCACCCGTAACAAATATAAATTTACTCATGTATCTTTTTTATTTAATTACGGGATACAAAGGTACTTTAGATTATTGAATTTGGAAGAATTTGTTGGTAAGTTTTTTATAAAAAAGGAGTTGAGAAGATCGAACAAGGAATTTTGAGTTATGAAGTTTGATGATAATTCTTCTAGTAAAATACAAACAGTATCGTCAACTTTTCAAATCGAAATTCTTTGTTCTTAAATCGATATATAAAATTAAACCATCTTGAAAACAAAAAAGCTGATGCGAAATGAATCACATCAGCTTTTTTATATAAAAAATAAAAACTGATTATTGAACTGGCTTAGCAGCAGTTTCAGCTTTATTTACTTCACCTTTAATGTTGATGAAAGTTTGACCTGGGTTAGTATTAGCAGTAATAGTTACTCGTTTGTTTTGAGAACCAGCTTTACCTTTTGAGTTAAACTCAACTAACATTTCGCCAGTTGCACCTGGAAGAACAGGATCTTTTGGCCAAGAAGGAACAGTACATCCACAACTTCCTTTAGCATCTTTGATAATTAAAGGCTCAGAACCTGTATTTGTAAATTTGTATGTGTGAGATACTTTCTCACCTTCATCGATAGTACCAAAATCGAATTCTTTTTCTTCGAATTCAATAGTAGTAGTAGGTCCAGTAGGAACTTCAACTGCTGGAGTAGTAGCAGCTCCAGGATTAGCTGTAGGTGCAGGAGCAGTAGCAGTTCGAGAAATCTTTTCGGCAGCGTCTGCTCTAACAGCAGCTTCATCAGAAGAACCTCCGAATAAACCATCAAGCGCACCAGTTAAATTTAAACCTAAAAGGATAGCAACTAGAGCTAATAAACCGATTTGGATTTGTTTAGAATTTTCCATTGTTTTTTTTTTTTGATTACAAATTGTTAAAATGAAAATTAAAGAATATTAAGAATGCGGGGCAAAATTAATTGTTTTTTTTCAATTAAGAAACACCAACAATAACTTACTGTTTAAATAATAGAAAAATTATTTTTAACTATTTTATATTTTCTATTTACAAATTTATTAATTCTTGCAAATAGGGCTTGTTAATAGGGTGTTAACGACTTGTTATTTATGTGAAATTTGAGTTGTAAAAGACATTTCTTTTAGATAATAACACTAGAAAATACTTTTTTTATAAAAATTTAAATCGCAATAAATTGAGCAAATTCTTCCACAGATTTAGCATTTAAGCACATTTTTTTCGTTAATTGTCCTTTTCTAGCAGGTAAAACACCAAAATGTATATCATGAATCCCACCTGTGCTATGTGCATCTGGATTAATAGAAATTAAAACTCCTTTTTCTAAAGCATAAGGTATCCACGTCCAATCTAAATCTAAACGATAAGGATTTGAGTTTAATTCAATCGCAACTCCATAGGTTGCACAGGCATCAATGATCTTTTTATGATCAATAGGATAACCTGTTCTAGAAAGTAATAACCTTCCAGTTGGGTGACCTAAAATGGTGGTATATCTATTTTCAATGGCTTTTAGTAATCTATTTGTCGCCTTTTCTTTGTCCATTTTTAAATTAGAATGAACAGAAGCAATGATAAAATCAAACTGCCGAAGCACATCAGTCGGATAATCTAATGAACCGTCATTTAATATATCTGACTCGATTCCCTTAAATATTTTAAATGGTGCCAACTCTTCATTGAGAGCATCTATCTCTGCAAATTGCTGCATGACTCGATCTTCTTTTAATCCATTGGCATAAAAAGCAGCTTGCGAATGATCGGTGATACCAAGATAATCGTAGCCTAATTTTTTAGAATATTCAGCCATTTCTCGAAGCGTATTAATTCCGTCACTATAAGTGGAGTGAGAATGAATAACACCCTTAATATCTGACTCTTCGATTAAATCAGGGAGTTGATTATTTTTGGCTAAATCTAAAATTTCTGGAGATTCTCTTAATTCAGGAACGATGAAAGGTAAGTTCGCTTTTTCAAAAATTTCTTCCTCCGTATTCAATCCTTTAAAATCTAGGCCATCATTATTTTTAATAAATGCTTTTAAAAATTCATCGCTGGAAGAGTATCTGAAAAGTTTGGAACCAAATTCATTTTTTGCACAAGTGAAAATAGTAACTGGTTTTTCTTTTTCATTTTTAGCTACAAAATGATTGGCTTCTTTTTTCTCTAGATTTAAAAAACCCATTTCAAAGATAGCATCAATTGGATGGTCAGAAGCAACTAGGAATTCCATTACGTTTACAATTGGACAAGCTCTTCTCATTTCACCTACCCAACTCACCTGAGCATCAGGTAATGCTGTTTGGATTTTTTCTAACAATATATTTGCATCTTTTTCCAAAGAGGCATAATGGAATTTATTTTTGGAAACTAGAAAGTATTCTAATTTATTTTTTAAATCTGCTTGTGTTTTTTGACCAAAGCCATTTAATTCAACCAAGCGATTTTCATTGCAGGCATAGAGCAATTCACCAATACTTTCTACTTCGAGTTCTTTCCAGATTACATTAATTTTTTTTGGACCAAATCCTTTGATTTTTAGCATGTCCTGAATTCCTTGCGGAGTTTTCTCTTGGTATTTTTTTATGGCTTCCATTTCACCATTGTCCAAGAGTTCTCGAATTTTTCCGCTGATGGCATTTCCTACACCTTTTATTGCACCAATCTCTTCGTCCGACATTTCTGCTAATGGATCAGATTGTTTTCGCAAGGTGATATATGCACTAGAATAAGATCTGATTCTGAATTTGTTTTCTCCGTGTAATTCCATAAGGTTGGCAAGCTCTTGGAATTTGTTAGCTATCTCTTTATTGGTCATGTATTATTTTTTTGCAAAAATAGAAAAGTATTACGATTCTAGTAGTACGATTTGGAAAGTCGTCTTAGGTGCTTAGACTCTTTCGATTATTGTGGCGATTCCCATTCCGCCACCAATGCACATAGTGATTAAACCAGTTTGTAAGTCTTGACGTTCTAATTCATCTAAGCAAGTTCCAAGTAAAATAGAACCAGTTGCACCGATTGGATGCCCCAAAGCAATCGAACCTCCGTTGACATTTATTTTGTCAAAATTATTAATTCGCATATCTTTCATAAATTTCAAAACAACTGCTGAGAAAGCTTCATTCACTTCAAATAAGTCGATATCCTTTAAATCCATTCCTGCTTTCTTCAAAGCTTTTTTACTGGCAGGAGCTGTGCCGGTGAGCATGATAGTTGGGTCTAATCCAACTAAGGCAGTTGAGATGATTTTAGCTCTAGGTTTTAAATTTAATGCTTTTCCTTTTTCCTCTGAGCCAACTAAAACAAGTGCAGCACCATCTACAATTCCAGAAGAATTTCCAGCGTGATGTACATGATTTATTTTTTCCAGTTGAAAATATTTATGCAAAGCGACTCGATCAAAACCTGCATTGCCCATTTTTTCAAATGAAGGATTTAAATCGGCTAACCCTTCCAAAGTTGTTCTTGGTCTGACGAACTCATCTTTGGATAACATGACAATTCCATTTTGATCCTTGACAGGAATAAGAGAGTGGTCAAATCGTTTTTCAGCTTGTGCGATGGCTGCTCGTTTTTGAGATTGAACGGCAACTTCATCTACATCATTTCTTGAAAAACCTTCTAACGTAGCAATTAAGTCTGCGCTAATTCCTTGTGGAATATACCCAATTCTTGTACTGACTAATGGATCTAAAAACATTGCTCCTCCATCTGAACCTAACGGAACTCTACTCATACTTTCGAGTCCTCCAGCAATAATTAAATCTTCCCAACCTGATCTAATTTTAGCTGCCGCCAAATTAACGGCCTCTAAACCTGAAGAACAAAATCGATTGATTTGAGCAGCAGGAACATCCAAATCATAGCCTGCATGAAGCACCGCTGTTCGAGCAATATCGCCTCCTTGCTCTTCCAATGGTGCGTTAACTCCAATCAAACAATCGTCAATTTGAGCAGTATCCAAATCATTTTTTTCCTGCAAAGCGACTAGGAGAGTGGAGAGTAATTCGATAGGACGCACTTCATGAAGTGATCCAGTTTTTTTCCCTTTTCCTCGAGGTGTTCTTATCGCATCAAAAATATAGGCTTCGGTCATAATAGTGATAAATGATAAAATGTTTTAAAGTGATATAACTAATTGATAGTCAAATTATTAGATAATAATATATGTTTTATTAAGGAAAAACATATGTTTGAAAAATACTACCCTTTTTGTAGTACGTAATTTGACGGAACAAAGTTAATTGAAATAGACAAAAACGGTCTATTTTATCCCATAAAAGACTTGTTATCTCTTTTTTTTTATAAAATTAAGAATCGCTCTTTAAGAAAAAAGATTTTAATTATATTTGTTTTCCCAATCTTACCGATTTAATTGAATTCCAATTCCAATCTACAGATCCAAAAAAAATACAAACATAATTTAATTAAAAAATAAGTCTTCAATTGAGGACTATTTATTTTAATTTTTCATTCCAAAAAATTCCGCATTATTTTAAGACAACCTAAAAAGTGAATACTTTTTAAGTTTCCTATTTCCAAAAAATACTCCGAATTATTTTAAGTTCAAGGTTATCCAACTTTGAAATCAGGTTGATTTTTTTTTGATTAAAAGAATTCAAGTGATAGCTATTGCCTATTACTTTAATTCTAAACTAATAAGACAAACTTATTTTTTATAACAATTTAATTACGTGAAATGAGAAATTTTTATTTTTTGGTTTTAATGTTACTTTTTGCGGTTTCGGTTCAGTCGCAAACCACCACAATTTGGTTGGGGGGAAGTACAGATTGGGATGATCCGACCAACTGGTCAGATGGAGTTCCTCAAAGTGGATTTACAGTTACCATTCCTGGGACTCCACCAAATGGAAATAATTTTCCAATTTTTTCAGGAGGACCACTTTTGGATTTTACGATTCAGAGTTTTGGAGGAAGCATAACCTTCAATACTGTAGTTTACAATACTGGAACTATTGTAAATTCAGGAGGAGGAAGTGTGATAAATAATTCTGTATTTATTAATGCAGGGATGGTCACTTTTAATAATAACGACGGGACATTTTTTAATAATGGAACAGTTGATAATTATGGAACATTTAATAATGCAGGAACTTCTATTTTGGAAAATCCAGCAGGAAGTGTTTTCAATAATTATGGAAATATTGACAATTTTGGAACTATAAATAATGCTGGTGATCTATTAAATAATGGCGACTTGGTGAGTACAAGTACCATTCAAAATAATGGGACGATTACTAATAATGGATTCTTTGATATAGCGTTTGGAGGAAGTTTTGCAAATGCAGCTGGTTCAAATTTCAATAATACAACTGGTTCATTTGTTGATGTTAATACTGATTTTTTAAATGATGGAACAGTAACAACAGATGGTACATTTTTTATTCAAACTGCAAGTACATTTACTAATAACGGTGATTTCTCTAGTACCGCTAATTTTGAACTTTCAGGTGATTTTATCAATGAAGGAACTGCTAGTAATTCAGATGAAATGTTAATTAATGATTCTGGACTACTTGAAAATAACAATGTATTTACAAATACTGGGACAATCACTCTTACCGTTTGTGGTCAAATTATTCAAAATACTAACAATACAATTACGGGAACAATTTTAAATGATGGAATCATTTATGAAATTGGAGGACAAGTTGATGTGACGAGTAATTTGGAGTTTGGGTCTGAGTTTACAGACCTTTCTCAAAGAAAATCTCCAGATGTGAAATGTCGTTCTGGTATGCTAGTTTTCTTAGATGAAAATGGACAAGGATCAATTTCAATTGATGCTGTTGATAAAAATTCATTTGGTTTTTGTGGAGCAAGTATTGCTACTAGAGTTCTTTCCCAAGAAACATTTACAGTTGATGATTTAGGAGTTAATGAACTTACTTTAACTATAACAGATAATTTTGGAGAGTCAGGAACTTGTAATTCTTTTATTACAGTTATCGATTATTTTCCACCAGTGGTTCCAGTTGATGATCCTGATATTGATTTTACCTGTCCTGCAGATATAACTGTTACTACACTTCCAGGTGCAAGTGCGGAAGTGGCAACTTGGACTGTTCCAACTGCTACAACAACTTGTACAACTGGAACAGGAGGAGGTGGTGGAAATTTGCCTTCATGTGTTTTGGTATCTAATGATATAGCAGGTTATACTTTTTTAGGAGAATATAATAATAGCAAATATTATGTTTCAACAACAAGTTCCTCTTGGAGTACTGCTAGAGATAATGCTATTGCAAATAATGGAATGTTAGTAACAATAAATGATGCAGCTGAAAACGATTTTCTTAGAGATAATACTACAGGAAGTAATTGGATAGGATTGACGGACGCAAATGTGGAAGGTACTTTCGAATGGCTAAGTGGAGAACCTTTGGTTTATACCAATTGGAATACTGGAGAGCCTAATGATTTTGGAACAGGTGAAGATGTAGTAGAATTTTTAAATAATGGGTTATGGAACGATCATTCAAATAATACTTCTAGAAATTCAATTATGGAAATTGCTTGTTCTCCTGGGGTACCATCTTGTGCAGATGTATCGAACACAATTGCAGGAGCAACTTATTTAGGTGAATTTGGGGATAGTAAGTTTTTTATTTCTACGAATGCACAAACATGGACTAATGGAAAATCTTTTGCAGAAGCAAATGGAGGCCATTTAGCAGTAATTGAAAGTGCTGGTGAAAATCAATTTATTTTTGATAATATAAATCCAGCAAGTGGAAGCGTTTGGATTGGTTTAAACAATGTGGGAACAGGGAGTACATTTAATTGGGTAACTGGAGATCCACTTAATTTTACTAATTGGGAAAATGGAGAACCTAATGGAGCACCAGGCGGACATGGAGTAAGATTAAAAAATACTAATGGAAAATGGACCGATAGATTAATTACTGATTTATATGAGGTGGTTTTTGAAATTCCATGTAATAGTACTCCTACCTGTGAAGATGTTAATTTGACAATTACATTTGATAATTATCCTGAAGATATTAGTTGGGTGATAAATGATGATGCAGGAGCGACAGTTGCAAGCGGAGGAAATTATGGAAATGAACCTGATGGTTCGACTATTAATATTTCTAATTGTTTAGAAGATGGATGTTACGACTTTATTTTGACGGATAGTTATGGAGATGGACTTTGTTGTGCCTACGGAAATGGTTCTTGGTCGATTGCAAATGCTGATGGAACAGTTTATGGATCAGGTGCACAATTTACAACTACTGAAACTGCGAGTTTCTGTATTTCCATAAATAATAATCCTGTAGATCCATCTGGTGGATTAACTGTGACTCAAATTACAGGAGGACAAAGTGGACAACCATTTCCAATTGGCGAAAATTCAGTTTCTTATTCTGTAACTGATAATTGTGGGAATGAAGAAATTTGCACATTTATGGTGACAGTTTTGGAAAACCCTGCTGATATAACTGTTGCAGATTGTCCAGTAAATATTAGTGTAGATGCAGCTCCTGGTGCTCCAACAGCTCCCGTTTCATGGACTGCTCCAACAGCAACTACAGACTGTTTTAAACCTAACACAACAATTGAGCAAACGATAGGACAAGATAGTGGAAGCGAATTTTTAATCGGAAATCAAAATATAGCTTATTCGATCACGGACTCTTGTGGTAATTTTATGTCATGTAGTTTTACTGTTACAGTTAATGAAGTATTGGCTACTTTAACATTAGATCAATGTCCTGGAGATCAAACGATTCAAGTGGCAGTTGGTGAAACTTCTGGCGTTGCAACTTGGGATGTTCCGACTGGAACTTCAGATTGTTATCAAGGATCAGTTGTAGCCAATCAATTAGTAGGATTGACTAGCGGTTCTTCATTTCCAATTGGAGTAAATCAAGTAGTCTATGTGTTGACTGACGAATGTGGGAATTCATCTCTTTGTGCATTTAATATAAATGTTTCTGAGGTTTGCCCAGATGCGGGAACTTCTTGTGATGATGGAGATGCTTCAACAGAAAATGATGTCGAAGATGGTAACTGTAACTGTGCAGGAACACCTTGTCCAACAGTAGGAACATCTTGTGACGATGGAAATGCTTCAACAGAAAATGATGTAGAAGATGGTAATTGTGGATGCGAAGGAACGCCTTGTCCGACTGCAGGAACAACTTGTGATGATGGAGACGCAACTACAGAAAATGATGTTGAAGATGGAAATTGTAATTGTGCTGGAACTCCAATCCAATGTCCAGATGCAGGAACAGCATGTGACGATGGAGATGCAACTACAGAAAATGATATTGAAGATGGAAACTGTAACTGTACAGGAACACCATGTCCAGATGCAGGAACAACTTGTGATGATGGAGATGCTACCACAGAAAATGATATAGCTGATGGAACTTGTGGATGTGCTGGAACTCCAATTGTAGCTGGTTGTACATCGACTGAAAACTTATCCTTAAAACCGATTGCTTCAGCTACTCAATCAGGTACACAGCTTGGTGCAGAAGCGAGTCGAGCGATTGATGGAAATACGAATGGAAACTTCTTTGGAGGAAATTCTGTCACCTTGACCAATTGGGTAACCAACCCTTGGTGGGAACTTGATTTAGGATTAGTTTCCAATATTGAAAAGATAAATATTTACAATCGAGAAGATTGTTGTCAGCAATTCTTGTCTAATTATTACATTTTTATTTCTGATGTTCCTTTCACTTCAACTGATTTGAATGAAACTTTGAATCAAACTGGAGTGATTAGTCTATTGCAAACTGATCAAGCAGGTTTACCTTCAGAGATTAACATTGATGAGGTTGGAAGATATGTAAGAATTCAATTAACAGGAACTTCATTTTTAGGAATAACAGAAGTAGAAGTGATTGGATGTATTGCAGGTTCTGGTTGTGCACCAGCAGGAACAATTTGTGATGATGGAGATGTAACTACAGAAAATGATGTGGAAGATGGTAACTGTGGATGTGCAGGAACACCTTGTCCAACTGCAGGAACAACTTGTGATGATGGAAATGCAACTACAGAAAATGATGTAGCTGATGGTTCATGTGGATGTGCGGGAACTCCAATTGGAGGAGGTTGTACTGTTTCTGAAAATTTAGCATTGAATGGAACAGCTACGGAATCAAGTGCTCAATTGGAGGCTGATGGAAGTCGAGCAATCGATGGAGATACTAATGGAGATTTTTATGCAAATTCTGTTTCATTGACGAATTGGACTTCTCAACCTTGGGTAGAAGTTGACCTTGGAGAAGTTGGAAACATTGAAACGGTTAACGTTTGGAATCGAACAGATTGCTGTAATGGGTTTTTGAAAAATTACTATATTCTAGTTTCTGACGTACCTTTTACTTCTACAGATTTGACCGCAACTTTGGCGCAATCAGGAGTGGATGGATATTTAGAAACTGCGACTGCTGGTACACCAACGGCTATCTTAATAAACAGAACTGGTCGATATGTAAGAATTCAATTGCAGGGAACTTCTTTCTTAGGATTAGCTGAATTAGAAATTATTGGATGTATTGATGGTGGCGGATGCCCAGCTGTAGGAACAGCTTGCGATGATGGAGATGCTTCAACAGAAAATGATGTAGAAGATGGAAATTGTGGATGTGCGGGAACTCCTTGCCCAACAGTAGGTACAACTTGTGATGATGGAGATGCTAATACCATTGATGATATGGAAGATGGAAATTGTAATTGTGTAGGAACTCCAATCAATTGTCCAGATGCAGGAACCGCATGCGATGATGGAGATGCTTCAACAGAAAATGATGTAGAAGATGGAAATTGTGGATGTGCAGGAACTCCTTGCCCAACTGCTGGGACAACATGTGATGATGGAGATGTTGATACGGAAAATGATATAGAAGATGGATTCTGTAATTGTGCAGGGACGCCAATTTCGACAGGAGGATGTGTCACTACTTCAAATCTAGCATTAACTGGAATTCCTAGTCAATCAAGTACATTAACTGCAGGGGGAATTCCAGGAAGTGCAGGAAAGGCAATAGATGGAAATACTAATGGCGTTTTCTTCACAGGCGATCCTTCTGCTTCATCAGTAAGTGCAACCAACAATTCATCTCAACCTTATTGGGAAGTTGAATTAGATGCAAGTTATTTGATTGAGCAAATTGACGTTTATAATCGAACAGATGGAGCAGATCGAACCAATGATATTTATGTATTAGTTTCGGATGTTCCTTTTACTTCAACTGATTTGGCAGGAGCTAGGGCAGAGGCAATCTGGGAGGAAAATGTTTCAGGATTAGTTGGCACACCAAGTACTGTTTTACCAAATATTATTGGAAAATATGTACGTGTTCAAATGGAAAATTCAGGTTATTTAGTCTTGGCGGAGGTAGAAGTAATCGGTTGTGTTGATCCAACTTCTACATCATATGTTGTACCAGATATGTTGTATTTTAATGCTAAGAAAGATGGCATTCACACTAACATAGATTGGTTAATGGCTAAAGATGTGGAGGTAGATTTTTATGAAGTGGAAGTTTCGACGGATGGAATTTCTTTTAGATTATTAGAAGAGACCAATGCTGCTCAATCAAACTCACCTCGCCAATATGATATGGTAGATTTACAACCAGCTTACGGAGAGAACTATTATCGATTAAAAGTGAATCAATTAGATGGAAGTCATTTCTACTCTAATATTCGCAGAGTCAATTTTGAAATTGATTTCGATAATGTAATTGTTTTCCCTAATCCAACAAATGACAATATTCATATTAATATGAGAGATTTTGCTGGAAAAGCTGGAACGATTGAAATTTATAATAGTCTAGGTCAAAAAATGATGGAAAGAACTTATCTTTCTTTCCCGACCATACCTGCAATGTTCGACGTAAGTGGATTGAATAATGGAATGTTTACCATTTCGATTAAAGTAGAAAACCACAGAAGATTTACGAAGAAATTTATTGTGAGTAAATTGTAAATTTATAATGAACTCAAAGGGGAATTTTTTAATAAATTCTCTAACCAAATTTCTTAAAAACCAACTCTTTTAACTTTAAAAGAGTTGGTCTAGAAAGTCAATAAAAACAAAGAAACGGTATTTTTGCAAACTGCAGAAATACCGTTTTTTATCTCTAATATATGATACCTTTTAATTAAGTGTTTCGTCTAAATGCAGAACCTAGGCAATTGATTTTAAGTTTTAATACTTAATATTTAAAATATTATCTGTAGTTTTGTGGGAAAGAAAATTGAAATCTTCCCTTTATCTAAAACGAACAAGTTTATCTCTAAACTTAACTTACATTCAACTATTTCACTACCGTTTTATTATAAAAGAAATTGAAAATCAATTTGGTTAGGTATAGATTCTTAGATCGAAAACGCTTATTTTTGTAAGTATCCGCATCGTTGAAGCAATTTATATTAAACCTTTCTATCTAAGAATCTCAAACTTATTCTCTTTCAAATACTGATTTAGGCAAATCTTGTTTTTGCATAAAACCAAATTTATTTTGTTTTATGCAAAATCGATTTATGTCAGGATCTTAGATTTTTTTAGAAATGACACCTATGATCAAACAACATACTTTCCTGCTTTTATTTTTCATGATTTTAACTTTTACGGTTAAAGGGCAGTATAGTATTGGTAATTCTGAAAAGTTAATCTCACCTACTATTTTTTCTTCCAATCTTTTGGCTTGTAATATTACTGTGGATGCTGGGAATGATACCTTAATTTGTGAGGAGGATTTTCCAATTCAATTAGATGGTTCCTTTGTTGGTAATTCTGTTAATTATTTTTGGTCACCAGGAAGTAATGTAAGTGATCCTTTCATTTTAAATCCATTGGCAAATTCTCCAGGAACTTATACCTTAACAGTCGAGTCAGTTGATGATCAAAATTTAGTGGTAAATGGTGATTTTGAAAATGGAGATACTGATTTTACAACTGATTATGCAACAGGGGCTGCTAATGTAGGCAACTATTTAGTGACAGATTCACCTACCAATTATTTCAATTTGTTTAGCGATTGTGACGATCATACAACTGGAATGGGAAATATGATGATTGTGGATGGGGCAGATATTCCAGATCAAAATATTTGGTGTCAAACCATAAATATTTCCGCTAATACAGATTATTATTTTTCCCTATGGGCAACTATGGTTGGTGGAACAAGTCCTCCTGAATTATTTTTTACCGCCAATGGAAACTCAATAGGAGATACTTCTAGTATTCCTTTGGATAATTGTTTGTGGACAGAAATTTCTACTATTTGGAATTCAGGAACAGCAACATCTGTAGAATTTTGTATAATAAATAATAACATTTCTCCTTTTGGAAATGACTTTGCGATTGATGATATTTTAGTTTCTTCTATTTGTGAGGTGACAGATGAAATGGAGATTTTTGTTTTAGAGGCGAATGCAATTGCTTCAAATGAAACAATCGCTTGCATTGGTGATTGTATAATGTTAGATGGTTCGAATTCAACTTCTGGGCCAGCGATAACTCATGAGTGGGTATCTATAACTGGAGGTTCAATTCAAAATGGATCAACTTTAACTCCAACAGTTTGTGATACAGGAATTTATAAATTAATTATAACTAGTCTAGATGTTCCTTCAGGATTGGTTTGTTATGATTCTATTTCGATTGTAGTTGATTTAGCTATAGTCAATCCTGTTGCGCCAATTTTTACTGGATTAGACACTATTTGCTCTGGAGATACATCCAATTATCAAATTAATTTACCCGATCCCAATACAACTAATTATGATTGGTTTGTAACTAATGGGGCAATTTTAAATGGTCAAGGTTCAACTATTGTTGAAGTCGAATGGTCTGGAATTTCATCAGGAGAAATTTGTGTAGCTGCAATTAATAGTTGCGCGACAAGTGATACTACTTGTATGAGTATTGTAATAAATTCTCCACCACAAGAACCCATAATTTCAGGGCCGACTAATGTTTGTAACAATACGATTACAAGTTATTCTATTCCTCATTCTAATAATATTTCAAATTATCAATGGTCAACTCCGGTAGGTACAATTATACAATCAGGTGATGGAACAGAAATGATTACGCTGGATTGGGGAAGTGTACAAGGAGGTGATATTTGTCTATTAGTCGAAAATAATTGTGGTGCTGATTCGAGTTGTATTTCTGTGGTATTTGGTAGTATTCAAATTAATATTGATTCTTTAAATCCTCTTTGTCCAACTGAAAATAATGGATGGATAAAAGTGTCTCCTTTGGCTGGTACTGCTCCTTTTTCTTTCCTTTGGGGAAATGGGGAAATGACCGACAGCATTGGTGGATTGTCAGCGGGAACGTATCAAGTTACTATTTCAGATAATGCTGGTTGTTCGACAGAGGAAACAATAATTCTTCAAGATCCTGATCCTTTAAATCTTACCTTTTCTAATACAGAAATTACTTGTAATGGAGGTTGTGATGGAATAATTGCAGCAGAGGTGACAGGGGGAACAGCTCCTTATGATTTCCTTTGGGGAAATAATTTAGGAACAAATGATTCTTTGATTAATATTTGTAATGGAATTTATAACATTACAATTACGGATGTAAATGGTTGTACCACAGAAGGTCAAACTCAACTAAATGATCCACCTTCAATTTCAGCTACTATTTCTAATGACACTACAATTTGTCAAGGAGAGAGTGTAAATATTGCATTTCAATTTACTGGAATTGGTCCTTTTGATGTAGAGTTAAGTGATGGGGCGATGCATCAAAATTTGATAGATGGTGATGTGATCTCAATTATTCCGAATGCAACATCAACTATTTCTATAACAAGTTTGATCGATCAAAGTCAGCCAAATTGTAGTGCTAATTCTGTTTCATCAATTTTAGTTACAATAAATAATCCTCCAGCATTGCCAATAATTTCTGGAAGTGATTCGACTTGTCAAAATACGATACTTAATTATTGTATGACAAATACTTTGATGGTCGATTCATTTCATTGGACGATTCCAATTGATGCAAATTTTACTGGTCAAAATACAGATTGTATTCAAATTGATTGGGCGAATTCAAATGGTGGACAAGTTTGTGTGGAAGCAATTAATGAATGTGGAAGTACTCAGGAATGTTTGGATGTTACTCTTCTTCCAATTCCCACTTCAACATTTTCAGTTGATCCAATTATTTGTATTGATTCTACCTCGACGATTATTTATACAGGAACAGCAAGTCCCAATGCGATTTTTACTTGGGATTTTGATGGAGGAAATATAATATCTGGAAGTGGCCTTGGACCTTTTGAAATTGAATGGACAATTGCAGGTAATTATAACATTACACTTACGGTGGAAGAAAATGATTGTATTTCAACCCAGACAGCAGAAAATGTTGTTATTGAAAATCCAATTCCGACCCCAGTAATTAATTGTACTTCGACAACAAGTACGGTAACTTTTACTTGGAATGATGTAAATGGAGCGACTGGTTATCAAGTCAATGATTTAAGTGGAAATGGAGGGATGATTATCGGTAATTCTTACATGGTTTCTGGTTTGGCTAATGGAGAAGAAGTGATTATCGAAGTGACTGCTTTTGGAAATAATGCTTGTGGATCAACTATTGTTCAAGCATCTTGTACAGCAGATGATTGTCCAAATATTAACGTGTTGATTGATCATATAGATCCTATTTGCTTGACACCCAATACTCCAACTTCTAATTTTACTGCCACAACCTCTGGGGGAAATAATTTAGGAAATAGGACTTGGAGTGGTAACGGAATTATTGATGGAGCAACTGGACTTTTTGATCCAAATGTGGCTGGGGTAGGAGTGCATGATATTACTTTAGGATACGAAGAAAATAATTGCTTTTATATTGATGTGGTGACCATTCAAATTTTTGAAACACCAACTGCAGATTTTAATGTAGACAGTTTGATTTGTGTCAATGGAAATGCTACGATTACTTATGCAGGTACAGGTAGTTCAAATGCTTCCTATGTTTGGTTTTTTAATGGTGCAAGTATTATTTCGGGAAATAGTTCTGGTCCTTATGTGGTAAATTGGTCAACACCAGGTAATTATAACATTACACTTACGGTGGAAGAAAATGGTTGTCAGTCAACTGTTTTTTCTCAAAATATTGTGGTAGATCCAATTCTTGATTTGCCAAATGTAACTTGTGTTTCAACTCCTCAATCAGTTATTTTTTCATGGGATAATGTTCCAAATGCTACGGATTATTTTGTGACTGAAATTTCGGGGCCAAGTGGTACTCAAAATGGAAATACCTACGAAGTGACTGGCATGGCAACAGGAGAAGAAGTGGTCATCGAAGTAACTGCAATAGGTTCAACTATTTGTGGGACTTCAACTATTCAAGCGACTTGTTCATCTGATGATTGTCCTCCTATAAATGTGGAAGTGGAAGAAGTGACTTCAATTTGTTTAACTCAAAATACTACTCCGATTGATTTAAATGTAACGATTGCAGGAAGCGATAATTCAGGGAATGGAGTTTGGTCTGGAACTGGAATTACAGATGTTGATCTGGGTATTTTTGATCCAGCGATAGCAGGAGAAGATTCTCATAACATTACATTCACATTTCAAGAAGCAGGTTGTACTTTTTCTGACTTTATCATCATCGATGTTTATCAAACACCAACTGCAGATTTTTCAGTTGATGGTAATATTTGTATCAATGAGAATTCGATTGTAAATTATCTTGGTTCAGCAAGTATGAATGCCAACTATATTTGGGATTTTGATGGAGGTACTGTTTTGTCAGGAAGTGGGGAAGGCTCTTTTGAAATAAATTGGTCAGACTCTGGTAATTATAACATTACACTTACGGTGGATGAAAATGGTTGTACTTCTACTCTTTTTTCTCAAAATATTCAAGTTGATGCAGCTCTTGCAATTCCAAATATTACTTGTGAATC
This sequence comes from Saprospiraceae bacterium, assembly GCA_045106765.1. GTDB lineage: Bacteria > Bacteroidota > Bacteroidia > Chitinophagales > Saprospiraceae > CAJQQY01. Next base: position 4,394 of record JBGCFD010000186.1, on the reverse strand, counting down.
AACAACTGAATCTATTACTTTTTCGTGGGATGATATTGCAGGTGCAAGTAATTATATAATCAATGAACTGTCAGGAATTAATGGAGTGCAAAACGGAAACTCAATAGTTTATAACAATATATTTCCGGGACAAGAAATAATGCTCGAAGTAACTGCTGTAGGAAATACCATTTGTGGAAATACAACCTCGATGACTTCTTGCTTTGCCAATGATTGTCCTAATATAGAGTTGATTATTTCTCCGATGGATGATGTTTGTTTAACTAATTTACCTCCTCAAATTCCTTTACAAATTATTGTCAACGGTAGCAATGGATCAGGTCAAGGGAATTGGTCAGGAAATGGAATTGTTAATGATATCTTCGATCCAAATGTAGCAGGTGAAGGACAGCATGAGTTGACTTATTTTTTTACTGAACTTCAATGTGATTTTTCAGAATCTATTTTTGTAAATGTGAATTTACAACCAATTGCAGCAGCAGGGGAAGATGGACATTTAGATTGCGGAGATACTTTGATTGTTTTAGATGGAAGTAATTCATCTATTTTTGGAAACCCAACTTGGACCACGAATAGTGGCAATATTGTCAATGGAATCAATGGTTTGTCAGCTGAAGTAAATGCTCCAGGTGTTTATTATTTAACCATAGAAAATTCAGGTTGTACTTCAATTGATAGCTTAGCTATTACCCAAAATATTTCAGCACCAATAGCAAATGCTGGTTTGGAAAAAGAACTAACTTGTAATCAAACTTGTGTTATTTTAGGTGGGAATAATACTAGTCAAGGTATGAATTTTACTTATTCGTGGACAAGCCCAAATGGGTTTGTTTCCACAGAGATTGCACCTGAAGTTTGTCAGGCAGGAGAATATTTTTTGACCGTTTTAAATACTTCTAATAATTGTATTTCAACGACTTCTAGTGTTGTGATTTTGGAAAATAATTCTCCACCAATTTCTCAAATCGAATCAATTGGGAATTTAGATTGTAATAATACTTCGTTGGTTTTAGATGGAAGTAATTCCACCACAGGCAGTCAAATTGAATATCAATGGATGGATGATAATGGAGAAATTTTTGGTGAGACAAGTTCTTCATTCGAAGCAACAGAACAAGGCAATTATTACCTTCAAGTTTTAAATAATTTGACAGGATGTTTTTCTCTAGATACGATATTTTTAAATGATAATACTGCTTATCCATCTGCTGAAATTGCAACACCTGAACTTTTGACTTGCATCAAAACTGAGGTGATATTAGATGGAAGTAATTCTTCGAATTCTTCTTCTATTGTTTACCATTGGTTCACCACGACCTCAGGAGGAATTCAGTCAGGAGGAGAGACAAATCAAGCAATTGTAAATCAACCTGGATTTTATGAATTAATAGTTTTAGATACTTTGAATGGTTGCGAAACAACGGCACCAATAACAGTTTTTCAAAATATTGTTTCACCAAATGCAGATGCAGGATTGGATATTGAATTAGATTGTAATGAGACAGAAGCAATGCTTGGAAGTGAAAATACAAGTTCAGGAATAAATTTCGAATACCTTTGGACTTCCTCTAATCCAAATGTTACCATCAATTCACCTACTGATTTGAATCCAATGGTGAATGGTTTAGGTAGCTACCATTTGCTAGTGACTAATATTGAAAATGGATGTACTTCAACCGATGAAATGATCGTTTCACAAAGTCCCAATATCCCTCAAAATATTAATTTGGAAATTTTAGAATCTCCTTGCCATGGAGATGACCAAGGTATGATAATGATTCCTTCCATTGATGGAGGACAACCTCCTTATTTATATTCCTTAAATGGAAATCCATTTTCAAGTTCAAATATCTTTAATAATTTACCAATTGGAGATTATGATATTTTGATTCAAGATGCAAATGGTTGTGAGTTATCCACGATGATAAGCATGAGTCAACCAGATTCTCTTAGCATTGATTTAGGTGATAATATTTATATTGAATTAGGAGATAGCGTGATGTTAGATCCATCGATTACTGGAATTTTTGATACCATAATTTGGGAATCATCTACCAATTATTCTAATTGTGATTCTTTAGAAAATTGTTACTTCCCGATTGTTACTCCTACCCAAACTACACAGATGAGTGCCACTTTGATAAATGATAATGGTTGTATTTCTATGGATCAGATTACTATTTTTGTTGAAAAAAATAGATACGTTTATATTCCAAATGCTTTTGCTCCAGAGGGAAATTCAGATAATCAAATCTTTATGATTTATAGTGGAAAAGGAGTAGAGAAAATTAATAATTTTAAAGTCTTTAGTAGGTGGGGCGAGCAATTATATGAAGCAAAAGATTTTTATCCTAATGATAATTCTTATGGTTGGAATGGAAATTTTAAAGGTGAAAAAATGAACCCAGGCGTATATGTTTATTTTGCAGAAATTGAATTTTCGGATGGTCTAAAAGTCATATACAAAGGAGATGTAACATTAACGAGATAAGAATTTTTTTTACCACATAGGCACATAGAAAACATAGTTTCAGTTTATAACTTTTAATTCCTCGTCAGCTTGCTGCGAGGTTTTTAATTTAAAACATCTATGTTTTCTATGTGCCTATGTGGTGAAAGAATAATTAATGTCCATTTTCTATTTCTTATTTTTCAAAAATTCAATCATCGCTTTCCTCAAATCTTTCTTCAATAAATCATTTTCTTCCGGTTCAATCACATTAATAATTCCTTCATTCTCCTTGGTGAAAAATTTAAAATCATATCCTTCCAACAAAAAAGCATTCATCGCAATCAAATAATTCCTATTGGTTTTCAAAAGTTCTCCTCCAATCTTAAAAGTCAAAGATTCTTCGTCTGCCTCAATACCCGTTAATTGTAAATAAGCTCCTTCGCCCTTATTTTGAATGCTAGATTCTAATAACTTTTTCAACAAAATACCCGTCATTTCTACTTCAATAATTTCTCCTGAATAAGGCAAAATTCGAATGATATCATATTGAGTCATATTTCCCGAAAGCATATCATCAATTCGAATAGAACCACTATTCAAAATAGCTGCATCAATTTTATTATCACATGCAAATGCAATAGATTCCACCACCATTATACCCATCGGACATTGCCCGCTTCGTACTGTACTTTCTGTTCCATCCAACGGATTTTCAAGAACAGTAACCACTTCATTAGCAGAGAATCCTTGTTTTTCCATATCTTTTTCTGCAATTTCTGTCCAATATTTTACACGCTGGTCAACTATTGGATCCAAGGCATAGCTATTATCTAAGTGTACTAATTCAGAATATACGGTGTAGGTTTTTTCTTTAGTGTCATATTTTACGGTATGCACAAATGCGGTTTTTGCATTCGCATCTGCTTTAGCGACAACTGTTGAACCTACTAGAAATCTCATATTATTATGATCGTGTCCACCCATCACTAAAGGGAAACGAGGAATCGCTTTTGCCAATTTTAAATCTTCCTCAATTTCCAAATGAGTAATTGGAAAAATCAAATCCACCTTCGAATCTAATTCTTTAACCATTGCTTTGGATCGTTGGATAGGATCTTCATAAGTAAGATAATTTTGCTGTTTTACATCCAAGGTTACTCCAAAAAAACCAACAGTTACGGAAGTTCCATCTTCATCCGTAAAAGTTTGAATGATCGTTTCTGGAATTTTTTCTTTTTTGGATCGCTTCTCATTTTTATTTTTATAAAACGGTTTTACTTTTCTTTTTTTATTTTGAAGGACATTTGAACTCACCCATTGAAATTCAGATTCGTCAATTCTCTTTTGAAGATCTTCTTCTCCTAAATCAAATTCATGGTTGCCAAAAGTAACAATATCAATTCCTGCAACATTCATTACGTCAACCATATGTGCTCCTTTGATTCTATTTCCATTTTCATCTTTCAAAGTTCCGATTACAGAAGGACTCACAAAATCACCTGGAAGGATAGCGAGCGTATTTTTATTTTTTGCTAAGAGTTGTTTTTTTAATGTGGCGACTCTTGCCATTCCACCTTTGTCATCACCTGGCAAAGGAGCAATTTCATAAACATCATTAACATGTAAAAAAACTATTTCAATTAGACCATCGTCATTTGGATTATCGACGATCGCTTTTTTAGAAGTACAACTAATTAAAAAAAGCAGGAAAAATAAAAAGTGAATTGGTCGTTTCATTGGTTAGTTTCTGTTTTTTTTTGAAATGTAAATATATTGTTATTTTGCTACTCCCAAAGTGAGATTAGACTACGAATCACCTTAGGATTTATTCAATTGCTGTTATTCCTTTTTTCTCATTTTTCGAATCATTCCTTCCTGCACTACCGACGCTACTAATTTCCCATCTCTCGAAAAAATATTTCCTCTCGTGAAACCTCGGGAG
>JBGCFD010000185.1:0-7479 GCA_045106765.1 Saprospiraceae bacterium | reverse complement strand
GAGAAATTAATTATCTCTAAGAGAAAAAGTAAATAATAATTAATATTCTTAATTGATAGATTACTGGGATTCAGTTTTCTACGATTAAAATTAACCATAATAATAATGGCTAGATCACTTAGAAAAGGACCATACGTTTTTTTTTTTTTTTTGGTCAAATTAGCGTAAGCAAAGGAAACCAAAAAGAAGACTGTTATCAAAACATGGTCACGTTCTTCTATGATTATCCCTACTATGGTAGGTGAAACCATCGCAGTTCATAATGGGAAAACTTTTGTTCCTGTTTTTGTAACAGAGAATATGGTAGGTCATAAATTAGGTGAATTTTCTCCAACTCGTAACTTTAGAGGTCACGCTGGAAGAAAATAAATAAATAAGCATTTTTAATTCTGAATATGAACGCTGAGTTTTGAAATAATCAAGATTCAACATTCAAGATTCAAAATCACTATAATAATGGAAGCAGTAGCTAAACTCAAAAATTGTCCAATGTCTCCTCGTAAGATGCGATTAGTAGTGGATAACATTCGTGGTAAAAATGTGGAAGATGCTTTAAATATATTAAAGTTCACCAAAAAAGAAGCTGCGACTTGGTTAGAAAAAGTAGTTGTATCTGCAATTTCTAATTGGGAAAATAAGCATGATGGTGCTGCAGATGCAGATGATCATAAGTTGTTTATTAAAACAGCATTTGTTGATGGTGGGACTATGTTAAAGCGTTTTCGACCAGCTCCTCATGGACGAGCTCATAGAATTCGTAAAAGAACAAACCATGTTACAATTATTGTTGAAAACCGTATTCCTACAGCTAAAGATCAAGAGGCTGCAAATACTACGGCTAACGACGAAGAAGAATAAAATTTTTAAACGATGGACGACGAGTGTTTTCATTCATCATTCATCACTAATTTCTAAATATGGGTCAAAAGACAAATCCAATAGGTAATCGTTTAGGAATCATCAAAGGATGGGAGTCAAGTTGGTATGGAGGAAAGAACTTTGGTGATAAAGTAGTTGAAGATGAAAAAATCAGAAACTACCTTAACGCACGTATCAGAAAAGGGGGAATCGCTAAAATTGTTATTGAGCGATCTCTAAAACGAATTAGTGTTACAATTCACACATCACGTCCTGGTATCGTAATCGGAAAGGGTGGCTCAGAAGTTGATCGAGTAAGAGAAGAGTTGAAAAAATTGACATCTAAAGATGTTCAAATCAACATTATCGAAATTCGAAGACCTGAAACTAATGCCGCGGTAGTCGCTGAGAGTATTGCTAAACAATTAGAAGCTCGAATTAACTATCGAAGAGCATCCAAGATGTCTATCCAAGCAGCAATGCGAGGAGGTGCTCAAGGTATTAAAATTAGAGTATCTGGGAGATTGAATGGGGCAGAGATGGCACGTTCTGAAGAGTTTAAGCAAGGAAGAACCCCTTTGCATACTTTTAGAGCTGACATCGATTACTCTCTGAAAGAAGCTTTGACGGTATATGGTAAAATTGGTGTAAAAGTATGGATTTGTAAAGGAGAGATTCTTGGCAAACCAGATTTATCTCCAAATGCAGGAGCTGCAAATGAGAAAGGTGGAAGAGGTGGTCGAGGTGGTGACCGAAGAGGTGGTCGTGGTGGCGATCGAAGAGGTGGAGGCCGAGGAAGAGGTAACGATAAACGATAAAAATTCCTTTAGAAAATCAAATTTTAACGTTTGATTTTCTAAAGGTTTCATAAAAAAGATATTTTTTAAAAAATATCTAAATTTCATTTTCCTTTTAGTAGGAAAAAAGAAAAAATCTTGTACCTTTGCACAGCTTTTCAAGAAGCAGTATCAAAATGACAAATTTTTAGACCATTTAGCCACATTTTGTGGTGGTTTTAGCAAAAAAATGTATTCACAATGTTACAACCGAAAAGAACAAAATATCGTAAGCAACAGAAGGGGAGAAACAAAGGACTTGCTTACAGAGGGAGTACTATTTCATTCGGAACTTTTGGTTTGAAATCACTTGACGCTGGTCGTCTTACTAACCGCCAAATAGAATCTGCTCGTATTGCAATGACACGTCATATGAAAAGAGAGGGTAATGTATGGATTCGAGTTTTTCCAGATAAGCCAATTACATCTAAACCAGCTGAAGTTAGGATGGGTAAAGGGAAAGGAGCACTTGACCATTACGTGGCACAAGTACAACCCGGACGAATCATGTTCGAATTAGATGGCGTTACTGAGGAGACAGCTAACGAAGCATTAAGATTAGCTGCTCAGAAATTACCTGTAATGACTAAAATAGTCAAGCGTAGAGATTACGTTGGATAAATTTTAATAAAAAAATGCTCGATAATGGCAACAAAGAAGTATCAAGAATTGCAAGAAATTAATGACAACGATCTGAAAGAAACGTTGTCAGAAACAGAAACTGCTTATCAAAAATTAACATTTGATCATGCGATCAGGGGGTTAGATAACCCTTTAGAATTAAGAGATTTGCGAAGAGATGTTGCTCGGTTAAAAACGGAGATGAGAAGAAGAGAAGTAGTTGCAATGACTCCCGACCAATTAGCAAAGAGATCAAAAATTCGTGCAAGAAGAAAGAATAAATAATATCATGACTGAAATTGCAAAAAAACCGTCCAAAAAGACACGAATCGGTGTAGTGTCTAGTAATAAAATGGAAAAATCCATTACAGTTCTAGTTGAACGTCGTTTACGTCACCCAATTTATGGGAAATACGTAAAGAAATCTAAGAAGTTTATGGCGCACGATGAAAAGAATGATTGCAACATTGGAGATACTGTAAAAATTATGGAATCTCGTCCATTGAGTGCAAAAAAAAGGTGGAGATTGGTTGAGGTTATTCAAAGAGCTAAGTAAATAAATGTTGTTCCAAATAGTTGGAATTAGTTATTTGAGAGATGGAATATAAGTTTTTGTTGAAAACTGCTATTCCATTTTTCCAATTTTTCAGCAAAATATTAGAATAGTATCGAGGTTAAATTCGATAGAACTTAAATAATAGTAAAATGATTCAACAAGAGTCTAGATTAAAAGTGGCTGACAATAGTGGTGCAAAAGAAGTTTTGTGTATCCGAGTATTGGGTGGATCTGGTCGACGCTACGCATCTATTGGAGACAAAATCGTTGTTACGGTTAAAGATGCCTCTCCTGGTGGTGTAAAGAAAGGTACTGTTTCTACAGCAGTTGTAGTTCGTACTAAAAAAGAAATTCGTCGTAAAGATGGTTCTTATATTCGATTTGATGACAATGCAGTTGTTTTATTGAATCCAAGTGATGAACCAAGGGGGACACGTATTTTTGGACCTGTTGCACGTGAATTACGTGATAAGGATTACATGAGGATCATTTCATTGGCTCCTGAGGTTTTATAAGATTTAAAAATTAGTTGCAATCATGGCAAATAACAAAGCAAGTCAAAAGCGTTTCGCTCCGAAAATTCATATTAAGAAAGGTGACAAAGTAGTTGTTATCTCTGGAGCAAGCAAAGGTGAGACGGTACGTGAAGTAATGGAAGTTCTTCCAAAAAAATACCGTGCAATTGTAGATGGGGTTAACATTGCTAAAAAGCATAATAAACCTACACAAGATAATCCTGGAGGAATTCAGGAAAAACCAATGCCTATTCATATTTCTAACTTGATGTTAGTTGATCCTAAAACTGGAGATGCAACTCGAATTGGAAGAAAAGAGGTAGATGGTAAATTGGTAAGATATTCTAAAAAATCTGGAGAAATAATTAAGTAATGAGCTACAGTCCAAGACTTAAAGACAAATATCGGAACGAAATCGTATCTGCATTAATGGAAAAATTTCAGTACAGTACGATTATGCAAGTACCTAAAATAGTAAAGGTATGTTTGAATCAAGGTGTCGGAATGGCATCTCAAGATAAGAAATTGGTTGACAATGCATTGGCAGAAATGACAATGATTGCTGGTCAAAAAGCAGTTCCAACTAAAGCAAGAAAATCAGTTTCGAATTTTAAATTGAGAGACGGAATGGTAATTGGATCAAGAGTCACTCTTCGAAATGACCAAATGTTCGAATTTTTAGACCGATTGATTACAGTTGCTTTACCACGTGTACGAGATTTTCGGGGAATAAATGATAAGAGTTTTGATGGGAGAGGAAATTATACAATGGGTGTTACTGAACAAATCATTTTTCCAGAAATTGATTTGGATAAAGTAAGTAAAATAACAGGAATGGATATCACTATCGTAACTACAGCTAATACTGATGCAGAAGCATTAGAATTACTGAAGTTGATTGGGATGCCTTTCAAAAATCAAAGAAATTAATCAATAGATAGTTAAAAGAGACATCAAGCATTCATTTGAGTCTTTTTTTGATTCTAAAAATCTCAATAATAATGGCTAGAAAATCATTAATAGCAAGAGAAAGAAAAAGAGAGCGTCTTGTAGCTAAGTATGCAGATTTGCGAGCACAGTTGAAGAAAGAAGGTAAGTGGGAAGAGCTCGACAAATTACCACGTAATGGTGCAAAAGTAAGATTGCACAACCGGTGTAAGTTAACTGGTCGTCCGAAAGGATACATGCGTATGTTTGGAATTAATCGTGTAACATTTAGAAAAATGGCACTTGAGGGTAAAATCCCAGGTATCACTAAAGCTAGTTGGTAATAATTTTATAAAATTTATATAATGGCTGTAACAGATCCAATAGCAGATTACTTAACCCGTGTTCGAAATGCTCAACAAGCAGGACATAGGGTGGTAGAGATCCCTTCTTCAAGGATGAAGAAGAGTATTACTGAAATCCTCTATGACCAAGGATATATCCTCAAATACAAATTTGATGATGCTGCGGGGAAGCAAGGTATTATTAGTATCGCACTCAAGTACGATCCTATTTCTAAGCAACCTGTCATCCGAAAGTTAGGAAGAATCAGTAAGTCAGGTTTGCGTCAATACGCAAAAGCAACTGAAATTCCTCGAATCATTAATGGCTTGGGAATCGCAATTGTCTCTACTTCTAAAGGAGTGATGACTAATAAAAAAGCGAAAGCAGAGAATGTAGGAGGTGAGTTAATCTGTTATGTTTACTAATTGAAAAAACATTTAAGTAATGTCTAGAATAGGAAAAGCACCAATTTCACTTCCTGCAAAGGTCGAGGTTTCTGTGGATAACAGTAATGTGGTTAGCGTAAGCGGACCTAATGGGAAATTGACACAACAAATTGACCCGGACTTGAGAGTTGCAATTGAGGATGGAACCTTAACTGTATCTCGTCCAACTGATCAAAAACGTCATAGATCAGTACATGGTTTATACCGTTCCTTAATTGCAAATATGGTAGAAGGTGTTTCTACTGGGTTTACGAAAGAAATGGAATTAATAGGGGTTGGATATCGTGCTGACAACACAGGTCAATTATTGACAATGAGTTTGGGGTATTCTCACCCAGTAATGTTTGCACTTCCTGATGAGGTGAAGATTGAAACTATTTCTGAGAAAGGTAAACCGCCAACCATAAAATTATCAAGTGCCGATAAGCAATTACTTGGACAAATTGCTGCTAAAATCAGAGCCTTTAGAAAACCAGAACCATACAAAGGAAAGGGTATTCGATTTAAAGGAGAAGAAATTAGAAGAAAAGCAGGTAAAACTGCAGCTAAGTAATTTTAATATTTTAATAAGAAAATTCAATTCATGGCAGGTCTATTTTTAGGTACCATGAATACAAAATAAATTTTCAAAATGGCTTTAAGTAAAGAACAAAGTAGAAAAAGAATTCATCAGAGGATTCGTAAAAAAATTAGTGGAACAGCTGAAAAACCAAGATTAGCAGTTTACAGAAGTAACAAAGCTATCTATGCTCAACTGATTAATGATGTAACTGCAACTACAATTGCTGCAGCTTCATCTAAAGAGTGTGGAGCAACTGGTGCGAAAGTAGAGCAAGCAAAAGCTGTTGGGAAATTGATTGCTGAAAAAGCTAGTTCTAATAATATTAGTGCTGTAGTTTTTGATAGAGGAGGATATTTGTATCACGGTCGTGTTAAAGCTTTAGCTGATGGAGCACGTGAAGCTGGATTGGCATTTTAATTTTTATACAAAAAATAAAAAACAGGTTTATAATTTTTATTTAAAATCAAAACCTAAAATCATTCATTATAATGGCAAGAAATAACGATAAAAGAATCAAGCCTGCTGACTCAGAATTAAAAGAGAAGTTAGTAAACCTTAACCGAGTAGCAAAAGTTACTAAAGGTGGACGTACTTTCAGCTTCGCAGCTATTGTAGTTGTAGGTGATGGAAAAGGTACTGTTGGACATGGATTAGGAAAAGCGCGAGATGTATCTGAGTCTATTGCAAAAGCAGTTGATGATGCCAAGAAAAATTTGATTAAGGTGCCAATTTACAAAGGAACTATTCCTCACGAACAAAAAGGAAAATATGGTGCTGGTAAAGTTTTAATCAAACCAGCTTCTGATGGTACGGGAGTAATTGCAGGTGGAGCAATGCGGGCAGTTTTAGAAATTGCAGGAGTTCATAACGTATTGGCTAAATCTCAAGGATCTTCAAATCCTCATAATGTGGTAAAAGCAACTATCGATGCATTGGCCAAATTGAGAAGCCCAATGACTGTTGCAAAGACACGGAATATTAGCATGGAAAAATTATTTAACGGATAAATCGATTTTGGATTTAATTTTTATGGATTCACTATTTTTTAATCCATAATTTTCGATCCCTAATCCATAATCATAAGAATATGGCAAAGATTAAAGTTACTCAAGTAAAAAGTGTCATCGATCGTAGCAAGCGTCAGAAAGCAACAATGGTAGCTTTGGGACTTCGAAAAATGAATCGGTCAGTTGTACATGAAGCTACTCCTCAAATTTTAGGAATGGTTGCTAAAGTAAACCACTTGGTGAAAGTGGAACAAATGTAAATTATTAACGTAATTATTTCTTGTAAAAAAAGTTTTGGATTCTTTTTTAGAATTCATTGTTAAAAATAAAAATCATGGAATTACACAACCTCAAACCCGCTGCAGGTTCAGTCAAAAAAGGAAAGAGAATAGCTCGTGGACAAGGTTCAGGTCATGGTGGTACAAGTACACGTGGTCACAAAGGTGCAAAATCTCGTTCAGGTTACAAAAGTAAACGTAACTTTGAAGGTGGTCAGATGCCTTTACAAATGCGTCTTCCAAAGAGAGGGTTCAAAAACCCTAACCGAGTAGATTTCGTGCCATTAAACTTAAGCCGATTACAAGCTATATCTGAAAAGCACAACTTGGATACTATTAACATGGAAACATTAGTAGCAAGTGGTATTGTCCGAAAAAATGACCGAATTAAAATTTTAGGCAGGGGGGAATTGAAAGCTAAGCTTTCTATTAATGTACATGCCATTTCTGATGCTGCAAAAACTGCAATTGAAGGAGCTGGTGGAAGTGTTAATCTTGTTTAAAAAAATTTAATGAAAAAATTAATTA
>JBGCFD010000184.1:0-8675 GCA_045106765.1 Saprospiraceae bacterium | reverse complement strand
AGAGAGATTGCAAAATGATGCAATCAAAGCTGAAAGATCAGCACCTAAAATTGGATATGTTCATGGGATTATAATTTGCAACATAGCAAGTCGGATCTTTAAAAATCTGACTTGCTATGCAAATATTTTTTTCTCCCACATAATAAATAAAGTATTAAAATAGTTTATTAAGTATCCAAATCGTAAATAAGAATTAAACAGCTAAAAAATTAGCTTGTCTATAAAGAATATGTTCATGGGATTATAATTTGTTGTGGTTAGTCGCGTATTTCAAATACGCGACTTTCTATTTTTTAGGACTTTCGTTCCTGTGTAGAGACAAGATATACCTTGTCTCTATGCATTTTAGACCAACCCTTTCCTTTCATTTTTCCTCTTTGATTTCCTTTGGTAAAAAACTCAAACAATTTTTTTGGAAATCAACTTCTTCCGATGCTTCATCAAACAAATAAAAAACATAAACCAAACCTTTCCCTTCTCGATACAACGCTAACATTTTACAATGATCTTTATCTGAAAAAATTCTTTTAGGTTGGAAAAAAACCACCGCACCCCAATCTGCCTGATAACTTTCCAGATCTTCTTTTGACATTTCATGTAAGACTAATCGAGCTTCTGGATCATCATTAGTCGCAGCGGAAATTGCCATGTTCGACACTTTTATATGTGGAAAAGTTACTGCATTTTTTCTTTCAGGAAAAAGAGCAAATCCAATTCTCATATCAGCTTTTCTCGCTTTAATTTCAAAGTCAAAATCTACAACAATGCTTTCACTTGCATTTACCTTTTTATAACTATTTTCTACAGGAGTTAAAAACTCTAAATCCATTTTCGCTATTTTTTGAGCAAAAGATTTAGATGTTTTTATTTGCGTAAATGTATTGTTAGAAAAAATGAAAAATAAAAGGCAGCAGGAAAGTAATCGTAAAATGTTTTTCATGATAAAAAATTATTAAGTTTGAACAGGTAATTAGTTGGCAGTTTTCAGTAAGCAGTTCGCCAACTACTTACTGTCTACTCAAAACTGTTTTCTGAATAAATTTAACGAAAAAACAATTCAATCATGAAGAACCTTACTTTTTTAACTTTTATTCTATGTTCCATTTTTCTTTTCTCCTGTGAAGAAAAACCACAACTTACAGCAGGTGAAAAATTAGAAATACAAGCGAATGAAATTACTCAAAAATATATCATCACCGATGGTCATGTAGATTTGCCTTATCGACTAGATGTACGAAATTTTAAATTGACTAAAGAATTTATTGGTATTCCAATCAAAACAGACAAAGGTGATTTTGATTATGTCCGAGCTAAAAAAGGAGGTTTGGATGCGCCTTTTATGTCGATTTATATTCCTGCAAGTTTTCAAGAGAATGGTGGGGCAAAGATGTTTGCTGATTCATTAATTGATATGGTTCAAAATATTATTGAAGCTCATCCCGACAATTTTACTAAAGGAAATTCTCCTGCTGATTGCGAAAAAGCATTTGCAGAAGGCAAAATTGCTCTTCCAATGGGGATGGAAAATGGAGCACCAATCATGGATGACTTAGCTAATGTTCAACACTTTTATGATCGAGGAATTAGGTATATAACTTTGACTCATTCCAAAGTAAATCAAATTTGCGATTCTTCTTATGATACAATTCGAACTTGGAACGGTCTGAGTCCTTTCGGTGTAGATGTGGTCGAAGAGATGAATAAAGTAGGAATCATGGTAGATATTTCACACGTGAGTGATAGTACTTTTTATCAAGTGATGAAAATGGCAAAAGCGCCATGTATCGCTTCACATTCGAGTTGCAGAAAGTTTGTTCCAGGCTTTGAAAGAAATATGGATGATGATATGATCAAACTATTAGGCAAAAATAACGGAGTGATGTGCATCAATTTTGGGTCAACGTTCTTAGATGGAAAATTGAGAAAAAAACAAGATGAAGATCGCGAAAAACTCTCAGGGATTTTAATGGAGAAAGGATTGGAGGCAAGCGACTCTCTTGCGAAACCGATTATTGAACAATTTAAAAAAGATAATCCTAGACTTTTTTCTGATGTGGAAATGGTAGCGAATCATATCGATCATGTGGTAAAATTAGCAGGAATCAATCATGTCGGATTAGGATCTGATTTTGATGGGGTAGGGGATAGCTTGCCAGTAGGATTGAAGGATGTTTCACAATTTCCAAATCTTGTAAAAGTATTGTTACAAAGAGGCTATTCCGAAGAGGATATCGCAAAGATTTGTTACAAAAATGTTTTCCGAGTTTGGAATGAAGTGGAAAAAGTAGCAGCAAGTATGTAGGAGTTAGTATTAGGGTAGTGGATACTGAGAATTGGGATCATCCCATTACTACTCAATACCCATTATCCTAAATCCTAATTCTCACCCCTTCGAGAAAAGCATCAACTCTTCATCTTCAAACGGAATCATTTTTTCAAAAGCCAATCCTATTTTTTCCAAAAGTCGTTGCGAGTCTTTATTATCTAAAGTAGTGATGCCCACAATTCGAGTGATTTTTATTTCCTCTACCGCCATTCTTAAAGTAGCGCTAGCCGCTTCATAAGCATAACCTTTTTTTCCAAACTCCTCCAGTATGGCAAAACCAATATCGACATCTTCCAATTGAGGTCGCTTAATCAAACCACAAGTTCCGATGGAAACACCATCCTCTTTTCTTTCCATAATGAACATGGCAATATTATTTTTCCCATAATCAGGTATCAACTTATTGTTGATATATTGTTGAGCATCTTCGATAGTTCGAATACCTCGGTCACCAATATTATCTATCCAACCTTTTGAGTTGAGTAATTCAAAAATAAATTTCGCATCATCAAGATTAGCTTCTCGAAGGTAGAGTCGTTTGGTGGTGATTATCTTATTCATCAGAAATGGAATTAGTGAGAATGATTTTTGAAATTACAATTTGTCAATTTCTGAAAATTTAAGTGATAAAAAGATGCCTGTCTCGTAAGACAAGACAGGCATCTTTTTATTTAGTGGCTATGTCCATCATGACTGTGATCGTGCCCACTATGATCGTGTCCATCATGCGCACCATGAGTCTCAGTACCTGTCTTTTTTACATTCTCATTTACCACATAATCCATTTTGCAAACTGGGCAAGTACCAGCTTTGTCGCTGCCACTTCCTGTGCAATGCATTGGACAAATATATGCAGAGGTATATTCTTTGCCTTGGGGATCTTCTGCTTTATTCCCACCTCCGCATGCAAAAACTAAAGTTGCTACCGCAAATAAAAATAAAGGGAAAATGAATTTTAAATTTTTCATACAAAAAAGTTTAAGATTTTATAAAATGGTTTTTAATTATTTGTATTTCCAAAATGCAGTTTCGATAGTTGATTTTTTACCATCCGAAACAGTCCATGCAAAGATAATTTTATCTTCGGTTTTTTCTATTTGAGGGAAACCACTTCGACGAGAAGTACTTGATTTTGCAAGCGTTATTTTTTTTATTTCTTCTGGATTAGGGGAAATTTGTGCTAATTTAATTTCAGCATTTTCTCCTACTTGTTCCAACCAACTGACTATGGCAAAATTTTCAAACAACTCGATTCCAACTCTTCCCAAAGGATTACCTTCGTCAATCCTAATTGGTTTTTCAAAGTTTGTAGTTTCATTGTTATAAAATGAAATATTTACTTTTGACTTTTCATCTGCATTTGTAAACCATGCGATAGCAATGTCATTTTTATAATTTGCTAAAGCTGGACCATTGACAGGACAACCGACTATTTTCCAATTATCAGCGTGAACTAAAGATGGACTGGCCCAACTATTATTAACTTTTTGGACAAAAGAGATATCTCGAATTTCATCCACGGAACGATCACGATAGGCTATTAAAGTTTTCTCTGGAGTAACGATAGCAGCAGTTTGGCAGCAGTCGCAAATTTGATGATCCAATTCTTTCTCATCATATAATTTTCCTTCAATATCAAAAGTAGCAGTTCGTAAAGTCATCGCTCCACTACCACCATGTCCATGATCATTATGAGTCGTTTTTTCACCTTCTATTTTTGTAAAACGACCATCCAACCAAGTCGCAAATATTTTTCCATCATCTTGTGGAAGCATTGTTACAAATCCATGTTCGGCAGCAACACGGTCAGTATGAATGATAAATGATTTGCCCCAAGTTTTTCCACCATCTTTAGATTGAGCAATGTGAACATCGTAATCATAAGTTCCTGCTGCTCGTTTTTGTAACCAATGAGCAGCCATATGTTGGTCGTTATTTTTATAAACGACTAACGATGGAAAATCCGCCCAATTGACAAACCAATCTGAACCTCTTGCAATTTCTGTAGGAGTAGTCCAAATTTCATTTTCCATTTTGGAAAACATCAAAGCATCAGTTGTATCATTTAAATATTCCACCCAGCTCAAATAAATTTTTCCTTGCTCAGAAACGAAAAGATTTGGTTCGCCTCCTGAACCAACAGGACTTTTTAGTTTACTCAAAATGAAGTTATCCAATTCGATAGAAGATTTTGAATCATTCGAATCTTGCTTACATCCAAAATGTAAAAGTATTATTGCTAACGATAGAAAAAAAAGAAAAAAGGGATTTTTCATTTTGTTTTTATTCAATATAAATAGGAACAACAATTTAAATTATTTAATAGAAAGTGTATCAGTCACCAATCCACATTTCATCATCTTATCTCCGAAGTAAGGATTTCGAACTTCCTGAATATCACTAATCCAATCAGCACCTTTGTTCTCAAAAGCCATCGGGCAAAATTGCACAAATAATTTATTTTTTGTGCCAAAAGCAGTTATCGAATTAATCATCGCATCTGACAAAAATTCAAATTGTTGTCGTTGAGTTTCTACCTCTTCGAGTGTAGTGATTTTTTTTCCATGACTTTGGAACGCAGATAATTGTTGCATCCAATATTTATGAGCATCGCCTTTGATTAACGTCATATCTACATTTTCTAATTCTTTTAAAAAATTAGTGGCTGCTTCTTTCGCTGCTGAAGCATTGGTTTCAACTAACGTATTTTTTAACAATAAATATTGATCAGAAAGTGAACTCAATTGAGTCTTGAAATTATCCGGTGTATCTGCAATGAAGTCAGGAACGGTGAGTATTCTCGAATTTCGAGGTTTAATATTAACATTCTGATTCATCATAGATTTTTGGTTGTTCAATTGAGCGGCGGCATCAATGACAAATGCGCCATTGGTCACCACTTCATCTCCCAGATTTAATCCATTTTTCACTTCGTAAAATTCTCCCAGATTTTCGCCCAATGTGATTTCTTGGTATCGAAAACTTGGAATTTCAGTATCCTGATCTTTAAGGTAAATCACAGATCGAGGACCAGTCCAAAGCACAGCAGTTTTAGGAACAGTAATTTTTGATTTGGAAGAATTGGAAGTTTGTAACATTCCTTTTACAAACATTTCAGGTTTAAGAAATCCACCTCGATTACCAACTTCTGTTCGAATGGCAACTGCTCTTGTAGCTGCATTTAGAATCGGATCGATATAAGTGACTTTAGCTGAAAATGTTTTTCCAGGAACAGCAGGTGTCGTAAATTTGATAATATTGCCGACTCGAATATTAGCCATATTTTCTTCATAACCATCAAATATTACCCACAACTTTTCAAGACCAATCGTTTCAAAAAGCATACTTCCTTCTTGGATATAATCTCCGACTGATACTTTTTTGTCCATGACAATTCCTCCTTCATCTGCATAGATATTCATCAGACTTTGCACTTTTCCAGATTGCTCAATTTGTTCAATGGAGCTTTTAGGAATTTTCCAATAAGCTAATTTCTGCCGAGCGGCATCGGCAAGTTTAGGACTGATGTCTTTTAATTTTAAAGCTTCCAAAAGTTCTCTTTGCGCACTCACTAACTCTGGTGAATATATGGTCGCAATTTTTTGCCCCTTAGTAATTTTCTCTCCCGTGAAGGTGACAAATAATTTTTCAATCCGGCCTGGTAAATGACTGACGATACTTGCCGAGCGTCTTTCGTCAGGTTTAATTTTACCATTGAGTAGAATATTTTTACCACCACTTTTTGAAGAACCAATAATGGTTGTTTGAATATTTGAAATCTTTACCGCTTCTTCGGTCATTTGAAAAACTAAGGGATCGCTTGAAGCATTCGTTTCTATAGGAATCAAATCCATTTCGCAGATAGGACAAATGCCCATTTCGTTTTGCCGAATTTGAGGATGCATTGAACAGGTGTAAATTGTTTCTTCGGCTGCACTTGGTTCGCCCATCTCAGCAGAATGATAGTGTTCTCCCATTTTATTCGCAGTCATGTTTTTATTTTTTCCAAAAACAAAATACCCAATTCCAACTCCTATACCTACTGCTAAAAACAATACAATTACATTTTTTAAGTTTTCCATACTTTTTAATATTTAAAATACTAATGTGAAAAATTAACTATTGACAGTTGATCATTTACCATTAGAAAATTATTTTCTCCATTTTCGCTATAGCCAAATGACTCATCACTATAGCTTCTAAAATCATCATATCATAATCAACAATGTCCATTTGCATTTGCAATAATTCTTCAAACCCATTTCCATTTGTACTAAAATTTTCTTCCAAAATTTCGATAGCAGAGCGAGTTAATCGTTTTTGTTTTTCGTACAAATCAATTTTGATTTTCGCAGACTCACGTTCCGCTTTGGCTTGTTCTAAAATCATAGAAAATTGACTGATGACTTCCTTTTTCTGATGATCGATGGCAATTATTTTCTGTTCCTCTTCTTGTGTTTTTGCTCGATATTGTTTGGTGTAAATAGGAAGTCCCACCCTTATTCTAGCAACTCTCATGTCTCGACCATTTGCATCGAAAATAATGTTGGGAAACTTTTGAACATAAGTCCATTCGAAACCGATTCCAAAATTCGGTTTTTTATTTAAGTTGTTGATTATCAATGATTTATTAGCCACTTGTTGTTGTGCGTTCAATTTTTGAATAATAGGATGAGGTTGACTTTCTACGAGTGAAAAATCACTTTTATTGTCAGGAAGTTCAGCAAAATTAAGTTCTGATTTAATCTCGATTGCTTGGTCTAATCTGGTTTGTAAAAGTTGATTGAAAGTAGCTAGTGGCGCAATTTTTTGATTTTCTAAAAGTGCTAATTCTGTCTTTATTTTTTCTTTTTTCAAATTTATTTTCACCACATTTATAACGGAAGATCTTCCTGCTTCAATATTTGAAAGTGTTACATTTTCTAACCGATCTAGAAGTTGTAAGTTTATTGTTAGAAAGTCCTTTTTCTTTTCCAATTCATAAATCTGTAGCCAAGATTTTTTTAGTTGAAAAATGATTTCCAAAGAAGCAATCGGAACATTCTTATTTTTGACTTCCGCTTGAGCCAAGGCTAAATTCTTTTTCGCTTTCAATGTTCCGAACCATGGGAATGATTGCATCGCTCCTAAATTAAATCTATTGATACCAGTATGTCCTTGCATTTTTGGAACCATAACACCTAAGTTTATTTCTGGATTTGGCAAAATATTGACCTGGTCGACTTTGGATAAGGCGATTAAATAATCTTGGTGCAACGCTTTTAAGTTTTCATTTTTTTCGGCTGCTTCGCTAATGTATGATTCTAATTCTGTTTGCGTAAAAGCATTGTTATATGGAGCTAGGAAAACGAAGATCCAAATTAATTTTTTTGGGAAACGCATATTTGAAATATTATTTATTCTTTTCATTTTCTTCTTTTTGTTTTTTTACAAATCCCGTGTTTTAAGTCAGGTAAAATCGAAAACAGCACTTTCTTCGGTCGTTTTTATTTCCAGTTTTGTCTGACCACAGGATTTGTCAAAGGATGTTATTTTTTTAAATTATTGATTCGCCAATTCCACTCTTTCCACATCGAAAACAAAACTGGAACCGTAAACATTGTGATCACTTGAAACAACATTCCACCAAATGATGGAATCGCCATCGGCAACATAATATCTGATCCACGACCTGTTGAAGTCAAAATTGGAAGTAAGGCTAAAATGGTAGTTGCTGTCGTCATCATTGCTGGACGAACTCTTCGTAAACCACCTTCGACTACTGCATCTCTAATTTCTTCAATAGAGTTTGGTTTATTTTTTTCAAAAGAATCTCTTAAAAAAGTAGCGACCAAAACACCATCATCTGTAGCAATTCCAAAGAGCGCTAAAAAGCCTACCCAAACCGCAACACTTAAATTAATCGTTTGGACTTGAAACAAGTCCCGCATATTTTTTCCAAAAAAATGTATATCCAAAAACGCTGGATGAGCATACCAATCCAACAAAATAAATCCTCCAGCAAAAGCAATAAATACTCCGGTGAAAACCATCATCGAAATAAATATGGAACTAAATTGGAAATACAAAATCAAGAAAATTAAAGCCAATGCCAAAGGAATGACAATAGCTAATCGTTGATTAGCTCGAACCTGTTGTTCGTAATTTCCTGCAAAAGAATAACTTGTTCCAGCTGGAATTTTTAGACTTCCATTTTCGATTTTTTTAGCAAAAAGTTGCTTGGCGTTTTTTACAATTTCTACTTCTGAATAACCATTTTCTTTATCGAACAAAACATAACCAACTAAAAATCCATCTTCACTTTTGATTGACTGTGGACCACGGACAAAATTTATTTTCACTAAATCAC
>JBGCFD010000183.1:0-13223 GCA_045106765.1 Saprospiraceae bacterium | reverse complement strand
AGAAATTGTTCCGTCAGTTGATTCCCAGCTCGCCCCAATATTTTGTCCATTCACCAAAATGTCAAAAGTAAAAGTATCGTCGGTGTCATCATTGCCTGTTCCATTGTCGTCACAAACGATATTTGAAACAGTCGCATTGATGTTGCAATCTTCATTGCAAGGTTCGAGTGTTCCAATATTTTGCTCCGCAGAGCAAAGTGGTTCATCGGCATCTTGAATTAAAATTTGCACCGAAGAACCATCAGCCGGAAGATTAAATATTCCGCCCGTTGCATAATCAAAAGTACCTTGAGAAATATTATTTGCGAAAATTTCAAAACTATTGGCAGCCCCAGGATTGTTAGCAGATGCTTGAATATTTATTTCATAAAAATCATCAGTTGGGTCTGTGATCGTACCATTGTCATTGCAATTTACCTCGACTAAATCGAAGTTAATTATACAAGGATCGGAACATGAAACAAGCGGGCCAATCGTTTGCGACGCTTGACATTGCGGATCTTGATTATCCACAACAGAAATAATTGGTGAACTTCCATCGGCTGGAATGGTAAATGTAGAAGTATTGTTATAAGTATAATTGAAGTTTAAAACACCATCGATTAAAACATTATAAGAATTATTAGCAGCACCATTTATTGCCGAAGCATTGATAGTAATGGTATAAAAATCATCCGTTAAATCATTGCTTGTTCCATTGTCCGAGCAAGTGATGTCTAATTGGTCAATTGAAACAGAGCAATCAGTCGAGCAAGGATTTAATGGGCCGACTGCTTGAGTAATCAAACAATTGGTCAATTCATCTGTAAAAGTCAATGTCAAAGATTGACCTTGAGCAGGTAGCGAAATGGTATTGGATTGATTGTAATTTAAAGAAGTAATATTTAAATTTCCGTCAAAGACTGAAAATGTGCCGGTATTTGCATTGTTATTAATTAATGTAAATGTGATGTTATAAAAATCGTCGGTAGCATCACTTGCTGTTCCGTTATCATTGCAATTGATTTCAAAACTATTCATCGTTATTTCTAAACCTGGATTAATGTCAAAGTCTTGCGAAGCGAAACAACCATTTCCATCTTCTACATAAGCGGTATAACTTCCAGGAATCAAATTGTCAAAAACATTATTGGTCGTCCAAGTTGAATTATCCAAATTATAATTAACACCAGTTGGAGCATTAATTGTAACCGAACCATTTTCATCTCCAAGACAAGTTTCATCATTTATCTGAAGAGTAATTGAGGGAGGAGGATTTACCGTTAAAACTAACTCCACAATGGAACTACAATTGGCAGAATTCGAAACAACGACATATAACGTTTGAGTAGGAGAATCAGAATTGGTATAAAGGTTTGATAATGAACCAATTCCATTTTGTGCATCAGATAAACTTTCATAATAAGTATAGGAATAAGTCAAATTGGTGCTGATCAAAATATTAGCTTCTGTCAAATCAAATTCTGTAAAACCATCTCCGTCCATATCACATTCCTCAAGTTGCGCATCATTTCCCGAAGGATTTTCAGAAATTTCAAATTGGACGGGAGTGAGAATGGAACTCACACAACCATTCGTCAAATCTTCAGTTTCTACATAATAGGTATAAACTCCTATTGCAGTTTCAGTAGGCGTAAATGTAGTATTTCCACTTTGTAACAATACTCCTCCAGATGGAGCATCGTACCAGTTAGCTGTTTCACCAGTTCCAACAACAACAGATAATTGAGGAGTAGGAGAACCTTCACAAATAATTTCATCTCCATTGCTTATAGGAGGATCAACATTAGGACAATTACAATCAGGTGGTGAAATATTCAAGGTGAATGTGCAGAGTAAATTAGAAGGATTTGTAGCAATGATAATCAAAGATTGGCTAATTGGAATATCTGTAACTATTCCAATTTCATTTCCCAAGTCAGTATAAGTTCCAGCCAAAACAATAATATCAAATCCATAATTATTGATGGACACTTCGTAAAAATTAGGATCACCAGCGCATAGAATATCAAAAGCATTAATAAAAACTTCAGGCAAAAATTCTAAAGTAACTGATGCTACATCATCTGGACAGACTCCTCCCGATGCAACAAAATAATCGAAAGTATAAGTGCCAGCAGGAAGTCCAACCAGACTTATATTATTTGGATTAGAAAGATTAACTCCATATCCATAAGTATCTACCCAAGTTCCTGTTGGGGTATATGGTCCTGATAAATAACTGAATAAATTTATATTGTTAGGAGAGTCAAAGCAAATTTCTCCCATTCCATCAAAACCTGCAAAGGGAGGTTCTTCGACCACAATATCAAAGCTAGTTTCGTCCGAACAGCCAAAACTATTGGAGGCTAAAATATAATAAGTAGTAGAGATGAGAGGACTTACCATAGGTGAAGGTAATTGGTTGGCAATAGTAGCTGGTGTGCCTGAATGAAAAGTAATATTTGGATTAGTATTATTCAAATCAGTAACAGCAATCGTCGATAAATCAAATACTTCTCCTTCACAAAAAATTACTTGAGTTGGATTAATCGTAATGTCAGGTGAAGGTGTTTGATCAATTACTTGAGTGTGAGTGATCGTAAAATTATTACAAGGATTAGTAAATGTCCAAGTATAATTCATTCCTCCATTTCCATTACTAGTTATCGTTGCAGGGACAGTTCCAGTAATTGCACAACTTCCAGTTTCATTATTGGTGTAAGTAAGATTGATGGGATTTGGAAATGGTTCGCCACAATTGATTGTCATATCTGGTGGCATATTGGTAAACATTGGATCACTTGCAGGAGTAACGACTACATTTTGAGAATGAGAAATACTTCGATTACAATCATCTATAAATGTCCAAGTATAAGTGATATTTCCCCCACATGCATCATAAAAACCAGACTGAATTGCCGTTACAAATCCATCTATTTCGCACGCTCCACTTTGATTATTAGTATAACTTAGGGTCGGTAAAATATTTGGAACAGAAGAACAATCTAAGGTTGTAGCACTAGGTGGATTTAGAAAAACTGCAGGCGGTGCAGGATCAATGGTAACATTTTGAGTATGTGAAATTGTCCTCCCACAAACATCTGTAAATTGCCAAAGGAAAATAATCAATCCTCCACATTCACTATAATTTCCTGATTGGCTAGCTTGAGCAAATCCACTTATTGCACAGACCCCAGGTTCATTATTGTTGTATTGCAATGAACTAGGAATTCCTGGAACATTATCACAATCAACGGTTATATCTTGTGGTAAGCTACCGACAAATGAAGCAGGTGGCGCAGGATCAACTGTATAGTTTTGTACGTGCGTAATTGTATTGTTACAAATATCTGTAAAAGTCCAAGTATATGAAATCGTACCTCCGCATTCATCTGCACTTCCAGATTGAGTTGGCGAAACGGAACCCATGACTAGACACATTCCATTTTCATTATTCGTGTAATCCAAGTCAGGAGCACTTGTTGGAATATTGGAACAAGAAATTGTTTGATCAGTTGGTGGATTAATAAATGCTGGAGGCGCAGCAGGAGTAACAGTAATATTTTGCGTATGCGAGATATTATTTCCACATACATCAGTAAAGTCCCAAGTATAAGAAATTGTACCTCCACAAATATCTGCAGTTCCCGATTGCGTTGGCGAAATCGTTCCTGAGATAAGACAATCTCCATTTTCATTATTGGTATAATCCAAGTCAGGAGCACCCGTTGGAATATTATCACAAGTGACGACTAAGTTGGCAGGTGGATTTAAAAAAGATGGAGGTGCAGCAGGAGTAACAATAATGTTTTGCGTATGCGAAATATTGTTTCCGCAAATATCAGTAAAATCCCAAGTGTAAGAAATGGTTCCTCCGCAGATGTCTGCAGTTCCAGATGAAGTTGGAGAAATCGTTCCTGAGATAAGACAATCTCCATTTTCATTATTAGTGTAATCTAAGTCAGGAGCACCAGTAGGAATATTATCACAAGTGACATTTAAGTCCAAAGGTGGATTAATAAAGGCGGGAACTGCAGCTGGTGTTACGGTAACATTTTGCGTATGCGAAATATTGTTTCCACAAATGTCAGTAAAGTCCCAAGTGTATGAAATCGTTCCTCCACAGATGTCCGCAGTTCCCGATTGAGTTGGAGAAATAGTTCCCGAAATAAGACAATCTCCATTTTCATTATTAGTGTAATCTAAGTCAGGAGCACTTGTCGGAATATTATCACAAGTAACATTTAAGTCAGCAGGTGGATTAATAAAAGCAGGAATTGCAGCAGGAGTAACAGTAATGTTTTGCGTATGCGAAATATTGTTTCCACAAATATCAGTAAAGTCCCAAGTGTAAGAAATGGTACCTCCGCAGATGTCAGCAGTTCCAGATGAAGTTGGAGAAATAGTCCCCATGACAAGGCAAGTCCCATTTTCATTATTAGTATAATCGAGATCAGGAGCGTCCGTCGGAATATTATCACAAGTAACATTTAAGTCAGCAGGCGGATTAATAAAAGCAGGAGGTGCAGCAGGAGTAACAGTAATGTTTTGCGTATGCGAAATATTGTTTCCACACATATCAGTCAAATCCCAAGTAAAAGAAATCGTACCTCCACAAATGTCAGCAGACCCTGATTGGGTTGGTGTAACCATTCCTGAAATTTCACAATCACCTGCGCCACCATTAGTATAATTCAAGTCAGCAGCACTCGTAGGAATATTATCACAAGTTACCGTTTCATCAGCAGGCGGATTCGTAAAAGTTGGAACAGGAGCAGCAGTTACTGTTATGGTTTGAGTATGAGTGGCTGTATTTCCACAAGCATCAGTATATTCCCACATTCGAGTAATTGTTCCGCCATTACAAGCATCAGCACTTCCCGATTCAGTTCCAGCAACTGCTCCCATTCCATCACAATTGTCTGTCCAATCCAAATCTGCCAGACTTGTAACTAAGTCTGCACAAGTCAAAGTTTCATCAGCAGGAGGATTTGGAAAAACAGGCAACTCAGTATCTTCAAATGAAATCGTGATACTTTCTAAATCACAACATTCTGCCACACAGTCAAATGCACCTACATTATTTCCCACTACTGGAGCAGTTCCAATCGCAGGAATATAGTTATAACTGAACAAAGTAAAAGTCTCGCAAGTCGTTGAAGTAAAAGTTCCAGTAGCTCCAGTAATAACTTCTAAAATCACTCCCGACGCATCTATTACCAAAATCGCTTGTGCATTATCTGGTCCCATGTTATATCCTGATACAGAAATATTGGCAACCTCATTTGGACAAAGTGGAGTAGGAGCAGTTATCGTTCCTGCCTCCGATTCATAAACATTTATAGTCGTACATAATTCTTCAGGTAGATCAGTAATCGGAACACAAGGATCATTCGATGCATCAATACATAACTCATAAGAACCAGCTGATGCCCAAGCAATATCAAACGTTGGTGTGGTAGAAGTTCCTACCAAAACTCCATCCACAAACCAATGATAAGTGGCTGCTCCAGTTAAAGTTTCCACCGAATAAGTCTCCGTATTTCCTCCACATGCGTTAGTCTCACCAGTTACACCTTGTGTCCACGGAGCAATTTCTTCTTCCCCACAGGTGCCAATAATATCAATCGTCACATCACAATAAGAACCCGAACAACCATCTACTAAAAAGTAATAAACCCCTCCAATCGTCAACCCAGTCATGTTCAACGTTTTATTATTGGTATTACAATTATTGACAGCAACATTACATGCTACGGCATTATTAAAAGAACAATCTTCATAAATGGCTATCTGAACTCCATTCAAATTACCCCCTTGGACACAATTACTAAAGCTTGCCTCTAGACTCAAATCAGTACACCAAGCTGTAAAGGCAAACCAGGTTGGATTATTTGGAATAGAACCATTTGCACCTGGGCAAAGAGGCTGTGGGCCATTTTGAGGATGCTGGAAGGAAGACATGGAAAACATATAATTATCCAAGTCATCTACGGTACACAATACAGGTGCTGTTGAACATTGGCACTCAGGCTGAGTTCCATCTGTACATTGTGAAAATAAATTTTGTAGAGAAATAATAGAAAGGAATAACAAAGTAAGGGTAAACCTTTTTGTCATGATGGTAGATTTAGGAGGTTAAAGTTTAGAGTTTTCGCTTTTATATTATCATAATTATACTTTTGATCTTATCATGTGCTTGTTATTTTATTTTGCACCCTTGATCATGATTATAATGAATGATAAAAAGCTTTACAAAATATCAATTATTCTTGAATATTTAATTTTTTTTGTTTGAAGTTGTTTAAAGTTATTTTACTGTTTGAAAAGTTTTCTCAATAAGATAGAAGAGAAAGCTAGATAATGTAAGCCTATCCAATGCAAAGCATTTGTTTCATATCGGATGATTAGATTTTTAAAACCATCCAACCAAGCATTGGTTCTTTCAACAGCAAATCGTTCCTGGTATAACTGATTATCAAAGTAATAATCGTGTTGGTCAGGGTTTTTAGAATTTCTTTTATTAATGTCAAAATTTGGAATGATACCAAAGTTTTCACAAAATTCTCTGAAACCTTTGGAATCAAAACCTGCGTCTGCATTCATAAAAAGTCCATCGATTTCAATTTTAGAATCGGCAAGTGTTGCTATAATTTCAGACATCATTTTTTTATACTCGAACAAGTCATTATGATTTCCACTTACAGGAATTGAACAGGCTAATGGAATTCCTTTTTTGTCAGTTAGAAAAATAATATTAGTCGTTTTACATTTTTTACGACCTTGGTATCCTACTGCTTGACCACCTCTTTTAGCTGGAGTATGTGAACCGTCAAGTTGAGTACTGGACATATCTAGAATGAATTTATTTAACTCCAGAAGAGCAGTCCACAAGTAGTACCAACTTCCATCTTTTGACCACTTAGCGAAGTAATAAAAGACTGTGTTCCAGCTAATTAGCTGTCGTCCAAAAAATTGGCGAAGGGGTAACTCCCGCCATTGAACACCAGTTTTTAATCGATATAGTATCGCTTTTACTATTCGCCATAAACCGACTTTACACTTTGGACCTCTCTTGCCTTTGCTAAGATGAGGTATTAATTTTTGATTAATTTGCTTTTTACTTAATTTGAGCATCGTTGCAGAGGGTTTTGTGAGTTAAGTTGTGTTTTCAAACTTAACTTTCTGCAACGTTTTTTCAAAATCACATTTTTACTTTAAACAACTTCTTTGTTATATGCATACTAATTAGCAAAAAATGGAAGATGCTATTTTAGCAAAAATAGGACAGCTTGCCAACAGATCAATTAATAATTTAATAGGACAATATTTTTTTATTATTTTTAAAATAAAAAAATACTAATTCTTTTGATCTTTTTTACCCAAGAGCACCTGTCTCTCATTGCTCAAACGAGAGAATTAAATGATTGAGCTCAACAATTTGTAGAAATTAATACTGTTGTTTCTTAAAGGAAACCGCTGGTTATTGGCAGGAAGGGTGAAATTGGGTAGATGATTACTCTTATTATTTAGCAGTTATATATTCCACAATAACCATTAATATGATTAACTACTTTCCTGAACTTGCTTTGGTAGAAAGTAATATTAGAAAATATTTGAAGATATTCTCAGTTGCGTCCAATGCTATTCAACTTTTTAGTTTTATAAATGAATTAGAACCTGATGAAAAGTAATATAAAAATATAGTTATGAAAAAAAATACAATAGTCCTTTCCATTTTTCTTTTTCTAATCAATTCAATCCTCGTTGCTCAAACGATAGAATTAAATGAGCAAATTGGACAGTATACCGAAATAAGAAAAATACATTTAGTTAAAGATAATAGATGGTTGGTAGGTGGAGAAATTAATGAGTTGGATAATTCATCAGTTTATTTTTCAGTCATAGATACAAGCGAATTAATTAAGTCAGATCTATTTTTGGATGGATATAAAATTAAGAAAATAAGGGTTAAAGATGATGTAGGTTTTGCTTGGCTCATTAATGAGAATAATGGAAATAATGGACTAGTGGGAATTAAGGTGGATTCGAATTCATTAACGTTGACTAATCAAGTTGAAATTGGAAGCAATGAAGTGATTAATGAAATTGAAATTCTTCCAAATGGAAAACTTATCATAGTTGGATCTAAAATTATCAATTTTGAACAACGAGCATTTTTTAAAATATTGAACAATAATTTTACGACAGTATTTGAAGATTATTTAACCACAGGATATTACGATGATGCTTTAACATATTCTGGGGATTTATCTTTCGTATTACTAGGAAAACTAGGTGATGATTTAGTTTATGGGGCTAAGAAATATAATTGGAATTATCAAGAGCAAGGAGATATTATAGAGCTTGAAAAACCAGATGAAATATTTACAAATGAGGATAAATATTTTAAACTAAAAGGTCAAACCTTTTCCAAATTGAATAGTATTTTTCAAATAGAAAATTCGATTAACTTAGAAAGCTATGGAGAAATAATAGACATAGAAATAAAGGACGAAGATATTTTCTTTCTTTTCCAAGAAGAGGAAGCACCAATGATTTTAAAAATTAATCATGACTTGGAAGTGGTTAATTTTTTTGCGGTAGAAGATGAATATTTTAGAGCTAATGACATTCATATATCTGAGAATGAAATAGGAATCGGAGGATACTTGATTCCCAATATTCCATTTAATAATACACCATTTCTATACCCTTCGACATCTGGATATTTCAAAACATTTTCGAAAAATGGAATAACGCAAGATGAAAATATTGAGTTGGAAATCATTGATGTAAAAATTGAAGACTATGAAAAGAAATATACTTGTGGCCCTGCTGGTCTAACTGATGTTTACTTACTTAATTTGAAAAAAGTTAAAGTAAGTTTAGTCAATAGAGGAATAACTACGATTAATAATGTCTCTTTATTCACACAAGCAAAAGGAATAAAAAATTGTGTCTCTAGTTCATTTAATCCAGAATATTATCTTCAAAGGGATGATATAAAAATGCTTAATTTAGATCCAGGCGATACAGTACATTGGAGAATCTCTGCGTTAGAATTTCCTCAAAGAACTATTGATAGTACTTCTGTTGAACTATGTGTTTGGCATACTTCAGTTGAAAATCAAAGAGATCAAAATTATGATAATAATTATTTTTGTGGAGCGGTTGAATTAGAAAGACCTTTCGAAGAATTTCCAATTATAAAACCAAGAGAAGAGGAAGTTTTAATTTATCCAAATCCACTAAACGATGTCATGACAGTCTCACTACAGGAAGCACCTTTCGAACCAACGGTAGTAGAATTTTCTGATTTTTTAGGGAGAAAATTAGAGCAAAAATTTATCATCGCTCCTCGAGCTAAGTATAAAGAATTTGATATTTCTCAGATTTCAAGTGGTTTTTATTTCATATTTATTACCAATGATTTGATTAGTAAAGGAGTTCTAGTTTATGTGAATTGATAGAGGCTAAATCGAGTTACTAATTCTATTTTTTAATCTACCTTTGATTTTTTCACCAAAAAAAATGCATGACTTATTTTTTTCATATTGGCTTCGACGGAGGCAGGTACAAAGGCTGGCAATTCCAACCCAATCTTCGAACTGTTCAAGGAATGATAGAAGATACGTTGCAACAAATTTTCAAATCAGAAATTCGAGTAGAAGGCTGTGGACGAACTGATGCAGGAGTGCATGCGAGTCAATATATTTTCCACATTCATTTGGAAATAGAATTTGATTTTAATTTAAAATTTCGAATGAACAAAAACTTGCCTGACGATATTGTTATATATGATATTTTGGAAATGAAAGATAAAGAACATGCTCGCTATGATGCAACTTGGAGGACGTACGACTATTTTATTCATTTGAAAAAAAATCCATTTCTAAGAAAATATAGTTCGTACTATGAGTTTAAAAATTTGGATTTTAAAGCAATGAAACGAGCGGCAGAATTATTTATGAAATATGATGATTTTAAAGCTGTTTGTAAGCAACCCGATTTATATAATCATACCCGATGCCAAGTCACTCATGCTAGATTATTTGTCGATCAAAAACAAGAGCGCCTCCGATTTACGATTACGGCTAATCGTTTTCTTCGAGGAATGATTCGACTGTGTGTTTATTTTTTGCTAGAGGTCGGAAGAGGAAGAATGTCGTTGGAAGAATTCGAAGATCGACTGGCAAACAAAAGAGGTGGTTTTAAAAGATCAGCTTTCCCCGATGGTTTATTTCTTTCAAAAATAGAATATCCTTATTTGAAAATTGAAAATAAAAGTGAGCTTTTTCAATTGTTAAAAACAGATTTAGAGTAAGCAATAAGTTTATGAATGAACTATGCCTGAGTTAAGATGGTAGGTTATTTTGTTTCTTAGTTAACTTATGTGAAAGTTATTATTGAGTACTTTTTTCACCACATAGAAAACATAGGTTTCATATAGAGTTTAACTGTAAAGACTATGTTCTCTATGTGCCTATGTGGTAAAAAAAAGATAGCATCCTATGTTTCACAGGATTAACCCAAGAACCTTTGTTTTTTTTAAACTTCCTTTAAATTTTGGTGAAACCAATACAATTACCGTATTTTTATAATGTGTAGAACCCATCTCTTTTAATTGATACACTTTAATGAAAAAAGAAAACCATATAAAACAACTCAAAGATTTAATTGCTAAAAATGATTTAGCTACAGTACTTAAACATCTTCAAGAGTTATTAAATGATACGCCTCAATTAGATGATGTTCTTCATCAATCTGGTCGATTTCAAGCCATCCGAAAACAAATCCAACTAGGAACGGTAAGTCATGAAAATGCTACCTTAACTCAAAATCAAATCCGAATCGGGTTACTTGAATTAATTGACGAAATAGAAATACAGCAAGAGCAAAATCCAGCTATCAAAGAGGAATGGGGAAATGCCATTTCCATTTCGAATAGTAAAAATACTATTTCCAATTCGACAATTACCGCAGGAGGTGATGTTAATACTGGAGATACAACGATAACAAATATTACCAATATAACTGAGCAAGAAAACCAACTTCCAAAACACCTCACATCCAATTTTCCAAAAATCGACCCTGATAATTTTGTAGGAAGAAAAGAGACACTCCAACAATTACATCAACTATTACAAGACGACAAAAAAACACTTCTCCTCAATGGATTAGGCGGCATTGGAAAAACATCCGTCGCACAGATGTATTGTCATTTGCATAAAAATGATTACGATCATTTTGTTTGGTTAGGTCAAGCGGATAATTTTGAAAATACTTGCTTAAATGCGATTGGTTTACAAAAAAACTTAGGCGTCCAATTGACTGACAAAACAAAAGAAGTCGTCCAAGATATTTTCCATGAACTCAAAAAAATCAAAGGCAACAACTTATTGATATTAGATAATGCTGATCATAGTTTACAAGACTACACAGAACTTTTACCTCCGATGTGGAAGGTCTTGGTGACTTCTCGTGAAAAAATGGATACTCGATATTTTGAATATCGGTTAGACACTTTAGACTTTCCAGAAGCGAAATTGCTTTTTGCAAAACACTTTAAGAAAAATTCATTTACAGATGAAGACCTTAAAAAATTATGCGAAAGAATCGGTTATCATACTTTGACTTTAGAACTCTTAGCTAAAACGTTGCAGGAAAGTTTTGAATTGAATACGTTGACTGACTTACTTGGTTTTTTAGAAAATAATAAATTGAATGCTGCTGATTTACAAGAAGAAGTCTTTACCAATCATAGTAAAGAAGAGGTAGAAATTTATACTCATTTATTGCAAGCATTTACTTTGGCTGGATTGGAAGAGGAGGAAAAATGGCTGTTGTTGCAGTTTGCTGTTTTGCCTCCGATACTACATGAGGCTAGTGATATTTTAGATTGGATAAAAGTAGAAGATAAAAAGGTATATGGAAAATTACTTAAGGATTTGAATAAAAAAGGATGGTTGGAGAGAAAAGACAATGCGTTTATCTTGCATCGGTTGGTTCAGATTATTATTCAATCTCAGATAAAACCAACTTATGAGAATTGTAAAGGTTTGGTGGATACTTTTATAGATTTTTTATTTTTAGATCAAGACAAAGATAATCCTATCGACAAATTTCAATGGATAGAATATGGCGTAAACATATGCGAAAGTATAAAGGATAATCATGGTCAAATAGCTAGATTAAATAACTGGACAGCATATGCTTTTGAAATTAAAGCGGATTATACTGAAGCCGTTAAATATTATCAAGAGGCTATATTAATGGTTGAATTTGTGGGAATGAAAAATAAGATTAATACATATAATAATAATTTGGCGAATTTGTATCGGCAAATGGGTAGATATGATAAAGCTTCAGAATTATTAGAAATAACGTTAGCATCAGATATAAAGAATTTAAAAGAAGGTCATCCAGAGATAGCAATTCGCCAATCTAATTTAGGGCTTGTTTATTCACAAATGGGTAAATATAAAGAGGCTTTGGAGTTATTCGAAACGGCATTAGCTTCAGCAAAAGAGAATTTTGGAAAAAGGCACCTTAGCGTAGGAATTCGTCTTAATAACTTAGCTGAATTATATGTATTGACTAAAAATTATGAAAAAGCAAGAGAT
Organism: Saprospiraceae bacterium; assembly: GCA_045106765.1. Classification (GTDB taxonomy): domain Bacteria; phylum Bacteroidota; class Bacteroidia; order Chitinophagales; family Saprospiraceae; genus CAJQQY01. Next base: position 615 of record JBGCFD010000183.1, on the reverse strand, counting down.
CATTTCGAAGAATCCTATTTAATTCTTCTAGAAAATGTTGGAGAAGATCATCCGTATGTGGCATCATGTCAATCGAATTTGGCGAATTTGTATCGGAAGATGGGTAGATATGAGGAGGCCTCGGAATTATTAGACAAAGCATTAGCTTACGATAGGAAGAATCTAGGGGAAGATCATCCCAAAGTGGCAATTCGTATCAATAATTTAGCACTTGTTTATCTAGATACTAAAGAATACGAAAAAGCAAAAAATCATTTTGAAAAATCCTATTTAATTCTTTTAAACAACTTTGGAGAAGATCATCCACATATTAAACAAGTAAAAGTAAATTTAGAACACACAAAACAATTCCTCCAATAACCAAACAATCTCCCTCAAAAACTCATCCAAACGGCAACAACAACATCCCCACCTCCTTCTGATACTCCAAATACGCCTCCCCAAAATCCTAGAATAGGAAGAGTGATCATGTTAGTTTTGATGGGAACGCGGATTAGGCGGATTTGAGCGGATAAACACAGATTTCTCTTTTCGTGTGTAATCGTCAATCCGCTTTAATCCGCTCAAATCCGTGTCATCCGTGTTCCCATCAAAACTAACATGATCAGATCAATA
>JBGCFD010000182.1:0-27674 GCA_045106765.1 Saprospiraceae bacterium | reverse complement strand
TTCCGAGGAAATGTAAAAGTAGTTTTGACCTAATGAAAGTATAATCCTAAGGGGAGAAAAGGTGAACCAATTTTTAGGAATAAAAAATAAATAATTGTCTAGTCTGTCTAGTCCTGAAATAAAAAAGCCATCCTGATTTTTCAGAATGGCTTCTTATTTTTTTAAGAAAAAATCAATTCGAAGTTCGTTTTATTTCAACAATCTCCACTCTTCTTTCTACTGAAGCTTCAACGCTATAAATAGAATTCCTTTGATCATCTAAATCATCACTAATTCCCTGCGAAGCAGTCGTTTCACCAAAAGGTTTTTCTGAAATAATTAATTGACCTGATTTTAAAAATGGTTGAAAGATTCCATCTGCATAAGTTTTAAAATGATTTCGCACACATGAAATTCTTCGCTTTGATAAATATAAATTATAATCTGTTTTTGCTCGTGGACTAGTAAACCCTTTTAAGAAAATCTCTACCTGATCGCCATCATTTAATCTTTTTAATAAAATATTGGAAAACAAAAAGAGATGATCGTAACCCTTTTGGACTTTGTTATCAAAAAAATTGATTAGATCATTTTCTGCTTGAAATTTATTTTCCTCCTCCAATGGATCAGTATATTCATCAATGAATTCATATTTCCTACTGACGTATGGGAGATAAGATTCCTCGTAGGATTTTTTTGTAGTTGTCCTCCTAGTTCGCTTGTCTGGTTCGTCATTATCATAGTATAATGCCAATGGTAAAAAGTCCTCCAGAGTTGTTGGAACTTGTGGTAATTCAGGAGTAATTGGATCAATCGGCTCTGGTGGTTCTTCCACAATTAACAAGGAATCGATCGGAGGAGGCTCATTGGGCATCACTTCTTTTGGGAAATTTATCTTGTAAATATCATTGCAGCAAGTTTTATTTGCTTTGTTTAAATACATCGACCCAATTCGATTACTTGCCAAATATGCAGCTGAAGTATCTGCACTCAAAGTATAATAAATATCATTATAACTACTATTTGTCGGATAACCTAAGTGTTCAGCATCAGTCCAACCGTCAACTGTATTTTTACTTTTGTAAATATCAAAACCACCCAAACCTTTGTAGCCATCTGAACTAAAATATAAAGTTTGTGAAGGCTCATGAAAGAAAGGAGTCAGATCATTATATTTTGTATTAATGCTTTCAACGTTTTCTGGATCAGAGAATTTTTTACCATTAATTTCACTTACCCAAATATCTAGACCTCCTTTGCCTCCAGGGCGATTCGAAACAAAATACAAAAGCTCCTTTCCAGTTTTTTGATCAAAACCAATAGCAGGGTGAGTGGCAGTAAAACCTTTTTTATTAATACTTTTGGGAAGTTTGATTACTTTCTTTTTCCAACGACCTTTTCGTTTGGTGTCTTTTTCTTTATAACAAAGTGTACACGAAATTTCTACTCGCCCTTTGTTTTCACATTGGGTATAATAAATTCGTTTTTTATCTCGACTAAAAGCGGTATGTGCGGTGTGCAATTTATCATCATTAAATTTGTATTTCATCGGTCGTCCCTTCGAACCTTTAACTGAATACAACACCTTCGTCATTTTTTTTTCAGGAATACTTTTGTCTTTGGAATTTCGAAATTTGAGACTAGAATAAAATAGAGTATCTCCTTTCATCATTGCCCCAAAATCTGAATATTTAGAATTCACTCTTTTATTTAATCGGTTGACTTCAATATCTTCAGGGACTGCGACTAAATCTACTGCCCACCTGCAAGCATCGATTTCAGATTTGGCTTGCTCCATCATTTCTGTATTTCCATTTTTACCTGAATTGTATTTTTCAAAATACCGAATGGCTTCAGCGTAAGCACCTTGATTTTTTTTCACTTTTCCTAACCAAAAATTAGTCAAAGGGAAATTATCAACCTCATCACCTTGTATAATTTTCAGATAGTATTCTTCTGCTAATTCATAATTATGATAAAGTCGAGCAACATCTGCAAATTTATAATTTACTTCAGCGGACTCATTTTTTATTTCCAAAGCATTCTGAAAATAAACCATCGCAGCATAATAATCTTTTTGTTGAGTAGCTTTGTCTCCAGCTTTTACATATGCTTTGAAGGTTTGAGCATGGATATTTGAAAAGGAGAAAATGAAAAAAAATATGATTAAAGGAATTTGAATTTTTTTTATCATTACGTATGTCGTTTGAAAAAAATTGATTGCCGTATCATCGACTGGCTTCTAGCCCATCGATGATTTTTAAAATAGGCTATGGAGGAAAACCATAGGTTGGCTTGAAGCCAGTCAATGGAATTAAAAAACAGGACAAGATTCAATCACCTTGACACATTCTTTAACATTGGTAATGGTGTACATTGCTCCAATTTCGATTCCACCATTTCCATTTGTTGCTGCATCAAAGGCTGAGATATTCGTATCGTAACTTATTCCAATTTTCCATGCAGCATAATGTAATTCAAAGGTTGGAATAATAGCATCACCGATACGAAATGAAGTACCAATTTGAATAGCCACCTCTTTTCCTTTTGCCTCACTTATATGATAACGACCTGCACTTCCAACTAAAAATTGTTCGTAAGGTCCTTGCAATTGACCCAAGGCATGAATAACAATATCCCATTTTGGATGTACTTGAATGATACCTCCTGAATAAATGGAAAGTCGCATAGGTAATTTTGAGTCAGGATCATCTTTAAAACTTTGAACTGGGCCAGATAAATGATATGCTCCAATTCCAGCAATGGCTTGACTTCGATTATCTTCTTTTTGTAGCATCCAGCTCAATCCAGCATTTACATCAACGAACGCTTTATTTTCATTGGCGAAATTTTCTTTACTATCTCTAGATGGATCAAATAATTCGCCATCAAATTGATTATTGAATTGTAAATTTGAAATAGAAAATGATCGCTGAGAGGCAACCGACTGAACGCCAAGGCTCAAGGTATTCATTTCATTTATTTTATAATGAATCGCACCAGTCACTCCAAAAGAGGATAAACTTAGTTCTGAGTCACCTGCTTGATCGTAGTTAAAATGAACTCCACCTGCGAGCGAAAGCTTATCATTTCCTCGAAGTAAGTTGGGTAATTTCATATCAGCTGCTCCTGAAAAAGTCAAATATGGAACAGGAACCGATTGCCATTGCGAACGATAACTTCCCATGATCCGAACATCTTCTGGAAACATACCTGCAAATCCAGGGCTTATGTTTAAAGGAGAGAAATGTGATTGTGAAAAGTGAATGTCTTGCCCCAACAACATTATTGCAAATGCAGATGCAAAACAAGTCAAGGTTATTTTTTGTAAAATTGATTTCAAAACTTGGAGGGTTTTTGCTGTTGTGAAAAAATATTTCTAGTGCGTAAGTTAAGTTTTACCACTTAATTACACGAATAAAAAGCATAAATGGTTTGGCTTTCTGTTCCTCAAATTAATAAATTCATTTTTATATAAAAAGAAAATTTTAATTTAACCGCTGACTTTGTTTATTTGCTTTCATTTTGTAATAATTCTGTTAAGTTCGTGCAGCGGATTTTAAATGTAGCAAAAATTTACTCAACCTCTTTTAAATTCAAATATGAAAAAAATAGGTATCACCGGTGGCATTGGTAGTGGCAAAACTACTGTTTGTAAAATATTTGAATCTTTAGGGATTCCGGTTTACTATGCTGATGATCGAGCAAAAGCATTGATGACTGAAAATAAAGAGTTGGTTAATGGAATAAAAAACTTGCTTGGCGATGAGTCTTATTTTGACAATGGTGCTTTGAATCGACAATATATCGCTAGCATTATTTTTAAAGACAAAAAAAAATTGGAACAAATGAACGGTTTGGTTCATCCAGCTGTCGCAAAAGATGGTATTCTTTGGCAACAATCTCAATTATTAGTTCCCTATACTTTGAAAGAAGCTGCCTTGCTGATTGAAAGTGGTAGTTTTCAGGCATTGGATTATTTGATTACGGTGTGGGCGTCTAAGGAAACTAGAATTCAAAGAGTGATCAAAAGAGATGGTTCTTCTCGAGAAGAAGTGGAAGCTAGAATCGATAAACAAATGTCTGAATTTGAGAAATTAAAACTAGCGCAGTTTGTGATTATTAATGATGGGGAAAAGTCTTTGGTGCAGCAGGTGCAGAGATTGCATCGCAGATTCGTAGCTACCGACTTTAGTCGGTAGTCAAAAAAAGAGCGTAGCGGTTTTTTTGAAATAATCCTAAATAATTATGTCTTCAGAAAATGATAAAAAGAAAGAATGATTTGCAAATATATTATTCTAGACAATCGCTGTGCTCTTTTTTGACTACCGACTAAAGTCGATAGCTACGTATCAACTAAGTCTGTCAATTCTTTTGGTAAATTTTTATTCGTTTTTGCGCCTAACTCTTTGATTCTTTCAGCTCGTCCAATTAACGTATCGCCAAATTTTTTCGAATCCACCAACTTATTCATCGCATCATCATACGCATTTTTTGCACCATCAATTCGATGACCAATCCCTTTTAGATCATCTACGAAATTGACAAATTTATCATACAATAAACCACTTTGTCGAGCAATTTCGATCACCGAATTTTTCTGTTTTTCTTGTTTCCAAATATAGGCAACTGTACGCATCGTCGCCAAAAGGGTAGAAGTGGTCACCATTACAATGTTCCGATCCAATGCTTCCAAAAATATTTTTTTGTCCTTCGTCACCGCTAGATTAAAGGCTGGTTCAATAGGTACAAACATCAATAAATAATCAGGCGAGTTGATTTGATATAATTGTTGGTAATTTTTTTTATTTAAATCTTTAATGTGTTGACGAGTACTGTCGAGATGACGTTTTAGGTGTTTGGTTTTTTTCTCCTCATTGTCTGCGTTAAAATATTTTTCATAGGCAGTCAACGAAACTTTTGAATCAATAATTAAATGTTTTCCCTCTGGCAAATTGATGATAAAATCAGGTCGTTTTTCTTTTCCTTCATGATCTTTAAAACTCGATTGAGTTACATAGTGAATGTCTTTTTGCAAACCTGCTTTTTCCAAAATCATTTCTAATCTAAACTCGCCCCAATCACCTTGTGTTTTTGATTCGCCTTTGAGTGCGGAAGCTAAATTATTGGCATCCAAACTTAGTTGCATATTCAAATCTCGTAACTGTTCTATTTCTTTTTTTAAGGAAATTCGATCACGTGTTTCTTCCAAAAAACGAGCATTAACTCCCGTTTCAAATTCTTGTATTTTTTCTTTTAAAGGATTTAAAATATGGTTGAGTTGTAATTGATTTTGTTGAGAAAATTTTTGACTTTTTTCTTCCAATAATCGGTTGGCGATATTTTCAAATTCAGTTTGGAATCGTTGCTGTAAATTCTCTACTTCTGATTTTTGGGAAACTAGTTTTTCATTGATATTTAAAATTTCATTTTCTTTGGCGGAAAGTTGATTTCCTAGTTTTCGTAATTCTTGTTCTTTCTCTAGTAAATCATCTCGAAATAAATCTGCTTGATCTTGGAGAGAAGTATGGACTTCTTTAAGCACATATTTTTCATTCACTTCATCAACAAGAAGACTGCCGCTGCGACCCGTAAATTTATATTTAGCAATAAACCATGCTGCAATTGCTCCAATTAGCAATCCAATCCCTAAGAAAATAATTTCCATAAATTCTACCATAATATATTTATTTATCTAAGAACACTCTTTTGTTTTGATCTCTTTTGAAAAGATGTTTTAGTAGGCGAAAAATACAAATAATTGTGAAATATAAATAATATGTTTGAAACAATTTGTGTTTTAGCGAAATGAATCTTAGCTGACAATTAGTTATTTTTTTAGATAAAATAAATTGAATGTGAACTAGGTTACATACCTGAGAAGCATATTTTTTTAGTTTTATGGCATCAAATTTTGTAATAATTATTCATTTTTAAAATCTAATTGCATGAAAAATTTCCTTTTATTATTTACGTTTTTGACAGTATTTTCTTTCGGTTGTAAAGATGACGATGAGGTGATGGATGACACTCCTTATGCTGTTGATATTACTATTTCAGCACCCACAGCTAATGCTGTAGTGAATATGAACGAAGCTATGGCTGTCAAAGTTGATTTTGCAAGAGGTGCTGAAGAAGTGATTCACCATGTGAAAATTTTTGTACTAGATGCTGATGGAAATACCATTGCTACCTTACTTGAATCTCATGCACATACTGCTGGAAGTTTTGGTTATGATGATGCCGCAGCTTACACTCCAACTGCAGCTGGGACTTATAAAATCAAAGCTGTTTCGCATGATATGGATGGCGTACATGCTGATCCTTTGGAGGTGACATTTACAGTTCAATAATTGAATTAGAAAATGACAAAAAAAAATCGCACTCAAAAAATTGGGTGCGATTTTTTTTTGGTAAAATTGAAAATTTTGAGGCAAGAATTTCACCACAAATTATTTCGTTTTTGACAGATTGTATTTTTTTGCGAAAATCTGAGTAACCTGTGGTGAATGAATTATCACAAGGATTGTCCCTAAGTTAATAAGTTCATTTACAACCTAAATTTAAGCCCAATCTGGATTTGCTGAAGTCTAAATTTTTCCATGTCTAACTGATCTGATTTTCCAATATTATTGAAATGATAATTTCCTTTTAGGCTAGTAAAAATATTAGTTCGAGTACCTGTCCTAAAATTAAAATTCAAACCATAAAGTCCTTGCCAAACTCCTCGTTTTTCAAAATCAGAATCGATCAGATCGAAATCTTTTCCTGAATGAAATCCAAAAATAGAACGAGCAATTCCTCCTTCGACTTGGAGACTTGCTCTGTTCAATGAAATCAAATCATATCCCATAATCATTGGAATGCTAATCAATCGATACCTGTTGAAATTTTTAGAAGTAGTTTTTTCAATTTTCGAAACATCGGCAACTCCATAAATATTTTGCACAGTTCCATTTTTAAAATGATTAACGGTAATTAATTGGTCATCATCTTCTTCTGAAAATGGTAGCTCCGTGGTGGTTTCCATTTTTTTGATGAATTGATCGTAATTTATCCCAGTTTTAAAAAACCAATTGGTACGTCCAAATCTGTGTTCATAAAATGCATTTACTGTAATGGCATCCAATGAATTTTCTTGTGGTAAAACTTGTCCTTTTGAATGAATTCCATAGCCTGCTGCTATTCCAAAATAATTTGGAGTACTAGCAGTAGGTGGATACAAAATAGGAATTCCAGCATAGGAAGGATTAAGAATTTCCAAATTTTCTTGTCGAGATAAATTTAGAAGATTCGGTTCTAAACTTGGTAAAAATAAAACTGCAATCGGTTGAACTTCTCTTTGAGGAATAGTTGAATCAATTGTAATTGCTTTGTTTGCTTCATCTTGATTTGGAGAAATAAAATTCTCGTTAGATTTTTCGGAAGAATCAAGATTTACATCAGAGACAGCGTTATTTTTTGTTTTAGAAAAAAGAGGATTTGCATCTACATTGGTTTTAGCATTTTTTGGTGTAGAATAATTTTGGTTTTCAAAGCTTTTATTTTTTCTTGTATTTTGAATAGTTTTAGTTTTCGTAGTTATATTTTTATCGACGTTTTGTAGAGTTGTATTTTTAGAATTCAAAGGAGTAGGAGAGGCCTTCTCTATTTTTCCAAAATGTTGATTTTCGTTTTCTAATTTATCTTCCAATTTCGGAATTGTATTAATGTAAGTGTGATCATTCCCATTGTTAAAAAAGAAATGACTTCCTCCCACTCCAATTGTAAACAATCCAAAGATGACCCAAAAAAAGAAAAATCTATTTTTCTTTTTCTTCTTAGGTTCTTCTCTTTTAGCCTGAAGTGATTCCCATGCACTTTCTAAATCCATTGGAGAATCATAGTCGCCTAATTTGTCATCCAAGTTTTTATCTAGCCATTCTTGTTTCATAATTCCTCGCAGTTTTTTTTTGTAAAATATGTTTTAGCATTTTCTTAGCTCTTGCTAGTTGTGATCGAGAAGTTGCGGGAGCAATTTCGAGTGCATTTCCAATTTCTTGGTGAGTCCAACCTTCAAAAATATTGAGGTTTAAAACTTTTCGATATCCATCAGGTAATTTTTGTACGGCATTTAAAATTACTTCCTTTGGGATGGTTTTAAATTCTGATTCAGTCAATTCTTGCTCAGGTAGTTCGTCAGGAAAAACCATAGTGATTTCTCTTTTAGATTTTCTCAGTTGCTGTAAAACGATGTTGGTACAAACTCGATGTAGCCAACCTTCGAATGAACCTTTGCTCTCATCAAAGTGATTTATCTTTTGGAACACATGGATAAAACACTCTTGCATAAAGTCCTGAGCTTCAACATTTTGCGAAGCATAACGCCTGCAAATTGTCATCACTCGTGGAGCAAAGCGGAGAAAGAGTGCTTTCTCCGCTTGCTGATTTTTTGCTTTACACAATGATATGATATTTGATAAATTCAAGGTGTTTATTATTAGAAGCCTTCTATTACGACAGCAGTTAATGAAATACTTGCATTCTGATAAGTCGTCCAAGGATCTGGGCCATTAGCATCATATTCTTTAACACTAACTGAAATATTTTCAATTGATATATCTAGTATTTCTCCAACATTTGCTGCTGTTTGGTTAACTGTAATTGCTGTATTATTTTGAAATAAAATATTAGTATAACCAGTAAATGTTAATTCTGTTGATGCGTTAGAAGGTGGACTAAATCCGAAAAAACTTTCTACCCAATTTGGATTGTTCAAATCACTATTCGTTTCAGTTATTGGAAAGAAATAATAAATGCTATCTCCTCCTCCTAAATCATCATAATAAGTAAATACATAGGCTTTTCCATCTGGTATATCTTGAATGTCAACTGTACAGTTATCAAACACTTTTGGAGTAAATCCATCTATGGTAATCGTTACCTCCCCAAGCGTAGGATTGATATTTGTACACACCACTACATTTCCTGCATTAATATTTGGGCTAGGTTGTAATATTTGAGTAGTACTTACCAACTCTGTAATTGGATCTACTCCCGAAAGTTCGATATCTGAGGAGTCACAAGTAGGAATTAATAAACTGAATTCTCCTACTGCATCGGTAGTCGTTTGCTGACTAAATGAGAGACCTGGTATTTTGACAAATACACTTCCATTGGGAATTGGTTCTAGATTACAATCAAGCAATGTTCCCGTTATTAATGAAAAATCTGTGTTACTTGAGACATTGAAGACTCCTAAGTCTTCTATATCGCTATTAAATGGACCGATATTTTGAGAGAAAAGAACTGTTGTTCCACAGATGTCTAAAATTTCTAACAATAGATCTACATTTTGTGGAACGAATCCGTCGAAGCCTCCTACCTCGTTTGTCCAAGAAGTAAAAGATGCTCCTGTCGCTATATCAGTAATTCGAACATTGAGAATAGCAACTCCTTTGTTGTCAAAAATTTCACCTGAAATTTGAGTAAATGCTCCAGGTACATCGCAATTCCAAAAAGTGAAGTGTTCTACTTCTCCAACATATTTTCCGTTTTGTAAAGTAGCTTTTCCTTCTTCTTTCCATATCCCTTTTTCTTCGTCGAAATACCAAAGTGGAATTTCATCAGGTGCAGTATTTAGGATCGAATTTGGAACATCAGTAGTTAGAGTCGCAGTTTTATTAATATTTAGTTTTTGTCCACCATCACCTTCTAAAATGACATTGACCATTCCATAACTTTCTAAAACTTGCAATTCATTATTGGTATTTCGAGCCATCATATTTCCAGGCATAATTTGATCTAAGTCTTCATGAGTTGGATCAATATAAAAACTGTAGACATTGACATTTCCATTGTAAGGATTACCTTGTTCATCTACGATACTATTCGCTTGAAATTGAATGGAGGAATTTAGACCGATAGAAACCTCCCCTCCATTGTTTGCCGCAAATGTTTCGGGAGATCCCTTTTCGGTTAATTGAATTCTTGTTCGGCTGGTAACAGTTTTGGAAGGAATAAGTGTTTCGAATTGATCGAAATAACCGTCTTTCTCTACTTTAATTACGGCCAATTTTTCATTAACTAATCCTGTGATTTCAAAGAAACCAAATTCATCTGTTTCAGTAAAAGCATTTAGAATGGTTACCTGTGCTTCTAAAATTGGTTCTCCATTTCTATCAGTAATAAATCCGTTGAGCGTACCTTCGATATTGATTTCAGGTTCGTTAGGTATTTCAATTACTTCAGTAGTCATGCTATCTTTTCTACAGCTGACGAATGAAATAAGAATTAAGGAAAATAAAAAAATTAGGTTTCGAGTATTCACGATATTTTGTTTTTAGTTTAATGTGATTGATTTTTTTGCGCGCTGTCAATTAGTATTATGCTGGAAATATAGAAACGCTGCACGAAGCGATATTTTTTTTTAATCGATTGGAAATTGAATATTTAAAACAACTTCAATTTTTTCAGGACGGTAAAATTTTAAACATGCTCTTAGTCATACTTACAATAGAAAAGCCTTTCTAAACGAATTGTTTAGAAAGGCTTTGAATATTTTAAGAACAAGGTATTTTTAAACTAAATAGATACCATCTTTTTCGATGCGAATAATTTTTTGTTTGTATAATGCTCCGATGGATTTTTTAAAATTCTTTTTACTCATTTCTAGCTGAGCATAAATTTCTCCTGGGGCACTTTTATCAGTTAGATTTAAAAAGCCATTTTGTCCTCTTAATTCTTTTAAAATTTTGGAGGAAAATTCGCCGACCACATTTTCATAACCTTGTTTTTGTAGGCTCACATCAATTTTTCCATCCTCTCGTATATTTTTGACATAGCCAATCACCCGATCTCCTTTTCGAATTTCTTTAAAAATTTCATTTTGGAAAACCAACCCCATGTGTAAATCGTCAATAATAACTTTGACACCAAGATCAGTTCGATCGGCTACGAGTAAATCTACCTCTTGACCAATTTCTAAATCTATGTCTTCGACTTCTACAAAATTCATCCATTTATTACTTCCAACGAGTCGATCAGTTTCACCATCGAGGTACATAAATATGATGTACCATTCGCCCACTTCCAATCGATTCCGTTGTTCCGAAAAAGGTACTAATAACTGCCGATCCAATCCCATGTCCATAAATGCACCAAAATTACTAGTATCAAAAACTTTTAAATAACCAAAGCTATCAGTTTCGATGGTAGGTTTTTGAGTCGTAGCAGTTGCTCGATCTTCAGAGTCATTGAAAATAAAAACTTCAATTTCTTGCCCTTCTTCTAGTTCTTTTGGAACAAATTTATTGGGCAATAAAACTTCTTCTGATTGATCTTCATCTGTCAAGTACCAACCATATTCGGTTTCTCTAAATGCGGTTAAACGATTATATCTTCCTAGTCTGATCATGTTTTTTTTTTTGGAAATGTGAAGGTAGTGATTTTTTTGCCACTGACTTGGACTGACTATTATGACTTTTTAAGACTTCTCTTGCTAAGTGTTATTTTATAAATTAAGTTGTTTTAAAATATTTAACTGACCTACGCAAAAAGCATTGTGGTTATTGGACTTCAGCTTTTTTTCGTCCCAAACCAAAGGGGTTGAAACTCAAAAAGAGCTTTGCCAATTATCACAAGCCTTTCCGCTCGGTTTCAGCAGACATTTTAAAACACCTTCAATAAATATATTGTAGGAATGTCATAATAGTCAGTCCAAGTCAGTGGCAAAAAAAATAAAAAAGCCGTTGAGAAAAAAATCCCAACGACTTATTGTTCAAATATATGTATCGAAAATATTTGCGAAGTTTGATAACGGTTAATTGTGAACGGCTAATAATTAACAATGTTTCACAAGAGTTAACAGTTCACGATTAAGCATTAACCGTTAAAGAGGATAACTTTTTGCGTTGAGCAATTACGCTATCCGATTTTACAAAATCAGCATAACTCATCAAGCTGTCAATGATTCCATTTGGCGTAATTTCGATTACTCGATTAGCCACGGAATTGGTCAATTTAAAATCATGAGAAGTGAAAATCATATTTCCTTTAAAATCTATCATTGCATTATTCAAGGCAGTAATTGATTCCAAGTCCAGGTGATTCGTTGGCTCATCTAATAATAAAAAGTTAGGATGTTTCAACATGATTTTTGATAACATGCATCTCACTTTTTCTCCTCCAGACAAAACACTTGATTGTTTGTAAACTTCTTCTCCCGAAAATAACATTCTTCCAAGAAAACCACGAATAAATTGTTCATCCTTTTCCTCAGAAAATTGTCGCAACCAATCGATCAATCCTAAATCGTTTTCATCAGCAAAGAATTCTGTATTTTCATTCGGCAAGTAATCATGTGTAATCGTTTGACCAAATTCTATCGTTCCAGAGTCTGCTTCTGTTTTTCCAGAAAGCACATCATATAATGCATTGACCGCAGCAGAATCTTTTCCAATCAAAGCAATTTTTTCATCCCGATTCATGGTGAAATCGACATTTGAAAAAAGCAATTCTCCATCTGCTTTCCGCTTGCTTAAGTTCGTTACTTTCAAAATTTGATCACCTGGTTCTCGCTCTGCTTGAAAATGAATAAAAGGATATTTTCGAGTAGAAGGTTTGATCTCTTCTAAGTTTAATTTGTCCAAAGCTTTTTTACGAGAAGTGGCTTGTTTTGATTTTGAAGCGTTGGCAGAGAATCGTTGGATAAATTCCATCATCTCTTTTCGCTTCACTTCCATTTTTTTGTTTTTGTTCGCTACTTGTGCAGCCATCAATTGACTACTTTCGTACCAGAAGGAATAGTTACCTGTGTAGATTTTGATTCGGTTAAAATCAATGTCTACTGTATGTGTACACACCATATCCAAAAAGTATCTATCATGCGAAACAACGATTACCGTATTTTTAAAATCCGCTAAAAAATCCGCTAGCCAAGTAATCGTCGTAGCATCCAAATCATTGGTAGGCTCATCCAATAATAAAATATCAGGTTCACCAAATAATGCTTGTGCTAACAATACTTTTACTTTTTGTCCACCTGTCAATTCCTTCACCAATTTAGTATGGAATTCTTCTTTTACTCCAAGGTTACTTAATAAAGTTGCTGCATCACTTTCAGCTTCCCAGCCACCCATTTCACCATATTCATTTTCCAAATCAGCGGCACGCATTCCTTCTGCTTCGGTAGCATCTGGATTCATATAGATCGCATCTTTTTCGATCATGATGTCATACATTTTTTTATGTCCCATCATCACGGTATTCAAAACGACTTCTTCTTCGAAGGCAAAATGGTTTTGCGATAAAACCGCCATCCGATTGCCTGGTTCCATTTCTACACTTCCATTGTTGGGATCAATTTCGCCAGAAAGAATTTTAAGGAAAGTTGATTTTCCTGCACCGTTAGCTCCGATTACACCATAGCAATTTCCCTTCGTGAATTTAAGATTGACTTCATCGAAGAGTACTCGTTTACCATATTGGAGACCTAGATTATTGGTTGAAAGCATATTTGAATTATTCTAAGTTATTTGAAAAAGAGTGCAAAGGTAAGAAAAAATTGGGTTGGGAGGGTGGAATATAAGTTAAGTTTTGGAGGGGTTTTGTTTGGGGGAAATGTGGAAAAAGGTGGGCTTCGGAATTAAATTGTGGTTTGGGGAACATATAAAATAACAATTTTTTTATTAAACACTTGTTGAAAAAAATTTATGTTTAACTAAACATTGTCTTTATGAGTTCTTTTTTTATTAATTTTGACGAAAAGAAAATTGAATGATAGATAAATTAAATATTGAAAATTTTATGACTTTTCAGAAGTTGGAGATTCCGACTTTGAAAAGAGTGAATTTGATTGCTGGGAAAAATAATTCTGGGAAAACGACATTGTTAGATGCGATAAGAATATATCACTCAAAAGCGCAAAATTCTGTTATTAATGATATTCTATATAAAAGAGGAACACTAATAAAAAATCGTACACTAATGTATGATAGCCTTTATAATAATAAGAGGCTTGATAGAGAAATGACTTTAAATATTAATGAAGTATATATAGAAAAAAATCTCGATGGGGAAATGGGTTATTTTACAAATGCAGATTCTGGGACTACTTTAAGATTAGGATTTAATGGAGATTATCAAGAACCTTTTGAAAGGTTAATTTATGTACCCTTCTTGTCAAATTTTAATAAATTAAATGAGCTATGGGAAAATATTGTTTTAACACCAAAAGAAGATGATGTTATTAAAATATTAAGAGAAACTATTGAACCAAATTTAGTTAGATTTGACGTAGGGCAAACTAAAGTTAGAGTAAGATTAAAAAGCATTGAAAATCCTATTCCAATTACAACCTTGGGAGATGGAGTTCAAAGAATATTGTTACTGGCAATGAGTTTAGCTAATGCTAAAGATAGTATTCTTTTGATCGATGAAATCGAACTCGGACTTCACTATTCCGCTATGGAAAAATTATGGGAAATGATTTTCAAATATGCTAAATTATGGAACATCCAAGTTTTTGCAACCACACATTCACAAGACGCACTTAAAACATTTCATTATGTAGCATCCAAAGAAGAGTACATTAATGAGGCAGAATATATACGCTTACAGGTAAGTAGAAAAGGAGAAAACGAAGCAATCATTTTTGATGGTGATCGCTTAAAAGATAGTCTTGACCTTCAATTAGAAATCCGATAAAAATATGGCACAACGCTTAATCGTCGAAGGCAAAGATGCCATCGTACTCTCTAATATTTTAATGAAAAGAAATCTTCAACCACCAAAAGATTATGAAGTACCGCTAAAATATAAAAATGAATTTGTCAAAGAAGCTGGAAGTATTAGTAAGGTAGAAACTGTTTTGGTTGAAGAGTTGCAAAGTACTGATGTTACTCATATTGGAATTATTGTCGATGCAAATAATGTAGGTGCAAGTGCAAGGTTGGATTCTATAAAAAGTATTATTGAGAAAACATTAGATGAAAAATTGCCATCCGAAATTATTCTAAACTCATCTGGAATTACTTTTCAAATTTTAAATCTTTCAATAGGAATTTGGATTATGCCTGACAACCAAAACCAAGGTTACTTGGAGCATTTTGTTTGTGGATTAATTCCAGAAGAAAATCCAGTTTGGAAATTTACCAATGAAAAAGTAGATGAATTAATGAGTTCCACATTTTGTGAATTTGCAGAAGTGAAAAAGCAAAAAGCACTTTTACATACTTATCTAGCTTGGAAAAAATCCCCAGGACTTCCTATGGGAACAGCAGTTGAAGCTAATTATTTAAATGCTGCTTCTACTTCGGCAGGTGCTTTTGTTAGTTGGTTTCAACAAACTTTTGATTTTGAAGATTAATTCAATTTTTGTCTTTTAAAATTAAATTCCAAAACTAAATTTTAGAAGATCATTTTGTTGACTTCACATTTCGTACCTACGGCACGAGTCTTCCACTACTAATGATTTTTCTACCAACATTGAGTCCCTAGCGGGACTTGCCAAGTTGAAAACAATTACTTGAAATATTAAATTTATAAATCAACGAGAAGTCCCGCTAGGGACTCAATGTCGGTAGAACTCTACCCACCAAAATACCCCTCGTGCCGTAGGTACGAAATGTGAAAAAAACAAATCATAATTCCCTCCACTCTTTTGCCTATTGTTCAAAAAATGTTAATTTTCCAAAAACTAAAAAAACATACTATGGCAAACACTTACACCCAAATCCACATCCAAGCAATCTTCGCTGTCCAAAATCGAGAATGTCTCATCCACACAAAATGGCAAGAAGAATTATATAAATACATTACCGGTATCATCCAAAATCAAGGTCATAAACTGCTACAAATAAATGGAATGCCCGATCACCTCCATGTTTTTTTCGGAATGCGTCCCAACCAATCGCTATCAAATTTGATGAAAAAAATAAAAGGAGATTCGTCTTTATGGATAAACGAAAAGAAGATTTTACGAAGTCGATTCTCTTGGCAGGAAGGCTATGGTGCTTTTTCATATGGGAAATCTCAAGTACCGAATGTAGTTCAATATATTCAAAATCAAGAAGCACATCATCAAAAGAAAACATTCATTGAAGAGTACCTCGATTTTCTAAATGCTTTTGAAGTAGAGCATGAAGAACGATTTATTTTTAAACCAATTCATTAAAATGAATTATCATCCATCCAAAATTTTTCAACTAATCAGTTGTTTTATCTAACCCATGCGCTATTTTTCTAAACAACTCTACCGAAACTAACTCATCAGAATAAATACTTGAAGCATCCAAAAAATTTGGATTGGCAGAAGTTTTTACGATCACCGTTTTGGTAGTTGGATTGATATAAATTAATTGATGGAAAACTCCGATTGCCATAAATTCGCCTTCCGTTCCATTCGGAATCCACCATTGATATCCGTATCCAAAATTAGGTTCTGCACCTTCCGAATTATCAGGCATTAAGTGTGGTGCATCAGGAGTGAGTGATGCTTTGACCCAAGCTTCCGGAACAATTTGTTCCCCTTTCCAATTTCCATTATGTAAAAAAAGTTGACCCAATTTTGCATAATCTCTGAGCGTAGCATTTAATCCACCTAAAGCCATTTCCATATCGTTATTATCTGACACCCAAAATGCATTGTGCTCCATTCCGATTTTTTTCCAGATTTTTTCTTCCAAATATTCCGTCAAACTTTTGCCCGTTGCTTTGACTAAAATCATTCCGAGGACATGTGTGTTGATACTCACATAATGATTTTGAGTACCAGGCGGTCTTTGATTGACAAGCGTAGCAGCAAATTCGTCTTGCGAATCACCTAAAGCAAAAGCTTGAAACCAACGATTTATGTCTGAATTTGGATCACCATAATCTTCATTGAACTTTACACCAGTTGACATTTGTAAAACATCTTTGATTCGAACACCTTCATATCCTGACCCTATTAATTCGGGTAAATATTCTTCCACTTTTTGTTCAATACTTTTGATATGACCTTCCTCCATGGCAATTCCAAATAAGGCTGAAATAAATGATTTGGCAACAGACCAAGAAATATGTCGAGTATCTTCTTCTTGTCCATTATGATAATTTTCAAAAATTAAAGTATCATTTTGTAAAATCATCAAACCTTGAGTTCCTGTGGAATCTAGGTAAGCTTCGGTATTAAAAATACTTTCATAACTTGAAAATTCCATTGGTAAGGAAATAGATTTTCCTCTTGGGAATATATGAGGGGCGGTGGAGGCTTTTACTTCTTTGTGAGGAAAATACTCATCCATATTTAAAAAAGTATAGGCAATATTATTTTGATCTAAGGCTTCAGCAACGACTAATCCTCTTTGATATTTTGGGTAAATATAAATTCCACCAGCAATCAGAATTAAAAGGAAAACTAAAAGGAAGTATTTTAAAATTTTCATGTATTAGTTAATTTTCGAAAATGAATTTCTAACGCATTAAAGGTAATAAAAAAACATCCCGAACTTTCTATTTGAAAATTCGGGATGAATTATAGTGAAGACCGTTCAACGTAAAACGTTCAACGTCAAACGAATGAAACTACTCAATACCAAGTAACTCCACTTCAAATTTTAAAACAGAACCTCCTGGAATACTCTGGTTCCCTTGATCGCCGTAACCTAAATCTGATGGGATAAAGAATTCATAAGTTGAACCAACTTTCATTAATTGTAATCCTTCCGTCCAACCTGAAATAACTTGATTTAACCCAAAAGAAGCAGGTGCTCCTCTTTCTCTAGAACTATCAAAAGTACTTCCATCTAACAATGTTCCTACATAGTGGACAGATACCTTATCCGTTGCTTTTGGAGAAGCACCAGAACCTTCTTTAATGACTTTATATTGCAAGCCAGAAGCAGTAGTTTTTATCCCTTCTAATTTTCCATTCGCAGCCAAAAATTGAGTGCCAGCTTCTTTTATTTTTATGGATTCTAATTTTTGTTTTTCAATAGTTAGTTCTTGCATCTTTTGTCCAAAGGATTGTAAAATAGCTTGTTGTTCTTCTGTCGAAATTTTTGAAGTATCTTTTAAGAAATCTTGAATCCCTTCAGTAAATAATTCAATATTCAAGGAATATTTTCCATCAGAATCTTCTTGGATCTTTTTAAAAGATTGTCCAACATTATGTCCGTAAGCGTAGGAAATTGAGTCTAATTCATTCATGACTATTTTTGTTTTTATGATAGCAGGCGGTACTGGTTTAGTTTCTACTAATTTTTTAGTTCCGCAAGCTCCAATGATTAAAATCGTTAATAAAAAGAAAAGTGTTTTTCTCATAGTTTAAGTGTTGAGACAGCTACAATAAATGTTTATTTTATGAAGTTGTTTTAAAATGTCTACTGAAACCGAGCGGAAAGGCTTGTGATTATTGGCGAAGCTCTTTTTGAGTTTCAACCCCTTTGGGTTGGGACGAAAAAAAGCTGAAGCCCAATAATCACAATGTTTTCTGCGTAGGTCAGCTAGACATTTTAAAACAACTTCATTGCTTGGATGAATAATTATTTTTTAAAAAATGCAAAAGTACAAAAAATTAAAGTAGGTTTAAAAAAAAGAAAAGTCCTTCCAGATTATCAAAATCGAGAAGGACTATTGTATGAAGTTGTTTTAAAAATTAGAAGTTATTTATCATTTTTCACCAAAGAGAAAATTTCACTTTGATTATTCGCATGTGTGATTTTTATAAAATAAATTCCATTTGAAAAATTGGAAGTGGAGATTTCAATTTGGGAAATATTTTGCAACTGATCCGTTTGTAAAATTTGTCCCAATGAATTCGAAATTTCAATAGTTAACTCAGGTATATTTTTTTCGAAGTCAAGAAAAACAAAATCATTAAATGGATTTGGGAAAACCTTCGCTTGGAAATCTAAAGCTGAATTTTTATCACTTACCATCAAATCATTAATGTACAGTTTACTATAAATATTTTCATCAGCCGCTATCCCCATGATAAATAAATCTAAATCATTGTCTCCGTCTACATCTGCCAGATCAACTGAGGAGGCAGTTGCTCCTGTAAAAGAAGAACTGGTAGTTGAGGTAAAATTACCAGCTCCGTCATTGAAATATAGTTCTGCTGTTTCATCAGGAATAGCTCCTTTTCTACCTGAAATAATTAAATCCAAATCTCCATCCAAATCTACATCGCCGAATGAACAGCCTCCAAAAATGACTTGAACTAAACCCGTATTTTGCATTAAAGTGAAATTACCAGTTCCATCATTTTTATATAAAAAACTAGAAAACCCATTGGAAATAAGCGAACCTGTAACTAATACATCTTGATCTCCATCTGAATAACCGAGGGTGAATAAATCTTGGTCACCATCTCCATCGACATCAGCAAATTCCATTTCTCCTTCATAAACTCCGGTGAAATCATTTTGTGTATCTTCAATAAAAGTGGTTTGTGCTTGTAGTGAAAAAAATGAAAAACAAAAAATAAGAGGTAGTAAAATTTTCATAGGTATTTTTTTAGGGGGTGAAAATAATTTTTTTGATCGCATGTTCAAATATATTGACGGGAGTGAAGCTTAGTTGGTTGGGTGTGATAATTTGATCAATCTGTTTTACTTTTATTATGATTGTTTTGTTTAGCAACTGCTGAAGTAAAGAAGAGTTTATCTTTTTTTGTTTTTTGTAAATGTATTGTTATTTTGAGGTACAAGTTTAAGTGCGATTTAAGAAATAAAAAAGTATAAAAATGAAATGTAAAAAAAAAAACTTTCTATTTTTTTTATTTTAGTATTTGTAAATGTATTGTTATTTTCTCAAAATTATTCTAAATATTCTGAACATCCAATTACTTCCTTTAATGTAAACCTTGGTGTGAATTATACTGGTGCAGGAAAAGGGTCACTTGCTCCTGGGTACGTTTTTGGAGTAGACTTTGAACATCAATTTAAATCAAGTCCATTTGGAATAAATTTAGGATTTAGGAGATTAACTTTAGGTGCTAAAAATGAGACTCAAGAAGTAGAATTTTTTATCACAGAGTTTTTTGGGAAAATCTCCTATCGTATTTCTCAAGATCCAATTTATATCAATGCAGGTTATTCCTCAGGAAATATTTATGATTATAACGGATTTTTACCTGGACTAGTCAGTCGAGTTCATTTTTTAAATGTGGGATCTGAATACAAAATTTTTGTCCCAGAAAAGTTGGTCGTATCGGTTGGACTAAATTATAAATTGACCAATATTTATGATCTTGAATTTGGGAGTCTGAATACACTTGAGTTAGTTTTTCGATTTGGGAAAAATTAATTTTAACAAAATTTGCTAGACCTTTTTTGTATTTTTCCGTTGATATAAGTGCAACCTTATTTCTAATTCGTTCTCCTTGAATATAAAATATAAGTTATGGCTAAAAAATATTTACAAATCCAGATTCCCACACCTTGCTCTGAAGACTTTTCCAAAATGACTCCTGTTGAGAAAGGACACTTTTGCAATAACTGCGAAAAGGTCGTCATTGATTTTTCCAAAATGTCCGACCAAGAAATTGCTAATTATTATAAAAAAAATGGAGGGAAACTTTGTGGACGATTTCATCATTCACAATTGAATCGAGATATTAGATTGACTCAGCCGAAGGTGAATTCTTTTTTTGGAAAAGCGGCGAGCCTAATTCTTACAGGTGTGTTGAGCGCAGGGGCGACGAATATGGCTGCTCAGAATTTAGAAATTAATCCATCATTTTCAATTGTTGATTCTGAGGTTAAGAATGAGAATAAGGAAGAAGAAAAAACGGAATCGTTAAAAGAAAAAATAATTAGAATTCAAGTTGTTAGTTCAACTCATTTTAATCCTGAACAGATTGCTGTGGAAGGGGCAAGTGTAACTCATTTGGAAACCCAAGCAACCTCATTAACTGACAGTTTAGGAGTTGCAGAAATTAGAATTCCTGAGTTTTGTTTCAATGAGAAAAAATTAACTTTTACTATTAATCATTCTAATTTTGTACCAAAAGAATTAAAGTTAGATTATAAAAGGATTTCAGAAATTGCAATTTTTAAAACTGAGCTTGATTATTTATTATTGGTTTACGGAGGCCCAATGTTTACGGAGAGTGATCATCCAATAGATTTTCCAAATAAATTAAATAATGAAATAGTAAGAGATTTCGATTTTGAAATTGATGAGTTAGACATCGAAGAAATTAGCCCAACCGAATCTCAAAAATCTGAAGATTCCAATTCAAAAGAAAAGGATTCTATTATTCTCCCCCCACTTGGAGTAGCCATAAAAAACATTTTCCCGAATCCATTTATCAATAAAATCAACCTAGAAATTTCAGTTGAGAAAAAAGGAAAAATCCAAATCAACCTCGTCGATATTGCCGGCAGAATAGTTTTTCAAAAAGAAGAACATGCAGAAAGAGGGACACAACAACTTCAAATTGAAGTAGGCAACCTTTCGCTCTCTGGCAACATGTATATTTTACAAGTTCAAGATCAAAGTGGAAATATGCAAAGTCAACAATTGATGCGATATACTAATCATGGATTCACCATGCGGTAATTTAAAAAAGTAGCGGGACTCTCTTGAGTCCCGTAAAGCATTCATTTTACATCTGGAATATCCTCCAAATTGTAAAAGATTTTTAAGCCTAATTTTTTAGCAATTTCCACATCTTGATCAGCACCTTTGGATGCACCCTCAATTCGTAAAACAGCATCACATTTGGTCAACAACCGGTGGGCAACTGGATATTGAATTTCATTAAAAATTTCATCTCCAGGTTTTTTCGATCCTGCCAAATGGAGCAAAGGCAGAGCAACCCATTCGCCAATCATAGGAATATGACCTTTACGAAAAAGGGGTAAAGCAACTGCTTCTAGATTATCTAAATTTTGTTGAATGAGTTTAGGATCGTCGCCAGTACCGCTTCGGTATGGTTCTGCAATTAGTATTAACATCTTATTTTTTTTTGTCAAAGAATAATTTCTTTCTTCAAAGGAAATTTTTTGAAAAAAAATTAAGATAGATTAAGAATCCAATTTATTTTTTTTGATCGTACTCAAAAATTCTGGAGAAATTCCAAGGTAGGAAGCCAATTGTTTTTGAGTAATTTGTTCATTGATTTTAGGATATTTTTCTACGAATTTATCATAGCGTTCTACTGCGGTTAAAGTCAAATTATCAAGTGCTCGAAGTTGTTCTCTCACATACGCTTTTTCCATCAAGATTCTAAAAAATCGTTCAAACTTTGGGACTCGTTGATATAATTTTTGCAATTGGAAAAAACTTAATTGAAGCAACGAACTATTTTCCAAAGCTACAATATTTGACATAGCAGGAATTTGATTTAAAAAACAATTCATATCAGTTATCCACCAATCTTTGATGGCAAACATGATGGTAGATTTTTTCCCATTTTGATTAATATAAAAAGCTCTTAACCCGCCTTTAGTAATAAAAAAAATATTTCTACAAGTATCGCCTTGTTGTAGAACAAATTCTTTTTTTCTAATTTCTTTTTGATTTAGAAGAGAAATAAAATATTCTATTTCCTCCTCATTGAGATCAATATGTTTTTGAATATTCGCTAAAATTAAAGAGTAGGACATTTAATTTATTCTTTTTATGGTGAAAATTATTGGAGCGTTTAATAATTCTTACTTTTGTAAATATATTGTTATTTAATAGTAAATTCTTGAAATTTAGAACGATTAACTTCATTACAACAAAAAACCTAAAGCAAAGTATAATTTAATAAATACAAATTCAATGAGAGCATTAGTAATTTCTGGTGGAGCAAGTAAAGGAGCATTTGCAGGTGGAATATTGGAACATCTCATCAATGAGCGTGGAAAAGATTATGATCTTTTGGTCGGCACTTCAACTGGTGCTTTGATCGTTCCTTTTGCTGCGATTGGTAAAATTGATAAGCTCAAAAAAATATTTAGCTCCATCACTCAAAAAGATATTTTTAATATTTCTCCTTTTATTATTCGAAAAAGGCATGGACTTTTTATTTCCAAAATGAACCATCTTGGAATGGTTCGACAATTTATCTCAGGAAAAAAAACATTTGGAGAAAGTAAAAATTTAAGAAAATTAATTGGGAAGAATCTAACGTTAAGTCATTTTGAAGAAATAAAAAATAGTGGAAAAGAAGTTCTCGTTACCGTAGCAAATTTGACGGCAAAACGGGTGCAATATAAATCGATCTTAGATTATGATTACACAGATTTTTGTGATTGGATGTGGGCTTCTTCTAATATTGTTCCTTTTATGAGTCTGTTGAAAAAAAATGGGCAAGAATATGCAGATGGAAGTTTTGGAGAATATATTCCTATTCAACATGCGATTAATAAAGGAGCAACAAAAATTGATGTAATTATTTTAAATCCAAAAGATCATAATATCAATACACTTCCTTCTCGAAATGCTTTTGATGTGTTGACCAAGACTTTTGATTTTATGTTGTCTCAAATTGAAAAAGATGATATTGCCATAGGGAATTTGGAAGGATTGCATCGTAAGGTGAGAATAAAATTTTACCATACTCCAAGATTATTAACTGATAATGCTTTTATTTTTCGCCCTGAAAAAATGAAACGTTGGTGGGAAGAAGGGCTTGAATTTGCTCGTAATAATACCCCTGACCAGGTTATTTTAGAACCTGAGGACGACTAAAAAAATTGTTGAGGAACTCCATGTTAAGTGAATTTTTTTCTGAAAAAATACTGAAATGTGACTTGGTAAAAATTGTCATGTCTAAAGAGTGTTAACATTATTTTAAGAAAACTTAATTAAACACAACACTTATCATGGAATTTTTAATTGAAAAATCAGGACTCTTTATTGAAAACCTTATTGCTTGGGCACCTAATTTGGTTGGAGCAATTTTAGTACTAATTATCGGTCTTTGGATCATTGGAAAAATAATGAAAGTCATTCAGGCTGGAATGAAAAATTCTGGTTTAGATCAAGATGTAATACCTTTCTTATCTTCAATGATTAGCGTAATTCTCAAAGTTTTACTAGTAATGAGTGTTGCGGAATTAGTAGGAGTGAAAACAACTTCTTTTATCGCTTTAATAGGTATGGCTGGTTTGGCAATTGGAATGGCTTTGCAGGGAACACTTGGACATTTTGCTTCAGGGGTCATGATTTTAATTTTTAAACCTTATAGAGTAGGGGACTTAGTGGATATTCAAGGAGTAGTTGGAACAGTAAAAGAAATTCAAGTTTTTAATACAGTTATTGATACGCTTCAAAATAAGAAAGTGATTATGCCAAATGGTCTTGCGACAAGTGGCATGATGACTAACCTTTCTGCAACTGAATTTTTGAGAGTTGATTTGAATGTAGCTATGCCTTACGAAGAAGATTTTGATAAAGTGGAAGCTATTATTATGGAGGCAATTAAAGCAACACCAAAGGTGCTTTCTGATCCTGCTCCATATGTAGAAATTGAAAAATTTGATGCACATAATATTCTATTGGCAGTTAGACCACATGCTAAATGTGAAGATTATTGGGATGTATATTTCGGAACTTACAAAAATGTAAAAGCGGCTTTAGGAAAAGCTGGAATCAGAGTAGCATACCCGTCTCATTATATTAAAAATGAAACTGCTAGCTAATTCATAGAATTAATTATCATTCCAAAAAAAAATAGCCTTGCAAAATTTTGTAAGGCTATTTTTTTTGGAATCAAAAACTAATTTTTAATACCTAACTATTATTTATTTTGTAATTGAATTGTTATTTTTAGAAAATAATTAAATGCAAAATGAAATTTACCTGCACCGTCATTATTGAAAAACCGATCAATCAAGTTGCCGAACTTTTTATCGATCCTGAAAATTTAAAAGAATACCAAGATGGATTTTTAAGGAAAAAATTAGTGAGTGGAACGCCAGCTCAGGTAGGGACTATTTCTAAGATGTTTTATCAACAAGGGAAACGAACAATGGAAATTACCGAAACAGTTACTTCAAATAATCTGCCTCATGAATTTACTGGATTTTATCATCACATTCATATGGACAATACGATGACGAATCGGTTTACCGCATTGAGCGAAGATCGAACTCAATATGATGCTGAAGTTGAATACACCGTTTTGCGAGGATTTATGGTAAAAGCGATGGCTTTTTTATTTCCAGGTATGTTTAAAAAACAGGTTCAGAAGTGGTTAGATCAATTTAAAGTGTTTGTGGAGAAACAATAATGGAACTAAAATCAGAATAAATAAATTATTATTATTTTTACGCCCTTCAATTTTTAGTAAAGCTTAAACATTTAAAGAATTTGGTATTTAACATACAAAAACACGAAAGAGAGATATTTGACTTAATCCATTCATGTGCAATGGAATTAGGCTACGAAACCTATGTGGTTGGTGGTTATGTGAGAGATCGATTATTGGCTCGCCCTTCCAAAGATATGGATATTGTTTGTGTAGGAAGTGGAATCACTTTGGCTCAAAATATTGCTGGAAGATTGCGCCCTATTCCGAGGGTTTCTGTTTATCCAAGGTTCGGAACAGCGATGCTCAAGCATAAGGATTTGGAAGTTGAATTCGTAGGTGCTCGAAAAGAATCTTATCGACAAGATTCTCGAAAACCAATCGTAGAAGATGGCTCATTGGAAGATGATCAACATCGAAGAGATTTTACAATTAATGCATTGGCGGTAAGTTTAAATGAGCATAATTTTGGCGCAATCGTCGATCCATTTAATGGATTATTGCACTTGGAACAAAAAATTATTAAAACGCCGTTGGAACCTGGAAAAACTTTTTCTGATGATCCATTGAGGATGATGCGAGGGATTAGATTTTCAACTCAGTTAGGATTTACGATCGAACCTGAAACGTTAAAAGGAATTTCCAAATATAAAAATCGTATCGGTATTGTAAGCCAAGAAAGAATCACAATTGAGTTGAACAAAATAATGAGAACTCCAAAACCATCAGTTGGATTTAAGTTACTTTTTGATACAGGATTATTAGAACTGATTTTTCCAGAAATGGTAGCACTACACGGAGTAGAGATTAGAAATGGAAAAGGGCATAAAGATAATTTTTATCACACACTTGAGGTGTTGGATAATTTGTGTAAAAAAACGCAAAATATTTGGTTGCGATGGGCGGCAGTTTTTCATGATATTGCTAAGCCTCCGACCAAACGTTTTCATCCAGAGGCAGGTTGGACATTTCATGGTCATGAAGCATTGGGAGCGATTATGGTTCCAAGGATTTTTAGAAAATTGAAATTACCGATGGATCATAAAATGAAGTATGTGCAAAAATTAGTGCGACTTCATTTGCGACCGATTAGTTTAACTAAAGAAAATATCACAGACTCAGCGATCAGAAGATTACTATTTGAAGCAGGGAATGATATTGACGATTTGATGCTGCTTTGTGAAGCAGACATTACAAGTAAAAATCCTAAGAAAGTAGCTCGCTATTTAGAAAATTATGTAATGGTCAGAGAAAAATTAAAAGAGATTGAAGCTAAGGATCATTTGCGAAATTGGCAACCACCAATTAGTGGGGAGTTAATTATGGAGACCTTTGGAATTTCTCCTTCTCGTGAGGTTGGAGTTATTAAAACGGCGATTCGGGAGGCGATTCTTGATGGGAATATAGAAAATGATTATGAAGCTGCGCATAATTTTATGTTGGAAAAAGGCAGCGAATTAGGATTAGATAAGGTTTAAATAAAAAACAAACTAGTTTAATATTCAATCACTTAACAATTTGTACTTTTGCATTAAATAAACTATTCTGAAACAAATTTTAACTCGACTTACAAAAATAAGATTTGTCTCAGGATCAAAAAAAAAGAAATGAAAAATTTAATACTTACGCTTTTTGCCATCTCTATGTTATTTTCTTGTGAAAAAGAAAACTTGACATTTCAAGAGCAATTAGATATCGATGTTGAAATTATAGAAACATATTTGACTACTAATAATATTACAGCTCTTAATGAACAGGGTGTTTATTATGTAATTGAAGATGAAGGAAGTGGGAGTACTTATCCTACTAGTAGTGCATTGGTTTCGATGGCTTACTCTGGAACAGTAATGAATGGAGATGGGACTATTTTTGATTCTCGGACATCAACTAATCCGCTAAAATCAAATTTAGCTAATTTAATTGCAGGGTGGCGAGTTGGAGTTCCAAAATTTAAGAAAGGAGGAAAAGGAAAATTGTATATTCCTTCTGGTTATGCATATGGAGTATTTGGATCAGGAGGAGATATTCCGGGGAATTCAATTTTAATTTTTGATGTAGAATTATTGGATTTTACCAATTAAGAAATATCTTTGCTCTATAAATTGACTGATATATATGTCTTGTCTGATATAAAGAAAAGGGTGTTGTTTTAAGGAACTTTAGGTATATAACTTGAAACTTATGAGAGAGTTATTAAGTATTGAGGTTAAAGAAATTTTAATTTTAATATAAAATAGACCTAAAGTAAAAAGGTCGACTGGTTTTACTAGTCGGCCTTCCTATTTTTTAGTTATACTCCAACGGACGATTTTATTAAACAAGCAATTGAATTGATTATTCGTTATTATGAAAAACGACGTATTCGCCCACCGACAGAAAGAAAAAGGAAACAGATGAGGGCAAACGAGCGCTATCTGACAGAGAAAAATTACAAACCCGCCTTTTAGTAAACAGGCTTGTAAATCGTTGAAATATATTAGAATTG